>CAUWLU010000021.1:0-42501 GCA_963559705.1 uncultured Acutalibacter sp.
ACCAACACTACCGTATAACGCCTGCCTATGTCCACCCCTAGTTTTCAAACCGGGCGGAGAAAAATTGCCCCGCCTTTTGGTGGATTTACACCTGCCTGGGGCGGGGAGTTTTCAAAATCTCTTTTCTTTGTTTATGCGGCGCAGTTTTTGAGGTGGGGCAGCCCTCTTGATACAGAGGAAAAGAAGAGATTTCAAAAAGGGGGTTCGGGGCTTAGCCCCGCCAATTGTGCTCAGCGGACAGCCGAGCGCTCTGCTTGCCCTGCTCACAGCAGGAAATCGCTGCAACCCCTATGGTGACACCGTAGGGAATGGCTCTACACTGGGAAAATCCGGCGTCCACGACCCACAGCTTGACGCCAAGGCTCCAAAACCGACCCCTAATTTTTGAGATTTTGACCCCTCGCGAAAAGCCCGTAGCGACCGGCTCTGCCGGGCGCTGTGAGCTGGGTGTGGGGCGGTTTACCGACCCACAGCCTTTAACCTGCTGTTCTTTCACACCTCTCTCCACTGCTCGATTTTCGAGGGATATGTTACGGTCAGAGGAGAGATTTTGCGCTGGCCTACAGGCCAGCTTTTTTCTTCTCCGCCTTGCCCTGGACTTTGTCGCCATCTTCCTCCGAGTGGAGACAAAGCTGTTTTTTCTCACTTGGGATTGCTGCTGCCCCTGGATTCGTCCACAGCTGCCCCACGCTGGCTCAACAGGCCCTGTTAGGGACTTCGCCGGTGTCGTTTCCCCACTCCGTCCTCAAAATCGCACACAGGGCCACACAGGTGCGAGTTTCGTTTTTACTCAAAAAACGAGCTTCCCCTCCCCCTATAGGGGAGGGGCCAGATATCGTCCTTCTTGGGTTTGCCCTGCTCGTCCACAGTTGGCTCACACGGCTTCAACAGGGCCTGCCTGGGGTTTCACTGGTGTCCATTCCCCACCTCGTCCCCAAAAATCGCACACAGGGCCACACGGGGCAAAGTTTGGTTTTCACCGTCTTTTACTGGGACGCTTTGGGTTTGGCAGCGCTGCCAATTCCTTTTCCAGCTTGTAATTCACTGCCTCTTGGATGGGGCGGATCGTATAGAGCAAGTTTCCGTTGCGCACCAAGCCTGCCTTGGTTTTTACTTTTGTGGGTTCCGTGTCGATCAGTCGCTTCTCTTCCAGCTGCCGAATGTACTTGGCAACCGTGTTGGCACTCATGCCGGTATGCTGGCAGATTCGTCCGATACTGGGCCAGCATTGATGAGTTTCCCTGTCCTAGCAGAAAAACAGGTAGGCGTAGGCCGACAGCTCGCCGGGGGAAAGGTCCAGGGTGAAGATCTCATTGGGCAGAAGAAAAATCTTCTCAACGGACTACGGTTGGTGTAAGTGTTTCCAATTTCCGTGGTGTTACCTCAAAAATTTCTTTTCAAGATTCTACACCTATGTTTTCGGCGATGTCCGTAGCGTTTTCGGATATTACACTTCGTTCACAGGTATATTCCTGCAAGCACTTTTCAAAACCAATTTGCGAATCCCTTTTCTTTGCTTAATGTCCCGCAAATTTTGAGGTGACCCTCCCCTATTTTGGGGTAAGCAAAAGACCGGGATTGCTCCCGGCCTTTGCAGAAATTTTCAGTCAGTTGAAATTAAGGTACCTTCCATTTGCCCAACACAAAGCGAACTGGCATCACAAACCGATATGAACCCCAACCGCTTTCAGCCCATTTTAAACGCTCGATAAGCTACAGGATTTATCCCGGATTGTGTCCCCGTTGAGAGAAATTCAGCTTTATTCTGCTGTTAAAGGAACCCCAAAAGTTTGAATGATTTTAACAGACAATTCCTCACAAGCTCCCCCCATCTTCAAAATAGGGGAGCTTACTTTTTACCTGCTGCTTAATGTTAAAGGAGACGGAAGAAAATCCCAGCGGAACCAGCGCTGCAATAATGGGCCGGTGAATCCATCACAGATTCCCATGGGATCTTCCCGGAGAGAAGATCGTCGCACAGCCGGACCATATCCAGTACCACCTGCTGGCGAATCGGGTTAAAGTACTGGGACTTCCCTGCTAAATACTCTTGTTGGCGGCGCTCATCGCAGCCATTCTCTTGAATTCCATGGCCACCCAGCCATGCATAATCTCTCAGTTCTGTCATGCGGGGCACAATTTTCATCAGGCTTTCCCGGTACTGTGCTACTAACTCCATCGCCTGCTCCTCAGGGCAGATTAACAGCACAATGTAACCGGACCCAATGGCGTCCCCAGTGAAAATGCATTTATGGCTACGATCCACAAACACTACCGAATGAGGAGTATGGCCCGGCAATTCCCACACTTCCACCTCTACGCCGCCCAAGTCCAGCTTTGACCCCTCCTCGATTGGGACAAACTCGGTATGGGAAGTTTCTGGGCATCGGAATGCGGCAGGAAACGCTCCCGGTGTTTCCCGCATCAGGGCGATATCCTCTTTGTGCAGGTACACCCGCTCAAAGCTATCCACCCAGTGCATATGGTCGCCGTGGGGGTGGGTGATGGCCACTTCCACAGGCAGGTTGGTGAGAGACGCCACCAGACCAGCCAGATCTCCTTCTCCCAGGCCCGTATCCACAAGCAACGCCTTATCCCGACCCTCGATCAAATAGCAGGAGGAGGAGAACCAGTCGTCAATGCGCCAGGCCCCAGGTTTCAGCCACATCACCTGGAATTGACGCCTCCGGTCCTGCTCCAATAGCCACGAGACTGCCCCGTCTTCCCGAACCGCTTTATCCAAAGGGTCTCCCTCATACAGGTCCCGCATTTGCACATGTTCAGAACCCGCGGTCAGCAGGCCCATGACAAGCCGCTCCACGTCCACCGCTACCTTTCCTTCCTGCAGGATCAGCGGTTCGTCTTTCACCGGATACGCACGAACGGGAATATCCTTCATGGCTCTGACTTCATAGGGATCCCCATGGCCCCCCACGGCGCAGATCCCCGCAAACCACTGGGGAAAGTGGCTTCCCAGACGCCAGACCCAGTCCGCCGCGGAAAGCGCTCCCATCATAGTAACCCTCTTTTCGTCCACATCTTCTCTCTGCCGCAGGGAGTAAAGCCAATCCCCCACATCCCGCTCCTGGGTCTGGGGATGGACCACCAAAGCTGCGGCGCTTGCCCTATTCCCTTGGGAAAACACCAGATCAAGGCACTCTCGGGCCTCTTCTTCCTCGCCGGCCAAGATGACGATCAGCGGCTTTTTCCCAGGACCTGCACCTTCTTCCCAGAAACAGGTCAACATTCCGTTTTCAGATGGAATATCTATGGTTTTCAAACTCATCTCTCCTTCCCAAACTAACGCTTTTCCGTTAGGGCCTTACCGCGGTGCCGTCGGTGGTGCGAGCCAGCAACCATCCCGGCTCCCGATAGCGGCAGGGATACTTGGCCGCCTTTTCCTCATCAATGTCTATGCCGAATCCGGGCTTATCGTTGGCGTATAGATAGCCTCCCCGCACTTGAGGACAACCGGGGAACACCTCTTCCTCCTCGGGAGAGAACCCGGAAAACTCCTGGACACCAAAATTGGGAATGGCAAGATCCAAATGCAGCTGGGCCGCGGCTCCCACCGGGGAAAGATCCCCAGGTCCGTGCCAGGCGGTGCGCACGCCGAAGGCCTCGCACAAGGAAGCCAGCTTTCGGGCTGGAGTCAGGCCGCCAATCTGGCTGACGTGGACCCTGATATAATCGATCAGCCGCTTGGAGATCAGCTCTTTCCATTCCAGGGGATTGTTGAACAGCTCACCCATGGCAAGAGGTACAGCCGTCTGACTGCGGAAATGGCTGAACCACTCCACCTGCTCCGGTGGCAGGGCATCCTCCAGGAAGAACAGCCGGTACGGTTCCAACTGCTTGGCCAGGCCCAGCGCCTGAACGGGCGTCAAACGCTCGTGGATATCATGAAGCAGCTCCACCTCGTACCCCAGTTTGTCGCGCAGATGGCTAAACAGCTTCACTACCCCCGCGCAGTACTGAGCTGGATCGTAGTAGGCGCCAGGTTTACTATTTTCCGGGGAAATGATCCGCTGTTTTCCTTTTCCCATCTGTCCGCCGTAGGTTCCCATCTGGCATCTCAGATAGCGATACCCCTCTTCCATATACCGGCGGACATTTTCTTCCACCTCTTCGGGAGTGGCTCCGTCGGTATGACGGTAGACCGCCGCCGCTTCCCGGCACTTTCCTCCCAGCAGATCGTAAACCGGCATGCCCGCCATTTTGCCTTTGATATCCCACAGCGCTTCATCCACACCGGAGATGGCGTTGTTGAGAACGGGACCGTTGCGCCAATAGGAACTGCCCATAGCTGTCTGCCAGATATCCTCGATATCGTTCACACGGCGACCCACCAGCAGGGGTTTCATGTACTCTTCCACCGCCGTGGCCACAGCCGCCCATCGTTGGGTAAACGTGGAGCAGCCCAATCCGTAAAGACCCGGCTCACTTGTCTCCACTTTGACTACCACCAAGTCGATGCCCCGGGGGGCCGTCAAGATCGTTTTAATGTTTCGAATAGTGACCATACCAGATGAACTCCTCTCTCAAACTGTTTTTTCAAGCATTTCTTCCGCGAACAGAGAACGGGCTTTGCTCCATCCATTGGGATCTTCCCCTGGCACGACGTGTTCCGGCATTCCGGGAAGGATCAGTCCTCCGTCGATCCTCAAGGTGGCGCCGGTGATATAGGAGGCCTTCTCCGAAGCCAAAAAGGCCACTGCCTCTCCAATATCCTCAGGAACACCGCAGCGTTCCAGAGGGATCTTCTTACCCAGGTCGTCCCAAAAATCCGTCCTCCCCTGAGCCGCCAGTTCCTGTTTGTCCCGGACCCGGATGGCCCCGGGGGCCACATTGTTGACCCTGATCCCGTAAGGCGCCAAATCCAGGGCGATGGACTGTATCGCCCGATTGAGCCCGGCTTTCAATCCTCCATAAAGAAAATCCCCCGCGTAGGCCCGTTCACCCCGGGACGAGGTGATGTTGATCAGGCTGCCCCGCACCTTGTTTTTCACCATATACCGTGCCGCGGCCTGCATCATCAAAATGTAATTCTTGAAATCCAGGTGGAACAACAGATCGAAAACTTCCGGTGTCAAATCCAGAATATTCTCAAACCTGGTCACCCCAGCATTATTCACCAGCAGATCCAACCCGCCCAATGCCTCAACGCTTTTCTCCAACAGTTCCGCCCCGGCACCTTCCTGCTCCAAGGAAGCCTGGAAATAAAAACATTTCCCACCGTACTGCTCCTGAAGTTCTATGACCAGCTTTTGGGCTTCTTCTTGCTTGGTGGCATAGGAGATGGCCAAGTCATAACCCTCTCTGGCCAAACACCGTGCGATCCCTTTTCCGATGCCCCGGCTGGCTCCTGTCACCACTGCTTTTTTTCTTTTCATATAGTACTCCTCCTATCTATTGCATTACTGAAAGGATCTCTCCCTCCATTTCACGCAGGACACGTGGGGAATTTCCACACTGCACAGCGGCCTCCCCAGCCGTCCGTTCTTCTCTTCCCTGGGGAACACCTCAAGCGTTCCCGGCTCCTGATTGGCCACCGCCACGTAGCGTCCATCAGGACTGATGTGGAAGCTTCGGGGGCACCAGCCTCCCGTGGGGAATCTCCCCATAGAGCTCAGTTCCCCGCCTTCTCCTTGGATCTGGAATCCGCACACGCACCCCGGACCACGGACAGAAACATACAGGAATCCTCCGTCCGGGGAAACATGGACATCCGCCGCCAGGGAGCTTTCCGGGTCGCCTTTCTCCCGCAGTGAATACTCTCCCACCTGACCCAACCGGTTGTCCTGATATCGGAACACCAAAAGGGAACGTTCCAATTCCGTCACCAGATACAGCCATTTTCCGTTTGGATGAAACGCGAAATGCCGAGGTCCCTGTCCCGGTCCTACCTGGAACCATGGCTGCTTCCGGTCGGGCTCCAAACCCGTTTCGCTGTTTATCACGAACTGGTAGAGCCGGTCAGTGCCAAGATCCGCCGCCAAAAGCCGGGAACCGTCCGGCGAAGGCTGAGCGGAATGGATGTGAGCTTTTTCCTGCCGCAGAGCATTGGGGCCATGGCCCGAAAACTCTTTATAAAATGTGACCTCTCCCGAAGCGGCGTCCAATCCTGTAAGCGTCCCTGCGGCATACCCGGAAACATACAGGCTGTTCCCAGCGATCGCTCCGTGGCACAGACCGGCTCCCGGAACTTCCTTGTGCCACGAAGCGCTCGATCCGGCTTTCTCGTCCAAGGAAAAACAGGCCACAGTTGCTTTATCCGGGAGCTCTTCCACCACGTACAAACGATCTCCCTGAGGCAGGACATAAGAAGGATTTCTTAACTCCCCATACTGTCTTCCCTTCCGAAGGACCTCCCCGTCAAAAGCCCAGGAACACACTCCGTCCCCATCGGGTCCTCCCGTATACCTTCCTGTATACAGTTCATATTTCATAATCCCTTCCCCACCCTTCGCTTGACATCCAAAAAATATGGAAGCCTGCCCACACAGACAGGGCAGGCTTCCGTCTTTCTTACATATTTATTTTTCCCATGTTTTCCCCAAAAAAAGGGGACTTTTATTGCTGGTTCAATTCATCCAGCAGAGGCTGGACCAGCTGCATTTTCTCATCCACCCAGTTACGCCAGTTGGTCTCCAGATCACCGTCTTTCAAGATCAGCTGAGCGTACTCTTCAGACAGATCCATGTTGGCCTGAGTCTTAGCGCGGGAACTGTAAAACTCGTAATCGTACTCCCTGGGGAGCAGGCTTGTTTCGTCGCTGATCTCATCCCGCAACTCATAGAAATGAGAAATGGTATCGCGGGTCTCCTTGGTGTAGTTGGGAGTCACAAACTGGAAGTCGTCGCCCAGGATGATACCGCCGAAGAACACATCAGCAGAAGGATATTTGCTTCCCAAAATAGAGCTGGCATTGCCGGTGATCTCGTTGGGAAGGAGACTGACATATTCGCCATCTTCATCCATTTCCCAATCCTCCCCTTCAAAGACCATGTTGATGATCTCCTGGCCTTCCTCCGTGCAGCAGAAATCCAGGATATCCATGGCGCTCTGAAACTCCTCGTCGGTGATATTCGGGGAGAAGATGATGGCACCGTAGAAGTTCATGTCCTCACGATAGTAGTACTTTCCGTCCTCGCCTACCAGCTGAGCGATGTGTAGGGCTTCATCAGGATCCAGCCCCAGGTTCTTCTGCAGTCCGTCTTCCATCCGGCTTTGGATCATGTAACCCATGCCGTCGTCCAAAACGATACCCGCCGTGCCTCCGATATAGAACTTTTCCGTACCTTCATACCGGGTCAGGGTGTAGAATTCGGGATCTAGCAAGCCGCTGGTATAGAGGTTCTGGTATTTCTTCAGGCCTTCCAAGGTGCGCTCATCCGCCGGAGCCCACTGGAATTGACCGTTTTCATCCTTGTAGTAGCCGTCGCCCACGTTGATGGATTCCGGGAAAACCGTGCCAGGGTAGATTTTAGGTACATCATATGTGCGAATGCTGATAGGCACCAACTGGCTCCCCACGTTGCCCGGATCCATCTCCTTAAACTTTGTGGCGATCTCTTCCAGCTCAGAGGGGCTGTATGTGTCTTTGATCTCCACGCCGCAGGCTTCCATCCAGTCCTTGCGCATGTACAAAAGAGCGTGGTAGCTTAACCGTTCAGAAGGCCGGTGATTGGCGAAGATGGTACGGAACAGCACGTAAGTGCCTCCCAGATTCTCTTCCGCCACAGCTGCGCCGGGAACGTATTCCTGGCTTTTCGCCACATTGGGCCAGCGTTCTTTCCAGTCGTCCGGGAAACGATAGACCGCGTCTTGGGCGGCGTAGTCGGCCAGCTCACCGTAATTGAAGCCCCAGTGGGCCACGTCGGGCATATCTCCGGAGTTGATCCAAATGCGCAGCCGCTCATTCCAGTCGGAATCGTCCATAGTAGCGGCAGTCAAGTCGAAAGTCACGTTGAATTTGTCCTGCCAGAATTGACCATACGCGTCTCCGTCGTAGTTAATTTCATGGCCTGTAATGCCCTCTTTATACCAGGAAAGCTCTACATGAGTGTCATACCCGCTCTCTTCAGCTCCGGTATCAGACACTTCCGCTGTGCTGGAATCTTCCGCCGCGCTCTGCGTGGAAGAATTTCTCTGGTTGGCGTCTCCGCCGCAGGCCGCTGTGGTCAGTACCATGATAGCCGCTAACAGAGCCGACATCAGCTTTTTACTCTTTTTCACTTTTTTCATCCTTTCGTTTTTGTTTTCCTGTCCTTGTGCCGGTCAGTCATTGATAAAGCTGATATCCCCCCCTTTTTTGTTGATTACAATAAAAATACTCTTTAAGCCTTCACCGCTCCTACCATCACGCCTTGCGCGAAATGTTTTTGCAGGAAGGGATACACACACATGACAGGCAGGATCGTTACAATGACCGCCGCCATTTTAACGCCCATGTCAAAATTCTGCATCTGCTCCATGGCTGCGGCGCTGGTCACGTTGTTGACGATGCTGGACTCCATCACGATGGAACGAAGGACCAGCTGCAATGGCTGCATTTCCGTATCACGGATAAAAATCAGAGCGTTGTACCATTCGTTCCAACGGTCCACCAAATAGAATAGCGTCAAAGTGGCAATAATCGGCTTAGACAAGGGAAGGATAATGTGGAACAGGATCCTCCACTCCCCCGCTCCATCCAGCCGGGCCGACTCGATCAAGGACTCCGGCAGCGACTGGAAATAGTTGCGCATGATCACGAAATAGAACACATTCACCGTTCCGGCCAGGACCACCGACCAGATGGTGTTCGTTAGGCCCAGCTCTTTCATCTGCAAATACAGAGGGATGATGCCTCCGTTGAAAAGCATGGTAAAGAGGATGCCTCCGATGATGATCTTTTTTCCTGGATAATCTCCCCGGCTGGTGCCATATGCCAGCACCGTGGTCAAAAGCATATTCAGCGGAACACCCACCAGCACCAGCAGGAATGAAGTGCGGAATCCCGTCCAAATTCGGTAATCGTTGAAAAGCAGCTCATAGCTCTTAAGCGTTGGCTCGGATGGGAACAGCATCAGCGGGTTATCCACATATTCCTTTTGCGTAGCAAATGAAATTGCAATGGCATTGATGAACGGAATGATGATCACAAGCACCCACAGCGTCAACAGGATAACCACCACTACATCTATCATGTCGAAACGTTTTCTCTTATGTATTTTTGTCATTTTTTGCCGCCTTCCTTTAACCAAACAAACCGCTTCCACCCAACGCTTTGGCACCGCGGTCAGCAGCCACCAGGAACACACAGTTTACCACAGAACGGAAAAAGCTGACGGCTGTGGAGAAACTGAAATCAGGAGTGGAACCGAATGAAATGTTGTAAATGTAAATATCCAAGATTTCCGACACATCTTTCACTGCAGGGTTGGAAAGGTTGAAGATCTGGTCGAACCCTCCGGACATCATGTTGCCCATCTGCAATACGAACATCACTGAAATAGTAGGCAGAATATTTGGAAGGGTAATACGGAAGATCTTTTGTAACCGGGAAGCTCCGTCCAAATCCGCCGCTTCATATTGATCCATATCAATTCCCGAAATAGCTGCCATATATATGATGGCGCTCCAACCGGTTGACTTCCAATTTTCGGTAATGTACAGCAACGGCTGGAATAATTTGGCGTTCCCTGTAAAGTTCACGGTCTCACCGCCCATTGCGGCGATGATGCTGTTTACCAGGCCGTCGTAAGAAAGGATGTTGATCACAATGCTTGCCACAATGACCCACGAAAGGAACTGGGGAAACGTCAGAACGGTCTGCACAACTTTTTTGTACCGCTTCATTTTCAGCTCGTTCATCAGCAGTGCCAGAATGATGGGGATGGGGAACTGAAAGATCAATCGTCCGGCGTTGATCCACAAAGTCGTTCCCACGGACTTTAAAAAGGAGGGATCCCGGAACACATATTGGAAATTCTCCAACCCGCACCAAGGGCTCCCCCAGATCCCCGCCTTCATGCTGTATGATTTGAACGCCAGCTGTAAACCCGACATAGGCCCGTAGGCAAAAATTATAAACCATACAATACCTGGCAGCATGATCAGATAGATTGCTTTGTTCTTCCAGATCTCTTGCAAGAGAGACCTTTGCTTTAGTGTTCCTTCCTTTTTTCTCACATTTCTCCACCCTCTCGTTTTAGGATAATTGTCGAAATTTCCTTATGGAAATCTCCAAAATCTATGCTTTTATTGTATCGAAGGATCTGTTATTTGCACAGAAACAGCTTTTTGCACTTCTCTTACAAAATTAATCTTTTCCTAAAATTTCTCCCATTCGCCGCCCAAATCTATAGCTTTTGACAACTCACTCCCTCTTTACAGCTTTTTCCTTCTGCCCTACCACGAAACCATAATTCTGTTTCTTTACTTTCCCATGAGGGAAAGATATACTTAAAAGAATTCTTTTCTTTCACGCAAAGGAGACTTCCCATGGCTGAAAAATGTTCCCTTTCCATCAAACGTCTTTTACAGATCAGTCTCGCCATTATGCTTCTCTTCCTACTCATTATTTCCGTGCTATACTATCTGTTCATATATACCTCTTCCCAAGATCAGTTCGAAAGCTCTTTTCAAACTTTTTCCGAAAGTATCGAAACGCAGCTTGATGCCCAATTCCACAGCGTTGAGCAAAGTGCCATACAGCTTTCCTATTTTTCCAACATGCAGGAGATTCTTTTCAGTAAAGATCCTCTCGTGTATCTCAGCAACATCTCCGGCTGCAACCAGCTTTTGGACTACTTGAAAATGGCCTCCCCCCTGATCACTGAAGTCATCATCACCAGTCCCTACGGTCACACCTTTTATTCTGGTACCACCGGAAAATACCGCTATCAGCAGTTCGCGGAAAAAATCATCCAGGATAATCAGAATATGACCCATAATTCCTTTTTCCTCACCATCCCTCCCGAAGATGATTCCAATCAACTTCCTCAACTGGTTTATTGTTTTCAGGTACATAACACACTGTTTCCGGGTTATGTTTCCAATGAGTACGTGTTTGGAATGGCGCTAATCGATATCAATGTCTTAGCTGGCCTGTCATCTTCAGGTAACTATGAGGGGGAAGTCAAGGCCATCCTTTACCGCGATGATGTAGTGTACACCAGCAGAAAAGTATCTCAAGCAGAATTGGCAGCTTTACAGGAAGGAATTCAAGGCCATTTTCGGCTAGGTGGCGTTGATTTTACCTGTCACACAGTGATGCTCGAAAATCTAGACATGTCTATCGTGGATCTAGTCCCCACGGCCGATCTTTTGCAAAACAGCGTCATGGCGCGAAATATCGGCACGGCTGTTCTCTTGGTCACCTGTGCCTGTCTCATTTTTTCCACATGGTTTATTCTTCATCACATTTCCGTGCCAGTAAAACAGATGGTCACTGACATGCGGGATATCCAAAAAGGGGTACAGAAATCACTGACTCTTCCCAAGCTCAGCGATTTAAGGTATGTGGCAGAGAGCGTCAACCGAACGTTGGACGTGTTAGAAACTTCCAATCGTCGGCAGCAGGAAATGTCCCACACTCTGTATCAAACCACGCTGGCTCAAAAGCAAGCGCAGCTAAACGCATACAAAAATCAGATTAGTCCTCATTTCCTTTTCAATACCTTGGAGAGTATGCGGAGCATGGCTCATCATTATCAAGTTCCCATCCTGGAGAATATGCTCACCTCCTTGGCCAGTCTTTTCCGGTACAGCCTTCGGAGTAGTCTTGTGGTATCCTTACAGGAAGAACTGAACCACGTGCAGTACTATTTCAACGTGATGGACATGCGTACCCCACAACGCTATGAACTACGAGTGGAGGTCTCTTCCGAAGCGCTGCGCCATCCGCTTCTTTCCATGGTTTTGCAACCCCTGGTGGAGAACTCCATCACGCATGGATTTTGCAGGAAAAGAAAGCCCTGTATTCTTCTCATACAAGGCCAGGTAAACGAGGAAAACGGCATGCTCTGCCTTACGGTTGTGGATAACGGAACAGGGATTCCTTCGGAAAAGCTGAATAAACTAGAACAGCGCTGTTTCCGGGAGGAAGAAGTTCTTCATAACGACCACATTGGTCTTGAAAATGTGCTGAACCGCCTGCGTTTGTTCTATGGGGATGGTTTCCGATTCTCTCTGCGTTCCCAGGAAAACCATTACACCGCCGTCACTCTTTATATTCCTAAATTCCCCTCTGAGCTTCCCCGGTAAGCTTCGGGGGTTTGTCCAACGTATCGCTTAAACAGCTTCCCAAAATAGCTGTAATTTCCAAACCCCACTTCTTCCGCAATTTCCTGAAGCTTTTTTCCACTGCTCCGAATTAGATAAGCTCCATAATGGATGCGTACATGTTGGACAAAATGAATAACAGACATACCAGTCCCCTTTTTAAAGAGAGCGCAAAAATATGGCTCGGAAAAATGGAATTTCTCTGCCACTGCCCCAAGGGAAAGTTCCTCTCTCATATTTTCGCAGAGATAGAACTGGATCTCCCCCACATTTTCTCTGCTAGAGTAGGAGAATTCCCCCCACAATGAGTACCAGGCTTCTTGAAGCATTTGAGGCAGATCCGTTATCCCGCTTTTGTGCTCCCGGCTGACTCCCCACTTTCGATTATCCTCCTGGGGCAGACTAAGCCGAGTCTTGTGAGATTCTGCCGATATTCTCAAATACGCTCCCCCCGCGCCTTTGACCAAAAGAGGAATCCACTTTCCTTCCTTCAGGATCTCGGGTTCTTCGCATGGGCGGGAGCAAAGGTATAAGGCCTCTGTTTGATAGTTCTCCATCTGATTTTGAAATGGCTCTGCTTTGCGCAAGATCTCTTCGGGAGGATCGTTCCATTCCACCCTGACAAGATCATTCCTCTCTCCCAAATGACGCAGGAGCATTTTCGTGGCATTATGGATATCTTCCGCGTTGTATGGCTTTAAAATATATTCCCACACATGCAGGCGAATCCCTTTTTGTGCCGCCTCAAAATCCTCATACGAGCTTATGAGCACAAACTCGCAATTTAGTCCCTCCCTGTGAGACATCTCTATGAGATCCAGTCCGGAAAGACCGGGCATCCGGATATCCGTAAACACCACATCAGGTTCTTTTTCGCACAGGAATTCAAAGGCCTCATCCGGATCCGTAAACTGGCCTATAATGGAAAAGCCATCCCTGCTCCAGTCAATGATCTCTGCCAGGCCCTGCAGCGCCCATGGCTCGTCGTCAATGATTACAACCGTATACATAAGCGTTCATCCTTTCCTGTCGTCCGCAAACCAACCCGTGTAAAAGTATGACAAAACATCAAGAGGTCTCCCTCCTGATGTTTTGTCTTTCTCCCCTATCTACCGAGATCCCTACATGTCCATCAGAAGGGATTCCGTTTCACATGAACCTTACCATTGAACCAAATGTCGTTGGACAATTCCACCACCATATGCAGGTCACTGGGGGAATTGATTTGTTCGCCTAAAACCACTACATTGTCAAAATGGATATTTTGGGGCCGGCTCATCTCCGTGTGCATCTCGAAACCTCGAACGATAGAAACGGGGAAATTCCCGTTCAAAATCTCAATGTTGCGGAAAAAGATATCTTCCACACGGCCGCGGCTGCGGTCCAGAGAATATTTGGAATCCAGCACCTTAATGTCGATAAATTTTTCCTGGGCATCTTCCACGCGGATATCCTCGTACACGATATTGTGGATGTAGGCACGGTCCGCATTGTGGATGGTCAGCACGCCGCCTGACTGGTTACCCTCATACTGGCAGTGGACAATATCCAGATCCCGGAAAGTGATGTCGCTGATCTCATCGCAGCGCACTTCATAGCCAATCTCCACAGCGTTGCCAGGCTCGGCGTTCCACAAAACGCAGTGCTCCACCAGAATGTTCTTCACGTTCCGGTTGGCGGCGGGATCGGGATAGCTTGCCGCCTTGATACACACACAGTCGTCCGAGGCGCGGATGAAAGAATCCCGCAGGGTCAGATCTTCGCAGCCTACAATGTCAATGCCGTCGCCGGTGCAGACCCGGGACATGATGTTCACATCATCAATCTCCACGTTCCGGCAGGCACCGGGAACCATATGCCACGAACCGCCATCCACCATGGTGATGCCCTGGATCTTCACATCGTTGCAAAACACCAAGCGGATCATGGGCCTGCCTCCGCCATTTTCCTCCTTCGGATGCCACACACAGCCATTCAGAATACCGTTGCCCAGAATCTTCATGCCATGAGCGAAGAGAGCGCTCACGCAGCCGCAGACAACGCTCCCCTCTTCCAGATAGACGGTCTCTCCCGCCTTAACTTCCAAGGTACCGACATTGTACACTTTCCCGCTCTCAAAGAGATGATCCACCTTTTCGGGCTTAGGGACACGCTTTGTGCACAGGATGAACAGAGGGGTCTTCAAATCATCGTCCAGCTCCAGGGTGACTTTCCCGGGCTTTTTCAGCTCGAAGCGTAGCTCCCGGCCAGAAATCTCAGCCTGGACATTGGTCTTGGCAGGACGGAAAACCACCTTTTGAAAATCCTTTGACACATTTACCTGAAAATTCAGCGGGGAATCGTCGTCCACAACCGGGATCACATAATCAAAACTATCCGTGTGGTAAACCGTCAGTTCCTTTCCGCCGCAGAGCACGGTATAAAGAGGAGATTTTTCCAGCTCCTCAACTTGATATAAAGGCTCTGTAATTCTTGCAGGATTGGGATTGTAACGTACAGCCATTTTTTCACTCCTCCCTAAAATAATGGGCCTTCCTTAATGGAAGTGATTATAAGATACCACGTTCGGATATTGCTGGAAACAAACAGACTTTTCTTTTATTCCTACAAAATTAAGTTATTGATCAATTTTATTGGCAAAAAAGCAAAACATCATTCTGCATTTCCAACTTTTCTTGCTTAGTTCCCGCTGGGGAACCGCAAAAACAGCACACTGTGGGGCGGCATCTGGAAAGTGCCAGCCGCAACCTCTCCCAAAATATCTGCCTGGGTGAACGAGGAGGGTGGCAACACGTTGTCACTGGAGAAGAGCACCGCCTCGCTGCAAGGCCCAAAGGAGGAGAAGTCCACCGGTTTTTCGCGGCGAAACGCGGCGTTTACCACCGTAACGGCCATCCGCCCCTCTCTATCCACGCTGACAACAGCCTCTTGAGACGCAGAGCACAGCCGGTTACCCATATGCCAACGGTTCATCCAGGAGAACACCTGTCCCTGTGCCGTCAGGCTCACATGATCCGGTTTCACGCACAACATTCCCTCATTGACCGCCTGGAAGTGGCATGCAATGGCGATCCCGCTTTTCTCTGCCTCTTCCATCAACATGTGCAGAACCAGCGCAGCGTAAATACCGTCGGTAACACTGGAAGGCCGGTACCAGGCATACCACACGTTCCACTCGTCCATGGAGATGCGCATGGAAGGCTCCAGCCACTGGCGAGACTGGTGGATCAGGTCCCGCATTCGGGAGGCGGAGGCCAAGCACCGATTATACTCCTCCTCTACAGTGGAAATATCCGTGTAATGTGGGGCGTAGCCGTAGTAGTGCTGGGAAATCATCTGAGAAATTCCCCCAAGAGGCTTAGCGGAAAGCTCAACCCACTCCTTGTTAGGATAGGGCCCCGAGGAGCACAAGCTGAGGCTGGGTGAGACCTCCAGCATTTTTTTGCCATTTTCCAGTGCGATCTGACAGTACCCAATGGGGGTATTATCACCCTCCATATGTCCATATTCACCCGGCTCCATGCGTTTCTTCCGACTATGCTTTCTCGATTTTGGGAGGACACTCAGGCCGTGGGCCAAACAGATTTGGTCGTTCATGTCCCGGTGATGCTGCAAGTCCGCCGTGTTTTGGTGGAGCTTCCTGCCGTCTACGCAGCTCACGGAATTGACTATCAGGTGGTTATGCAGGTGGCCGGTGTCGATATGCGTTGCCACTAAAACTTCGAAGTCAGGGAATTCCTGCTCCGCCAATTCCACTCCGATGGCGTTTGCCATCTGCGGGGAGAGCCTGTCCCCCTCCGCAAAGGATTGGACGAGGTGGTAAAATTGCCGGCCCTCTATCTTGTGAAAACGTTTCTTGGTTGTTAAAAATTCGATATAGGACGACTGGGGCACACAGTTACAGCCCGCCACCAAAGAGATGCCACGCCACTGGGTTTTCTCATCCTGGGCCACATAACCCATGGCTCCCGCCATCGCTCCACGGGTCTGCTTGGTGTTTTTGATGGCGATAAAGGTGGCCACGATCACTCCCCCTCCCAGTAAATTTCCTCGATGAGTCCGTAGAGATTCGTGTAAGCCTCGGTGAAATTCTCAGCGTCCACCAGTGTGATGCGCCCCATGTTCGCCAGCTTTGTCAGCTGATTCAAGTTGCGGCCCTGGGCTTTCAGCTCGGATAAAATCGGTTCCAGCTCATCGGTCTGTCGTACATTTTTTCCCAGGGCGGACTTCACGATGTAGTCCGTCACTGTCATGTTGGCCTGTCTTGCGCTCCGTTCAATGGCGGCTTTTTCGGCTGGGGTCAGCCTGGCGGTAAGGATGGCAGTTTTCTTTTTCATGCGACTCTCTTTTCCTTTTTTCTGTTCACATTTTTCTGCATAGCGCCCTTGACCTTGCCCTTCAAAACTCCCCCTGCAGGGGGCCGGGGGGTGCCGGGCAGCGCCCGGCGAGTGCGGGCGGCGTATAGCCGGACGCTATGCTTGCCCTGCCTAAAGGCAGGTTTTTTCTGCTTTTTACACTACCGCTACCACCGCCTATATGTCCAGCTTTTTATTCTTACATTTTTGTGACGATGCTCTTTGATTACTAGGACTTTATTTTTCAGCTTTTCATCCTTTCAGAACTTTCCTTCGGTGGCTCTTTACCGCTGCTGCCAAGCCTTCACAGAGGCCTTACACGCCTCCAACAGGGCGTGTGAGGAACTTCCCTGGTGTCGTTCCCCTACCCCGTCCCCTGACCGGCCAAAAATCGCCGCACAGGGCCAAGTTTGTTTTTCTCCCCAGAACGAGCTTACCCCTCCCCCTAAAGGAGGAGGGGCGGGGTATCGTCTTTCCTGGGTTGGTCGGGTTTGCCCTGCTCGTTCACAACGGGGCCACACTGGCCCAACAGGGCCTGTTCGGGGCTTCAGTGGTGTCCGTTTCCCTACCCGGTTCTCAAAATCGCACACAGGGCCGCACAGGGGCGAGTTTGGCACTCATTTCCTTTTCCTGGTGCGCTTAGGGTTTGGCAGGACTGATAGGTCCTTCTCCAGCTTGTAATTCACCGCCTCCTGGATGGGACGAATGGTGAACTGTAGGGTACCATTCCGCACCATTCCTTCCTTTGTACGCACCTTGGTGGGCTCCACATCGATGAGCCGTTTCTCCTCCAGCTGGTAAATGTACTTTGAAATGGTGTTGGCGCTCATGCCGGTGTGCTGACTTATGCGTCCGATGCTGGGCCAGCACTGGTGAGTTTTCCTGTCCTCACAGAAAATCAAGTAGGCGTATAGGGATAGTTCTCCGGGGCTAAGCCCCAAGGTGAAGATCTCATTAGGAAGAAGAAAATAGCGGCCCAATGGGCTGCTATTGGTGTAAGTGTTTTCGAATTCCGTGGTGTTACCCTCCCAAGTGATTTTTCAAAATTCTACACCTATGTTCCAGTCTATGTCCATAGAGAAATCAAATTTTGCAGCTCGTTCACAGATATATTCTTGCAAGTGTTTCTCAAAACCGTTTTTTGGAAGTCCTATTCTTTGTTTACAGTCCCGCAAATTTTGAGGGTACCCCTCCCCCAATTTCGAGCAAGCAAAAGGCCGGGATCGCTCCCAGCCTTTCCCGCAACATTTTATAGTGTTTCGTGAAGCTCGATCCAGCCCTGGGGATGCATCCATGACGCGGTGTGGTAGGGCACTACCTGGGCAAAGATATTTTGGGCCTCCAGCTCACGGCGCTGCCGGTTTGTGCAATGGACAGGCACCCGGGCAAACTGGGCTTTCCCCTCTTCCATCAGCTTCCAAGCGGGAGATCCCTGCTCCACGGAACCTGTGAGGACGATACCTCCGCTGTGAGCGAATCGTTCTCCCATTTCCGCCAGTTCGCACCGGCGCAGCTGGGGATCGCTGACAAAGCAAAAGCCGGATTTTGGCGGGTAATCCCCCAAAGGCCGCACCTGGACAGCGGCCAGGGCTTGCCGGGCCTGGGGCAGAGTCCAGGCCTCATCCGTGGACAAAGACTGTGCCTGCCGTTGAAAGTGGCCGTCCCCATAAAAGGGTATTTGAGGCCAGCGTGCCTGTAACAGGAGGAGTATTTCCTGGCCCCTGCCATACTTTGGAACAGGGAACAACACTGCCTTTTTCTGAGACACATAGGGTTCCACCGCATCCAAAAAGTCCTTTCCCATTTGCCGGGGAGAGCGCGGTTCTTCACCATAGGCGCTGTCCAGAACAGCCAAATCCGCCACCCTGCCCCGGATAGGATCTACCCCATAGACAAGGCTTGATTCCGTGTAATCGCCGCTGAAAAGCAGTCGAATCCCCTCCAGCTGGAAGGCGTACCACACGCTTCCGGCACAGTGGCCCGCCCTGCCCCATTCCAAGAAAAGCCCTTCCGGAGGTTGAAAAGTCTCTAAGGGCTGATACTCTGCCACCGTTTTTCCCAACTGGTTCAACGTTTTCTGAGAGGCAACCACAACGCCGTGGAAACCCTGGCCAACAAACCAGGGCAAAGCCCCGGTATGGTCAGCGTGGGAGTGGGTCAAAAAGATGTAGTCTAAGGGGACGATCTGCTCCGGCGCAAGGTGGGGGTAAGGCTGGGTGGCTCCAACCATGACGCCGCAGTCCACCAAAAAGGAGAGCGACTCCCCTTCCACCAAGAAGCAGTTGCGCCCGTGCTCCCCTACACCGCCGGCAAATGTGACTTTCACTTGGCACCCTTCTTTCTCTCGGCAAAACCGTTCATCAGCAGCAGAGCCCCTGTGGTGATAAGCACGCACAACACCGCCATAGCCATGCCAAGGGATACACTGCCTTGTTCAAACTCCCGGTTGATGTAGGTGGAAACCACCAGCACGTTGGGAGGGGCGATCAAGCTGGCGGTGACCAGCTCCCGGAAGGCAATAATGAAGATCATCATGGCGCCGCCCAGAATGCCCCGGCCAATCATAGGCAGGGTGACCCGGCGGAACACATACAGGGGCGTACCCCCAAAGGTGCGGCCCGCTTGAATCAAACTATCGTTAATTTGGTTGAAGGCAGAGGTGACATACTGGACGGTATAGGGCACATAGAGCACCACATAGGCCAGCACCATGATCCCCTTGGTGTTGTACAGAGGCAGCACATCGTAAATGGCGTTCCAGAACAACATAATGCCGATGACCAGCACAATGGCGGGCAGCATCTCCGGCAGAAGGCTGACCCCCTCCAGCACTTTTTTCAAAGAGCCCTTGGCTTTGCGGACCGCCATCACTACCAAAGTGCCCAGCACAGAGCAGATCAAGGCGGAGGCCACCGCCAGGAACAGGCTGTTCCCAATGGCCCGCAGGCTTTTGTCTGTGGTGAAGAGCTCCCCGTAGTGCTCCAGTGTGAAATTGCCAGGGGCCAGCCCATACCCCCGCAGTTTAATCAGGGAACTGGCGATGATGGAAAAGTAGGGGATGCCAATGGAAACGAGGATCACCAGGCACACCCAGCCCCAGGCCCCCGCCAGGCCGCCCTTTCTCAACCGGGTTTTGGCATGGCGGCTCCCCTTGCCGCTGACCAGCCGGTAGGTATTGTGGTTTGTGATGTAATTTTGCAGCAGCCACAGCCCCATGCAAATCACAATGAGCACCGAGGACAGGCTGGCGGATTTGCCGAAATCAATGGGGGCGGTGGTGGAATAGCGGTGGATATCCGTGGTGAACACATAGAATCCGATGCGGCGGCCCAAAGTGTAGGGCGTGCCGTACTCTGAAAGGGTCTTGACAAACACCAACAGAGCGGCGATGGCGTAATTTCCAGTGAGCAGCGGGGCGAAGATCTTCCGCAGCCGGGCGCCAAAGCCCGCCCCGAACACGGCCCCGCTCTCCTCCAAGCTGGCGGGGATGTTCAGGATGGCGTTTTTCAAAATGGTCATCATGAAAGGAAAGACGTTTAGGGTCATCACCAGCACCAGGCCGCCAAAAGAGAAAAAGCCCTCGGAGAAGGAGCCGGTGAAGGGAAACAACTGCTGGAACAGGCCCCGCTTCTGCATGAACAAGATCCATCCCATGGAGGCAATGTAGGGAGGCGTCATAAAGGGCACCATAAACACGATGTCCAGCCACTTGTGGCGGCCCAACTGGGTACGGGCCAGCAAGTAGGCGGTGGGAGCGGCGATCACCGTGGAGCAAAGGGTGACGCACACGCCCAAGATGAGAGAGTTCCAAATGGTTTGCAGGTTTTCCGGGTCGGCGATAATCTGCCCGGCCCGATATAAGTCAAGGCGGCCATCCACGATGACCGCCTTGGCAAATACCGAAACCAGGGGGCAGACGATCAAAAACGCCAGGATAGCCAGCAGCGCGAAAGCTCTGCTTTTTCGGGTAATTGATTGTCGCATACTTCCTCCGGTGTGACGCTATTTTATTGGCAAAGCTCGTTGAGCTTGGCGGCGGTGTCGTCCGCCACCTGCATCATCTCGTCCCAGTTGGTGTCGATCTGGGGGATCTCATCCAGGTTGGTGCGGTTGGAGCACTCCACATCGCTGCGGCCGGGAAGCAGATAGGCATCCGCCACCAGC
Source organism: uncultured Acutalibacter sp. (assembly GCA_963559705.1). Lineage (GTDB taxonomy): Bacteria > Bacillota > Clostridia > Oscillospirales > Acutalibacteraceae > Acutalibacter. Next base: position 20,790 of record CAUWLU010000021.1, read on the forward strand.
TGCTGGGCCTCGTCGCTGAACAGGAAGTCAATGAAAGCCTCAGCGTTCTCCATGTTGGGAGCGGTTTTCATAATCATGGCAGGCCGGGGGTTCACCACCGTGCCGCTCTCCGGGTAGTAAATGTTGATGGGCTCGCCGTCCGCGATGGAGGAATAGGCGTTGTAGTCCACACCGGCGATGAGGATGCCCTTCTCCCCGGTAGTGACGGCTTCCAGGGCGGCGGCGTTGGCGCCGGGCACGGTCAGGCCGTTGTTGGCCCAGGACTCCATAATGGCTTCCCCATCATCCAGGCCGGTGACCAGGCCCGCCAGGAAATCCTTGCAAGCGCCGGACTTCTCCGGGTCGGGGATGGCGATGTCGTCGGCGTACTGGCTGTCGGCCAGGCCGGCCCAGTCGGCGGAGAGCTCCGGATAAACGGTGGTGTTGTAGATCACGCCCACGGCGGAGGCACTGTAACCAAACAGCATGCTGTCCTCATCGACCCATCCCTCGTTAATCTTGTCGGCATTCTCAGGGGTATAGCTGACGATCTGGCCGTCCTCTTTCATGGAGAGGCCGTCCGACCAAGAGGCCAGGATGACCACGTCCGCCACCGGGTTGGCAGCCTCAGTTTCCAGCCGGGCCAGGATCTCGCCGGTGGTACCCTGGAACTGCTCCACCTCCACGCCGGTCTTCTCCGTGAAAGCCGCGGCGATCTTGTCCGCCAGACCGGCGGGGCTGGGCATATACACGGTCACTTTGCCCGAAAGCTCCGTGCCGGTTTCCTCAGCGCTGGCATCGCTGCTCTCGGAAGATGCTTGGCTCTCGCTGGAGGAGGGCTGGCTTTCACTGGAAGAGCTTTGGCTTTGAGAGCTTTCGGAACTGGCAGAAGAAGTCCCGCTGCCGCCGCAGGCTGCCAAGCTGACGCACAGGCACAGGGCCAATAGGGCGCTTCCCACTCGTTTTATCTGTCTTCAATACCGCACACAGCACTTCACAGGCCGAGTTGTGGGTTTGTGTCCCAAAACGAGGTTACCCCTCCCCCTTTAGGGGGAGGGGCTGGGTTTGCTCAACTTGGAGTTGTTCGGCTTCTCTAGGCAGTTGCCTTTGGCAACTGCTGCTCACAACTGGCTCTCACGGCTCCAACAGGCCCGGTAACTCGTCTTGCTGGTGTCGTTTCCCTACCCGGCCTCCAAAACCGCACACAGGGCCACACAGGGGCGTGTTTGGTTTCGCCGTCTTTTTCTCCCAGCCTTTCTCGGTGGTAGCCCTGCCAGCTGGAGCTCCAGGTGGTAATTCACCGCTTCATGAATGGGCAAAATCGTGTAAAGTAGCGTCCCGTTTCTTGCGGTCCCGTCCAATGTCCACACAGTGGTCGGCAGGGTTTCGATGAGACACTTGTCCTCTAGCCGCGTTATGTACTTTCGCACCGTGTTGGGGCTCATGCCTGTACATTCCCCGATTTTCCGAAAGCTAGGGTAGCACAGGTGCGTTTCCCTGTCCTCGCAAAAAAATCAGGTAAGCGTACACAGCAATCTCCCCAGCGCTCAATCCCAGGGGGAAGATCTCATTCGGCAGAAGAAAAAATCCTCCCTGCCGTGGCCTTCTTTTGCAAGTCTTTCTCATATTGTTTCAGCCGACCTCCCTTTCGTTTTTCAAGTTCCGTTTGCGAAGCCTTTTCTTTGTTTTATGCGGCTCAACTTTTGCGTGGGGGTACCCCCTTGTTTCCAGATAAGCAAAAGGCCGGGATTGCTCCCAGCCTTTGCATAAATATTCAGTTTTTCACCAGGTTCTGATCAAACCGCATCAAGATACTGGCGGCCTGGGCTCTGGTTCCAATACCTGCGGCGTCGATGGTGCCACCATCGTAGCCATCGATCAGCTCGTTGCCATTGGCCCAACTCATGGCGGCTTCAGCCCAATCAGCTACGCTGATGCTATCCGGGAACCGGGAAAGATCGCCTCCGCCGTCAAGTTGTAGCCCTTATACTTAGCGTAGTTATAAAGCATCTGGGCGAACTCTTGGCGGGTGATGCTGTTGCCGGGCTGGAAAATGCCGTACCCATAGGAAGAAATTGTTGGGGCTAATTATGCGGGCAGTTATCCCTTCACTGCGCCAATGGCAATGCCTTTGACAAAGTATTTTTGCACAAATGGATAGATGATCATGATGGGCAGAATACCCATCACTGTAATGGCCATGCGTACGCCAGTGGAAGGGAGATTTGCTAAAGAGACACTGGCGCCCTGTGAGGCGCTTCGACGCAGGGAGTCAATATTCCGCTGGATATCCATTAACAACACCTGTACGCTGAAAAGACGGTCGTCGGTGAGGTAATATAGGCCGTTCTGCCAGTCGTTCCAGTAGGCAAGCCCCACTAAAAGCCCGATGGTAGCCATAATGGGCATGGCCATGGGCAGCACGATACGGTAAAGAATACGGATCTCTCCGGCGCCGTCAATACGGGCAGCTTCAATTACAGCATCGGGGATGTTGGTGGTAAAGTATGTGCGCATCATAATGACATTGAAGGCCCCTAGCATCAGGTTTGGGACAATGAGCGCAAAAATAGTGTTGTTGATGTGGAAGGTCCTGCTCCACATGATGTAAGAGGGCACTAGGCCGCCAGAGAACAGCATGGTAAAGAACAGGTAAAAGGCAAAGATATTCCGGCCGGGCAGATCTTTCCGAGAGAGCGGGTAGGCATACAGCGTTGTCAAAAGCAGGTTTGCCACTGTGCCAACAGCCGTCACCAGAATGGAAATACCATAGGCCCGCACCATAGAGGTGGAATCGGCCAGAAGATATTTATAGGCATACAGGCTGTATTCCTTGGGAAAGAACGAATAGCCGTTGGAGACCAGGGACTGTTCGTCTGTGACAGAGGACATGATCAGCAGCAGGAAAGGAGCAATGCTGCATATACCGATGAGGATCATCAGGACATTGGAAAAGATTCGAAAGGCTTTCCCCTTTTCTACCATTTTTTCTACCTCCCCTTAGAACAAAGAGCTGTCGTTGTCCAGCTTACGAACAACCCAATTGGCGCTGAACACCAGGATGAAGCCCACGATGGACTGGTACACCCCTGCCGCCGAGGACATGCCGATATTGTTGGTCTGCATCAGGCCGCGGTACACATAGGTGTCGATGGTCTGGGTTACTTCCAGCAGGGCGCCCGAATCCATAGGCACCTGATAGAAAAGGCCAAAATCAGAGCGGAAGATACCGCCCAGGCTCATCAGGGTAAGAATGACAATAGTGGACTTTAAGCTGGGCAGAGTTACGTTGCGGATCTGTTGCCAGCGATTGGCGCCGTCTACCACGGCAGCTTCGTACAGGCTGTGGTCAATGCCGCAGATAGTGGCGTAATAAAGGATGCAGTTGTACCCCAGTGTTTTCCAGATTTGGATCACTACTAGGATGACGGGCCAATACTGGGGGCTGTTGTACCAATCGATGGGTTCCATCCCTAACAAAGGTAGAATGGTATTGTTGAAAAAGCCGTTGCCGTTGCTTAGAAAGGCAAAGGCCAAATAGCTTACTACCACCATAGAGATCAAGTACGGGATGAGAATGACCGTTTGGTACACCTGTTTGGCAGCCTTGCTGTGAATTTCGTTGAGAATAATGGCGATGGTGATGGCCAGCACTGTTCCCAGCAGGATGAATACAAGGTTGTAGACCAGGGTGTTGCGGGTCATCAGCCAGGCGTCGTTGGTTTTGAACAGAAACTCGAAATTGCTAAGGCCTACCCAATCGCTGCCGAACATACCCTTGCGCGCGTTGTACTGCTTAAACGCCACTACAATGCCCGCCATGGGGATATAGCAGTTGATGAACAGATAGACTGCGCCGGGTGCCAGCATCAAGTACAGGGGCCAAAAGCGACCCAACTTTTTCAAGGCTTTTTGCATATTGTTTCCCCTCCAAATTTGTAACGAAAAGGCGGGCCGGTTGAACCTGCCCGCCTTTTCGTTCGCCAGATGTTATTGACGGTTTTCCAGCCACTGGTCCAGCTGGGCCTGTTTCTCGGCCACGATATCATCGATGCCAGCAGACTTCAGAGCTTCGATAAACTCCGGCAAGGATTCGGCGGGATCGAGCACACCCCAACGCAGTGCGGTGTCATACTTGCTTACCACATTGTTGCAAGCGGTCACCTGGTTCATCACAGGGGTGCTGTCCCACTGGAATCCCAGAGCAGGGCTGGCCACAGCGCCTTCAGTAAAGGTCTGATACTGATCCCACAGATCCGCGTCACCGCCTTCCCAGACAGGGGTGATGCGAGGGTTAGGCCAAGACCAGTCCACACAGGAGTAGCCGCTGGCAGTGCTGTCCATTCCTTCGGGAGTGGTGATGAAGGTATGGGTATCATCAGTGTAGACCCAGTGTTTGCCCTCCAGGCCATTGACAAAGAGGTTTGAGATTTCCGGGTCGGTGAACATAAGGTTCCACAGCTGCATGGCCTTATCAGGGCGTTCAGAAGAGCTGGGGATGAAGAAGGAAGAACCGCCAGTGATCTCGGTGTACTTATAGGGGTCTGTAATCTGGATAAGGGCAAATTCCTTGCCGTAAGATTTCTGCATCTCCAGGGCCTTGCCGGGCTTGATGTTTTCGTAGTCGCAGAAACCAACGGTAGAGAGCAGGTTGTTCTCAGTGGTGGTGGTAGCATCCGGCATGATAAGGCCTTCCTGGTTCCACTGGTACATCCGCTCACACAGCTCGCGGTAGGAATCGGTCTCGTACAGGTTCACAACTGTGGTGCTGTCGCTGTTGCAGTCTTCCAGAACGCCCAGCTTGTCCCCCAGATTATCAAAGGGGATGATCTCCTGCATACCGCCGCCTCCCCAAGAGGGCACCAGAGGATACATGTCGGGATAAGCCTCGTGGACCTTTACCAGCACATCGTGGACATCGTCGTAGGTCTCGATGGTGGCGGGGTCGATGCCCAGCTCATCCAAAATGTCCATGCGCATGGCAAAGCCAGCGGCACGAGCGGTGTCCTTCAGGCTGGGGATAGAGTAGAGCACTCCGTCAATTTTGCCGCATTCCAGATCCTCGGCGGGGATGAGTGCCAGGGTCTCCTGCCCATATTCCTCTACCAGGTCGTCCAGGGGAGTGGCCATGCCCGCGCTTACCAGGGCGGAGATGCCACCGGTGTAAGAGCTGAAATTCATCAGGTCGACCTGCTCGCCAGAGGTGAGGGCCAAGTTCATTTTCTCGGCGTCCAGGCCGCGCATGACCTCAACCTCAACACCGATTTTCTCGCTGGTGATCTCTGTGATAGCGGCGCTTACCTCCTCACAGTCCTCGGTGTTGGCGTCGCCATTGCTCCACACGACCATATGGGCCAACTCGCCGTCATCCTGGGCGGTGTCGCCCGCTTCCGCCCCAGCGTTCGAGGTGTTCTCACCGCTGCTGCCGTTTTCAGCCTGTACGGGGTCATCCCCGCCGCAGGCCGCGAAAGAGGCCGTCAGCAGCATGGCAGCCAGCAAGCTTGCCACAATTTTTTTCCATGTTTTCGTCACGTTTATTTGCTCCTTTCTTTTTCCTTGTCGAAAGCTGATGTCCCTATTATAGGCGTGGAACGATCTTGTTTTCTATCAATTTCATCCAAGCGAAGTGTTAATTTTCCAACTAAATTCAAAAATCAAACACAAGAAATGTTAAGAATCCGACTTTTTAATGTTGATTTTCAGATTTTTTCTATGCAGCGTCCCAAATTATGATATGATTACATTGTTACAACGAAATTTTACAACGGCGAAGGGGGTCAAGCCATGAGAGCATTTGGAACGAAGGCTGTACAAGTATCCTTCCGGCGAGCGGCCACGCTGATTATGGCAGTTATGGTGGTGCCCTTGTTTATAGCCATTGTCTTATTCGATTCCTACACTGTGGCCCAGCAACAGTCTACACTGCGCAGCTACCGCCGGGGCACACTGCAGCTTTATCAGGCCCAGTGGGATGAAACACTGGATGTGACAGAGGATTTCTTGATGGAGACACTGGCCAACGATACAGAGTTCTCTATGGTGCTTTACGCTGGCAGCAAGACCGAAGTCCATGTAGCTTCTGAGAAGTTCGACGATAATTGCAGGACCTTGCTGCGCTCTCAGGAGCTGTTGGGCGCTTTTTTTCTCTACTCACAGCCCTATGATTACTACCGGCTTATCTACACCATCTCCTACCCCCAGGAAGATCTGGCCCTGCTGCGTGAGACAGTGAAGGCTTCTCTGGCCCAAGGTGAGAGTGTTTCCCGCTGGTTTTCCGTATCTCTTTCCGACAGGACTGTGCTGGTATTTGCCTCGGTGCGCCATGGAACAGTGGTGGCCGCTATGGTGGACCCTGCCCAGCTGACCTATACCGGATTAGAGGAAAACGGCCGGGTGTTCTTTGCCCAACCCAACGGGACAGCTTATTCCCCGGAAAATGGTGTGGGAGAAGAGGGTACTGTGCGACCGGAGGGGCGGCTGTCAGCCAGCGGGAAGGACGGGCGCCGCTATGAGTTGATCTCCCAGCCCCTTGCCAGGGGGATGGGGTCAGTGGTGTACGCGGTGCCAGCTCGGACATTTTGGGAAAAGCTTAGCCCGGTGCAGATTGCCCTGTTGGCCTTTACCGCAGCCCTTTTGGGGTGTATTCCTCTTTGTTGGCTTACTCTGCGGCGGCTGTTGCTAGAGCCCGTAGGCACCCTTACCACTACTATGAGATCCATCCAGCAGGGGGAGCCAGATATCCGTGTCCCCCAGGATTCCCGCATCCAAGAGGTCAACCAGATAGCCGGCACGGTCAACACTATGCTGGACGAGATCCAGCGGCGGAAGATTGCCTCTTACGAGCAGCAGCTTGCCGTACAGCAGGCGCAGCTGCAATACCTTCATTTGCAGATACGCCCTCATTTCTTCTTGAATTGTTTGAATTTGGTCTACTCTTTGGCAGGGGAAGGAAAGACGGGGCCCATACAGGACCTGGTGCTGGACCTTTCCACTTACCTTCGCAGCGTCTTTAAAGGCGGCTCCAAGCTGGTTCCCCTGCAGTCAGAGCTTGCCAGCGCGGAAAGTTATGTCCGTATCCAACAGGCCGGGGTGGACTATCCACCCCAGCTCTGCGTATCGATGGATGCGGAGGTTTCCCAGGCCCTGGTGCCATCCCTTTCCCTCCTGACTTTTGTAGAGAATGCCATCAAGCACTCGCGCCGTCAGGATTCGCCTTTATTGATCCAAGTACGGTGTAGCTTGCTGCCCAGCGAGGAAGGGGACTACCTCAATGTGAGCATATGGGATAATGGCGGAGGTTTTCTCTCCCAGCAGCTGGAAGAACTCAATCACGGCGGCGATCCGAGCGGACGCCATGTGGGCATCGCCAATATCCGGCAGCGGCTGCGGCTGCAGTACGGTGCCCGGGCCACGGTGTCTTTTCGAAATCGCTCGGAGGGCGCCTGCGTGGAACTGTTCCTACCTATCGAGCAAGACCGGACGGAAGGAGAGACTTTATGAATGTCTTATTGGTGGATGACCAGGTCCGTATTCTAAGCGGCCTCATTTCTGGACTGGACTGGGCAGCTCTGGGTGTCACGGGTATCCGCACCGCCAGCAGCGCCCAGGCGGCAAAGACTATTTTACTGCAGGAGCACGTGGACATCCTGTTGTGCGATATTGAGATGCCAGGGGAGAACGGACTTTCTTTGCTGCGCTGGGCACGACAGCAGGGGCAGGACTTTGTTTGCGTTTTCCTCACTTCCCATGCGGACTTTCTGTATGCCAAGGAAGCCATCCAACTGGGCAGCTTTGACTATATCCTCCAGCCAGCCCGATACGATGAGATACAGGCTACCATTGCCAGGGCTATCACCCGGGTGAAAAATGACAATGCTGAAAAAGAGCTTCTCCACTACGGTCTGATGGCGAAAAACCAGGAATCGATTCTGTTCCAAAACCTGTTCAGTGATTGGATCGGAGGGCAGCCACTTTCCATCCAGGCGGTGCAATCTACCCTGGAGAAGTTGGGAAAGAGATTAGACGCCGAAAGCCCCTGTTTTCTCCTCTGGGGGCACTTGTTGCGCTGGAAAGCAGAGCCCTGGCCTACCCAAACATGGGTCTATGCCTGGAACAACATCCTCACAGAAGTCTATCAAAAGGCGGGATGGGAGGTTTTGCCATTCACCATCGATAAGACTTCCTTGGGATGGTTCGTCTATGCTCCAGAGCCAAAACCTTGTGATGATAAAATGGTCCTTGGCCCTTTGAACGAGGCTTATCTGGTCCTATCCCAGTCGTTTCCCTGGAAAGCGGCCTTCTATGTAGGGTATGTGGTTTCCTTAAGGAATATTAACAGCCAAGCTGCCCTGCTGCTGAGGGCTAAGCAGGACAATGTTCTGCGGGCGAACGGTATTTTCCGTCCCAGCCATAAGATTGCAAAGGCCCATACTGAAAAACTATTGGATCAGGTGCAAATGCACAGATGGGAGCATCTATTGACTGGCGGCGCTTGCCAGGTGGTACTAGACGAAGCCAAGGAATATCTGGATGCGTTGGCGAAAACGGATTCCTTGAACCAGAGCAGCCTGCACAACTTTTGGATTCAGTTCCAGCAGGTGGTTCTAAACGCCGCTCAGACCCTAAGAGCGGATCTTTCCCTCTTTTTAGACAAGCTGGCCCAGGGAAATCAAGCGGCTTCCCTGCCGGAATTGCATAGAGCACTGGAAAAAGTGATTGCCCTTTTCCCACAGGCGGAACAGTACGATGGCAACGTAAAAAAGCTGGTAGACCAGGCTTGCGACTACGTGGAGGATAATCTAGACCGCCCCCTCAATGTGAACAGCGTCGCATCAGCGCTGTTTGTGAATGCCGATTATCTCTCTCGAGTGTTCAAAAATGAGACAGGAACTTCCTTGAAGGAGCACATCATCCGAAGAAAGATGGATGCGGCCCGGATGCTTCTTACCACGACGGAGTTGCCTGTCAGCGTGATCGCCTCAAAACTTGGATATGATAATTTCTCTTATTTTTCTCAAGTCTACCGCCGTGTGATGGGTGCTTCCCCCACGGATGAACGAAAAAAAGGGTGAATACGTTTTTGGGCTTCCGGGTTCCTATGGACCGGGGCGCAAACCCTACTTCCGTCCATGTCCCAAAATTTTTCTTTTTTGGCCCGATGCAATTCAACATGGTATGATCTGCTGGACATGATTTGATAGACTAAGTATGATAGGAAGCCTCTTTCTACGAGGGGAAGGGGCTGGCTTTCTCTTGCCCTGAATCTCTGTGCAAGTCTGGTTCCGTTCAACGGCACAGCCATCGCCATAATTCAAGACTTGCGGTAAGGGGTATATTTTCGGGAGGATACGCCATCAATGCCGGATGATCATTGAAATTACATCAGGCTTATGAATTTTTAAAAGTGATATTACAGAATCCTTGCAGCGGCTGGGTTAGAGAGAAAAGGCCTACACTCACTCAGGCACACATTTTTCAGAAATAGAACTGGGTCTCCCCCCACATTTTCTCTGCTAGAATAGGAGAATCCCCTACAATGAGTACCAGACTTCTTGAAGCATTTGAGGCAGATCCGTTATTCCGCTTTTGTGCTCCATGCTCCCGGCTGACTTCCCACTTTCGATTATCCTTCTGGGGCAAGCTGGGCCAAGTCATGCGGGATTCTGCGGATATTCTCAAATACGCTCCCCTTCCTTCAGGATCTCTGGTTCTTTGCATGGGCGGGAGCAAAGGTATAAGTCCACTGTTTGATAGTTCTCCGTCTAATTTTGAAACGCCTCTGCTTTCCACAAGATTTCTTCGGAAGGATCGTTCCATTCCACCCCGACAAGATCATTCCTCTCTCCCAAATGACGCAGGAGCATTTTCGTGGCATAATGGAAATCTTCCGCATTCTATGGTTTTAAAATATATTCCCACACATGTAGGCGAATTTCTTTTTGTGCCACTTCAAAATCCTCATACGCGCTTATGAGCGCAAACTCGCAATTTAGTCCCTCCCTGTGAGACATCTCTATGAGATCCAGTCTGGAAAGACCGGGTATTCGGATATCCGTAAACACCACATCAGGTTCTTTTTCGCACAGGAATTCAAAGGCCTCATCCGGATCTGTAAACTGGCCTATAATGGAAAAATCGTTACTGCCCCAGTCAATGATCTCTGCCAGGCCCTGCAGCGCCCATGGCTCTTCGTCTAATGATTACAACCGCATATATAAGCGTTCATTCTTTCCTGTCTTCCGCAAACCAATCCGTGTCAAAGCATGACAAAACATCAAGAGGTCTCCCTCCTGATGTTTTGTCTTCCTCCCTTATCTATCGAGACCCCTGTATGTCTAACAGAAGGGATTCCGTTTCACATGGATCTTGTCATTAAACCAAATGTCGTTGGACAATTCCACCACCATATGCAGGTCACTGGAGGAATTGATTGCATTATTTTCTTCAAAAAGCAACACTTCATTCTGCATTTCCGACTTTTCTTGCTTAGTTCACGCTGGGGAACCGCAAGAACAAAACGCTGTGGGGCGGCATCTGGAAAGTTCCGCCTGCGGCCTGCTCCAATACATCTGTCACTGTGAATTCAGAGGGCGGCAGCACGGTGTCACTGGAGAAGAGCACCGCCTCGCTACAAGGCCCAAAGGAGGAGAAGTCCACCGGCTTTTCGCAGCGAAACGCGGCGTTCACCACAGTAACGGCCATCCGTCCCTCTCTGTCCACGCTGACAACAGCCTCTTGAGACGCGGAGCACAGACGATTCCCCATGTGCCAGCGATTCATCCGGGAGAACACCTGGCCCTGAGCCGTCAGGCTCACATGATCTGGTTTCACGCACAACATTCCCTCATTGACCGCCTGGAAGTGGCACGCAAGGGCGATCCCGCTTTTCTCGGCTTCTTCCATCAACATGTGCAGGGCAAGGGCCGCATAAATGCCGTCGGTGACGCTGGAGGGGCGGTACCAGGCGTACCACACGTTCCACTCGTCCATGGAGATGCGCGTAGAAGGCTCCAGCCACTGCCGGGACTGGTGGAGCAGATCCCGCATCCGGGAAACGGAGGCCAGGCACCGGTTATACTCTTCCTCTACGGTGGCAAGACTGGTGTAATGGGGGGCGTAGCCATAATAGTGCTGGGAAATCATCTGAGAGATTCCCCCAAGGGGCTTGGCGGAAAGCTCCGCCCATTCCTTGTTGGGATAGGGGCCAGAGGAACACAGGCTGAGATTGGGAGAGGCCTCCAGCATTTTCTTGCCGTTTTCCAGGGCGATCTGGCAGTACCCGCTGGGGGTGTTGTCGCCCTCCATGTGGCCGTAACCGAATTCGTTGCCCAAGGACCAAAGCTGCACATTGTAAGGTTCTTGGTGACCTCGTTGGGCCCGGAGCTTCCCGTAGGGGGTGGAGGCGTCGCCATTGCAGTACTCCACCCAGGCGGCGTTCTCCTCGGGAGTATTCCAACAGGGGTTGATGGTGATGAACGGCTCGGCGCCGATCTCCCGGCACAGGGCAATAAAGTCGTCCGTATTAATCTCGCTGTAATCGTAACCCATGGTGTGGGGCTGGGTCTCCAGGCCCAAATAGGACTGGAAAGGGGCGCGCATATCCACAGGCAGAAGTCCGTCCATCCAGTTAAATTCTCCGGCAAAATTTCCGCCCGGCCAGCGCAGCACTTTGATACCCAATTCCTTCATGGCTTCCACCACATCGCGGCGCATCCCGTGGAAGTGGTCCTTGGGCAGCAGGGAGATGGCCCCCACACAGACCTGGCCCGCCTCTTCCCAACAGATGCGCAGATCGGCGTCGGGATCCGCGGCCTGGGGGGTAAGTTCAACTTCAAAACGGGTCCAATCGGCCCCCTCCCCTGTGAATGTGGTGCGGCAATAGACTTCCTTCCCCGCCCGGTCCGTTAAAGAAACGGCAAACTCTACCGGGTTCTGAGTCTTGACCACCATTCCGAACAGATACGGCTGCCCTTGGGAGATGGCGATGCCATGCTGGCCCATGCCGGCGGTTTCCCCCTGGAAGGGGTTGAAGATGCTGACAGAATTGCATTCCGTGGTCCGTTTCATGTGGTAGCCCTCCCCGTGGCGGGTGTAGGGCTCGTCCAAGGCAAACACAGCCCGTTTCCCCAAGGGGAACCATTCCATCGCGCAGCCCTCGCAGGCAGTGGGCTTCCCAGCGAACTTCCGATTGCGGACCATTTGGGCGGATAAGCCGGTATAGAGGCAGGAGCGGGTGTGCTCCAGGTTGCTGCCAAACAGGTAAGGCGATACCAACAGGTCCTCAGGATCTTTCCGCTGCAAAGTGAGAGGCGTAGCCTGGTCAGCTTCCCTCTCCCAGCCGTCGGCCTCGTCCAGGTTGCTGCTGCGGGCCACATTCATGGACTCGCCGCTGAGAAGCTCCACCACACTGACCCGCAGCTCCGCAGCCACGCGGCTGAGAAGCGCCACGTCAGGCAGGCTTTTGCCCCGTTCCCACTTGGAAACCGCTTTGTCGGTCACATCCAGCCGCTGGGCTAACTGGGCTTGGGTAAGCCCCAGATCCGCCCTGCGCCGGCTGATAAAACGCCCGATTTGTGATAGGTTCATAGATTTTCCTCCCCTTCGATGTTTTCTTCAGCATAACACAGTCCACCTGCACCAGCAACCGACTGGTGGTAGAGTGCCCTAGCTTGGGAAACATTCCCTGCACTTTTTCATTGCAACGGCCCTTCTACTGCTTTGATAAAAGGAAAAGGCCGGGAGCATCCCCGACCTTTCTTTTACATAGAGAGGGCTCCTGCGCCTGTCCCGGACGCTCTCCTCCCCCGGAGACCTCTCAACCAATGGTTAATTGTTTGCTGGGGTTTTACTCAAAAACAGGAACACGCTTCACCACGCCGCCCTCCATGGCGGACTGATGGGCGCAGATGCCCACGCCGGTCCAGTAAGCGCCATCAATGTCGCTGGGGACAGGGTCCCGGTCCTCAATAATGCTTCGGACGAATTCATGGACCAAGTGGGGATGGGATCCCCCATGGCCTCCACCTTGAAGGAATGCCAGATGGGGATTGCTTTCATCGTATACCGTTTGCCGGGTAAATCGCCCAATCTCCGCGGGCAGTCGGTCCGCATAGTCGGGGATCTCGATACGCTCTTCCGTCACCAGCCCGCCCCGGCCGTAGTCGTTCATCACATGCTCCGCGTTGGGGTCGAACGCCATGGAGAACAGCACCGGTTTCTCGGATTCCAACTGCTGCCACTCAAAGCTCTTCCGCTCGCCGTAGATGTTGAAGCATTCGGTATAACCCCGGGCCACATGGTAGAGAAAACGGGCCATTTCGATGCCCACATCGCTGTCCTTCAGGGAGATAAGGGCGGACTCAAAGGCGAAGGGGCAGCCATAGGGCTCTTCCACCTCTTTGCGCACCTTGCCGGAACCCTTGCAGTACACGCTCTCTGGGCGCTTTCCCAGCAGCATCAGGCAGGGGGCCACCGCGTGGGTGGGGTGCATCAGGGGAGGGAAGCCCAGCCAGTAGTCTGGCCATCCCTCCATGTCCTGGTAATGGGCGCAGCGCATGAACTGGATCCTGCCCAGCTCCCCTTTTTCGTACAGGTCCTTCACATACAGGAATTCCCGCCCATAGACGGAGGTTTCCATGAACATATAGTGCTTTCCGCTCTTTTTCCGGGCCTCGATGACCTGGTACAGCTCGTCGATGGTCATGCCCATGGGAATGGTGCAAGCGCAGTGCTTGCCTGCGTTCAGTGCCTTTACAGACAGGGGAGCGTGAGTGGCCGGGGGTGTCACCAGATGGACCGCGTCAATGGTCTCGTCCGCCAGCATGGCGTCGAAGTCCGTCAGGCGCTCCTCCAACAGGAACTTGTCGCCGATCTTGTCCAGCTGCGCCCGGTCGGTGTCCACCAGTACCAGGGAATCCACATCCGGGTGTTTCAAGTAGATGGGCACAAACTCCGCGCCGAAGGAGACCCCCACCAGCGCCACTCGGAGCTTACCGTTTTTCATTTCATATCCCTCCTTGGATGCTTTGGCAGCATCATACCACTCCCCTGGGGAAAAGTCTATGGAGGGAACGAAAGGTATATGGAATAAATGGACATTTTATTTATCCCCTGCTTGACTTTTCTCTTCAGCGCGGCCTATTATGAAATGGACATATTGGAAAAGGCAGGTGCGGCATCTATGAATACCGGACAAGGGCTTCCCCGGTGGTTCCGGCTGGCGGGGGAGATCCATGTGGAAATCGTGGATAAATTCAGCGGCGGGAACGTACACCCGGACCGGGTGATGGCCCAGTGGGTTCTGGTGCTGATGATCAGTGGGACGCGGACCTTCCGCATCTATGGGGGGGATTATGCAGTTCACGGCGGCGAATTTTTCCTGCTGCCGCCCTATGTGCGGCATTACGGGCTGCAGCATGACGAGCACGAGGCCTATTTTGCCCATTTCCAGGCAGAGGGGGCAGAGACCCCGCCACCCACGGAGCTGGACAACGGCCATATCCTGCTGCCATTATGGGGGCAGGTGCCGCTGGAGCTCCCCTGCTTCGACCTGATGGAGTACGCGGCCTGCCACCGGGCCCCGCCCTTTTTCAGCGAAAATTTCCTCTCCTCCCAGATCCAGGCGATCCTGTACCAGCTCAGTTTGGCTATGCAAAAAAAGAGGCTGTGGCCCAAGCGGGAAAACAGGACGGCCCTCCAGATCCTGCAATATATTGACAACAACAAAGGCCGGCAGCTACAAAACCAGGACTACGCCGCCGCTTTTGGCATGACTTACCGCCGCCTGAACGCCATCTTCCAGGCTGTGTACGGCGTGACGATCAAGCAGATGCAGGGGATCCTGCGGGTGGAGCAGGCCAAGCGTATGCTCAGTTCTGGCTACACCATTTTAGAAACCAGTGCGGCTTGCGGGTTTGAGGATTATTTTTATTTCTTGAAAGTGTTTAAAAGCAAAACCGGCATGACGCCCTCCCAGTATCAGGAGACCTATTCCGATACCCATTGACCAGCAGAAAGCATATTCATAAAATGGCGGAGCTCCTTCCTATTCGGTAGTAGGGATAACCGTTTACGGCACCTACCGCTCAATGGCTACCCTGATATAAAATAGCTAAGGCACGCTGTCCCCCAGTGGGGCGGTATGCTTCTTCGCGTTGTGGAGTGCTTTTCAATTCCGAGGCAGCCCTGCCCTTACTGTTAGGCATGAAAAAAGGCTGGGATTGCTCCCAACCTTTGCATAGATATTCCCATGTTCCCTGATTCTGGCCGCAGGCCGGCACATTGCGAGGCCGCAATCACCGGCGCTGTCATTCTTCCACACGCATGATCAATTTAGAGGCATAAGCTCCGCCGTGGTGCAGAGTGTTTTCCGCTACCACAGTACAATAGTGACCAGGAAACCAAACCAGAGGCGGATATCCATGGACATGACCCGCGAGTACTTTCTCTCTACCTTTCAGCTTTCCCAGGATCCCACAGAGCCCATCTACTCCCAGCTAGCGGAATACCTGCGCTATCAGATCAAGGCAGGCGTATTAAAGCCCGGCGATAAGATGATCGGCGAAAATGAGATTGTGGAGTTGCTGAAAGTCAGCCGCACCACGGTGCGCAGCGCCTTAAACCAGCTGGTAAAAGAGGGGTATATCGTCCGCTACCAGGGCAAGGGCTCTTTTATTTCCGAACCCAAACTGAAGCGGGACATCAACTACCTGTACAATTTCACGCAGAACATCCGGGAAGCTGGCTCGGTTCCCTCCTCCCAGGTGCTCCAGTGCCAGGTGATTCCCGCCACCGCCGAACTGCAGGAAGCCATGAAACTGGCCGCCGTAGGCCAGAAAGTGTTTGTCCTGGAACGGCTGCGCATGGCCGACGGAGAACCCCTTATCCTGGAGACCACCTACATCCCTTATTATCTTTGCGAGGGCATTGAGTCCACCGACTTTTCCGAGGCGTCTCTATACGCCGCCCTGGAAAACCGCTATGGGCTCGTCATCAGCCACGCGGAGGAGACCCTGGCAGCCATGGTGATCCCGAAACCCGCCGCCGCCCTTCTCAAAGGCTTGGCAGGCTATAAAATCCAGCGGACTTCCTACCTGTCCTCCGGCTACATCTGCGAGTACACCCAATCCATCACCCGCGGGGACCGCTGTGTGTTCCGCCTGGAGCTTTCCAACAGCAAAAGCCCCCAAGGAGGGGTGTTGGATTTTCAAAGGAAGCTGAATGTGTAAAAAACTTGAAAAACTGCTGCCAGAGCCGCTCGCAGCACCAAACCAGCACCACTCTTTTGGGACTTGTTCGGGAGAACCGGGCAACACCGGTCCTCACCCGCTCCCTGGTACGCTCTCCCACATCCACTCCAAAACCGCGTGCCGAGGGTTCAAGTCCTTCTGCCCCTGCCAAAAAACCGGCGAAAACACTGGGGTTTCGCCGGTTTCCTTTTTTCATGTGTTGCATTGCTATCTGGTGCATTTTGGTTCGGATTTCTGGTTTCCCCACCCGTCCGTACCGGCCGCACCCCTCTCCAGCACCCGGAACGCACCCGGTTTCGCCTTTTTCTGGCTTTTCCGGGTGCGTTTCGCCATTTTTGTCCTCTTTTGACCTGCAAAATTTCTGGCTCTGTTTTTGTGCATCCTGCCGCATAGTGGTCACAGGTTGAAGCCATCCGTGATGCCATGTAGACGAGAGGTGTCTTTCTTAACGTAGTACAACTCGGTGATTTGCGAGGTAGAGTGGCCCAACAGGTCTGCCACCTGCCTGGGCGTGAGAGATTTAATGGTACCGTCCGCCTGCTTGATCCCATTCACCAAACTGGACGCAAATGTATGCCTGAGAGAATGCAAGCCCTTCTTCTCAATGCCCGCCGCCGCTAAAATGCGGTAGTATCGCTTGCGGAAATTTACTGGTCGGGTGAAGTTGCCGTGCTCGTCCGGCACCAGGGGTGTGTCCTCCCCGAAGTATGCTTCTTTCCGCAGGTCTTGTATCATGGAGATGGCGGCGTTGTTCAGCGGGACGGTTCGCTTGCTGGTAGCCGATTTCAGCTTGCCGACTTTCACGTCGCGCCCCGGTTCGGCTTGCAAGCCATCCCTGCGCCAGACCTCTTTCACACCTCTTTCGAGATGCAAAACCCGACGCTCCAAGTCAATGTCGCTGTTGAGCAGTCCCAGCAATTCTCCCGTCCGCAGGCCGGTGTTCAGCATAAGGATGTAGGCCGCCGCCTGCTGGTATTTGCGCTTGCCATTGGCGAAAGTGGAGAAGGCCTCCCGCTTGAATTTGGCAATCTCCGCTGGGGTGAACACAGTTACAGTTTCTTGTTCTGGCACGCACTCCTTGTCCTGGGCCGCTAGAAAGTTGGCTTTCTTCATCATAGGCACGCTTTGCATGGGGTTCTTCTGGATAAAATCTTCCTCCGTTAAATAGCGGAAATACTCGTTAAGGAGGATATGCACTTTCTTCACCGTGGCGTAAGCGTAGCCCTGGTCCATCCAGTAATTGAGGACCGATTTCAGGTCTGCCGCTGTTATGTCTCCAACAATTTTGTCCCCGATGAGCGGGAACACCTGGTGCTGGGCCGTACACTCCAGCCGGTCGTATGTTGTCCTCTCCACTGATGGGAATTTGAATACTTGCAACCAATGTGTTAAGCTGTCTTTTATGGTTTTCTGCGATTCGTTCGAGTGACGCACTTCTTCGTTGAACTGAGCGATGTAGTTTGTGATCTTCTGCTGCGCTTCCGTCTTGGTCTTACTGGAGAATACCTTGCGGCGTTTCACTCCTTGCTCGTCAAAGTACCAGATCACGCTTTGCCAGCGGCCATCGGTTCGGCGAAAGACGTTGCCGTTAGTGGTCAATCTCTTTTTTGGCATGGTTGGTGGTTCCTCCTTTCGGGTGTTTTCTTCAACCACCAACACTACCGTATAACGCCTGCCTATGTCCACCCCTAGTTTTCAAACCGGGCAGAGAAAAATCGCCACACCTTTTGGTGGATTTACACCTGCCGCTGGGCGGAGAATTCTCTTGGGTCTATTCTTTGTTTATGCGGCGCAGCTTTTGAGGTGGCCCGGGCTACCTATGCGCAGAGAAAAAAAGGGATAATTTTCGCTCTTATCCACAGCTATTGAGGCCGGGAACCTGCCCGCCATTCGACTTGCGAAAAAACGCTCGAAATTTGCCACAACCCCTATGGTGACACCGTAGGGAATGGCTCTACACTGGGAAAATCCGGCGTCCACGACCCACAGCTTGACGCCAAGGCTCCAAAACCGACCCCTAATTTTTGAGATTTTGACCCCTCGCGAAAAGCCCGTAGCGACCGGCTCTGCCGGGCGCTGTGAGCTGGGTGTGGGGCGGTTCACCGACCCACACCCTTTAACCTGCTCGAAAATCACACCCCGAAATCTTCGCTCAATGTTGGGGCTATGTTATGGGTCTTGGAAGGGCGTCCTTGCTGGCCTCCGGGCCAGTTTTTTCTTCTTTTCTTCTTCTGCTTACTCCCTCTGTACCCTTCCCCTACGGGGAAAGGCGGGCTTGTCCTCGAATCGTCGTTTTCCTGGTCTGACGGATTTGTCTACAACCGGCTCACACGGTTCCAACGTGGCTTGTTCGGGACCTCGCTAGTGTTCATCCCTGCTCGGCTCCCAAAACCGCACACAGGGCCACACGGGGCCGAGTTTGGGTTTACCGTTTTTTCTTGGTACCCTTTTGCTCTGACAGGGCTGTCAAGTCCTTTTCCAGCTTGTAATTCACCGCCTCTTGGATGGGGCGGATCGTGTAACGCAAATTCCCGTTCCGCACCAAGCCTACCCTAGTTTTCACCTTGGTGGGCTGGGTATCGATCAGTCGCTTCTCTTCCAGCTGTCGTATGTACTTGGCTACGGTATTAGCGCTCATTCCTGTGTATTGGCAAATCTTCCCGATGCTGGGCCAGCACGGATGGGTTTCTCTATCCTCGCAGAACATGAGGTAGACGTAGACCGACAGCTCACCTGGGCTTAATCCCAATGAAAAAAACTCATTGAGCAGAAGAAAATAGTGGCCCAATGCGCTTCGTTTGCTATACATATTTTCGATCTCCGTGGCGTTACCTCCCGTATGATTTTTTTAAATTCTACACCGATGTTCCAACTTATTTCCATAGAGAAATCAGATTTTACTCTTTGTTCATAGGTTATTCTTGCAAGCGTTTTTCAAAATTAATTTGAAACCCTTTTCTTTGTTTTCTGTACCTCAGGCTTTGAGGGAGGCAACTCGCCTAACTCGGATGTAAGGAAGAATAAAAGCAAGAAAATACAAACAAAAATTATTGACATATTCCCCTTAAAGTATCATAATACAGATAGAACCTATTGATAGAAGGTGACACCAATGGATTACCAGCACACATCCACAAATCAAAATTCAATGAAAACCGGATTGATTCTTAGAGAGGAGCGTTTGTGATGAAAAAGATATCCAAAAAATGCGTCACCATTCTATTGGCCTTGACCTTGGTGATATGCGTTGCTGTTCCTGTTAACGGGACAGGCATCGGCACGCAAGAATCGGTTTTTCCTCATGCAAAATTACAGGATAAGTATCTGCTCATTCCGGAAGATGTCGCGGAATATATTGCACAATATTTTATTGAGGATATAGTTGCCACAGGGATGACAGATTGGAATTCCAATACTTCTATTTTGAATTGTGTACCCACATATGACATAGATGGAGAAAATATAACGAGTTATACTTTTGAACTAGCTAACGGCTATGTGACAGTGGCTGCTTATATTGATATGCCAAATCCAATTATAGAATGGTCGGACAAAGGAAAACCTGGCTATGCGGATTTTAAAACAATTAGCCCCAACGAAAAGGTTATTTACACTGGTCCATTTTCATATTATTTAAGAAAAGAAAATGGAACGCTGGAATCTACAGACGGAACTACAATTGATCAAAATAATATAGAAAATAAATTCTCAGCCCTGAGAAACGCTAAGAACATTCCATCTGCAGTTATCGAAACATTTTCTCGAACTTCTGAAGAGGTTACAGTTCGTCCGTATGGATATGGCGACGTTAATGATAAGGATGGCTATATATCGAATGCTGGAATCTATGCAAAAAATGTATACGGCGGAAGTTGGACATGCACTGATTGGAACAACAAATGGGAAAACTATGTAAACTATGCGATAGATACAGATTTTCTAGGTTATAGCAATCATTGTGGTCCTGTAGCAATTACCAATGCAATAAAAATGTATGGAAATAAATACAATAATTCCACCATTAAAAGCAGTAGTAATAAAACAATTTTTTCAAAAGTTATTCAGGCAAATACAAACGCTGGAGGAATCTATTATAGTTCATCTAGGGGAACTCCACCATCAACCGCCGATGATTTTATTAGATCCGCATTTAAAATGTGCAATGTTACCGTAAGAACATATGGACAGTATAAATGTAATTTGCAAAATCTTAAAAACGCTACTACGTCGGATCGCTTAATGTTTATATGTTTAGATCAATACGGTCCTCCCTATAACGACCATGCAGCCCTAGGTTTTGCATGGAGTTGTATGACTCGCAGCAGTGATGGCACAAATATGTATTTTGTAAAAATCGCTGATGGACTAAATAGTTCCGGAAGATATTTGGATTTAGATGTTCTGAAATATGACTATTATTGGGAGATCAAATTTTAATAATAGGGAGATCGCAATATGAACACGAAAAACGCAAACAACAAGAAAAATCCTCTCATTCTCGTTGCCTGTTTTTCCCTTGGAATCTTAATTGGGGCTAGTGGGATGTATCTGTATTTTCAAGTAAAGCCCTCCCCGCTATTTGATTTTGATTCCAAAACAGTTCAAAAAATAACTATCCGCCATTCCAATCAGCGAATCACAACTGCAGAAAAGGATGAAATCCAAGAGATCATACAGCTTTTTAATGATTTCAACTATGAATCAACGGAAGCTTTAGAACCTGCCATGGGATGGGAATACTGTGCTGACATACAAACCGCAACCGGGATTACCTGGATATTTTTCGAGGAGGACTGTGTCAGAATCTACCAACCTGATGGGAGCTCTGTCAAGTACTATTCCCCCGGATATTTTCAAAACCTTATTCAGTCTTTAACATATTGAAAAATTCTTCACTAGCCATTGCTACTAAAACTGTAACGAAAGAGTAGCAGAAAAAAACTCCTGCAGCACCAAACTAGCATCTTTTTTGCGGGCTGGCTGGAAGAATTAGGCAACAGCGGCCCTCTCCCGCTCCCTGGTGCGTTTTCCCACATCCACTCCAAAACCGCGTGCCGAGGGTTCAAGTCCTTCTGCCCCTGCCATTCCACTTGTCCCCAGGCCCTGCGAAAACCGCATGGCCTGGGGATTTTTTGTGCCTATGCTCACCCGGACACGGTCTACTAAATTTCGCCTTATGTTGCATCCGCTGCTGTCCTCCCACATCTGGCCGCAACTGGTTTTTACCGCCGTTTTCCTCTCCAGCATCCAAAACGCACCCGCTTTCGCCCTTTTCGGGCTTTTCCGGGTGCGTTTCTCTATTTTTTGCTGGTTCGCGGGTGCAAAATTTTCGCTTGCTTTTTTGTGCATCTCGCCGCATGGTGCTCACAAGTTAAAGCCATCCGTGATACCATGTAGACGAGAGGTGTCCTTTTTAACGTAGTACAACTCCGTTATTTGCGAGGTGGAGTGGCCCAGCAGGTCTGCCACCTGCCTGGGCGTGAGAG
>CAUWLU010000022.1:0-41209 GCA_963559705.1 uncultured Acutalibacter sp.
AATATCCATAACGACTAAATCTCCCTCGCCGTTCTTGGTAAGGAAAACCGGCTCTTCGGTCTTTCTGCATAGATCGGCAATCTCGTTGTAATTTTGACGGATTGCTGCAGATGGACGAATCGTCATAACAAAACCTCCTTTTCGTGTGTTGGATAGTAATATTCTATCTGTATTATATCCGTTTGATGCAATTGAGTCAATATACACAGAAAATATTACTGTTTCGGTGATGTGTGCTGTTGGAGGAGCGGTATTAAGTGATTGAGTGGAAAGAAATGTAGTAGGATACACCGCAAAACTAAAATTTTGCGGGCCTTGTATTTTGTCGTATTACGCCTGGAAAGCCTTGTGATCCAAGGGTTTTACCACCCATAAATGTCTACATATCATTATGACGCATTTACAGAATCGTAAAGAAGAATACTTGTATTCTTCTTTGTTTTTGCATATAATATGATTTAGAAAAGGAGTGTTGGATATGGCACGCACGGTCAATGTCAATTTTAAATTGGATGAAGATGTGAAAAAAAGGATGGAACGAGCCTGTGCTGAGATGGGTCTTTCCATGAGTACAGCGTTTACGATCTTCGCAAAGAAGGTTGGCAGGGAGTGCCGTATTCCTTTTGAGGTTTCGGCTGATCCGTTTTACTCGGAAAGCAACCTCCGGCACCTGGAGAGTGTTATGCAGGATGTGAAGGATGGAAAGGCCCACTTTGCCGAGCATGACCTGATTGGGGTGGACTGATGAAGCTGCTATGGGAGGATCGGGCGTGGAGTGACTATCTGTATTGGCAGACCCAGGACAAAAAGGCGCTAAAACGGATCAATGCGCTAATAAAGGATATTCTGAGAAACCCCTACCAGGGGATCGGCAAGCCGGAGCCGCCGCATTGATGAAACGAATCATATTGTTTACTATGAGCAAGGAGAGGTTGTCTATATTCTCTCTTGCCTGGGCCATTATGACGATTGAGAAAGGAAAAGCCGGTGCTAAAACAACTGCTGGCGCAAAGGGGGTCAGGAGCGTTCCCGACAGAGAGGACCGCATAAACTACCCCAAAAGTGAGATATTGATTACGACGGACCGTCGCTGTAAGGAGGACCGGGAGATCTCCCGGTCCTTTCCTTTTGTCCAAAACCGGAACTGGTTCCGGTTTTCATGGAGTCTTTTCAAATAAGTGAAAATAGCGGAACAGCGGGGCTAGGAGAATTCCTGGCCTCTATTTTTATAAATGTAAGCCTGCAAATAAAAAATCAAGCCCCTAAGAGGACTTGATCGAGAAAAATTTGCAGAGGGGGAGCTGATAAAAATGAGCAACACAAAAAGGCCGCCGCCCAGCGCCGGCCTGAAAAAACAGAAAAATATTATTGGTGTTTCGGTAACCCGGAAGAGTCCATATCCACCGGAGGAAGATTCTCCAGCGTGGAGAGGTACTCCGTGATCTTGCCGTAGTAACGGCGAAGGAACTTGTTGGCCCCGGCCGTCATGTAGACGTAGTAAGGCTTTCCCTCCGCACGCTTGCGGTCAAGGAACTGGAACACAGGCTCGTCTGCCGGCGCATTCTGTAAGTAGCAGGTCATCACATTGAACAGTGCTTTACGCAAATAGGGTGAACCGCGCTTAGAGGATTTATTGCTGCGGACGTTTTTCTCCCCGGACTGGTTAGGCATGGGATCAATCCCGGCAAAGGCAACTAGGGACTGCTTGCGTTCGAAACGGCGCACATCCCCAATCTCCGCCATGAGCTGAGGGCCCAGGGAGCCTCCCACGCCGTACATCTCCATCACCACGGGGTATTCCGGCAGTTGGGAGACCAGACAGTCCATCTCAGACCGGTAAGTCTCCACAGACTTGGAAACGGTGGTAACTTGGTTGGCGGCTTCCTGAACCAGTACCTTGGTCAAATCACTTTTTGGCACCAGCACCACAGCGGATTTTGCCAAGTCATAAACTTCCTGCACAGTGCTCTGTTTAAAGTTGTAGCCGTGGCGCTTGCACCATTTGCGGTAACGCTCTGTAAAGGCCGCTGCGCTGTGTTTTCGGACGCAGTCGGCATGCCAGAATGTGTGGGCAAAGTCTACCCATTTCTGGGTGCCATTCCCGCGGACCGGGCTGTCAAAGCACTTGCGGACGCCGGGGAAGGACTGCTCCAGCAGGGCGATCAGGTTGTTGGAAGCGGCGGTTTTCTGTTTGGAGGCCAGATGAAACTGGCGGTTGAGGGTTTTTAAGTCATAACGAATCCTGTCCATATCTTACCTGGGAGGATTGGGATGAAAAAGGGCGCGTGTTGTACATCAAAAAGAGCAAGACAAAAAGTGGGCTGCGAGTTGTGCCGTTGATCCCGGAGGTCACTGCCATGTTGAAATACCTGGAGGGACGAAATGGGCGAAAGATCTGCCCGTATATTTTCAGCGTTGGCGGCAAACAGATCACTAATGGGCACATGAGGCAAATTTGCATCCAGGTTGCAAAAGCTGCCAATTTGGACCGGGTAACACCCCATGTTCTTCGTCACAGCTTTGCTACCCGCATGATCGAGCGAGGGGCGGACCCCAAAAGCTTGTCCATGATTATCGGCCATTCCAACGTGGCGTTTACCTTGCAGCGTTATGTCACCGTGGATCAGAGCCATCTTGCTGAACAGATGATGCTGCTCTCAAATGTTCACAAGGATAGCGAGAGAAAATAAGAAATTCCCGGCGACGGCAGCTCGCACAGCTTCCGTCCCGGGAGTTTTTATTGATGTCGGAACTGCTTCCGGATTCCATTATATTTTATAAAAAACTAAAAAAGTGGTTGCGATTTGCGGAGGGATGTGTTATAATAGAGACACAGAAAGGAAATAAAAAAACCGCCTTGAGAAAGGCGGCAAGTTTAGGATTGACAAACCCAGCAAAAGTGCTTAAAATGAAAAGGTACTGTGAATTTTGGCAAAATAAAAAAACTCCCATAACCTTTATAGGGGCCACAACCCTGATAAAGGTATTGGCATCTTCCAGACATGATGAGTATCTGAAGGACACATGGAAGTTTCTGCTTGAACGGTAAGAGTAATCATACCATGTTACAAGCCGAATTTCAAGGGCTTTCAGAGAAAATCTGAAAGCTCTTTTTTGCGCCCCGACTGCTACAAGCGGTCAACCGGGGTAGAGATGCGTGGCGGGGCCGGACAGCCGACCCCCTGCGCACAAAACCGAATACCAGCACAGGAGAGAATACAAAATCTCACTGAAGAGCTGCGCCATGACCACGGTCCCCGTGCGAGCGAGCCAACGTGTTGCACCACGTTGCCTGATGGAGATGGGTAAGGCGTAACAGCCTGTTCAATACCTGGTGGACGTGCCAACAGCTTGGATCGTGACGATCAGCTGCCACTCCCAACCAGAGGAAAATGTATCCTGTGATCTGCACCCAACAAAAAACAAGGAGTTATCTCCTTGTTGATGCGTTCAGTGAAGTCCGCTGAACGCATACACAAAGAGATAATTTGGTGACCCATCGGGGATTCGAACCCCGGACACCTTGATTAAAAGTCAAGTGCTCTACCGACTGAGCTAATGAGTCATAGATAAGCTGATAGAGCTTTGAACTCCAAACAGCTTATACATTATAGCAGGGAAAGCGCAGTCTGTCAATGGGAAAATGGGAGGAACTTATCGAGCAATGAAATGTTTTACCACGCTGCTGCCGTCTTTCAGCCCTCCTTCATAGGAGGAGAGATCCAGTCCGGCGTGCATCAACAGGGCGCCGGAGTATACCCGCCCGGTATCTTCATCGGTATAGAGCTTGTCCGGGTCCAGGCCCGTCAGTCGCACAGGCTGATAGCGGTTGATGGGCTGGCGCATGACCACTCGGGTGAACAGGGCTTCGTCCTTTTCGGGGCTGACAAAGGCCCAATCGCAGACGAAGGGGTCCTCTGTGGGAGAGGTGATGCGGTAAAAATCGCCGTAGTGGGTGAGATTGTAATATTTGTGATAGTCGGCCACCTGGCGCTTCACGGCCTCCCGCTCCTCCTGGGTGAGCTTGCGGGGGTCCAGCTCATAGCCGAAGGTGCCGCACAGCGCTACTGCCGCCCGGGTGTCGATTCCGGTGCGGGGGTTTGCGGAGACATGAGCGCCCATGGCGGACATGGGATAGCACAGAGAGGCGCCGAATTGGATGGTCAGCCGCTCGATGGGATCGGTGTTGTCGCTGGTCCAGATCTGGGGAGAGTAGTAGAGCATACCGGGATCAAACCGGCCGCCGCCGCCGGAGCAGTTCTCCAGCAGGATATCCGGGAAGGCGGTGGTGATGCGGTCCATCAGGTCGTAGACGCCCAGCACGTAGCGGTGGAAGAATTCCCCCTGGCGCTCCGGGGGGAGCTGAGCGCTGGCAGCCTCTGTGATATTGCGGTTGCAGTCCCATTTGATGTAGGCAATATTGTTTTGAGAGATCACATCGTACATCTGCTGGAAGATATTGTCCCGCACGTCCTGGCGGGTCATATCCAGCACGCACTGCTGCCGGGCCAAGGTCTTGTCCCGGCCCTTGGCGCAGATCGCCCAGTCCGGATGGGCCCGGTAGAGACCGCTGTCCGGGGAGATCATCTCCGGCTCGTACCAGATGCCGAACTGCACGCCCAGGTCGTTTACGCGCTGGATCAAATGGGACAGCCCGCCTTTGAGCTTGTCCTCGTTGACCCACCAATCGCCCAGAGCCCGGCAATCGTCACAGCGGTTGCCAAACCAGCCGTCGTCCATCACCAGCATATCAATGCCCAATTCCTTGGCCTCTTTGGCAAAGGCTGCCAGCTTGTCATCGTCAAAATCAAAGAAGGCTGCCTCCCAGCTGTTGATCAGCAGAGGACGTTCCTTTTTGGTCCAGGAGCTGCGGCAGAGGTGATCCAGATAGAAATGGTGGAAGGTACGGCTCATGCCGCCCAACCCGGTGTTGGAATAGACCAGCACGGCTTCCGGCGTCTGGAAGGTCTCTCCGGGCTCCAAGCGCCAGCGGAAATCCGTGGGATTGATGCCCATGAGCACCCGGGGACAGCCTTGGGCATCCACCTCCACTTCGATGGAGAAGTTGCCGCTGTAGACCAAATTCATGCCCCACACTTCGCCCTGTTCCTCCGTGGCAGTGTGCTGGGGCAGCGCCAGCATGGGATTGGCGCCATGGCCGGTCATGCCCCGCAAGGACTGCAAGCCCTGGATGCCCTGCTGCAGGGGATGGCGTACCGTGGTATTTTCCTTAGCCCACTTGCCGTACACATGAACCATGTCAAAATCCATGGTGGGCAATTCCAGGCAGGAGCTGTAGGCCCGCTCCAGAGTGAGGGGGTTCGGTCCCGCGTTTTCCAGGCGAACGCTTTTGGCCATAACGGGATAATCCTGGAACACGGTATAGAGCAGCGTGGCTTTCAGCCCGGTGACGCGGTCCACAGTGTCCACTTCCAGGGTCTGAGCCTGGCCATCCCGGTCGAAGGTGGCGGGCAGGCCGGGAAGAGCGGGCTTGCCGTCGTAGATCCGATGGGAGACATACCGAACATCGGTGACGGAATCCCCGTTGTGATTGCGGACGGAGAGGGCGGCGATGCGGTAATCTCCGGCGCCGTTGGTGGGGTATTCCATGGGAGCGATGTCCGGGGAGAAGAGAGGGTCCTCCACCTTGGGATTGGAAGGGCTGAAGGAGGCAAAGGTCCCCCGGTGCATCAGATAGGAGAGATCGGTGTCCGGGATTTTTGCGCCGCTGTACAGATGGACCAAATAGCCCTCTTCATAAACCGTGAAAGCGTAGGTGGAGAGGGAGGTGTCCAGCTTGAACAGCCGGTGTTCCGGATAATAGGTAATGGGCATTGGGAAGAACTCCTTTCCAAGAAGTATTGATCGACAGGTAGAAACGAGCTTATCTTATCACAGAAAGCAGAGCTGTACAACCTGTTTTAATTAGAAATCCACTGGGACAACAGCACCAGGTCCCCCGTTGTGAGCAAGTGGTCGCCGTTTAAATCGGCAGCCCGGCGATAGGGCGTATCTGTGGAGTTGGCTTCCAGCAGCAGCGCCTGGGACTGCCGCAGATCAGAAATCGTCACGCTGCCGCTGCCGTCACAGTCCCCCATCACAATCACGGTGTAGGAATCCGCCGTCATCCCGGTGCAGAGCCTGCTTTCGGTAATCGCAGTGCCGTCCGGCCGGCAGATCTCGACGGCGTCCGGCACAAAGTACATCCGCAGCTGAGAGGCCGTCATTCCAGCGGACACCAACAGAAGGTCGCCCTCTAGGACCACCTCTTGGAAAGGAGAGGGAGAGGGAGAAGAGGATGGGGCCGGGGAGGCCTCCGGGCTGGGAGAGGGCGCCAAAGAAGGGGAAGGCTCCGGCGTGGCTTCGGGAGTGGGAGCGGGGGTCAGAGAGGGGGAAGAATCTGGAGTGAGTGTTGCTTCCGGGCTGGGTGTGGGGGTGGAGGGTCGGCAGAACGGCAGGGGCGTAAACCAAACAGCACCCTGGTCCTCGGACAGAGCGCCGCCTCCGCAGACAGCCAGCGGGTTCCCGCGCAGCGTTATGGAGTCCACTTGCTCCCCGCCCAAGGTGGAGCAGATCACTTGATCTTCTTTCAGCGTGAGCACGTTCCCCTCTCGGTCCATAGCGCAGGCAAGGGGAGAATAAGGGAGGTCGAGTTTCCCAACCACAGACAGCTCATCTTTGCCTAGCTGATAAATCGTTCCCAAGAAATCTGCGAAAAAACAGGATTCGCCCAACAAGCAGAAGGGGGGAGTCAGGCTGGCGCTGCTCTGCCGCCAAGTCTCCGGATGATCGGAGGCGCCCCAAAAGATCTTCCCATCGCTATCCGTGACGCAGGTGCCTCCCGGTGTGATCTCGAAAAAGCTGGGAAATAGGTCCAGATTCTGGGGAGCGCCTTGCAGCGTGGAGGTCCATAGAGCCCCGTCCTGTGTGTAATAGATGCGGCCTTCCCCGTCGCAGTCGAACAGGGCGTAATCTTCCGGGGAGACGGGCAAGGGCTGCGAGGAGATCACGGAGAGAGTGGGCAGGGACAGTTGAATGAGAACTGGTTTGCCGTCAGATTCCTCCACGGTAAAAAGGGACTCACCCCGCTGGCCCGCCCACAGAGCCGGTCCCCGGGAAAAAGGCCGGTATGCCTTGACGCTGCCGGTGGCGCAGTCCAACGATAGAATCCCGCTGGCGTTAGACTGGCCGTTGGTAAAGGCTATCAGGCAGGAATCCTGCCATTGGGCAAACAGGAGCAGCTCGCTGTCGCTGGGGATTTGAGTCAGCTCAATAGGGATGGGGGCCGTGCTTCCCGAAAACGCCAGCATACACAGCAGAAAGAACAGTATGCAAAAAGCGCGGGAGGAGCGAAGGTATTTGCGGATTTTTTCCATACCTTGCTCCTCCCTTCTATGGGTGTTGCTATTATTCGTTCCGTTCTTGAAAGTAGGTTTTCGCCAATTCCCGATCCCCGGTGAATGCGGCCAGCACCAGCTGGTAAATGCCCTCGGGGTCCTGGTAAAACCGCTTTTTTATCAGCTCCATCTGAGCTTTGTCCGGAGCATAGAGGGAAACGGCCATGAGGTCCATATCCCCTCCGGAAATGTGGCAGGTGACCTGATAGCCCCGTTCCGTCTTGTGGACCTCCACTTGATTCTCCTTTTGGACCTTGGCCTGAGAAAGCAGCGTGAAGGCGGTTTCCAAAGCTTTGTCCCGCACAGAGAGAGGCAGTGCAGCGTCCAAAGAGCGGGCAATCTCCCGACCGGCGGGAGTGACGGTGAAGTTCCCGGCGCCGTCCTGGGTCACATTGCCCTGGGCCACCAGAGAGGCCAGCGCGTCTTCGGATTCAAAGTAATTGGCCAGCCCCCTGCGCTGAATGATGCCGGTCAAATCCTGCCGGGAAAGAGGCGCGCCAACGCTTGCCAAAATATAGCACAGCAAGATGCGGATATCGTTTTTGTGCCAAAGCCCGCCGGGTTCCACACCAGCGGAAAAAGCGTCTTGCTTCATGGAGAATGGTCCTTTCTTCACCAAAGAACTGGTTTTATTATAGTGGGTTTCTGCAGAAAGAACAAGAACATTGGATAAATGTGAAAAACAATCACGCAAAATATCAAGAAGCGGGATTCCCGTTGGCACCGGCTCCCATCAGCTTGCGGTTTTTCACAATGACCACCAAGCGGAAGGTCAGGATGCTGCCCTCTGTGATGCCGGTGAGCAGGCAGAGACTGACTAAGCTGACGCCGCAAGTGAACCAAATGACCGCGATACCGGCCAAGTAGATGAAAGTGCCGAATACCACAGAGATATTTGCAAACTTCGCCAGCCCCATGGCCCCCATGGTGGGATAGCCCAGCACGTAGTTGGGGAAGGAGAATACTGCCACGGGAATCAGCAGGCGCAGGGGGAGGACCACCTGAGCGCCCTCCGGCCCCAGCCAGAACACCAGCAAGGGCTCGGCAAAGATGAACACAATGGCGCAGCCCAAAAGGATCACCGGGTAGACGAGAAGCATCGCTTTTTTGATGAGGCCAAAGTTGCGGTGCTTCATCATGTGGGGATAGAGGCTGTCCGCAATGGGGGACATACCGCTTTTGGCAGCGCCGATCACCTTGTCGGCGTTGGTGTAAAGCCCGGTGGCTGCGGAGCCTGCCACAGTGCTGAGCAGGATGCCGTTGAGGTTGGAATTGATGGAGGCCGCCACCTTGGAGAGGAAGAACTGGCTGGAATCCTTAAGCTCCGTCCAAACCTCCTGCCAGGAGACCGAACAGAGCCGCACGCCCATCTTGGTGAACAAATGCCAATAGACGAACAGGATGGCCCCGATGTTGCCGATGGCTGTGAACAGCGGTACCCGGTAGTAGTCCTGGGGCTGGTGGACAAAGAGGAAGATCATCATGGTGGCAAAGAATTTGATGGACACTGCCCGCACGGTGATGGTGGTCATCTGCTCCAATCCCCGGTACATAAAGTCCGGCAGCAGGGCGTAGGTGCAGACGGAGAGCAGGTAGAACACATACACCATCACCTGGCTCATATCTGCCAAAGAAGGGGCGATGAAGGCCAGCAGAATCCCAAAGGACAGCCCCATAAACAGCGCCTTGGAGATGACGACGCAGGTCAGCACCTTGTTCAGCACCTGCTTGTCCTCCCGGAAGCGGGAGACCTTGGCTGTGGCGGAATAGATGAAGCCGAAATCAATGAGGATTTGGAAGAAATTGGTGGCGTACTGCGCCGCGCCCAACACGCCGATAAGCTCCACGCCCAGCACCCGCATTTGATAGCCCTGGGTGAGCAGGCCCATGGCCATGTTGGAAAACTGAAGGATGTAGAGCATCAGGGTGTTTTCCAGCAGGCCGCCCCGGCGGATTTTGCTTACTTTTTGTTTCAATCCCATAGCGCGTCTCCTTTCAGCCTAGGCCGCCCTTGAGCCGGAACAGCAGGGCAATCAGCCGGTATTGGCGCATCTCCAGCAGCCGGAACAGCAGCTTGTGGCTTTTGCTCAGGCGGCCGAGGTATTTGCAGCTTGCGTAGTCCGGAAACTGGGCTTTTAAGTATTCCCGGAACTGGGCCAGCAGGGGGTGCTTTTTGTCAATGAGCAGCACCCGCACCGAGGCTGTCAGGTAAGCGTGGAACAGAGCGAGGAAGCACAGCTCCTCCCGATAGAGGGGGAACAGGTCCTCCCTGCGGAAATAGTCCAGCAGGTCCTGGAAGGCGTCCAGGATTTCGCCGTTGCGGTCGGCGTTTTGATTTTTGGTGATGGAGCCCCGCCTCTGGAAGTAATTGTAGCCCACAAAGTCCAAAAAGACCACCTTTTCCCCTTGGACCATGAGCTTTGGCGTGGTGCGCATATCCTCGTACCACACTCGGGGCGGGAAGCAGATCCCCGTGCGTTCCAGCAGGTCCCGGCGGTACAGCCGCACACAGGCGGAGGGCGCTGTCAGCAGCAGATCGGGCTGCTGGGTCAAGGACAGAGCCGTGTCCTTTGGGACGTTCTCCAGGAAGGTGTGCAGCACGCGCCCCTCCTCGTCCACGGACCGGTAGCCGAACATCACCAGCTCAGCGCCCAGCTCCTCACCGGCAGCCACCGTCCGCTCCAGGGTTTGGGGTTCAATCCAGTCGTCGCTGTCCACCAGGAGCAGCCACTTCCCCTGGGCGGCTGCGATGCCCGTATTCCTGGCGCCGCCCAAGCCCTGGTTTTTCTGGTGGATAGTGCGGATGCGGGGGTCCTCCAGGGCCAGCTGGTCACACAGGTCCCCGCTTCCGTCGGTGGAGCCGTCATCCACAAGCAGCAGCTCAAAATCGGACAAGGTTTGGGCTAGAATGGACTCCACGCACTTTTTTAAAAAGCTCTTTACATTATATACAGGTACAATTACCGTTGCCTTTGGCATAGAAACACCTTGCTTTTTTTGGAAAGATTCCATCTGTTTTGAAAGTATTATACACACTCCCGGGCAGTTTTGCAAATCCTATGGAAGGGGGAAGCGGCAAAGAGGGGAAATTTGGAAGAATCTGCAAAGGGGACTTGACAATTTTTGCAAAGTAAACTATACTAAAAATGCAAAGCAAGCTTTGCTAAATCTGGCTGATAGGAGGGGAGAGCAACGCATGAAAACAAACATTCCCCGTCTGCGGAAGGAGAGAAAGCTTTCTCAGGAGGAGCTGGCACGGGCGGTGGGCACCACCCGGCAGACCATCACCTCCATCGAGGTGGGGCGGTATACGGCGTCCCTGCCTTTGGCGTACAAAATTGCCCGGTATTTTGGCTTGACCATCGAAGAGGTCTTCGACTTTTCAGAACTGGAAGGAGAGGTGCATCGTGGAGGAGTATCGCAGACGCATTAAGAGAGAGAACGTCTGGCTGCGCGTTGGCGTGGCGCTGATGCTGATTTTGAATGTGGTGGTGGGCGTCTTTTGGGAGGAGCTTTTTCCGGATCCCCGCACCATGACCCGGCAGGCCAGGTCGATGCAGAGCGCCCTGTTTTTTGGCTTCTGGCTGTACCTGATCCTGAGGCTGTTCTTCAACCGCAAAAAGCTGCGCGATCCCGACAAGCTGGAATCGGACAGCCGCCGGCAGCAGGACGAGCGGCGGATTTTGGTGGGGGAGAAGGCGGCCAAGCTCAGTGGGGATCTCATCCTGGTGGGGCTGACCCTGGCGGTGTTCGTGACCAGCCTTTATAATATGGACATGTTCAACGCCTTGTATTACACGCTGCTGGGCTGCGTCCTGCTGCGGCTTGGAAGCTGGCTGTATTACAGCAGGAAATATTGACCCCATCCCCGGTATGTGCTACAATAATCAAGAGGCGCGCCGGGGATTTGTCCCGGAGCGGCTCTATTCCTTGAGATAAGAGAAAGAGTGGAACATACTATGGTGAAGATTGTGACCGACAGCTCCTGCGATTTGAGCCCCAAGCGCTGTGAAGAGCTGGGCGTGGAAATGCTGCCCATCACGGTGAACTTTGGAGATGAGAGCTTCCGGGCCAATATCGATTTGACCAGTGAGGAATTCTATAAAAAATTGGCTGCCGCCCAAGAGCTGCCCAAGACCGCCCAGATCACCCCGGCCCAGTTCCAGGAGATCTTCAAGCCTTATCAGGAGAGCGGCGACGAGGTGGTCTGCCTGTTCATCTCCTCCAAGATGAGCGGTACGCTGCAGTCCGCCAGGCTGGCCAAGAACATCCTGGGAGCGGAGAACATCCTGCTGCCGGACACCTTGAATGTCACCTTTGCCCTGGGGCTTCTGGTGGAAGAGGCCGTCAAGATGCGGGATGCCGGTCTGACCGGCAGGGAGATCGTGGAGAAGATCCAGGAGCTGATCCCTCGCATCCGGCTGTTCGCTATGATTGAGGATTTGAAGTATCTGAAGATGGGCGGACGGCTTTCCGCTACCAGCGCGCTGGTGGCCAGTATTCTGGGTATCTGCCCCATCATCACCCTCAAGGATGGGCTGGTGGAAGTGGTGGGCAAGGCCCGGGGCAAGAAAGCCGCCTTTGCCGCCATCCGGAAATTGGTGGAAAAGGAGCCCATCTCCGGCGATTACTGCGTGGCTGTGGGCAACGCCAATGTGCCGGAGAACTGCAAAGCTTTTTTGGAGTCTGTGGAGGACCTTCTGAAAAAGCGCGAGGTGGGGATTTCTTCCATCGGCAGCATTGTGGGAACCCATACCGGCCCCGGGGCCGTGGGGCTGGCCTACATCAAGAAGTGAACAAGAGCGGGCCTTCCGGCCCGCTTTTTGGCATACATCAGAGGGCTTTTCAGGAAAGGAGACTGCCATGAAAAGGGAGACCGGCAAGCGGCTGCTGCGGGTGACCGCGGTGCTGTTGGGGCTTTGCGTCCTGGCGGCGGGGCTGTATCTGCTGCGGCCCCCCTGCTGGATTCTTCGAACCACGGGGCATTACTGCGGAGCCTGCGGCGTCACCCGGATGGTGGAACGCCTGCTGTCCGGGGACCTGGGAGGAGCCTTCCGGGAGAACCAGTATATGTTCCTGGTTTTGCCCCTGGGCGCTCTGTGGGGCTTGGGGGAGGCAGTCTGCTATGTTCGGGGCTACCGGCCTTTGTGGAAGCGCCGGTGGATGCTCTGGGTGCTTGGAGCTGTACTGGCGGCGGGGCTGGTGTTCACAGTGCTGCGGAACCTTCCGGGGTTTTCCGTGCTGCAGCCCTTGTAAAGGAGGTCATCTCAAAAAAAGCGGAGGTGGGGACCTTGTTGAAGAAATTGGGTTGGCTGGGAGAAAAGGCAGTCTTTGCCGTGGGCGCGCTGTTCTCCCTGGTGATTGTGGCGCAGGCGGTCTATACGGCTGGCAAGGGCGGGGTCTATGGGCTGTTTTTTGCCCTGGGCCTGCTGGGGATGGGCGCTCTGACCTGGGCGGGTATTCGCTGGCTGAAGCCCTGTAAGGCCTTTCCCGTTGCGCTGTTCACTTTGCGGTTTGCCATTGCCCTGGGGGTCATCCTGATTTTTGGAGCCGTGCCCGTTCAGGATTTTCAGACCATGTACGACGCTGCCTGTCAGATAGCCGGAGGAAGCCGGGAGTATCTGCAGACGGAGTACTTCTATAACTGGGCGTATCAAACGGGCTTTTCCGCCTATGAGGCGCTGGTCATCAAGCTCTTTGGGGAGGGCGTCCTGCCGCTGCAGCTCTGCAATGCCCTGTGGATGGCTGGCACAGGCTGCCTTGTGTGGAGCATCGCCCGGCGGTTTTTGCCGGAGTCCACTGCCATGGCCGTCTCCCTGCTGTACGCCCTGTATCCGGCCCCCTATTTTCTGGCGGCGGTGCTGACCAACCAGCACATTGCAGTGTTCTTCTACTATTTGGGAATCTGGCTGCTGGTTTGGGGCAAGGAGAGAGCGCTTCCCAGAGCGGCCCTGGGCGGCGTGTGCATCGCCCTGGGCAATGCGATGCGTCCCCTGGGCGTGGTGGTGATTTTGGCCCTGCTGTGCTGCGCCCTAGTGCAGATGCTGCTCCGAAGGGGCAGGGGCGGCCTGCGGACCGGCGCGCCGTTTTTGGCGGCGGCGGTGGCGTACTTTATCTCCGGTGAGCTCTTTGATTGGCTGGTGCGTGCCACGGAGCTCAATCCCGAGGGGCTGAACAACAATCTGCCCATGTGGAAATTTGTGCTGGGCTTTAACCTGGAGAGCGGCGGCGCCTGGAATCGAGCTGATTACGAGGCCTATTATCTGCTGCCCCGGGGGGAGGCCCCGGAGGCCATGGGACAAGTGGTGAGGGAGCGCATCTCTTCTCTGGGAATCCTGGGGTTTGCGGAGCTGTTCTGGAAAAAGATGCAGACCATGTGGGGCTCCATGGAGTACCTTTACTGGGGCTTCGGCCACTTGGAAGGCGAGGCCGAGGTGCTGGGGAGCTTGACCCTCAGCCAGTGCCTGAACGCCTGGAACTACTTTGACCGGGGAATGTTCGTGCTGGCCTTTGGGTTGGGAGGGCTTGCCCAGGCCCGGTGGCTGGCAGAAAAGGAGCCTCCCCACCTGCGGATGGCGCTGCTGCTGTCCTTTTTGGTGTGCGGATACTGCGGGGCGCATCTGCTCATTGAGGTCCAGTCCCGGTACCGGTATTTCCTCATGCCGCTGATGTTCCTGCTGGCTGGGGCCGGCGCCCAGGCGCTGTTTGACTGGTGGCGCCGGCGGTGGGGCGAAAAAGAAGCTCCTCACAAGGAACCTGCGGTAAGCTCTTGACTTAAACCCCGCTTTAAGCTTTATAATGGTTGCAAGAGCAAGAAAAAGAATGCCCGCTTTGGGCAGAGGGGGGACCAAAACAATGGCAGATAAGTATTTGGGCGAGAGCATCAAGAAGCTGGGCTTTGGATTGATGCGTCTCCCTATGAACGGCGACGAGATCGATATGGAGCAGACCAAGCGCATGGTGGACACCTTTATGCAGAAGGGCTTCACCTATTTCGACACAGCTTATGTGTACATCGGGGGAAAATCCGAGGTGGCTTTGAAGGAGGCCGTGGTGGACCGCTATCCCAGAGAGAGCTTCCAGTGCGCCACCAAGCTGCCCCTGTGGGATATGAAGGACCCGGCGGAGATGGAGAAGATCTTCCAGGAGTCCCTCACTCGCGCCGGTTTGGAGTACTACGATTTCTACCTGCTCCATGCCCTGAGCGCCGAGCGGGAGCAGAAGGCCGATGAGATGGGCGCTTGGGACTTCATGAAGAAGATCAAGGCAGAGGGCCGCGCGAAGCATATCGGCTTCTCCTTCCACGACACGGCGGAGGCTCTGGAGCATATTTTGCAGAACCATCCGGAGATGGAATTTGTGCAGCTTCAAATCAACTATGTGGACTGGGAGAGCGAGAGCGTCCAGTCCCGCAAGTGCTATGAGGTGGCCCGCAAGTACGGCAAGTCTGTAATCATCATGGAGCCCGTCCGGGGCGGCTCCCTGGCGATCATGCCTCCCCAGGTCCAGGAGGTCTTTAAGGCGGCAGAGCCCGAGATGTCCGTGGCGTCTTGGGCAGTGCGCTACTGCGCTTCCTTGGATGGGCTGATCACCGTGTTGTCCGGTATGTCCACCGAGGAGCAGATGAACGACAACACCTCTTACATGGAGCATTTCAAGCCCCTGGACGAGGCTGAGCAGGCCACCGTTCAGAAGGCAGTGGACATCCTGAACAGTCTGCCCACCATCCCCTGCACCGCCTGCAAATACTGCGTGGACGGCTGCCCCCAGAAGATCAACATTCCCGGGATCTTCAAGACCATGAACGACCTGACCATGTACAACAACCTGGAGAGCTCCAAGCGCTCTTATGAGAACACGGTCAAGGAGGGCGGCAAGGCAGGCGACTGCATCCAGTGCGGCAACTGCGAGGCCCACTGCCCCCAGAAGATCCAGATCATCGAGGAATTGAAGAAGGCTGCCGCTACGCTGGAATAAGCGGTAAGAATCCACAAAAATACAGAGCGCAGAAGGCCACTTCCCGTCAGGGAGGTGGTTTTTTGCGTTTTTCTCTCTCTGCTTTGCTTTTTTCACAGCACTATGCTATAATACCCCTAACTATGAGCTTCTAACGGGCGGTTTCGGCCTCCCACGCATCTGCAAAGAAGGACGGTTTTACCATGCACACCATAAAAAAGCTGAAACGGACCATCGTGTTCTTTTTGAAATTGGCGCTGTTCGCCACGCTGTTCGGCATTTTCTTCGGAATCTTCGGCATCAACAACCCTTGGCTGTTCAACCTCTCCCGTACCACCGGCGTCACCATGGTGACCTTTGTGGTGCTGGGCATTGCCCTGATGCAGGTTTATGGCGGCTATGCCATCGGCACCCAGAAGAGCCGCCCCATTGTTCACTCCATGGCGCTGGCCACCATTATGACGGACCTGATCACCCATCTGCAGCTGTCCATCATGAACACCAGCGAGAAAAACAACGCGCACTTTGTCTATGAGACGCCGGAGCGCCTGCTGTTGGTCATTGTGCTGCAGCTTATTGTCATTGTGTTTTTTGCCTATTTCGGCAACTATATTTATTTTTCTCTGGCGCCGCCGGAGAGATGCTGCGTGATCTCCTCTTCCCGCCAGAGCTTGGGGCATATCATCCCAAAGATCGACCGCTTCCGCAAACAGTATGAGGTGGACGAGATCATCCATTACGACGACCCCAAGATTTTGGACATCATTGCCCGCAACGATACGGTGTTCCTCTATGATGTGCCCATCAAGGAGCGGATTCACCTGATTGAGTACTGCTATCAAAAGCAGAAGAATATCTATTACAATTTTGAAATGATCGATGTGGTCAGCCAAGGCGCCAAATACGTCACCCTGGATGACAAATCCATGGTGATGTACACGGCCAAGGACCTGACCATGGAGCAGCGCATCGCCAAGCGGCTGATGGACCTCTTTATCGCCATTGTGGGCTTGGTGCTCACCAGCCCCATCATGGTGGGATGCGCCATTGCCATCAAGGCGGAGGATGGCGGCCGCGTGTTCTATAAGCAGAAGCGTCTGACCAAGTACGGCCGGGTGTTCGAGGTGTACAAGTTCCGCACCATGAAGGAGGAGAATTCCATCCACAAATCGGTGACGGAAAACGACGACCGCATCACCAAGGTGGGCAAATATCTGCGGAAGTTCCGCATTGACGAGCTGCCCCAGCTGCTGAACATCCTCAAAGGGGATATGACGGTGGTGGGCCCCCGACCCGAGATGCTGGAGAATGTGGAAAAGTACACCGAGGAGCTGCCGGAATTTGCATACCGTCTGCGGATGAAGGCCGGCCTGACGGGCTTGGCGCAGATCTCGGGCAAGTACAATACCTCGCCCAAGGACAAGCTTGTGATGGATTTGATGTATATTGAAAATTACAGCATCTGGCAGGACGTCAAGCTGATTTTTCAAACCATCACCGTGTTCCTGAAGGCTTCTGAAAGCACCGAGGCTTTCGGCGCGGAGGAGCTGTACGATTTTGACGACGACCGGGAGAAAAAGCGGCAGGCTGCCAAGGAATCTGCCAAGGAACAGGGAAATGAGCAAGGAAAGAAGGAATGAGCCGATGGCCATCAAGGAATATTTGACGCGGGTGTTTCCGGATACGGCAGAGGCGTTTTTCCGGCAGGCCGGGGACGCGATGCTGACGGGGAAACGGCTGTTTGTCATCACCGCCAACCCGGAGATCCTCATGGGCGCGGAGGGGGACCCCTCCATCCGGGAGATGCTGCTGCAAAAGGAGCATGCAGTGGTGCCCGACGGCATCAGCGTGGTCAAGGCCATGCAGATGATGGGCTTACCCGCCAAGGAGCGCATCACCGGCGTGGATTTGGCCGAGAAGCTGCTGAAGTTGGCTGGGGAGCAGAAGAAGAGCGTCTATCTGCTGGGGGCCAAGGAAGAGGTGGTCGCCGCCCTGGCAGCGAAGCTCAAGGGGGAGTACCCCGGGATGGAGGTCCACTATAAAAACGGCTACGGCGCGGACAAGGACGCCGATTTTCAGGAGATCGAGGCGCTGCAGCCGGATCTGGTCCTGGTGGCCTTGGGCGTGCCCGCCCAGGAGAAGCTGATCGCCCGGCATCTGGGAAATTTCTCCAAGGGGGTATTTATCGGCGTAGGCGGTTCCTTTGATGTGCTCAGCGGCAGCAAGCGCCGGGCGCCCGCCCTGTTCGTCAAGACCAACACGGAATGGCTGTACCGCATCATGCGGGAGCCCTCTCGGCTGGGGCGGTTTTACCGCAGCAATATCAAGTTCCTGGGCCGGATACGCAAAGAGGCCCGGCGGGCCTGACGGGCCGGTGTCAGCAAATTTTAAGAATTTTATAGACAAGAAATTGAAAAACACCGCATAAGGTGTAAGGGAAGGACTGGATACCTTGGAGAAGATCAAAGTCATGTCCGTGTTCGGAACGAGGCCGGAGACCATCAAGATGGCGCCCCTGGTGAAGGAGCTGGAGAAACGGGAAGAATTTGAAAGCCTGGTGTGCGTCACCGCCCAGCACCGGCAGATGCTGGACCAGGTGTTGGAGGCCTTTGCCATCACTCCGGACTATGACCTGGATATCATGAAGCCGGGACAGACGCTGTCGGACATCACCGCTCGGGTGCTCAAGGGCCTGGAGGGCGTGTTTCAGCAGGAGCGGCCGGACATGGTGCTGGTCCACGGGGACACCACCACCACCTTTGCCGGAGCTTTGGCGGCCTACTATGCACAGGTTGCTGTGGGGCACGTGGAAGCGGGCCTGCGCACCTGGGATAAGTACTCCCCCTTCCCGGAGGAGATGAACCGGCAGTTTGTGGGCTGTGTGGCAGATCTGCACTTTGCGCCCACGGAGGGCTCAAAGGAAAACCTGCTGCGGGAAGGCAAGCGGCCGGAGACCATTGTCGTCACCGGCAACACAGCCATCGATGCCTTGAAGACCACGGTTCGGAAGGATTATTCCGATGAGATCCTGGAATGGGCCGAGGGTTCCCGGCTGATTGTGCTCACTGCCCACCGGCGGGAGAATCTGGGCGAACCCATGCACCGGATGTTCCGTGCCATCCGCCGGGTGGTAGAGGAGTTCCCGGACGTGAAAGTGGTGTATCCGGTCCACTTAAATCCCCTGGTCCAAAAGGCGGCAGAGGAGGAGCTGGGCGGCTGCGACAGGGTGCGGCTGATTGCCCCCCTGGAGGTCATCGAGTTCCACAATCTGCTGGCCAGGTCCTATTTGATCCTCACGGACAGCGGCGGCATCCAGGAAGAGGCGCCCTCCTTGGGCAAGCCCGTGCTGGTGCTGCGGGAGAACACCGAGCGGCCCGAGGGCATCGGCGCCGGGACTCTGAAGCTGGCCGGCACGAAGGAAGAAACCATTTACAGCTTGGTGCGGGAGCTGCTCACCGATGAGGGGGAGTATCACCGCATGAGCCGTGCCAGCAACCCCTATGGGGACGGCGAGGCCTGCGCCCGCATTGCGGACGCCATCCTCCGCTGGAAGCGAGAGCGGGAAACGCCTGCTCTGTGAGGACGCTTTGGGGAAATCTTCGCGGAAGGAAGCGGAATTTCAGTATGACGGGAAACGATGGGAAAATGGCCGGGCAGTCCTCGGGGGCGGCGTCGGCAGATCACTGGCGGGTCCGGCTGCGGCCGGGCAAATGGAGTGTGGCCGCTGCCGCTGCGGTATTGGTTCTGGCGGCGCTGTTTTTTGTATGGGAGGTATCCCTCTACCGGCAGGCGGAAGAGCCTGAGCTGACTGCCGCTGGCTTTGCGTGGTATGGGGTGGGCTATTGGACGCTCTCTCTGCTGACGGCTTTTGTCTGCTTGCTGGAGGTTCACCTTCCTGTATGGCCGGCCCGCGTGGTGAGCTGGGTCCTGCTGCTGGCGCTGCCTTTGGGGGCGTTTGCTGCGGTGGACTTGATCAATTCCACTCGGATTTTGACCTTCTCTTTTGAGAAGATCTTTGCAAACTATTTGTGTTATCTCATGGTGTTCGCCCTGCTCTATGCTGTTTCCCGCCGGGTGTGGGTGACGGCCCTGACAGGCGGGCTGATTTTTCTGATCTTTGGCATTGCCAACTATTTTGTGGTGCAGTTCCGCGGGCAGCCCATTCTGCCCTGGGACATCCAGGGCTTTGGCACGGCGCTGACGGTTTCCGGCGGTTACACCTATGAGCCCACGCCCATGATGACCTTTGCGGCCGTTGCCTATCTGCTGGCGGTGGCGCTGTGCGTGAAGATCGACCCCCGGGAGAGGCCCGGCAAATCTTTTTGCTTGGCAGAGAGGGGCGTGGCCTTTGGATTGGCAGCGGTGCTGTTTGTGCTGCTGTTCCCCATGAACATCTTGGCTGGCATGGGAATTTCGGTTTGGGCCTGGAATCAAAAGACCAGCTCGGAGATTACGGGGATCACCGCAGGCTTTTTTGCCAATGTTCAGTTTTTGATGGTGGACAAGCCCGAGGGCTACTCCCCCGCAGAGGCGGAGGAGGTCTCGGAAGAGGTCAGCCGCTTGGAGGAGCCGGAGCCTGTGGGCAAGCCTGGAAAGCTCCCCACAGTGATCGCTATCATGAACGAGTCCTTTACGGACATGGAGCGCACGGGTGCTGGGAACATCACCCTGTCCCAGGACAATCTGCCCTTTCTGCACTCCTTGCAGGAGTCCGGAGAGGTGGTGTGGGGAACGGCGTACTCCTCTGTGTACGGCGGCAACACCTGCAACAGCGAGTATGAATTCTTGACCGGGAACACCACGGCGTTCCTGCCCGCGGGTAGCAAGCCCTATCAGCAGTATGTGGACCACGAGCAGACATCGCTGGTGTCCCTTTTGCAGGACGCCTACGGATACGAATGTATAGCCATTCATCCCGGCAACCGCACAGCCTGGCAGCGGGATATTGCTTATGAATATCTGGGCTTTGACGAGTTTATCGACGCCACGGCCTTTGACGTGCCCCGCAGGCTGGAGCATGGCTTGACCAGCGACTTTTCCAGCTATGACCAGGTGATTTACGAATACGAGCACCGGGACAAGGATGCGCCCCTGTTCCTGTTCAATGTTACGATTCAAAACCACGGCGGCTATGAGGACGAGACTTACAGGACCACCGTGGAGATCGAAGAAGCCCCGGGCAAGTTCCCGCAGGCAGAGCAATACCTGAGCCTGACGAAGCGGTCCGATGAAGCGTTGGAGTACTTGCTCGATTACTTCTCCCAGCAGGAGGACCCGGTGGTGGTGCTGCTTTTTGGGGATCACTGGCCCAACTTGGAAAGCGAGTTTCGGACCAAGCTGTTGGGAGAGGATGTCAACAGCCTCTCCTTTGAAAATACCATGCGGGAGTACGAGGTTCCGTTTTTGATCTGGGCCAACTATGACCTGGAAGGGGAAGAGGTGGAGGCTGTGAGCCTGAACTACCTTTCGGGACTTCTGCTTCGGGCGGCCGGTCTGGAGGGCACGGATTACACCAATTACCTGGAGAATCTGCGGGACACCCTGCCGGTGATCACGGCCATGGGCGTGATGGATCACGAAGGGAATTGGTACCGCAACGGGGAGGACACCCCCTATGACGACCTGCTCAACGAGTACAATATATTAGAGTATAACAACGCCTTTGGGGGCGAGAACAAATGCATGGAGACCTTTACCCTACAGATGGGCTCCAGGTGAGGAAGGAGTGGCTGGAATGGAAAAACGGCAGCCTCCCGCAGCGCAGCGGGCAATGGTGCGCCGGGTGAACGAGTGGGACGGTCCCTCCATGCTCAAGGTCTACGGCCCCTATGCCGGGACCTGCATGGCCATGGAAAAAGAGCTGCCGGATTTGCAGGAATATATCCAGCGGATTGACCGTTACACCTATGGCTTGGGCTGGCTGCTCTGCGAGGTCGACCACCAGACAGTGGGGTTCTGTCATCTCAGCGAGGACCCCTGGGACCCGGAGGACCTGTTCTCTGTGGAGTTCCAGCTCTATGTAAAGGAAGGACTGCACCGCAGAAGGATCGGCACAGCGCTGTGGAGCCTGATGCGGGATATGATGGAGATGGGCAGTCGCCGCAGGGTGGTGTGTCAAGTGTTCAAGGAAAACGGCGGGGCTCTGGGGTTTTTCCGGGCCATGGGCTTTGTCCCTCTGGAGGGCGCCCCGGAGGACCCGGACAGGGAGTGGCTGGTTTACCGGCTGAATCCGGCAGATCCCCAGGCGGCGCGGCCGATCAAGCCCTACCTTGTGGAAAACGACGACTATGAAAGCGCCAGAGAGCGCGCTGCTGCGCTGGTAAAGCTGGAAGGAATTTGAAAAGGGCCGACGACAAAAGCCGCCGGTCCTTTGTGCTGGGGAAAAGGAATGCGTGATAAGTTTGAAAAAACTTTAACAAAATCATGAACAAGGCATTGTCAAAAAGAGCGCTTCGTGGTATGATAAACTTGATTTTGATAAAATGCGGAAGAATGGTGTTTTTCAAAATCCGACCGTTTGTTAGCTGTCAGTTTTATCATAATGCTATGGCGAAGGGAGGTAACAATATGCCAGAAGTCAACCCTGCCCA
The DNA here is from genome assembly GCA_963559705.1 of uncultured Acutalibacter sp. Lineage (GTDB taxonomy): Bacteria > Bacillota > Clostridia > Oscillospirales > Acutalibacteraceae > Acutalibacter. Next base: position 21,944 of record CAUWLU010000022.1, read on the forward strand.
GGTCGTTCTCATGGGCCTTGTCACGGTGTTCCTTGTGCTGATCTGCTTAATCATCATCATTGTGATTTTGGGCAAGATTATGATGGCTGTCACCGGCAAGAATACCCAGACTGCCCCGGCCCCGGCACCCGCGCCGGTCCCGGCAGCCCCCGTGGCCGCTGCGCCCGCGCAGGCAGCTCAACCTGGAAGCCAGCAGCTTGTGGCCGCCATTGCGGCAGCCATTGCTGAGGACATGGGCGAGGATGTGGACCACATCAAGATCCTGTCCATCCGCCGCGTGTGATGCGCACACATTGTTGTTTCAAAACCCACTATTTATCAAAAGAGAGGGAAGCTAAGTTATGAGAAAGTATAATGTCAATGTCAACGGCACTGCATACGAAGTTACCGTGGAAGAAGTCAAGGGCGGCGTTGCTCCCGCTCCTGTGGCGGCCCCGGCCCCTGTGGCTGCACCTGCGCCCGCTCCGGCTCCTGCTCCTGCGGCTGCTCCCGCTGGCGCTGGTGAGCAGATCACTGCTCCCATGCCCGGCACCATCCTGGACGTGAAGGTTTCTGCCGGCCAGGCTGTCAAGTCCGGCGATGTCCTGATGATTCTGGAAGCCATGAAGATGGAGAACGAGATCATGGCTCCCCATGACGGCACCGTCACCGCTGTTTCCGTCGCTAAGGGCTCCTCTGTGGAGAGCGGCGCACTCCTTTGCACCCTCGCTTAACCGGGCGATGTTCCTCCCCCTATAACCGCAATTAAAGGAGTGAAGAAGCCAAATGGAAGCTATTGTCAATTTTTTTGAGCAAACAGGCTTTTATCTGGTTCAGCAGAACCCTCTAAGTCTTGTGATGCTCGTTGTGTCCTGCTTACTGTTGTACCTGGCGATTGTGAGGAAATTTGAGCCCCTGCTGCTGCTGCCCATTGCTTTCGGTATGCTGCTGACCAACCTGCCCGGCGCTGGGATGTACCACGCCGAGTACTTTGCCAACGGCGCTATCAATTGGGCGGAGCTGGGCACCGGCCACGGCGGCCTGATCGACTATCTGTACCTGGGCGTCAAGCTGGGCATCTATCCCTGCCTGATCTTCGTGGGCGTGGGTGCGATGACCGACTTCGCCCCCCTGATCGCCAACCCCAAGAGCCTGCTGCTGGGTGCTGCTGCTCAGCTGGGCATCTTTGTCACCTTCATCGGCGCCACTCTGCTGGGCTTTACCGGCAATGAGGCCGCTTCCATCGGTATCATCGGCGGCGCTGACGGCCCCACGGCCATTTTCACCACCAGCCAGCTGGCCCCCCATCTGCTTGGACCCATCGCGGTGGCGGCGTACTCCTACATGGCTCTGGTGCCTGTGATCCAGCCTCCCATCATGCGGCTGCTGACCACCAAGGCCGAGCGGAAGATCCGCATGAAGCAGCTGCGTCCGGTCTCTAAGACGGAGAAGATTCTCTTCCCCATCATCGTCACCATCTTTGTGTCCTTCATGGTGCCCTCTGCGGCCTCTTTGATCGGCTGCCTGATGCTGGGCAACTTGATGCGCGAGTGCGGTGTTGTGGATCGTTTGAGCAAGACTGTTCAGAACGAGCTGATGAACATTGTCACCATCTTCCTGGGCATTTCTGTGGGCGCCACTGCCACTGCCGAGAACTTCCTGAACTGGCAGACCCTGGCGATCCTGGGCTTGGGCATTGTTGCCTTTGCACTGGGTACCTCCGGCGGCGTGCTGCTGGCAAAGCTGATGAACGTTTTCAGCAAGGAGAAGGTCAATCCCCTGATCGGTTCCGCCGGCGTTTCAGCTGTTCCCATGGCGGCCAGAGTTTCTCAGGTGGTGGGTCAGAAGGAGGACCCCTCCAACTTCCTGCTGATGCATGCCATGGGTCCCAACGTGGCCGGTGTCATCGGTTCTGCCGTGGCGGCCGGTGTGCTGCTGGCCCTGTTCGGCGCCTGATGTCCTTATTGGAAGTCTAACGATCTAATACATCGGGAAAGGAAATGGCTTAAAATATGGCAAAAAATCCCCTTAAGATAATGGATACCATCCTGCGTGACGCCCATCAGTCCCAGGCTGCTACCCGCATGAAGATCGAGGACATGATCCCCATCCTGCCGGTTTTGGACAGCATTGGGTATTGGTCCTTGGAGTGCTGGGGCGGCGCTACCTTTGATGTGTGCATGCGCTTCCTGAACGAAGATCCCTGGGAGCGTTTGCGCACCCTGAAGAAGGGCTTGCCCAACACGAAGCTGCAGATGCTGCTCCGCGGCCAGAACATTCTGGGTTACCGTCACTATGCTGACGACGTGGTGGAGGCTTTCTGCAAGAAGTCCATTGAGAACGGCATTGATGTTGTGCGTATTTTCGACGCACTGAACGATCCCCGGAACATGGAAGCTGCCATGAAGTTCGTCAAGGAGTACGGCGGCATGGTGGAGGCTGCCATCAGCTACACCAAGAGCCCCGTGCACAGCGAGGATTACTTTGTCAAGCTGGCCATGAAGCTGGAGAAAATGGGCGCCGACACCATCTGCATCAAGGACATGGCAAACCTGCTGCTGCCCTATGACGCATACTCCCTGGTGAAGAAGCTCAAGGAGAACGTGAGCGTGCCCATTCATCTGCACACTCACAACACCACTGGCACCGGCGACATGACCAACCTGATGGCTGCCCAGGCCGGCGTGGACATTGTGGACTGCGCTTTGTCCCCCTTGGCCAACGGCACCTCTCAGCCCGCTACCGAGTCCTTGGTGGCAACCCTGCAGGGCACCAGCCGCGACACCGGCTTGAACATGGAAAAGCTGGTGGAGGCTGCCGCTCACTTCCGCGGTGTTGCTGAGAAGCTGGATGTCAGCTCCAAGGTGCTGAAGGTGGACGTGAACACTCTGCTGTACCAGGTGCCCGGCGGCATGCTGTCCAACCTGATCTCTCAGTTGAAGCAGGCCAATGCCGAGAACAAATACTACGATGTGCTGGAGGAGATCCCGAGAGTGCGGAAGGACTTCGGTTATCCGCCCCTGGTCACCCCCACCAGCCAGATCGTGGGCTCTCAGGCAGTGCTCAACGTGCTGGCTGGCGAGCGTTACAAGATGATTACCAAGGAGTCCAAGGGTTTGCTGCGCGGCGAGTACGGCCAGCTGCCCGGCGAGGTCAACGAGGAAGTGCGCAAGAAGGCCATCGGCAGCGATGAGGTCATCACCTGCCGTCCCGCAGACCTGCTGGAGCCCGAGATGGAGAAACTCCGCGCCGAGTGCAAGGAGAAGGGCATGGGCCACTGCGAAGAGGATACCCTGTCCTATGCGCTGTTCCCCCAGGTAGCTCAGAAGTTCCTGGAGTGGCGCGACAATCCCCACAAGGAGGAGGAAGCTGCTGCTCCGGCTCCTGCCGCTGCACCGGCTGCCGCTCCCGCCAACAACGGTCCCCGCACTCTGATTGTGGAGGACCTGACCAACGGTCAGTTCTAATCATCGCGATTCCAAATGAGAAGGGCGTCCCGAAAAGGGGCGCTCTTTTTTCGTTGGCTCTTGTATTTTTTTCAGGGTTGGAGTACACTACAATCAAAGGATATTTTGGAAAAGGAGATGGTTTCCATGTTGAAAAGCATCCGCAACAGTTTGATCCTGACGTCCCTGCTGTACATCATTGTGGGTCTGCTGATGGTGGTGATGCCCGGAGTTTCTTTGGGGTTGGCCAGACTGCTGATCGGCGGCGTGACGCTGGTTTACGGCGTCATTCGGATCGTGTCCTATATCCGAAGCGGCCGGGAGGATAAGTTTGAGCTGTTTTGGGGACTGCTGTTGGCGCTGCTGGGCCTGTTCATGCTGATTTGGCTGCAGTTTCTGATGACGCTGGCGCCGCTGTTCCTGGGCGTGTACATCCTTGTGGATAGCTTTGGCGCCGTCAAGCGTTCCTTGGATATGAAAGCGCTGGGGTTCTCCCAATGGTGGGCGTCCTGCCTGGCGGGAGTGCTGCTGGCAATCTGCGGCTTGGTGATGATCTTCAATCCCTTTGGCACCTTGGAGGCGCTGGTGATGTTCATTGGATTTGGATTTTTGTTTGACGGCGTTTACAGCCTGGTGAACACCATCCTGTTCCAGCGGCTTTCTCGGTGATGGAGGATTTCCTCAAAGAAAAAAGAGCTGTTTCTTCGGGCAACCTCCATAAGGAAGGTGTTCAAAAGGACTTTTGCGTCTAAACTAAATAATGAAATTCATGGAACGGTGTAACCATATTGGTTATGCCGTTTTTTGCGCTTGTTTTCGGGTGCAGCGTCACCTTTTTGTTACGCATCTTTTTCAAAGTGCGTAACCCGCTATAACACTTTCAGCTTTACGGCTGGAAAGTGCCAGTGGGCTCTGCGGTTTGATTGCTGCTGATATTTTCTTCGTTCGATAAATTGGAATTTGGGAAATCATTTCAGACCACACATCTCGTACAATTCATCAATGCATGGGGCTTTGTATTCGATATACTTATCGATATCATTTGGAAATAATTGTGCAGCTTTTTCCTTGATTGCGCCGTATCTTTTTGCTGCTTCAGGATTTTTTCTGAGAAAGTCTCTAAAAGTGATGTGGCGATTCAGTTCTTTGGATTGCTGAGGACACACATATAAGTGATGGGTTTGTAAATGAGGTTTATCAAAATATTTGAATGCCTCTCGGCCTTCAATTCCAAGGTTCCCTTCATGGGTATATCCGATAGCACCCAGCCTGTCAACAACATCATCAAAAACGGAATAGTCTTTGATAACCACATCAATATCAATGCAAGGCTTTGCGGACAGTCCTTCTACTGATGTACTGCCTACGTGTTCCACACCAACAATCAATTCGCCAATCGCATTTTCAATTTCTTTTTTAATGTTCTCAAAATCAGATTTCCATTTGGCATCATATGGCAAAACAACAACTTGTTTAGTTTGCATTTTCAACCTCCGTCAAATCCCGATTTGTCTCTCAGACAGGAAACAATTATACCGCGGTTTTGTGAAAAATCCTACCGCATAAGTCACTTTGACTGATTACAAAAGCCGAAGGGAGACAACTTCCTTACGAAGTGTCTCCCTTGGAACAGCTCTTTTTTTGTTAGAACCCGGCTTCCTGGGCGAATTGCTTTAAGCAGCTGAGAGAGGCTTTGATCTGGGGCAAGCCCTGAGAAGCATTGCCTTCCAAGGACATCCGTCCTGTGTAGCCGATATTTTTTAAAGCTTGGAAAAAGCCGGCGTAATTCTCCCCGTCCCCTGGCATGGGGATCTCCCGGTTGTTTTTGGCACTGGCGATATGGGTGTGGCGCAGGTGCTGCTGATACTGGCCGATTTCGGACAGAGCCTCCTGGGCCAGATCAAAGTGGTACAGATCAATCAGAAGCTGAAAGCAGGGGTGGTCAGCCCGGCGCACCAAATCAAATACCTCTCGGCTGGTGGTGAGGATATTGCACTCTCTTGCGTTCAGGGGTTCCACACAGCAGGTGATTCCATAAGCCTCCAGAGCTGGGCCGATATGCTCCCGCCCCAGCTCGGCTAGCTGGGCAAAGGCTTCCTCCTGAGGGAAGCCTTCAGGCACCCGCCGGGAGCCGCCGCTTCCAAAGACCACCACCTTGACTCCCAGGGCGGCAGCTTTGGGCAGATTCTCTGTCAGATAGCGGTCCACTTGAGCAAAATCCGCGTCAAGCCCGGTCAGCCGCAAGGTCCCGGGGAAAAACACGTTCATGGTTTCCACTTGAATGCCGGCGCTCTCCAGTTGAGCGGCTCGTTCCCGCACCTGGTCCAGTGTCCTGTCCGGCAGACTGCCGGAGAAGCCCACTTCGGCATAGTCCGCTCCGGCTTGGGCCAACTGCAGGATCTCATCCTCCCATAGGGAGGTGCAACAGCCAAATTTCATACAACTCAATCCTCCAAAAAATCACGCATCCATGTTACAAACCTCCGCTCTTTTGCGTCTAAAGAGAGAGGAGAAGCCTTACAGTTTAAAATGCAGAAGCGCGTCCTTTTCCTCCCGGCTGACCCGCAGGGATTCCCGCACCTTTTGAATGGCCTTGTTCTGCACCCAGGGGTCCAGTATGCGCCGCTGCAGCAGCAACCGAGTTTCCTCCGGGAATTTGACGTACCAGACGGAGAGCGCCCAGGCTGCGGCCATTTTTGCGTAGTACCCAGGATTCCCAACAGCGGTCAGCAGGGTGAGTCCTTGCTCCAGATGCTCCCGGTCCACAAAGTGGGAAAGCTGCATCACTGCGGCAAAGCGAGCCTCGTATTCCAGGGGGCTGGCATAGAGGGGCACGAGAAACTCCCACATCCCCAAAGCGTCCGATGGGGAGCGGGGCTTCAGCCCTCCGCAGAAGGAGTCGCACACAGCCCAATTGTCAATGCGGGGAAGGAACTCCTCTACATAGGGGCGTTTTTTCTCCCAGGGCAGCTTCAGCCCCCCAATGACCATGCCCCGCAGCATGGTCTCCTCAAAGGTCTGGGGAGGGAGAGCGTCCAGGTACTCCACAGGCGCTCCGCGAAGCAGCCCTTTGGCAAGCTGCCGCAGTTGGGGCAGCCGGATTCCATAGGCAGTGCTGACGCCGGGCAGGAGCTTGTCGTTGAACTCCTTGTAGACCGGGTCTGCCAGGCTTTCCAGCTCCCGAAGCAGCTCCTGGCGGCTTCTGGGGGAGAATGTGCCGGTCAACGGTGTTCCTTCACCAATTCGCGGATTAGGGCCAGCAGATTGGGAATGGACTGGGAGGTATCAAAATGGCTGCAATTCTCCCGCATCTCCTGGAGCTTGGCCTTTTCCCGAAGCAGGGAGGAGATCTGCGCGGCGAAATCCCCGTCCTTTTTCAGACGCACGCCCATGTCGTGGATCTTGAGGAAATTGGCGTTGTCCTCCTCTTGGCCGGGGATGGCGTCAAAAACTGCCATGGGCAGATTGCAGGCAAGGGCCTCGGATACCGTGAGGCCGCCGGGCTTGGTCACCAGCAAATCGCTGGCGTGCATATACTTTTCCACCTCGTCGGTGAAGTAGATCAGCCGGGTGGGGATCCTCTCGCCGGCTGCGATCTCCCGCTCAAAGGCCTCATAGAGTTTTTGATTGCGGCCGGTGATGACGATGATCTGCATTTTTACATCGGTGGTGCCCAGCTCTCGGTAAAGCTTGATGATGTTGGCCACGCCAAAGCTGCCCGCCATAAAGAGCAGAGTGGGCAGCTCCGGGTCCAGACGGAGATCCCGCAGCAGCATGCTCCGGTCCTCCTGGTGATAGAATACGCCGTGGACCGGAATGCCAAAGGGGTAGATCTTTTCCTCGCTGACGCCAAAGCTTTGCAGCTCTGGGATCATGTCCTCGCTGGCGACCACATAGGCGTCCACATAGGGGGCGATCCATGCCCGGTGCACGCCATAGTCGGTGAGGATGCACACCAGGGGCGCGGTAACCGAGCCGTCCTCCTTCAAATCAGAGACCATCTCTGTGGCAAAGGGGTGGGTGCTGAGGATCAGGTCGGGCTCATAGCTGGAAATGGCGGGATACAGCAGATTGCTGAACAGTCCGCTGAGCTTGGGCACCAAGTCGGAAAAGAGATTTTCCCGGTTGGTCTGCTTGTAGAGCCGCCCGAACATGGCCGGAATCCGCTTGGCCATGATGCGGTAGCTGTCGCAGACGGTTTTGTCCAGAAAACGTCCCACGGCTTTCAGGGCGTCCACTGTGATGACGGTATAGCTGGTGTTGTCCCGTATGTATTGTTCCACGGCGGCAGCGGCGCGAAGATGGCCGCCGCCGGTGGCTGCGGTAAGCAGCATGATTTTCATAAAAAAGCTCCTCTTTCCTTGGCAGGATAGCAGGCGCCGGAGCGCCTTCAAAATGCCGTTTCTATTTTACCATGCCATTCCGGAAAAAGCCAGGACTTTCATGAAAATGGCCCCTGCAGTGCCTTTACAAGCTCCTGCAAAATGGGGTATAATAAACAGCAAGGCTCCCTTGAAAAAGAGGAGGAACAAAAGACTGCATTTTTAAACGAGACTCCGGAAGCAAGCTGCTTGGAGTCTGCCGTGAAATATACGATCCATACCATATTTCATTTATAGAAAAGGATGTGTGATATGCGCCGGAAATCGTTCAAAATCAAGTTTGGCATCTGTTTTGCAGCGCTGCTGCTGGCCGGGGGCCTTTGCGCCTGTTCGCAGCAAGAAGGACAGAATTCCTCGGTGGTTTCAGAGCCAGAGGATTTGTCGCTCTTCCCGGAGGGAGCGTCCATTGGAGGAAAGAACATCGCCGGGAAAACAGTGGATGAGGCTTTGAAGATCGCCAGGGACGCCATCGCAGAGCAGGTGGACGCCATGGAGATCACTGTAAAATTTAAGGACGACACCATCATGCTTACTGGGGAGGATTTTGCCACCCAGGACGTTTTGGATTTGACCTTGCCCAAGCTGTTGGAAAGCCGTCTGGCAGAGGATGCACCGTTAAACTTTGTCACAGACCTGTCCAAGGCCGGAGAGGAAAAATTGACCGCCGCGGCAAAGGATTGCGTGACGGAAGCCAAGGACGCAGAGGTTTCCGGGCGGGATGAAAACGGTTTTGTCTTTACAGAGGAGCAGACCGGAAGCAGGGTGGATTTGGCCAAGACCTTGGAAAGCGTCCATCAGCTCCTTTCGGAAAAGCGGGGCGGGGATATTCAAGCCGCCTTTATCGAGACACAGCCCAAGGTGACAAAGGCTTATCTGCAGGAGCATTTCGTCAAGCTTTCCGGTTACAGTACGGTATCCACCAATACGGCCAACGGCAACAGCAATATGAAGCTGGCGCTGTCCAAGATCAATGGGACGGTGCTGAAGCCGGGAGCAGAGCTTTCTTATAACACCGTTTTGGGGGACAGCACGGACCCCAACAATGGCTGGCTTCCCGCCGGGGGAATCTCCGGCGGCGTGATTGTCCAGATGTATGGCGGCGGCATCTGCCAAGGCTCCTCCACACTGTACATTGCTGCCTTGAACGCAGGCATGGAGATCGTGGAGCGCTGGGAGCATGCCATCCCTTCCAGCTATTGCAACATTGGGCTGGACGCCACGGTGGACTACGGCAATTTGGATTTCCGCTTTAAAAATCCCCTGCCCGCCTCGGTGTATATTGCTTCCTGGATGGACGGCACCACGCTCTATGTGGAGTTTTACGGCGTGTTCCCAAAAGAGTGGGACAAGGTCGTGGTTTCCTCTGAACAGACTGGCTCCACAGCGCCGCTGTCCTCCGTGACCTTCCGCACAGACGACAGCTTGGCCTCTGGCCAGTATGTGCGCCGGTCCTCGGGGAATACCGGTTACACGGCCCGGGCCTACCGCAGCTTTTACAAAGGGGATCAGTTGGTAAAGAGCGAGGAACTGCCTTCCTCCAGCTATCCTGCCACGGGCATGCTGTATGCCGTGGGCCCCGGAACCGACACCGACAAGGTGGATACCTCCAAGACCTCCGGGACGGTGGGGGAGGATGCATCTCCTTCGCCCAGTCCCGCAGTCACGCCCACGCCCACCCCAACGCCCGCTCCTACTCCTGCGCCGGCCACGCCTGCGCCCACACCCTCGGCTCCCACGCCGGAGCCGTCCACGCCGACCCCGGCGCCTGAGACGCCGACGCCCGTCCCGTCCGAGCCGCCGGCGTCCCAGCTTCCCACAGAGGAGCCCCTGCCTTCGCCGGAAGCATGACGGTTTCGTTGCATGATCCAGCCCGCCGGGATGGAGGACTGGGCGGTTTTCACACGGAAAGGATGAGTGCTTGTGAAAGACGGATTTTTTCGGATAGCGGCTGCCACGCCCCAAGTTTTTGTGGCGGATGCGGAGAAAAACGGGGAGCAGATTCTGGAAAAGATTCAGGAGGCGGCGCAGCAGGGCTGCGGAGCCGTGTGCTTCCCGGAGCTTTCCCTCACTGGTTACACCTGCGGGGATCTGTTTGGGGACCGCACTCTGCTGACCGGGGCGGAGCGCGCCCTGGAAGCGCTGATGGCGCGCACAGCGGACCTGGATATCCTCTGCGTGGTGGGAGTGCCCGTGCCCTTGGGCGGCGCGCTGTACAACTGTGCGGCGGTGTTCCAAAAGGGGAGGCTTTTGGGCCTGCCCGCCAAGGAGTACATCCCCAACTATTCGGAGTTTTATGAGGCCAGGCATTTTGCCGCCGGTCCCTGGGCCGTGGAAGCAGCCTATGCCGGTCAAAGGACGCTTTTGGGCAAGGGGCTGCTGTTCTGCTGCGAGAACGTGCCGGAGCTGTGCGTGGGTGTGGAGATCTGCGAGGACCTGTGGAGCGCCCTGCCCCCCAGCATTGGCCTGGCCAGAAACGGCGCCACTGTGCTGCTGAACCCCTCCTGCTCTGACGAAACCATCGGCAAAGCGGAGTACCGCCGGGAGTTGGTGCGTCAGCATTCCGGACGGCTGTTGGCGGCATACGCCTATGTGGACAGCGGTTTGGGGGAATCCACCACGGACATGGTGTTTGCTGGGCACGACTTGATTGCGGAAAACGGCGCGCTGCTTAGGGAGAGCGCTCTGTTTACCACCGGCCTGATCTGTGCCGACGTGGACCTGGAGCGCCTTGCTCAGGAGCGCCGCCGGATGAACACTTGGGTCCCCGCCCAGGATCAGGAGTACCGCCGGATCTCCTTCCGCTATGACGATGCCACGCTGGAGATCTTTGCGCCCCAGCGGGAATTTGCACAATATCCCTTTGTGCCCCAGGACGCCGCGGGGCTTGCCGACCGGTGCCAGTTGATCTTGACCATGCAGAGCGTGGGCCTGGCCACCCGCTTGGAGCATATCGGCGGGAAAACGGCCGTGGTGGGGCTGTCCGGAGGACTGGACTCCACCTTGGCGCTGCTGGTCACCGCCCGGGCCTTTGACCGGCTGGGCCTGCCCCGGGCGGGAATCCATGCCCTGTCCATGCCCTGCTTTGGCACCACCAGCCGGACCAAATCCAATGCCCAGCGGATTGCGGAGGAGCTGGGGGTGGATTTTAAGGAGGTGCCCATCGAAAAGGCTGTGCGTCAGCACTTCCTTGACATTGGCCAGAAGGAGACCGACTTGGACGTCACCTATGAAAACTCCCAGGCCAGAGAGCGCACCCAGGTGCTGATGGATTACGCCAACCGCCTGGGGGGCATTGTCATCGGCACCGGGGATCTGTCGGAGCTGGCCCTGGGCTGGGCCACCTACAACGGGGACCACATGTCCATGTACGGGGTCAATGCATCCATCCCCAAGACTTTGGTGCGCCATTTGGTGCGCTATGCGGCGGACCACAGCGAACCCCGTCTGCGGGAGGCGCTGCTGGATGTGCTGGATACCCCGGTCAGCCCGGAGCTGCTGCCGCCCAAGGACGGCGAGATCGCCCAAAAGACCGAGGAATTGGTGGGACCCTATGAGCTTCACGACTTTTTCCTTTACTATATGCTGCGCTTTGGATTTACCCCTGGCAAGATCTACCGGATGGCCTGCCGGTCCTTTGCGGGCCGGTATGACGGGGCCACGGTAAAGCACTGGCTGACAGCTTTTTACCGGCGGTTCTTCACCCAGCAGTTCAAGCGCTCCTGCCTGCCCGACGGTCCCAAGGTGGGATCGGTAACCCTGTCCCCCCGAGGGGACTTCCGGATGCCCTCCGACGCCAGTTGGAAGGTTTGGCAGAGGGAATTGGAGACTTTATAAGGCAATGCCTTTTCACATCATTCGAGAAAACGAGGTGCCATGATGGATCGGAAAAACGTGCTGGTGACCATCCCCGTGCGGGAGGACCAGGCAAATCAGCTAAAGCAGGCGGTCCCCGGGTGGGAGTTCCGGTTCCGGGGCGGCAGCCGGTTGATTTATGCCAAGCCCGAGGAAGCGGTATCCTGCCTGGCTCTGACCCCGGAGGACGTGGCCTGGGCACAGGTGCTGCTGGGCAATGTGCCCCACACCTTCCTGACCGGCTCTCCCCAGTTGGAGTGGATGCAGACGGGCAGCGCCGGAGTGGAGGACTACATCAAGCCCGGGGTGCTGGCAGAAAACACGCTGCTGACCAACGCCACCGGGGCTTACGGATTGGCCATCTCTGAGCATATGCTGGGGATGCTGCTGGAGCTGTTCAAGAAGCTGGAGCTGTACCGCGACGCTCAAAAGGACGGCCAGTGGGAGTCCCTGGGCGCTGTGAAGGCTGTGTACGGCTCCACGGTGCTGGTGCTGGGCATGGGTGATATCGGAGGCGAATTTGGCAAGCGGTGCAAGGCGTTGGGCGCCAAGGTGATCGGCGTCCGGCGGAGCAACCGGCAAAAGCCCGACTATGCCGATGAGGTCCACCTGCTGGAGGACCTGGATCGGCTGCTGCCCCAGGCGGACGTGGTGGCCATCACCCTCCCGGGAACCGAGGCCACTCGTGGACTGATCGGCCGGGAGCGCCTGGCCAAAATGAAGGAGGGCGCTGTGCTGCTCAATGTGGGCCGGGGATACATCGTGGATACCCAGGCCCTGTGCGAGGCTTTGGAGAGCGGCCACCTGTCCGGCGCCGGTGTGGACGTCACCGAGCCGGAGCCGCTGCCGGCTGACCATCCCCTGTGGCAGATTCCCACGGCTGTGGTGACTCCCCATGTTTCGGGGTTCTACCATCTGCGCCAGACCCATGAGCGGATTGTGGGGATCTTCGCGGAAAACCTGGAGCGCTTCCGCAAAGGGGAGCCCTTGCGCAATCAGGTGGATTTTGCCACCGGTTACCGCAAATTGTCTTGAGAGAAGGCGCACCATGGAAGTACAAGTGTTGAAAGAACATTACTTGGACAACAGCGCCACTACGCAAGTGCTGCCCCAGGCAGCTCAGATGGCTGTCCGAATGATGACGGAGGAGTATGGGAATCCATCTTCCCTGCACACCCGGGGCTTCCGGGCCAGAAGGCTGCTGGAAGAGGCTCGGGGCCAGGTGGCCCAGCGGCTGGGCGCTCAGCCGGAGGAGATCACCTTTACCAGCGGCGGCACCGAGAGCAATAATCTGGCCATCTTTGGAGCTGCTCAGGCCCGCAGGCGGCTGGGGAATAAGATTGTCACCACTGCCGCAGAGCATGATTCCGTGCTGGGGCCCTGCCGTGCATTGGAAAAGCAGGGCTTTGAGGTGGTTTATTTGAAGCCGGATGCCTCTGGGCACTTGCCGGAGGAGGAGCTTGTCCGGGCCATTGATTCGCAGACGGTTTTGGTCAGTATGATGCTGGTGAACAATGAGACTGGCGCCATCTTCCCAGTGGAGGCTGCAAGCCGGGCCATTCGCCGGAGCAAGGTTCCTGCGCTGCTCCATGTGGATGCAGTCCAGGGCTTTGGCAAGCTGCCCTTTACCGTCAAAAAGCTGGGCGCGGACCTGTTGACCGTCAGCGGCCACAAGGTCCATGCCCCCAAGGGGATCGGCGCGCTGTACGTGAAAAAGGGCGTGCGGATTCTGCCCCATACCCTGGGCGGCGGCCAGGAGAAGGGTCTGCGCTCCGGTACGGAGAGCGCCCCGCTGATCTGCGCCTTGGGGGAAGCGGTGCGGCTGCTGCCCCCGCCCCAGGAGGCTTTGGAGCAGGTGGGACAGCTCAATGATCTGCTGCGGCAGCGATTGGAGCAGCTGCCCCAGGTGACCATTCACTCGCCCGAGGACGGCCTGCCCTATGTGCTGAATTTTTCCGCCGGCCGCGTGCGGGGAGAGACCATGCTCCATTTTTTGGCAGAGCGGGGCGTGTATGTCAGTTCCGGCTCTGCCTGCGGGAAGGCGAAGCCCAGCCATGTGCTGGAGTCCATGAACCTGCCCAAGGACCAGGTGGAAAGCGCGTTGCGGGCGAGCTTCTCACGGTTCTCCACCCAGGAGGACGTGGAGGCTTTGGTGGAAGGTTTGCAGGCAGGCCTGGAGACCCTGGCAGCCCGGTAACGAAAAAGTTTCGCCAGCCTTTTCAAAGGCTGCAGGGTGTGGGGCGGCGCCCCACGGTCTTACCCCGGCGCAGCCGAAAAGAAAACCAGCGAGCAGGCGATCGCCCTGAGAGCGGCCCTTTTGCAGAAGCCGCCCCAGAACAGCTCGGCTGCAGCTGGGAATCAATCGTACCGCTTGGCGGTGAGTAAGGAGTATCTATGCCACAGGAAGTTATTTTGCTGAAATTGGGGGAGATCGCCCTCAAGGGACTGAACCGTCGGGCCTTTGAGGACGTGCTCCTGAAAAATATACGCTACCGGCTGCAAAATGTCGGGGAGTTTTCCGTGTCCTCGGTGCAGTCCACCATCTATGTGGAGCCTAAGAGCGAAAACGAGGATATGGATTTGGCCGAGGACCGGGTATCCAAGGTGTTCGGCGTGGTGGGCTACGCCCGGGCGGGCGTGGCGGAAAAGGACCTGGGGAAAATCCAGGAGCGGGCCGCCGAATACTTGGCCGATCAGTTGGAGGAGGCTGCTACCTTTAAGGTGGAGTGCAGGCGCAGTGATAAGAGGTTCCCCTACAAATCTCCGGAGATCTCTGCGGAGGTGGGAGGCTTTTTGCTGGAGCGGTTCCCACATCTGCGGGTGGATGTGCATAATCCGGAGCTGGTTGTCCGGGTGGAGGTGCGGGAGCGCTACGCCTTTGTACATGGGGACGCAAAGCCCGGCGCCGGAGGTATCCCGGTGGGAACCGGAGGCAAGGCGGCCATCCTTATCAGCGGTGGCCTGGATAGTCCCGTAGCTGCCTGGATGATGGCCAAACGCGGGGTGGAGCTGACTGCCATACACTTTGCCAGCCCCCCCTACACCAGCGAGTTGGCCCATGAGAAGGTGGCCCGCCTGCTGAAAAAGGTGGCGCAGTACGCAGGACGGATCAAGTTCGTCACCGTGAATTTCACCCATCTCCAGGAGGAGATCCGGGACAAGTGCCCGGAGGATCTGTCCACCGTGATCTTGCGGCGGTTCATGCTTCGGGCTGCGGAGCGTGTGGCTCGGGACGAGGGCTGCTCTGCGCTGATTACCGGGGAGAGCCTGGGCCAGGTGGCCAGCCAGACGATACAGGCCATTGCCTGCACCGATGCTGTGGCCACCATGCCGGTGTTCCGCCCCTTGATCGGCTCGGATAAAGCGGAGATTGTCAAAGTGGCCCGCATGATCGACACCTTTGACATTTCCATCGAGCCCTATGAGGATTGCTGCACGATTTTTACGCCCAAGCATCCCCGCACAAAGCCCATCCTGCACTTTGTGGAAAGCGGCGAGCAGGCCATCGACGGCCCGGCGCTTTTGGAGGAGTCCTTGGAAAAGCTGGAGACGCAGTGGGTGATGCCCTGAGCCTCCTGCAGAAAGATAGGGAGGTCTTATGCGAAAAGAGTACAATGACCGGCTGGTAGGCTGGATTCAGCAGCGGGCTGCAAATAGATTTTCCGGAGAGATTGCCTTGGTGGTGGCTTACGGTTCTCACTTTAACGGCACTGCCAATCCCTGGTCCGATGTGGATTGCTATTTTATTCCCAAGGGTCCCAGGGGTGAGGAGTTTGGCGCGGATTTCATCCTGGCGGGAGTGGGATACGATCTGTTCCCGATTTCCTGGGAGCGCGCCCAGGGGATCGCCCAATTGCAGGAGTCCCTGGTCCCCCTGATTGGCGACGCCACGCTGCTGTATGCCGATACTCCCCAGGATCTGGAGCGCTTCCACGCACTGCAAGGGGAGCTGTCCCGCTGCTTGGTAGACGAGAAGCTCTGCCGCGTCAGAAGCCGGGAACGGTTCCAGAAGGCGGTGGAGGCGTACAGCCGGCTGAATCAGGGAAATCTGGCTGCTGGGCGGGCCTATGCCGGCTGGCTGCTGATGTTGGCTGCGGAAGCCGTTGCGCTGGAGAACGGCGCGTATTTTCACTTTGGCTTAAAGCGCCAGTTTGAGGAGCTTCAAGAGCTGCCCAAAAAGCCCTCGGACTTTTTGGAAGCATATCTGGCGGTCATCCGCTCCGAAACAGCGGCCCAGATGGAAGCCGCCTGTAAAAGCCTGCTGGAGGCTCTGGGAGCCTGGCTGGGGGTGGATTGGCAGCCTGTGCCGGTTTCTCCGGTTCCTCCCAGTGGGAAGAAAAACAAAAACCTGGGGGAATTGGCCCCTTGGTATGAGGAGCTTTGCTCTACCTTCCAAAAGCTGCGGGTTTGCAGAGAGCGCGGAAATTGGATTCTTGCATTTCTGACGGGCGCCTGCTTGCAGGGAGAGCTGGAATCGCTGACGGCAGAGTATGAGCTTCCCTTTTTCCCGGTGCTGGACGCCTATTGCTGCCACGATTTGGAGCCTTTGGTGAAGGCGGCGGATGCCGTGGAGAGGGATTTGGTTGAGCGGATTGAGGCGTGCGGCGGCCATGTCAAGCGGTTTGCCACATTTGAAGAGTTTGAATCCGCCTGCCTGTGATGCTAGAAGTTCGGACGTCTGTCCGGCTCTATAAAAAATCAAGAAGGAGAATGCTGTTTGAAGAAGAATAAGGCAACTGTGGGCTGACCGGGAGGCCGGCGGCGCACAGCCGATGCCTCCCAGAAGATGAACCCATCTTTTTAGGAGGTCTACGAAGTGAATCGAGAAAATAAGAGAAAATTATACGAAAAAGGCTATTACAAACACCATCCTTGTAACGAGACATTTACCTGTAAAGCCTGCGGCCGTCCGGTGACCCCGGGCGGTGCGGGGAGCGACCATCGCAACCACTGCCCCAATTGTCTAACAAGCCTCCATGTGGATATTGAACCCGGCGACCGGGAATCCGGCTGCGGCGGCGTGATGGACCCTGTGGCAGTTTGGGTGCGAAAAAACGGCGAGTGGGCAATCATCCACCGATGCCGGCGGTGCGGAGCATTGTCCTCCAACCGGGTGGCGGCGGACGACAACCCCATCAAGCTGATGAGCATTGCCATGAAGCCCCTTTGTCAGCCGCCCTTTCCGTTGGAGTATCTTCAGGAGATGACGGACCGCATGGGCGGTCAGGGGGAGCTGCCGGGATGAGTAATCAAGGAGGAATATCCGATGAATGCAGAGATCATTTCTGTTGGCACCGAGCTGCTCTTAGGGCAGGTGGTCAACTTGGATACGGCCATTGTGGCCCAGGAGCTTTCCGGCTTGGGGATCAATCTGTTGTATTCCGCTGTGGTGGGGGACAATGTGGAGCGTTTGAAGCACGCGGTGAATACGGCCATCTCCCGCAGCGATCTGCTGATTATGACGGGCGGCTTGGGCCCCACTGCCGATGACCTGACCAAGGAGATCACCGCAGCCTGCGCCGGAAAAAGGCTGGTGCTGCACCAGCCCAGTCTGGACCGAATCCTCACCTACTTCAATGAGAAGAAGGTCAGCTCCAACCAGGAGAAGCAGGCCTGGCTTCCCGAGGGCTGCACCGTGTTCCAAAATGACAACGGCACAGCTCCGGGCTGCGCGTTTCAGGCAGAGAACAGCTGCACCGTGATCATGCTGCCGGGGCCTCCCTCTGAGCTGACCCCCATGCTGAAGAACTACGTGGTGCCCTTCTTGAAGAAGGGGCAGGAGTATGTGATCGTATCCCACAACGTGCATATTTACGGCCGGGGCGAGGCCCCTGTGGCCCAGATGCTGGACGATTTGATGGACGGGGAAAATCCCACTCTGGCGCCCTACGCCAAGGAGGGGGAGTGCTATATGCGCGTCACTGCCAAGGCCCCTACGGCAGAACAGGCGGACGCCATGTGCCAGCCCCTGATTGAGGAGATCAAGCGCCGGGTGGGGGATTTTGTCTACAGTGTGGACGTGGAGACCCTGGAGGAGCTGGTGGTTTCCGAATTGAAGGCCAAGGGCAAAAAGCTGGCCACAGCGGAATCCTGCACAGGGGGGATGTTGAGCAAGCGGATCACCGATATCCCCGGTTCTTCCGAGGTCTTTGAGATGGGCTGTGTCACCTATGCCAACCAGGCCAAGGAGGATCTGCTCTCGGTCTCTCACGAGACGCTGGAGCAGTACGGCGCTGTCAGCCCCCAGACTGCCCGGGAGATGGCCGAGGGGATCGTACGGCGCTCCGGCAGCGATTTGGGCATTGGCATCACAGGGATTGCCGGCCCGGACGGGGGCACTGCCGAGAAGCCCGTGGGGCTGATCTACATAGCCCTCAGCGATGGGGAGCATACCTGGGTGACCAAGCGCTCCCCCATCGGCAGAACCAAGAGCCGGGAATGGCATCGCCACTGCGCGGCCAGCCAGGCCCTGGATATGGTCCGCCGCTGGTTGGAGGGTCTTCCCGTGGTGGTGGAATCATAAGGAAATCATAAAGAACGGCGCGCCCACCGGCGCGCCGTTTTTGCTGCGGCTTATGAAATTCCCTGGAATATGGGTTTCTCGAATAAAGTCTCTGGAATTCGAATATCCTCTCGTGGAAGCTTGCTCCAAGCAAAGAGGGGCAGCAGCTCCTGGGGAGTGGCAGCCATGGGCTCCTGCAGCAGCCCGCCCAGATAGGCCAGGGCCCCCACCACGTCCGCAGGGGAAAAGCCCCGGCTCCTAAGCCCGGCCAGGCTTTGGTCCCCGTCCCGCTTGGAGAGCCGTCTGCCATCGGACGCCAGCACCAAGGGCGTGTGGCCAAATTCCGGCACGGGGTAGCCCAGCAGCCGGTAGAGGAGAATCTGCCTGGGGGTGGAGGAGAGCAGATCCCGGCCCCGCACCACTTGGGTGATCCCCATGTGGCCGTCATCGGCCACCACGGCCAACTGATAGGCAAATACGCCGTCGGACCGGCGGAGGATGAAATCCCCGCTGCCGGTGGGAAGGTGCTGCTCTTGGGGGCCGTAGTGCAGGTCGTCAAAGGTTACGGACTGGTCCGGCACTTGCAGCCGCAGGGCGGGGGAGCGGTTTTTCCTGCGTTCCTCCACCTGGGAGGGGGTCAGGCCGCGGCAGGTCCCGGCGTAGATGGGTTCCCCGTCAGAGGCGTGGGGAGCGCTGGCGGCGTGGAGCTGGGCGCGGGTGCAAAAGCAGGGGTACACCAGGCCCAGGGCTTCCAGCTTGTGCAGTTGGGCGGTGTAGAAGTCCCCGCGCTTGCTTTGATCGTATGGCCCGTGGGGGCCGGACGCCTCCCCGCCCTCGTCCCAGTAAAGCCCCAGGGCTTCCAGATCCCGCTGGGCCTGGACAAAGTATTCCGGCCGGGTGCGGTCCACATCCAGATCCTCATTGCGCAGGACGATGGTTCCCCCCTGGCTTTTGGCGGCCAGCCAGGCGATGAGGGAGCAGAACAGGTTCCCCAGGTGGAGGTACCCGCTGGGTGTGGGCGCAAAGCGTCCCACTGGCTGTGCCACGGCGATTCCTCCTCGTATAATAAGATTTGCAGACGTTTTTAAGAGAGTCTGCTTAGTTC
>CAUWLU010000023.1:0-39811 GCA_963559705.1 uncultured Acutalibacter sp.
CTGGTGAACACCATCCCTCTGTGGAAGAGCCAGATGGTGCTGGCCCTGGGCCTGGCCCACTCTGAGCAGGCTGTGAAGGCCCAGCGTGAGGTGTCCAACATGACCAACGAGCTGCTGCGCAAGAACGCGGAGCGGCTGAAGATGAGCACCATCGAGACCGCCAAGGAAAGCGAGCGGGGCGTGGTGGATATGGAGACCCTGCGGGCCACCAACCAGTCCCTGATCCAGACCCTGGACGAGGTGGTCAAGATTCAGGACGAAGGCAGGGCCAAGCGCCGGGCCGCAGAGGTGGAGATCGGCCGTTTGGAAGGCGAGCTGAAGCAGAAGCTTTTGGATATCCACACCTGATGAGGGGAGGATTGGCAACGTGAAAAAGCAGAACGTCATTGGCGCCTGTGTGATGGCGGCAGCCATTGTGGTTGCGCTGCCCCTGGGCGTCCACACGACCCTGTCGGAGCTGCGGTCAGAGGCGGAGGACTCTTACTATTATGATCAGACAGGGTATGTCATCTATAAAGGGCTGGAGGCTCGGGAGGCCACGGCCAACAACTTGATCACCGTGGCAAATCGGTACACCCAAAAGAACCCGGCGCTGATCTCCCTGATTGACGAGCTGGATTACTCTGTGCAGCTGCTTCAGAGCAGCTATAATGATTTTGCGGAGGAGGCCCAGTACAATCAGCAGATGGGGCAGGCGGCCCAGGCCCTTTATGAGGAGCTGAAGGCCACGGAGCTTTCGGAATCGGACCGGAAGTATCCGGATCAGCTGATTGCCCAGATGGAGTCGGAGCAGGACAAGATCAACCGTTCCAGCTACAACGATGACGCCCGGGCGTTCAATGCCAAGCTGGAGGGCTTCCCGGTAAAGCTGCTGCTGCCCTTTATGGACATCCAGCCGCTGGGTACTTATGATTATGAATGAAAGGACGTGCCCCATGAAGGGAACCTGTCGTAAAACCCTTGGAAGGCGGGCGGCGGCGGTGGGAATCGCCGTGCTGCTGGCAGTGGTGCTGGCCCTGCCGGCCCTGGCCATCAACATTCCCTCCCGGCCGGAGAATCAGTATGTTCTGGACGAAGCCGGGGTGCTCTCAGAGGAGACGGAGCAGGAGATCATCTCCCAAAACAAGGACCTCTTTGCGGAGACCGGCGCACAGATTGTAGTGGTGGCGGTGGACTTTTTGGGCGGCGAGGAAATTGAGGATTACGCCTATATGCTGTTCAATTCCTGGGGGATCGGCTCGGAGGAGCGCAACAACGGACTGCTCCTGCTGATGGCCATTGGGGAGGATAACTACTATTCCATGGCAGGCTACGGCATTGAGGACTACTTTGACGGCGCCAAGCTGCAAGGGATGCTCAATGAGTATCTGGAGCCGGACTTCGCTGCCCGAGAGTACGATGCAGGAGCGAAAAAGTTTTTCCATGAGGCCCTTTCCCAGATGGAGAGCTATTACGCGAACTATCAGGACGAGTACACCGACCAGGAGCCGGAGGTGCTGCCGGAGGATTACTATGCCGATGCTACGCCCAGCTTTAGCGACCGGCTGCGGTGGTTCCTGGAGGATGCCATGGGCTTGGTGATCCGCATTGTGGTGATTCTGCTGGTGGTTGCCGTGATCATCGGCATTTTTGCGGCCCGGCGGGGCGGTCCCCGTCCTCCCCGAGGGGGCGGAGGCGGCGGCTTCTGGCGGGGGATGTTCCTGGGCAACCTGATGGGCAGCTCTCACCGGAGGGGCGGGTATTATCCCCCCCGTCCGCCCAGAGGTCCCCGGCCCCGTCCTCCCATGGGCGGCGGCTTCGGCGGAGGCTCCGGCGGCTTTCGCAGCGGTGGGGGCGGCTTTGGCGGAGGCGGCTCCCGGGGCGGCGGAGGAGGCTTCCACAGCGGAGGCGGCACCCGCGGCGGCGGGGCAGGCAGGCGATGAGCGGGCTTAAGCGCTGCTTTCTTCTGGATTTGGACGGCACGGTGGCCGACAATGGAGAAGGCATCCTGAAATCCGCGCAATACGCCCTGGATTCCTTCGGCATCCATCAGGAGCCGGAGGAAAAGCTGCGGCGCTTTGTGGGCCCGCCCCTGGACCAGTCCTTCCGGGAGCTGTACGGCTTTTCCCAGGAGCAGGCGATTCAGGCCGTGGCCAAATACCGGGAGCGGTATGCGGTGAAGGGCGTGTATGAGAACAGGCTTTACCCCGGCGTCCGAGAGCTGCAAGCCGCTGGCGCCGATTGGGTCGTGCCCACGGTGGCAGAGCTGGAACGGCTCTGTTTGGAGCTTTCGGATTTCTAAAATTTGCGGGGAAAGGGGAGCTGCCTTTCCCCGTGCTGTTAGGAGGATGGTTGTATGAGCGATGGGAAGAATCGCGTGCTGGTGGTAGTGGATATGCAGAACGATTTTATCACCGGCAGCTTGGGCAGTCAGGAGGCCCGGGCCATTGTGCCCCGGGTGGTGGAGAAGATCCGGAACTTTCCCGGGCAGGTGTACTTCACCCAGGACACCCACGGACAGGATTACTTGGAGACCCAGGAGGGGAAGAAGCTGCCGGTGGTCCACTGTGTGCAGGGCACCTGGGGCTGGGATCTGGAGCCTCAGGTGGAGGCGGTGCGTACCAGCACTCCCATTGAGAAGCCCAGCTTTGGCAGCAAGGGCTTGGCAGAGGTGCTGAAGGCCAGGCATATTTATGACGGTCCTTTGGAGGAGATTCAACTGGTGGGGCTTTGCACGGATATCTGCGTTATTTCCAACGCGCTGCTGCTCAAGGCGTTTTTGCCGGAGGTCCCCCTTTCCGTGGACGCCAGCTGCTGCGCCGGGGTCACCCCGGAGAGCCACAGGCGGGCGCTGGACGCCATGGAGGTCTGCCAGGTGCGGATCGACAATCGGTGAGCGCGGAAAAAAGCCTCGCCGTATGGGAGAGGAACTGCTGAAAATGGAAAAAAAGGATCTCCAAGTGAAGTGACCCCAAAAAGTTAGACAATATTGAAAGAGGAAATTGTTTAAACGGCTGAAAGGGCTTGATGTCTGTGAATTGCAGGCGGCAAGCCCTTAAGCTTTGCCTTTATGCGGCGGTTGTTGTAGTAGTCCAGATAATCCACCAGTTCCAGTTTGAAGTGTTCCGGAGATTCGAATTTCTGGAGGTACAGCAGTTCACTCTTGAGTAGGCCAAAGAAATTTTCCATCACAGCATTATCCAGACAATTCCCTTTGCGGCTCATGCTTTGCCGGATGCCCTTCTTTCTGAGCATTCTCTGGTACTGCTTGTGCTGGTATTGCCACCCTTGGTCTGAGTGGAGGATCAGATCTGTCCCGTCCGGGATGGCTTCAAAAGCCTTCTCCAACATGGTGGTTACCATGCTTAGAACGGGACGTTGAGAAAGCGTATAGCTGATCAGATAACCATTGTGTAGATCCAGGATCGGAGAAAGGTACAGTTTCTGGCCGAAAAGATTGAACTCCGTCACATCGGTGACCCATTTTTGGTTTGGCTTTTCAGCATAGAATTCACGGTTCAATAAATTAGGAGCAATTTTACCAACTTCTCCTCTGTACGAGCGATACCTCTTGATTCTGACACGGCAGGCTAAGCCCAGTTCTCTCATAAGCCGCTGGACAGTCTTGTGATTGCAAGAGAATCCTCGGTTATGTAACTCAGTTGTGATACGGCGGTACCCATACCGTCCTTTGTTCTCGTGATAAATCAGGGCGATTTCTGCTTTGACTTTCTTGTATTTATCCGGTACTATCATCTGTTTTAGATGATAGTAGTAGGTTGCACGAGGAAGTTGAGCGATTTCAAGCAGAAGGGACAGCGAGAATTCTTGCCTCAGTTTTTGAACTACTTGCGCTTTTTGCGCCGGCGTCGCTCTTCTTCCAAAACCAAGGCTTGCAAGTTTTTTAGGTAAGCATTTTCAGCGCGCAGCCGCTGTACTTCAGCAAGCAGATCATCTTCCACTTTACTTGGCAGTTTCTTTGGTCTTCCCGTGCTTTTGCGGCCTCGCCGCTCTACAGCTAAACCTTCTGGACCTTCTTCCAAATAAATCCGCTCCCAACTTTGAATTCGGCTATGCCCCGGAACCTCATATAGCTTGGCAGCTTCTTTGTAGCTGAGACCATCTTTCACTACAGCCTCTACGACCTTTTGTTTAAACTCTGCTGTGTACCGTTTGTTGGGTATCCCTTTTGGCATAAATAAAGCACCCCCTTTGTTATTCAGTATACCATACTGTCTAACAAAGGGGGTGCAGTTCAAAGGGAGGTCCTTTTTTGTTTCAAAAAAGTGTGATGGGAGCTTGTCACAGTCTGTTTGGATGCGCTGCAACCTTTCTTCTGTCTGCGGGATTCTTAATAGAGGAAGGGAAAAGGAGGGGATGGGTTTGAAAAAGGAGAAGGATTCCCGGCTGCTGGAAGGGCTGCGCCGGCAGGACCCCCGGGCCTTGGAGGAGGCCATCGACCGCTTTAGCCCCTATGTGGCGGGAGTGCTGCGGCGGGTGCTGGGTCAGCTTGGCACCCGGGAGGACCTGGAGGAGTTGACCTCCGATGTGTTTGTGGCCCTTTGGCGCAGCGGAGAAACCCTTCGGCCGGACAGCAATTTGAAGCTCTGGCTGGGAGTGGTGGCCCGCAACCGGGCGCTGAAGCATTTACGCTCCCTGCGGCTGGAGCTGCCATTGGAGGAGGCGGTCCTGGCCGATGGGGAGGCCGGGCTGTTTTGGGAGCGCCGGGAGGAGGCGGAACAGGTGCGCCGGGCGGTGCTCAGCATGGAGCCCCTGGACCGAGAGATCTTTCTGCGGCACTATTTTTGGCGGCAGACTGTGGACCGCATTGCCAGGGAGTTGGAGCAGAATCTCTCCACAGTGAAGAGCTGCCTAAAGCGGGGCCGTCAAAAGCTGCGGGCTTTTTTGGAAAAGGAGGAGGAAGCATGAGAGATTTGGATAAGCTGCTGTTGACGGCCTTCCCACAGGAGCTGGGAAACACGCCTTCCGCTCCCGTGCATAAGAAGGCTGTGCGGGATTTGACCCTTCGCAAGCTGAATTTGGAGTCTCCCCAGGGAACTGCCTCGGACGCCGGGGCGCAGTGGGCCGTACCGGTCCTCCGGAAGCGCAGGCCCTGGGCGGTGTTGGCTGCCTGCCTGGTGCTGGCAGTAATGACCGGCGTTGGGGTGGCTCTGCGGCCGCTGCTGCCCAGCGCCGTGCCGCTGAGCAATGGCACCTATTTGGAGCTGGCAGTCACCCGAGCGGAATTTGACCAGGAGTCCGGGAGGATGGTGCTTGATTTAGAAGCCGCCACAGACCTGTCCCTCAGCGCCCAAACAGAGGGGGATTCCTACGACTGGTGGATGGGGGCAGCCTTTACCGGAGAGTTGGGGGAGACCATCTTCCGGGGCGATCCGAAAGCCCTGAGCCAGTTGGCCCATTGGGAGCAGGTGGGGGAGGACACCTACCGCTGCGAGGGCCTTGCTCTGGAGCTGGTTCCCGAGACCCGGCTGAGCCAGGGCCTGCACGGGGAGCAGGAGGGCAGGTTCTCCCTGGAGGTCACCGACGGCAGCGAGAATACGCTGACTGCCCAGGCCCCGTTTTCCATCGCTCTGCCCCAGGACGGCCCCACGGTGTCCTTTGAGACTTCGCTCCAGGCGGGCACTCACTTTGACTGCTCTGTGACAAAGGCCGCCTTCGACCCGCAGCAGTGGGCCATCCAGCTCACCCTGGAGGCCCGCACGGACCTGGCGCTGTCCAACCCCAGCGCGGCTTCCCGCTACCAGTGGCAGCACGCCCTGTTCCTCCACACCCGGGAGGGGGACCGGCAGCTGGGCGTGTATGAGGAGGCTTCCCTGGCGTCCCCGTTCCAGTGGAAGGAGGAAGGGGACCACTATGAGATGGTCCTCACGGTCCCGTTGGACCCCGCCGCCCAGATGGAGGAGAATCTGGTGGGCTCCTTTGCCGGTACTCTCTACTTGCAGGTGACGGACAGTACCGCTGGGGAGAAGAACCCTGCCGTGTTCCAGGCTCAGCCGGAGTTTACAGTGACCCTTCCCCTCAACGCCACGCTGTTGTCCTCCGGGACGGAGCAGGCGGGCCCTCGCTTTGACTGCTCTGTGATGGGTACCGCCTTCGACCCGCAGCAGTGGGCCATCCAGCTCACCCTGGAAACCCGCACGGACCTGGCGCTGTCCGATTCCAGCGCGGCTTCCCGCTACCAGTGGCAGCACGCCCTGTTCCTCCACACCCGAGAGGGGGACCGGCAGGTGGGCGTGCATGAAGGGCCCTCCCCGGCGTCCCCGTTCCAGTGGAAGGAGGGAGGGGACTGCTATGAAACGATCCTCGCGGTCCCGGTGAACCCCATCACACAGATGGAGGAGAACCTGGTGGGCGACTTTACCGGCACCCTGTTCCTGCAGATGACGGACAGCACCGCCGGGGAGGAGAAGCCGGTGGTATTTCCCGCAGAGATGGAGTTTTCCGTCACCCTGCCGGAGCAGACCCAGGCTCCGGCAGCGGGGACCGGTCTGTACAGTGCGGGGGAGCTGTCCCCCTCTTACGGCCAGGGCGCCCTGACCATGGGGGCTGCTGTCCAAACAAACATGGAGCTGGACAATCCCTTGGCCCAGCACTATTACCAGTGGACTGGGGAGCTGACCCTCACCGGCAGCGGCGGTCAGAGCGTCACCTTGCCCCTGGCCCAGAGCCAGTCCTTACAGTGGGAGGCCGTTTCCACGGATCCCAGCGCTCCCTATCCGGAAAAGGACAGGTACACCACAGCGGAGCCCCTGACCTTTGCGCTGTCCAGCCCGGAATACCCCGCGGAGGAGGAGTTCCTTGCTGCCTACGGGTTGAAGGGTCCGGTGGATGGGACCTTGCTGCTCACCTGTCAGGAGAGCATCCTCGGAGCCTCCCGCACCTGGACGGTCCGAATCCCAGTGACGGTGGAGCTGCCTTGAGGCGCTTCGGAGAATCCACGAAACAGAGCGGCCTCTGCAATTCGCTCCTTGACAACCTGGGAGCATCCCTCTTATACTGAGGAAAACCATAGAAAAAGGAGGTCTCTTCGATGGAAGCTGTTCTGCGCTGGGGCGAGCCCCAGGATGCACCGGCCATTGCCGGGCTGTTTGAAGAGATGCTGCGGACCATCTATAAAAAAGAGCAGGTGGAGGGCTATCCCGCCGGTCAGTTGGAGCGCTTTTTCTCCGGCGGGGAGGACAAGGTCCTGGTGGCGGAGTGCCAGGGCCGGGTGGTGGGGTTCCTCTCCTTGGAAAGCCACAGAGAGAATCCCACGGAATTTCTCTATCTGGACGACTTCTCCGTCACGGCCTCTTACAGGGGCCGGGGGATAGGCTCCGGCCTGCTGGACCTGGGAGAGGAGTATGCCGCCCGTCTGGGGCTGGGAGAGATCCACTTACACGTTGAGCGGGACAACCTGGCTGCCCGGCGGCTCTATCAGCGCCGGGGATTTGAGCTGTTGGAGGATCAGGGTACAAGGCTGCTGCTGAAAAAGGACCTTCACTCCTCCTGAGAGAAGTGGACCGGCACCCCGTTGACTTCCACACCGCCCTCGGCACGGATGAGGATATAGCCCACGCCGTCGATGATCCTGGTCTCCACCAGATCCCCTCGTTCCGGGGGCAGCTGGATCTTCACCTCAGGGGTGCGGACCTCCAGCTTCCGCTTGTCCACCAGGTTTTGGGGGGAGAGCCGGGCGTTGGGGCCGAACTCCTCCTCAAACCGCTGGGAGAAGGTTTCTCTCCGCTCCTCCTCCACCCCGCAGGCCGTGAGCACCATCTCCATGCCGCCCTTGGACAGCACCAGGGGCTCCGGGTCCTTGTCCTCCTTGTGCTGGGCCATCATGGTCACCAGATTCCCCTGGACGGACTGCACCACATCCAGGCTGCAATCCTCACCAAGGGTTTCTGTCAGCAGCGCCTGGAAGGACTCCCGCTGGCTGTCCGCCGGAGGGGGAAGCTCCTGCCGGAACAGGGCGTCTGCCAGGGCTTGGTGGCTGTCCTGGGTGCTTTTGGTGTAGAAGAGCGTCTCGTACAGATTGGCGCAGCGGTCGTCAAAGGCTGGGAATAGAAACCCTGCCTCCGGAGAGCCGATGGTCCAATCCACCTCCCGGTTGCAGAAGAGGTTTTCCGGCACCCGGTAGCTGAGTACGGGCTTTGTTTCCTTCACCGGACACAGGGCGCACAGGATGTAGGAGTACACCGTGTCCGAGGCGTCCTCCAGAGAGCCGCCGTCCTTGCCGCGATAGGGTACGTCGTAGGTATCCTGGGCCAGCAGGATCAAATAGCCCATGTCCGGCAGACGGAAGCTTTGGGCCACTGTTTGGAAGAAGGACTCCAAGGCTTCCTGGTCCTGCAGCTTGGAATCCCGCAGAGTCATGAGGAGCTTGTGTTCCGGGCCATTCACCACTTGGGAGGTGGAAAAGCTCAGGTTTATCAAATTTCTTCCCAGGCCGCCGGAAAGGGTCTTTCGCAGCAGGGCGAGGAGATTTTCCCCTTCCTCCTGGGGCATCAGCGTCAGGGATTGGTCGAATTGGGATACCACAGCGCCCTCCTGGCTGACGTAGCACCCGCGCACATGGGTGACGGCGCTCTTTTCCGGCCGGAACCTCCGGCGGATCTCCGCCACTTCCTTCTCGTTCATGGAAAAGCCTCCTTGTGAAAAGATGGCTTTCATCATAGCATAAACCCGTAGAAAACGCAAAAGTTTCGCCGGCCTTTTCAAAGGCCGTAGGGGTGCGGGGGCAAAGCCCCTGCGACCGAAACCGGCACAGCCGGAAAAGGGAATGCAGTGAGGCCCGGCGCACCAGCGCATCGCGCTGTAGCCGGGCCAAACGGACGGTCCACACCAGCCGCCTTTGGGAAGCTGAGTGCTGACAGGTCGGGGCGTGCGCCTATGCGCTGCGCGCCATGCGGCTTTCGCCCCTGCATTCTCTTTCCGGCTGCGCCGGTTTTTTAAGGTCGCGCCTTTTTGAAAAAATGCGCCCGAAAAACTTTTTGCTTTATTGCATTACTTCAATGCGGTTCCCGCTGCTTTTTCCACAGCCAGACCTGCCCGGTATCGCTGGATATACTGGGCAAATCCCTCCCGGTCGGCGGGGTCAGGCTCCACGCAGTCCCCAGAGGCCCCGGCAAAGACCCGCTGCTCCAGGAACTGAGCCAGGCTCTCCCCGTTCTGATGCTCCTTCCGGTAAGCGGCCAGCAGAGCCATGCCCCAGGGGCCGCCCTCCCCGGCGGTCTCCATCACAGCCACCGGCACGCCCAGGGCTCCTGCCAGCAGCTTCTGGCCCACGCCCTTGGTTTTGAACAGGCCTCCGTGGCCGTAGAGCTTTTCCACCTGGACTTGCTCCTTCCACAGGATCTCCATGCCGATCTGCAAAGTTGCCATGGCGGCGTACAGCTGGGCCCGGGCGAAGTTCGGCAGGGTCAGCTTGTCCTCGGGACGGCGGACCAGCAGGGGACGGCCCTCCTCCAGGCCGGTGACGGGCTCTCCGGCGTAGCAGTTGTAGCTGATAAGCCCGCCGCAGTCGGGGTCCCCCTCCAGAGCCTTAAAGTACAGCATATCATAGAGCTGGGGCTTGGACACCTTGGCTCCGGCGGCTTCCAGCACTTGGCCGAAGAGCTTCACCCAGGCGTCCAGGTCCGAGGTGCAGGTGTTCACATGGACCATGGCTACCGGCAGTCCATCGGGAGTGGCCACCATGTCGATCTCCGGGTACACCTGAGAGAGGGGCTTTTCCAGCACGATCATGGCGAACATAGAGGTGCCTGCGGACACATTGCCCGTGCGGGCGCCCACAGAGTTGGTGGCTACCATGCCGGTGCCTGCGTCGCCCTCGGGAGCGCAGATGGGAGCTCCGGGCTCCAGATCCCCGGAGGGGTCCAGCAGCAGGGCGCCCTCCGGCGTGAGATTGCCCGCGTCGCCCCCGGCGGGAACCACCTGGGGCAGGATGTCCAGCAGCTTCCAGGGCAGATGCTCGCCCTCCACCAGCTTGTCGAATTTCTCCACCAGAGCGGTGTCATAGCCAGCGGCAGCGCTGTCGATGGGGAACACGCCGGAGGCCTCGCCCACGCCCAGCACGCTGCGGCCGGTGAGCTTCCAGTGGATGTATCCTGCCAGGGTGGTCAGCGTGCCGATCTGGGGCACATGGGCCTCCTTTTGGCGGATGGCCCGGTACAGGTGGGCGATGCTCCACCGCTGAGGGATGTTGAAGCCGAAAAGCTCTGTCAGCTGTGCAGCTTCCTGCTCGGTGATAGTGTTGCGCCAGGTGCGGAACTCGCAGAGCTGATTGCCCTCCTTGTCAAAGGGCAGATAGCCGTGCATCATGGCCGAGAAGCCCAGCCCACCCAGCCGGTGCAGCGTTTCGCCGTATTCGGCTTCCACCTGGGCCTTCATCCCGGCGTAGGCCGCCTGGACCCCCTGCCAGGCCAGGTCCATGGGGTAGCTCCACACCCCGTTGATCCGCTGGTTTTCCCAGTCGAAGGCGCCGCTGGCGATGGGGGCGAAGTCCGGCCCGATGAGCACTGCCTTGATGCGGGTGGAGCCCAGCTCCAGCCCCAAAACAGTCCGGCCCTGCCGCAGGGCCTCCTTGATTTCGGTTTTGTTCATTGCGAAGAAACCTCCCCTACTCGAATTGGTACGTACATTTTAGCACACCACAGAGGAATTTGCATCTGCTTTTTTGCGTTTTTGCGGGATTTTTTCCCGCCGCCCAGGGGAGGGCTCCAAGCGTTGGCTGCGGCTTGCGGGGTGTGACGGGAAATCGGATGCGCTGATGGGATTGGGTTGGATGGAATTTGAGCGGCGCACTTGTTCTGAGGGGGAGAACCTGCTATAATAAGCTCAATATAACGAAACGAGGCAATCCGATCAGAGGGGGAGACGGCATGGAGAACATGGGATTTGACAATGATAAATACTTGCGTCTGCAATCGGAGAAAATCCGGGAGCGCATCGAACTGTTCGGCGGAAAGCTCTACTTGGAGTTTGGGGGCAAGCTGTTTGACGACTATCACGCCTCCCGTGTGCTGCCGGGTTTTTTGCCGGACAGCAAGGTGAAGATGCTGCTTCAGATGAAGGACCAGGCAGAGATCGTCATTGTCATCAGCGCCGGGGACATTGAAAAAAACAAGGTCCGCGGGGATTTGGGCATCACCTACGATATGGATGTGCTGCGGCTGATTGATGCCTTCCGGGGCATCGGGCTGTATGTGGGCAGCGTGGTGCTGACCCAGTACAACGCCCAGCCCGCCGCCGAGGCCTTCCAGAAGCGCCTGGAGGCCCTGGGGGTGCGGGTGTTCCGGCATTACACCATTTCGGGCTATCCCTCGAATCTGCCGCTGATCGTCAGCGATGAGGGCTTTGGGAAAAACGAATATGTAGAGACCTCCCGCTCTCTGGTGGTGGTCACGGCTCCGGGGCCCGGCAGCGGCAAGATGGCTACCTGCCTCTCTCAGCTGTATCACGAAAACAAGCGGGGTGTAAAGGCGGGTTACGCCAAGTTTGAGACCTTCCCCATCTGGAACCTGCCCCTGAACCATCCGGTGAACCTGGCCTATGAGGCTGCCACAGCGGACCTGGATGATGTGAATATGATCGATCCCTTCCACCTGGAGGCCTACGGAGAAACCGCTGTCAACTACAACCGAGACGTGGAAGTGTTCCCGGTGCTCAACGCCATACTGGAGAAGATCGCCGGCCAGTCGCCCTACAAGTCCCCTACGGATATGGGGGTGAATATGGCGGGCTTTTCCATTGTGGACGATCAGATTTGCCGTGAGGCTGCCTGTCAGGAGATCATCCGGAGGTACTACGGCGCCCTGTGCGACCAGCGCCAGGGGACATCGGCCGGGGACGAGGTGTACAAGGTGGAGCTGCTGATGAACAAGGCAGGCGTCTCTCCGGCGGACCGGGCGGTGATCGCCCCGGCGCTGCAGCAGGCTGAGGAGACCGGACTGCCCGCAGCGGCCATCTGTCTGCCGGACGGCCAGGTGGTTACGGGAAAGACTTCGGCACTTTTGGGGGCCAGCTCGGCGGCGCTGCTCAACGCCCTGAAGGCCCTGGGGGGTATCTCCAAGGAGATCCACCTGATCTCTCCCATTGCCATTGAGCCCATCCAGAGATTGAAAACCAGCCAGCTGGGCAGCCGGAATCCCAGACTGCACACGGATGAGATCCTCATTGCCCTGTCCATCTGCGCGGCCACAAATCCCACCGCGGAGCTGGCCATGGAGCAGCTCCCCAAGCTGCGGGGCTGCGAGGCCCACTCCACAGTGATCCTCTCCCATGTGGACGAGGACACCTTCCGGAGGTTGGGGGTCAACCTCACCTGCGAGCCGCAGTATCAGTCCAAAAAATTGTACCACCGCTGAGGGGGAAGACTGTCAAAAAACCGTGCCTCCTGTCTTGACAAGCCAGTGGATTCCAGGTATACTTTTATCCAGTCATGGGACAGAGGCCGAAGGGCCTCCATGCAAATATGGCGCGGCTTACCCTGGTATGGTTTCGCTGCCGGGCGTGCTGCGGACTTTGTTGTTGTTGATTGAGTTAAAAGCTCAATTTTATAAGTTGGTCACTTTATAACCAGCGCAGGTTTCGTGCTGACGAATCCGGCGCATCAACTTGTAAAAGGTCAATGGTAAAAGTGAGTATTTGCACTGGAGACCAGCGGAGTTCCCTTGGGGGGCGGCCTGCCGCAGCGGGCGCGGGAAAGCGCCTTAAGAAAGGCCGGTTGTCCTTACGGATTCGTTTTTACAGGCGGTGCGCTTTGATGCGCACCGCTTTTTATTTTGTTTTGGAAAAGAGGGACGGGGTATGGGAGAGAAATTAAGGCTCTATGGATTCAACAATTTGACAAAGGCGCTAAGCTTCAACATTTACGATGTGTGTTATGCCAAGACCCCTCGGGAGCAGAGGGATTATATCGCCTACATTGACGAACAGTACAACTCCGAGCGTCTGACGAATATCCTCACCTCTCTGACGGAGAGGATTGGCGCCAAGGTGCTGAACATCGCCCGGCAGGATTACGATCCCCAGGGCGCCTCGGTGACGATCCTCATTGCCGAAGGCTCCATGACCCCGGCGGGGGATACGGTGCTGGGCCACTTGGACAAAAGCCATGTGACCGTGCACACCTATCCGGAATATCACCCGGAGACCTGCCTTGCCACCTTCCGGGTGGACATCGACGTGGCCACCTGCGGGGAGATCACCCCTCTGTCCACGCTGGATTACCTCATCGGCTCCTTTGACTCGGACATCATCACCATGGATTACCGGGTGCGGGGGTTCACCCGGGATCTGGATGGCAAAAAGCTCTTTTTGGACCACGAGGTGGTCTCCATCCAGCACTACATTGACCCGGAGATCCTTCGCCGCTATGACGCGGTGGACATCAATGTGTACGAGGCCAATCTGTTCCACACCAAGATGATGGTCAAGGACATCGACCTGCAGAATTACCTGTTCAATACCGACGTGTATGAGCTGCCTCCTCGGGTGCGGCTGGAGATCATGCAGAACCTGCGCCGGGAAATGATCGAGATCTTCAGCGGCAGGAATATCTATTGAAAAGGGGGAGCGATATGCTTTCACAGGAGCGCGCGCCGATCTATGAGGCGCTGCGGGATTTTGAGAGGCGGCGGGTAGTGCCCTTTGACGTTCCCGGCCACAAGCGGGGCCGGGGCAATCCGGAGCTGGCGGCCCTGTTGGGCGAACAGTGCGTGCGCATGGACGTCAACTCCATGAAGCCCCTGGACAACCTCTGCCATCCGGTGTCCGTCATCCGGGAGGCCGAGGAGCTGGCTGCCCAGGCTTTTGGCGCTGCCCACGCCTTTTTGATGGTGGGGGGCACCACCTCGGCTGTGCAGGCCATGATTCTTTCCGTTGCCAAGCGGGGAGAGAAGATCATCCTGCCCCGGAACGTCCACCGCAGCGTCATGGGCGCCATGGTGCTCTGCGGCGCGGTGCCCGTATACGTGGACCCCGCCTGCGACGACCGGTTGGGCATCCCCCTGGGTATGCGCCGGGAGGACGTGGAGGCTGCTATCAAAAAGCACCCCAACGCCAAGGCGGTGCTGGTGAACAACCCCACCTATTACGGAATCTGTTCGGATTTGAAGGCCATTGTGAAAATGGCCCACGACCACGGGATGCTGTGCCTGGCGGACGAGGCCCACGGCACACATTTCTATTTCAGCGACCAGCTGCCCATGTCGGCTATGGAGGCTGGGGCGGATATGGCTGCGGTGTCCATGCACAAGTCCGGCGGCAGCCTGACACAGAGCTCGCTGCTGCTCACCGGCCCCGCCATGCAGGAGGGTCATGTGCGGCAGATCATCAATCTGACCCAGACCACCAGCGGGTCCTATCTGTTGCTCTCCAGCCTGGATATCTCCCGGCGGAACCTGGCCCTGCGGGGCAGGGAGTCCTTTGCCCAGGTGGTAAAGCTGGCAGATTACGCCCGGGAGGAGATCAATGGCATCGGCGGGTACTATGCCTTTTCCAAGGAGATCGTAAACGGGGACAGCGTGTTTGACTTTGACCGGACAAAGCTTTCGGTCAACACCCTGAATGTGGGTCTGGCAGGCATTGAGGTCTACGATCTTTTGCGGGACGAGTACGATATTCAGATTGAGTTCGGCGATTTGGGCAACTTCCTGGCCTATCTGTCCATTGGGGACAGATCCCGGGAGGTGGAGCGGCTGGTCAGCGCCCTCTCAGAGGTGCGGCGCCGGTTCGGCAGACCCGATGCCGCCGGCCTGATGCGCCAGGAATATATCGAGCCGGAGGTGGTGCTCTCTCCCCAGGACGCCTTCTATGCGGAAAAGACCAGCCTGCCCTTGGCGGAATCTGCGGGCCATGTGTGCAGCGAGTTCGTCATGTGCTACCCGCCCGGAATCCCCATTTTGGCGCCGGGAGAGCGGATCACGGAGAAGATCGTGGAGTACATCCAGTACGCCAAGGAGAAGGGCTGCAGCATGACCGGACCGGAGGACCCGGACATCCGGCGGCTGAACGTGTTGAAGGGAGTGTATTAAAGCAATGGAATTTTGGTTTTCAGAGCACCATACGCCCCATGTGAAATTTTCCATTCGGGTGGACCGGCAGCTTTACAGCGGAAAGAGCGAGTTCCAGCGGATTGATGTGTTTGACTCCCCGGAGTTTGGGCGATTTTTGACCCTGGACGGCTACATGATGCTGACCGAGAAGGATGAGTTCATCTATCACGAGATGATTGCTCATGTGCCCATGGCGGTGCATCCCCGGGTGAAAAAGGTCCTGGTCATCGGCGCTGGGGACGGCGGCGTGATTCGGGAGCTGACTCAGTACGCGGATCTGGACCACATCGACATGGTGGAGATCGACCCCCTGGTGGTGGAGGTGTGCAAGAGGTACCTGCCCAAAACCGCCTGCCGTCTGGACGATCCCCGGGTGAACATCCACTATGAGGACGGGCTGAAGTACATCCGCTCTCGAGAGGACGAGTACGACCTGATTATTGTGGATTCCACCGATCCCTTTGGTCCGGGCGAGGGGTTGTTTACACGGGAATTCTACGGCAACTGCTACAAGGCCTTGAAGGAGGACGGCATCCTCATCAACCAGCACGAGAGCCCCTTCTATCCCGAGGACGCGGCGGCCTGCCAGCGGGCTCACAAAAACATTGTGGAGAGCTTCCCCATCAGCAAGGTGTACCAGGCCCACATCCCCACCTATCCCTCGGGCCATTGGCTGTTTGGGTTTGCCTCTAAGAAGTATCATCCCTTGAAGGATTTGAATGAGACCAGGTGGAATCTGCGGGAGATCCCCTGCCGCTATTACACCACCACCCTGCATAAGGGCGCGTTCTATATTCCCGCCTACGTGGAGGAGCTGCTGAAACATGTTGAATAAAAATATCGAAACCTTTCTCTGCTGCGACAACGAGTTTGAAGAGGCCAACACCGTGCTGTTCGGCGCGCCCTTTGACTCCACCACCTCTTACCGGCCCGGCTCCCGGTTTGGCAGCTCTGCCATCCGCCGGGAATCCTACGGCATCGAGAGCTACAGCCCCTATCAGGACAAGGACTTGGAGGATATCGCAGTCTTTGACAGCGGCGATATCGAGCTGCCCCTGGGAGACGCCTCCCTGTCCCTCCAGCAGATTGAGGAGCGGGCGGCAGCCATCCTGGACGCTGGCAAGCGGCCCTTCCTGCTGGGCGGCGAGCATCTGGTGACCCTGGGGGCTTTTCGAGCAGTGCATCAGCGCTGCCCGGAGGTGAGCATCCTCCATTTTGACGCCCATGCCGACCTGCGGGACGACTATTTGGGCGTAAAGCTCTCCCATGCCTGCGTGCTGCGGCGGTGCTGGGAATTGACCGGCGACGGGAAAATCTATCAGTTCGGCATCCGCTCCGGGGACTGTGAGGAGTGGCGCTGGGGAAAGGACCATGTCTTTACCCATAAATTTGACCTGGACGGCTTGGAGGAGACCCTGGACCGGCTGGGGGATGCGCCCCTGTACTTCACCCTGGATTTGGATGTGCTGGACCCCAGCGTGTTCCCAGGCACCGGCACCCCGGAACCCGGCGGCGTCAGCTTTGATACGCTGCGGAAAGCGGTGACCCTGGTGTGTGAAAAGGCCAATGTCATCGCCTGCGACGTCAATGAACTGAGCCCTCCCTGTGACCAGAGCGGCGTGAGTACCATGGCAGCGTGTAAAATTGTCAGAGAAATGCTGTTGGCATTGAAATAAAGAAACCGCGAAGCAGCGAAAAAGTTTTTGGGGCGCCTTTTTTCAAAAAGGCGCGACCTAAAACCGGCGCAGCCGGAAAAGAAATGTAGCGAGGACGGCGCATCAGCGCGAAGCGCTGTAGCCGAGCCGAGCGGCTGGTTTCTCAGGGCAGTGCTTAGAACAGCACAGCTTACCTGGTTTCGGAGGAACCAGCCGCTCATGCAGCTACAGCCTGCGGCTGGTGCGCTGCATGAGCTCCCTTTCTCCACCGGCTGCGCCGTTTAAGGTCGCGAGACGCTGTCTCGCGCTCTGCAAGCTTTTGAAAAAGCTTGACCAAAACTTTTTCGCGCTTCGCGTGACCCAGTTATCACATCATAAAGGAGTGTTTTTCATGAGCAGAGTGTTAATCATCGGCTGCGGCGGCGTGGCCGATGTGGCCATCCGCAAGTGCTGCCAGTGCAGTGACGTCTTTACCGAAATCTGCATCGCTTCCCGTACTAAGTCCAAATGCGATGCCCTGAAGGCTGATTTGGAGGGCAAAACCGCCACCAAGATCACCACCGCCCAGGTGGACGCCGACCACGCCGATCAAGTGGCCGCTCTCATCCGGGAGTACAAGCCTGACCTGGTGATGAACATTGCCCTGCCCTACCAGGATCTGGCCATTATGGACGCCTGCCTGGAGTGCGGCGTCAACTATCTGGATACCGCCAACTATGAGCCCGAGGACATCACCGACCCCGCCTGGCGTGAGGTCTATGACAAGCGCTGCAAGGAAGAGGGCTTCTCCGCTTACTTTGACTACACCTGGCAGTGGGCTTACAAGGAGAAGTTCGAAAAGGCCGGTCTGACCGCGCTGCTGGGCACCGGCTTTGACCCCGGCGTCACCCAGGCCTATTGCGCTTATGCGCAGAAGCATCTGTTCGATGAGATCGACACCATCGATATCCTGGACTGCAACGGCGGCGATCACGGCTATCCCTTTGCCACCAACTTCAATCCGGAGATCAACCTGCGTGAGGTGTCCGCTCCCGGCTCCTACTGGGAAAACGGCCATTGGGTGGAGATCCCCCCCATGTCCATCAAGCGGGAGTACAACTTCAAGGAGGTGGGCCAGAAGGATATGTACCTCCTGCACCACGAGGAGATCGAGTCCCTGGCCAAGAACATCCCCGGCGTCAAGCGGATTCGCTTCTTCATGACCTTTGGCCAGAGCTACCTGACCCACATGAACTGCCTGGAGAACGTGGGTATGCTCTCCACAGAGCCTGTGGAGTTTGAGGGCCATGAGATTGTTCCCATCCAGTTCCTGAAGGCCCTTCTGCCCGACCCTGCCACCCTGGGTCCCCGCACCAAGGGCAAGACCAACATCGGCTGCATCTTCACCGGCAAAAAGGACGGCAAGGAAAAGACCGCCTACATCTACAATGTGTGCGATCATCAGGAGTGCTACAAGGAAGTGGGCTCTCAGGCCATCTCCTACACCACCGGTGTGCCCGCCATGGTGGGCGCCATGATGCTCCTCACCGGCAAGTGGACAAAGCCCGGCGTGTACACTGTGGAGGAGTTTGATCCCGATCCCTACATGGACGCCCTGAATCAGTGGGGCCTGCCCTGGCAGATTGACGATTCCCCCGCCCTGGTGGATTGATGGGGACGCAGCTGCACACCCCCTATTTCCTGGTGGATGAGGGGCTTCTGAAGAAGAATCTGGAGGTGCTGCGCCGTGTCTCAGAGGAGGCCGGGTGCAAGATCCTTCTGGCCCAAAAGGCCTTTTCCGTGTTTCCCTGCTACCCGCTGATCAGCCGGTATCTCTCCGGCACCACAGCCAGCGGCCTGTATGAGGCCCGCTTGGGACGGGAGGAGTTCCCCGGGGAGGTCCATGTGTTTTCCCCGGCCTATCCGGAGCGGGACTGGGAGGAGCTGCTCACCTGCGCTGACCACTTTGTGTTCAACTCGCCCAATCAGCTGCGGCGGTTTGGGCGGCGGGCCAAGGACGCGGGCAAGCAGGTGGGCCTGCGGGTGAACCCGGAATGCTCCACCCAAGAGGGCCACGCCATCTATGACCCCTGTGCCCCCGGCTCCCGGCTGGGCACCACTCGGGCGAATTTTGACGAGAGCCTGCTGCCCCTGCTGGACGGGCTGCACTTTCACACCCTGTGTGAGCAGAACTCTGATGACTTGGAGACCACTGCCGCCGCCTTTGAGGAAAAGTTCGGGGAGTTCCTGCCCGGCATGAAATGGCTGAACCTGGGGGGCGGCCACCACATCACTCGTGAGGACTACGATATCCCCCGGCTGATCCGGGTGGTGAAGCATTTCCGGGAACAGTACGGCGTGGAGGTCTATTTGGAGCCGGGGGAGGCCGTGGTCTTAAACGCAGGCTTCCTGGTGTCCACCGTGCTGGAGGTGATCCACAACGGCATGGATATCGCCATTCTGGATGCCTCGGCCGCCTGCCACATGCCCGACGTGCTGGAGATGCCCTACCGGCCCCCGGTGAAGGATTCCGGCAAGGCTGGGGAGAAGGCTCACACCTACCGTCTGGCAGGTCCCACCTGCCTGGCCGGTGACGTGATCGGCGACTATTCCTTTGACCAGCCGCTGACGGAGGGCAGCCGGATCGTTTTGGAGGACATGGCGCTGTACACCATGGTAAAGACCAACACCTTCAACGGCATGCCCCTGCCGGACATTGCTCTGCGCCGGGAGGACGGCCGGGTGGAGCTGGTGAAATCCTTTGGCTATGAGGACTTTAAGGGCAGACTGGGCTAATAATCGCATAAAAAAGAGGCTGTTGCGTATTGCAGCAGCCTCTTTTTGTATCATGTTTATTCCATTGCCTCGATCATGGCGGTGATGCCCCGGCAGATGTCTTTCAGGGGCATACTGGCTTGACCCTCCTTGGCTTGGTCCGGCAGGAAGGGCACATGGAGAAAGCCCGCTTGGGTGTCCGTCCCGCGAAAGCGGCGGACCAGGTGATAGAACAGGTCGTTGCACACGTAAGCTCCCGCCGAATAGGACAGCTTCGCCGGAACGCCCTGGGCATTGGCTGCGGCCACCATGGCTCGGATGGGCAGGGTGGAGAACAGGCCGTCCTCCCCGCCGGGGACCACAGGCTCCCCCTGGGGATGCACTCCCGCGTTGTCGGGAATGGCGGATTCCTGCAGGTTGACGGCAATGACTTCCGGGGTGAGTGCATCCCGTCCTCCAGCCTGGCCCACAGCGATCACCCCTTGGGCAGAGAGCTCCTCCGCTCGGGCAATGCACAGCTGGGCCGCTTGACCGTAGGTCACAGGAAGGCAGAGCTTTTCCACCTTCCAGGAGCTGATTTGCTCCGGCAGAGCGGCCACTGCCTCCCAGGAGGGGTTCACCGGCTGGTCCCCAAAGGGCTCAAACCCGGTGAGCAGCAAGGTCTTCATAGAGCGCCCCCCTCAGTCCAGCTTTGCCAGAGCAGCGCTGCCCAGGATGGTTCCCAGCACGTTCTTGGCGCCTCTCTGAAGCTCGGCCAGGGTCAGGCCGCCCTTGCGGTAGGATTCCAGCACAGCGGGGTCCGGGGTGCCAGCCCGGTCTGCACCGCCGGGCATCAGCACGTCCACCTGGGCGCGGACGCGATAGGCGCTGTCCCACAGCTCCGGGAAATCCGGGTCTTCGCTGGGGCGCTCCCACCAGTCGGTCATCACAGAGCCGCCGTAGTTCCATTCGCCCCGGAGTACCGTGGTGCAAAGGTCATAGTTGTAATGGCTCCACACCCCGTTGATCTTGTTGTAGCTGGTCATGATGTGCTGAGGAGCGGCCTCCTTGACGCAGATTTCAAAGCTCTTGAGATAGAGCTCCCGCAAGGCCCGCTGGGACACCTGAGAGTCGTTGTACTCCCGATTGGTCTCCTGATTGTTGCAGGCAAAGTGCTTGGGGCAGGCGGCCACGCCGTTTTTTTGAATACCCCGGACCATGGCTCCGGCAGTCTTGCCGGTGAGCAGGGGGTCCTCGGAGAAGTATTCGAAGTTCCGGCCGCACAGGGGGTTGCGGTGGATGTTCATGCCGGGTCCCAGCAGCACGTCGCTGCCCTTCTGGACCATCTCACGGCCGTGGGCCTGATAGAGGCTTTCCACCAGGGCGGGCTCCCAGGTGCAGGCCAGGCAGGTCCCGCAGGGCAGCAGGGAGCAATAGTACTGCAGCCGGATGCCGGAGGGGCCGTCGGTGGTGGTGATGGCCGGGACGCCCTTCTCCCGCAGGCTTTCCAGGATGCCGCCCATGACAGCAGCGTTGCCCTTGGTGCCCAGGGGGCTGTCCATGATGAAATCGCCGTGGGTCAAGGCTTCCAGCTCCTCGGGGCTGAGCTGAGCCACAAAGTCCTCCATAGAGGCCAGGCCGGCTTCCACGTCCCTCAGCTTGATGCCCCGGTCCCCGGTGCAGGGGATTTCGGCGGGCAGATTGTCCAGAATCCGCTCCTTCAGAGAGCGCTCTGCCTGGGGCACAGGCTCCCAGGCCTTTGCGCCGTCCCGGTTCACCAGGCGGTCAAACGGGACCACAGGGGCGCAGACCTCCTGAAGTTGGGCAATCACCCGGAGCTGGGGCAGGCTGACGCTGCCCGCCTGCTGAGCGGAACGCACGTCCGTGCCCACAAAGATGCCGTAATCACCGGGTTCCAGCACCCAGGCGTTCTTGTGGCCGGTGGCGCCGGAGTCATCGAAGCTGGCCATGTTGGTCACGGGGAAGGTGATGGTCAGGGCCTGGGACTGGCCGGGATGGAGGAGCTTTGTCTTTTGGAAGGCGCACAGCACCCGGCTGGCCTTGCCCAGACTCCCCTGGGGAGCGCAGGCATACACCTGAGCCACCTCTTTGCCGTCGCAGGAGCCGGTGTTCTTCACCGTGACCTTCACACGGACCGTATCGCCCAGGGCCTTTACCTGCACATCCTCCAGCGCAAAGGTGGTGTAGGACAGGCCGAAGCCGAAGGGGAACTGCACCGCGTCCTTCTGGAAGGTTTCAAAATAGCGGTAGCCCACATAGATGTCCTCGGTATACTGGTTGACATCCTCCCCCAGGAAGTTCTGGCTGGGGTAGTCCTCATAGCGGAGGGCCACGGTGTCGCTGAGCTTGCCGGAGGGGGTGACCTTCCCGGTGAGCAGGTCCGCCACAGCGTTGCCGCTCTCCATGCCGCCCTGCCAGACAAACAATGCGCTGCTGATGGGATAGTCGTTCAGCCAGCTCAAATCCAGGATGCTGCCTGCGTCGATGAGCACGGCAATCCTCTCAAAAGCGGCGCTCACCTGGGACAGAAGCTTTTTCTCGTCCTCGGTGAGGTAATAGCTGCCGGGCTCCAGGGCGTTTTCCCGAGCTTCGCCAGCCGCCCGGCCAAGGACCACCAGGGCGGTCCTGCAGTGGGCTGCGGCGGATTTCACCTGATCGTCCGTCAAGGGCATCTCGTCAAAGTACCGGGGCCAATGTCCCCAGAAGCCCATATAGGGTCTGTTCTCTCCGCACCAGGCGGCATAGGTCTCGGCCAGCTCCCGGTCCACGGGGACGCCGGCGCTTTGCAGGCCCTCCATGAGGTTGACCTGATAGGGCGGGTTCACGTCGCCGCCGGAGCCATAGCCCACATAGAACCAGTCCAGCTGTACCCGGCCAAAGACGGCCACAGGCTCCCCGGACTGCAATGGCAGGACGTTGTTGTCGTTTTTCAGCAGAACAGCGCCCTCTGCCGCAGCCTGACGGCACAGAGCGGGCAGGTGCTCCTCGCAGGTTTTCTCGCCAAAGACAGGCTTCTGAGTCTCCTGAGCCAGTTGGTCCAGAAACTCCTGGGGGATTTGATCTTGCAGCTCCTGAGGGAGCATCGTGATGTCCATAAATGGGCCTCCTTCTCAATGATTGCTGATAGGCTTCCCCTTGGGGATTTTTTAGAGTGTGTTTTTCACGGATTGCTTAAAAGGCGGGAGCTCCTTGCGATGCTTCCGTTTGGGCCAGCGCCTGTACAATGCGGTCCACCCGCATCCCCCGGGAGCCCTTTACCAGAACGGCATCTCCGGGATTCAGCTGGCTCTGCAAAAAGGCGATGGCCTCCTCATTGGAGGCAAACCACTGGGCGCCGGGGCCAAATCCCTCTGCCGTGTCCTTGGACAGAGGCCCCACAGCCACCAGCAGATCCACGCCCTTTTGGCGGGCGTATTCGCCGCTGTCCCAGTGGCCCTGCTGGGACAGCTCGCCCAGCTCCAGCATATCGGCCAGCACAGCCACCCGCTTGCCTGGCACCTTTCGGGTGGAAAGCACCTCCAAAGCGCTGCGCACGGAATCGGGGCTGGCGTTGTAGCTGTCGTCAATAATGAGCAGCCCGTTGGCCTCCAGCACCTGCTGGCGCATGGCCGGAGCCTTGTAGGCCGAAATGGCCCGGGCTGCGTCCGCTGCCGGGACCCCCAAGCTCCTGGCCGCAGCCATGGACGCCAAGGCATTGCGGACGTTGTGCTCTCCGGCTGCGGGGACAAACAGCTCTGTGCGCTCGCCGGTGGGGGATTGGCAGGTGAAGAAGGTTCCCTTGTCGGCCTCTTTCAGGTCATAGGCCCGCCAGTCGCAGTGGGGGCCCAGGCCAAAGGTGACCACCTTGCTCCCCAGCCGCTCCTTGAGGGTGGGCAGCAGGTCATCGTCGCCGTTGACAAAGAGGAAGCCCTCCTCCGGCAGATAGTCCGCAATGCGGGACTTTTCCTTGAGGATGTTCTCACGGGTCCGCATAAACTCCAGGTGGGACACGCCGATGTTGGTCATCACCGCGCAGGTGGGCTTTACCACTGCGGCGATGCGGCCCATCTCTCCCGGCATGCTGACGCCCATTTCCACCACGGCGGCAGTGTGATCCTTCTTCAGGCCGCACACCGTGATGGGCACGCCCACTTGGCTGT
Source organism: uncultured Acutalibacter sp. (assembly GCA_963559705.1). Classification (GTDB taxonomy): domain Bacteria; phylum Bacillota; class Clostridia; order Oscillospirales; family Acutalibacteraceae; genus Acutalibacter. Next base: position 23,590 of record CAUWLU010000023.1, read on the forward strand.
TTTGATTCCCGGCGGTTTTCAGCACCCGGAACTTGGCCGAGAGCGCTTGGGCCACCATCTCCTTGGCGGTGGTTTTGCCCACGCTGCCCGTGATGCCCACCACGGGGATCTGGAATTGCTCCCGGTACCAGGCAGCGGCCTTCTGCAGCGCCTCCCGGCAGTCCTTCACCAGGACCAGGGCTTTGTCCCCGGCGGTCTCCGGGGGGAGGGGATGGTCGGTGAAGGAGGCGGAAGCTCCGGCCTCCAAAGCGGAGGAGATATAGTTGTGGCCGTCGGTCCGCTCGCCCCGGATGGGCACGAACATGGCTCCGGCTTCGGCCTGGCGGCTGTCGGTGAAAAAGGAAGTGATCACAGTGTCCGCATCCCCGCAGAGGAGCTTCCCGCCGGCAGCTTTTACAATGTCGGATAATTTCAATCGCATAAGTTACCCCTGTAAGTTGGTTTCCGTTTCCTTAAGCCAGGGAACCCATGGGGTCCCAAGGCTCCAAAGCGATGGGCTCCTGGTCGTACTCCTGCACCTGCTCCGGGGTGAGGTATTTCTTGTTGACCACCACCTGGTAGGTGTACTCAGAGAACCAGTCGTCGCTCATCACATAATAGCCGTCCACGCCGGCATCCTTGCCCCAGCTGTTTTCCACCCTCCAGCGCAGGGGCCGGCCGTTGTCGTCAAGATCCACACCCTGGAACACCATGGCATGGGTCATCAGGCTCTCGCCGTAGTCCAGACGCTGCGCTTTGTCCATGGGGAAATCCGTGCCGAAGAGCTCCCCGGCCTGGATGGCTTCCAGATCCATGACGCCGCCCTCCCGCAGGGAGCATTGGCCCACATCGCAGCCAAACCACACGGGATGGCCGTCCTGCATTTGGGCGATGGCGGCTTTTTTCAGATCCTCCACCGGCAGGTTCAGGTATTTCACCGGGCGGCCCTCCATCACATTGCCCAGCAGCTTGACGGTGTAGGTCCTGTGGTAGGGCTTGTCGGCGGTGGGGGCGTTGATCAGGCTGACATACTGGGACAGATCCCAGCCGATGTACTTCTGGAAGAACGCCTTGCCGGTGAGGTTCTCCTCCCGGATGAATTTCTTATCTTTGGCGCGCGCCTCCAGAGTAAAGGTCTTGGGAGGCTTGCCCAGGGCCACGCACAGCATGGTGTAAATGGTGGCCATCATGGCTTCCTTCTGCGCCCGAAGCTGCTCCAGGCCCTGGCCGTTCTGATGAGCGGTGCGCAGGGTGCAGGCGTACTCCCGCAGCTTGCAGGTCATATAGCCTGTGATCTCCCGAGTGGAGGAGGAGCAGGCGGTTTCCGGCATGGCGTCCTTGGGGACCACGCCGTATTTCTCCATCAGGCTGCAGAACATATCCCACTGACCGCCGTCGTTCAGCGGCGCCATGAGCAGATGGGCAATGACCCGCCCATTGGTGGGCTCCTCCAAAGTGTCCAGGATGCTTTCTAAGAAGTAGTTGGCTTTTTCCAGCTTGTCATAGAACAGAGTGTAGTTCTGGGACAGCTCAAAGCTGTCCAGGTTCAGCTTCTTCATCACGGCGAAGCGCATGGTGTTCAGTGCGGCGAACATCCAGCAGCGGCCGCTCTGCTTTTGGTTGGTGATTTTCCCCTGTTCCAAAGAGACTGAGAACAGATGGCGGTCCTTGCGGTAAACTTCCGGATTGGTGGCGGCCTTCACCACGCCGCAGGAGGTCGCGGCCCGCATGGCCACCTGATTGGCCCGGTCAGCGTCAAAGGCCTTTTCATAGGCTTCCAGCTGTTCCAAGGTGATATTTTTCTCCATGGTTGCACGTTCCTTTCTCTAATAATCTATATTGTTATCCATGAAACGGTCCCAGCTAGCTTGTTTCGCACAAATTCCCCAAAGGTATTTCCGTTGTACGTTTCAACACTTTTCCTGTTGAAATTTTTAAGCAGTTCCCGGCCCTAACAACCCGTACTGGAATCGCCCGCCGTCCATTAGCTACTAATATAGTGGTTGGTCCATCCTCCAAGCATCTATTCATCTTACGCAATGTGGAGAGAACTTGGGAAATAAGTTCCTCATGTTTCATTATAGTAAAGCCCTCCATACGAACGTTAAAGGCTCCCCGCAAGTCACTCGCGCTATTTTCTTAGCGAGTTTTCTCCATTTCCTCCAGCAGCTCCCGGATGACCACCCGCTCGTCAAAGGGGTGCTTTTTGCCCTGGATCTCCTGATAGTCCTCGTGGCCCTTGCCTGCCAGGACAATGATGTCCCCATCCTGAGCATGGTCCAGGCACCAGCGGATGGCCTCCCGGCGGTCGGGGATCTCGATGAATTTGCCGTCCGTTTTGGCCATGCCGGTCTTGATGTCCGCGATGATGTCCAGCACATCCTCAAAACGGGAGTTGTCTGCGGTGATCACGGAGAGGTCCGCCAGCTTGCCGCTGACCTCGCCCATCTCGTACCGGCGCACCTTGGGCCGGTTGCCCCCCGCGCCGAACAGGCAGATCAGCCGTTTGGGTTCATATTCCCGCAGGGTGGTCAGGATGTTCTCCATGCTCACTGCGTTGTGGGCGTAATCCAGCAGCAGGGTGTAGTTGCCGGGAACGGGCACAGGCTCCACCCGGCCCTTGACCTTCACAGTGGAGAGGCCCTGCTTCATGGCCTCCGCAGAGATGCCCAGCTCATGGCAGGCGCCCATGGCAGCCAGAGCGTTGTAGGCGTTGAACCGGCCGGGAATGTCCACCTCGGCGGTGAAGCTCTCCTCCCCGGACACCTCAAAGGCAATGCCCAAAAAGCCGGGACGGTTCAAATGGCGGCAGCCGGCGCCCCGCAGGTCTGCGGGATGGTCAAAGCCGTAGGTTTTCACCTCACAGGTGTGGCCTTGCAGGATGCCCTCCAGGCTGGGGTCGTCGGCATTGAGGACGCCCACCCGGCACATGGAGAACAGCTTTGCTTTGCTCTCCAAGTACTCCTGCATATCCTTGTGCTCCACGCCGCCGATGTGGTCCTCGGAGAAGTTGGTGAACACCCCCACTGCAAAGGGGAAGCCGTAGACCCGCAGGTCCTTCAGGCCGATGGAGGAGGCCTCCATGACGCAGTATTTGCAGCCCTGGTCGGCCATTTGCCGCAGGTACTTCTGGACATCGTAGCTCATGGGCGTGGTGTTGTCAGTGGGGATCAGCTCCTGGCCGATGAGCACGCCGATGGTGCCGATGACGCCGCATTTGTAACCGGCGCTCTCCAAGATGGAGTGGATCATATAGGCGGTGGTGGTTTTGCCCTTGGTGCCTGTGACGCCGATGACGGTGATATCCCCCTGGGCGGGGTTGCCAAAGAAGGCTGCGCTCAAAAGGGCCAGAGCTTTGCGGGTGTCCTCCACCAGGATGACCTGGGCGCCGGGGGCGTCCACAGGCTCCTCGGCGAAGATCACAGCAGCTCCGGCAGCGGCGGCAGCGGCAGCGTACCGGTGGCCGTCGGAGTTGGCGCCCCGCATACACACAAAGGCGCATCCCGGGCAGGTCTTGCGGGAATCGTAAACAATATCTGTGATTTCCAAATCGCCGCAGCTCTCAGGCAGAGAGAGAGCCGCTAAAAGACGGGATAATTTCATAAAACAGGGTTCCTTTCTCAAAAAGATGCTGCCGGTTACTCCGGCGAAAGCACAAAATTATCATACTCTTTTCCCAATATCTTGTCAATCATATGGCCGGTTTCTGCCCATTTAGGAGAGGTTTCTGCGCTTTACACAGATTTTACAAAACCTCTCTGACGCACTTTACATTGGCTGATTATCATGTATGGCGAAAGGTTGAGAAAAAGGACAAGAGAAAACTCCAAAAGGAAGGTACTTACCATGAAAAAAATTCTTTCCACAATGTTGGCACTGACGCTGTGCGCTTCTATGCTGGCTGGCTGCGGCGGCGAAAGCTCCTCCTCCAGCGAGGCGGCTTATGGTTCGGAAAGCTCCGCTTCTGAGGAATCCTCCTCCAAGGCGGAGGCAGGCAGTGCTTCTGCTTCCGGTCCCATCACCGTCATCTCTCGTGAGGACGGCTCCGGCACCCGTTCCGCTTTTGTGGAATTGATCGGTGTTGTGAATGACGAGGATATCGACATGACCACCACCTCCGCTGAGATCTCCAACTCCACCGAGGTTGTGATTCAGTCCGTGGCGGGCAACACCGGCGCGATCGGCTACATCTCCCTGGGCTCTCTGGACGAAACGGTGAAGGGCGTGGCCATTGACGGCGCCGAGCCCACTGCCGAGAACATTGAGAGCGGCAGCTACACAGTGTCCCGTCCCTTCAACGTGGCCACCAAAGGCGAGCTGACAAACGAGGCTGCCCAGGACTTCATGAACTACATCATGAGCACGGAGGGCCAGGCCATTGTGGAGGAAAAGGGTTATATCCCCGTCTCCGATACGAAAGCTTTCACCAGCACCAATCCCTCCGGCTCTGTGACCATCTCCGGTTCCTCCTCCATCGCCCCTCTGATGGAGAAACTGAAGGAGGGCTATGAGGCCGTCAATGCTAACGTGACCATCGAGCTGCAGACCTCGGACTCCACCACCGGCATGAACAACGCCATCAGCGGAATGTGTGACATCGGCATGGCCTCCCGCGAGCTGAAGCAGGAGGAGCTGGATGCCGGCCTGGTGAACACTGTGATCGCCACAGACGGCATCGCCATCATCGTCAACAACGATTCCCCCATCGCCGATCTCACCACCGAGCAGGTGCGGGACATCTACCTGGGCACCATCACCGACTGGTCCGAGCTGGGCTGACAGCCGGCATATCGCAGAGCATGTGAAAGGGCTGTAACCTTACAGCCCTTTTTCTGTAGGAGGCAGTGAATACTTTATGAATGAGAGAATGAAAGAACATCGCGGCGGCCGAATCCGCGAAAAAGTCATGCAGATGGTGTTTTTGATCGCCGCTTGCATCTCCATCCTGGCTGTGGCCTTGATTTGTATCTATCTGTTTGCCAACGGCCTGCCAGCCATCGGAAAGATCGGTCCCATGGAGTTCCTGCTGGGTACCGATTGGCGGCCGGGCGCCGACCAGTATGGGATTTTCCCCATGATCCTGGGCAGCATCTATGTCACTGCAGGGGCGATTCTTGTGGGCGTGCCCCTGGGACTGCTTGCCGCCATCTTCATGGCGAAGTTTTGTCCTGCCTCCCTGTATAAGCTGCTCAAGCCTGCGGTGGACCTGCTGGCGGGGATTCCCTCCATTGTCTACGGCTTCTTTGGCCTGATGGTGATGGTCCCCCTGATGCAGGACTTGTTCCCCAACACCAGCGGAAAGAGCATCCTCACCGCCTCCATCCTTTTGGGCATCATGATTCTTCCCACCATCATCAGCGTGTCGGAAAGCGCCATCCGCGCTGTGCCCGACAGCTATTATGAGGGCGCCCTGGCTTTGGGCGCCAGCCACGAGCGCAGTGTGTTTTTTGTCACCGTGCCCGCGGCGAAAAGCGGCATCATGGCCAGTATTATTCTCGGCGTGGGCCGGGCCATCGGCGAGACCATGGCTGTCATCATGATCGCCGGCAACCAGCCCCGAATCCCCGGCAGCATCCTGGAGGGCGTGCGCACCCTCACCGGCAACATCGTCATGGAGATGGGCTATGCTACCGGCCTCCATCGGGAGGCGCTGATTGCAACCGGCGTGGTGCTGTTTGTGTTCATCCTCATCATCAACCTGCTGTTTTCCATCCTGAAGAGAAAGGAGAGCAAAGCGTGAGCGATATGGCTGAAAATCTGAGAAAATCAACGGACGCCGGAACCATTGAGGCTGTCAACAAGCCCACCCTGCAGCAAGCATGGAAGCAGTATAAGAGATCTCCCTTCTCTCTGCTTTTGCGGGTGCTGGTCACCTTGGCGGCCGTCATCACTGTGGCAGTGCTGCTGTTTTTGGTGGCCTATATTGTCATCATGGGCGTCCCCAATTTGAAGCCCTCCCTTTTTGAATTGAAGTACACCAGCGAAAACGCCTCGCTGCTGCCCGCTTTGATCAACACCGTCACCATGACGTTGATGTCCCTGATTGTGGCTGTGCCCGTGGGCATTTTCTCCGCCATCTACCTGGTGGAGTACGCGCGCCGGGGCAATAAGCTGGTGGGTGTGGTGCGGATCACCGCCGAGACCCTCTCCGGCATCCCCTCCATTGTGTACGGCCTGTTTGGCTTCCTGTTCTTTGGCGTCAGCTTTGGGTGGGGCTATTCCATGCTGGGCGGCGCTTTGACCATGGCCATCATGATTCTGCCCCTGATTATGCGCACCACGGAGGAAGCTCTGATGGGTGTGCCGGATTCCTTCCGCGAAGGCAGTTTCGGCCTGGGGGCGGGCAAGCTGCGGACTGTGTTCCGCATCATCCTGCCCTCTGCCATGCCCGGCATCCTCTCCGGCATCATCCTGGGCGTGGGCCGCATTGTGGGCGAGACCGCCGCGCTGATGTTCACCTCCGGCACCGTGGCCCAGGTGGCTGTCAAGCCCATGGCCTCCGGGCGGACCCTGGCTGTCCACATGTACAACCTCCTCAACGAGGGCCTTGCCCGAGAGGCCGCCTATGCCACAGCAGTGGTGCTGCTGGTGCTGGTGGTGGGCATCAATGCCCTGTCCTCCTTTGTGGCGAAAAAGTTCACCAAATCCTAACCCGGGCTGCCTTGCCCTCTATGAACGAAAAGATTGGATGATTTCTGCTATGGATAAAATTACCGTAAAAGACCTGGACCTGTATTACGGCGACTTTAAAGCTTTAAAGTCCGTGAACATGAATATCGCCCCCAACGAGGTCACCGCTTTCATTGGGCCTTCCGGCTGCGGCAAGTCCACCCTGCTCAAGTCCCTCAACCGCATGAACGACTTGGTGGAGGGCTGCAAGATCACCGGAGAGATCCTTCTGGATGGGGAGGATATCTACGGCAACATCGACGTGAACCTGTTGCGGAAGCGGGTGGGCATGGTGTTCCAAAAGCCCAATCCCTTCCCCATGAGCGTCTATGACAACATTGCCTATGGCCCCCGGACCCACGGGATTCGCTCCAAGGTGAAGTTGGATGAGATTGTGGAGAAGTCCCTGCGGGGCGCCGCCATCTGGGATGAGCTGAAGGACCGGTTGAAGAAGAGCGCCCTGGGGCTTTCCGGCGGCCAGCAGCAGCGTCTGTGCATTGCCCGGGCCTTGGCTGTGGAGCCCGAGGTGCTGCTGATGGATGAACCCACCTCCGCATTGGACCCCATCTCTACTTCTAAGATCGAGGACCTTGCAATGGAGCTGAAATCCGACTATACTATCGTTATCGTGACGCATAATATGCAGCAGGCGGCGCGTATTTCTGACAAGACAGCATTTTTCCTGCTTGGCGAGCTGGTGGAGTTCGGCCAGACTGAGCAGGTGTTCTCCATGCCCAAGGACAAGCGCACGGAGGATTACATCACCGGCCGCTTTGGCTGATGAAAAGAGGAGTGAGGATTTCATGAGGAATAAATTCGATGAACAGCTGGAACAGCTGAACGTGGCCCTGATTAAGACCGGCGCTCTGTGCGAGGACGCCATTTCCACCGTGGCCCGGGCGCTGTTGGAGAGCGACATGGAGCTGGCGAAAAAGGTGAAGCCCATCGAGCTGGAGATCGATCAGAAGGAGCGGGAGATCGAAACCCTGTGTATGCGGCTTTTGCTGCAGCAGCAGCCGGTGGCCAGGGACCTGCGGCAGATCTCCTCTGCGCTGAAGATGATTACGGACCTGGAGCGCATCGGCGATCAGACCTCCGACATTGCGGAGCTGCTGCCCTACTTGCAGAAGGGGGACATCACTTTCAGCAAGGTGCATATCAAGGAGATGGCCGAGGCCACCATCAAGATGGTGACTGATTCCATCGAATCCTTTGTGCGGCAGGACCTGCCCCTGGCCCGTCAGGTGATGGAATACGACAATGTGGTGGACGAGCTGTTCAACCGGGTGAAGGCAGAGCTGATCCAGTTGATCTCCGGGGATGGAGAGAACGGCGAGTTCTGCATTGATCTGCTGATGGTGGCCAAGTATTTTGAGCGCATCGGAGATCATGCTGTGAACGTGGCAGAGTGGGTGCAGTACTCCCTCACCGGCGTTAAGGCGGGCGCGGAGCCCGAGCTAGTATCCCTTTGAGAAAGGACGGTCCGGCGCTCACACGCCGGGGATGCGTTATGATCTATTTTTTAGAGGACGACAACAGCATTCGGGAGCTGGTGGTCTACACCATGAACTCCACTGGATTTGACGCCATCGGCTTTGGGAAGCCGGCGGAGTTTTGGGAGGCCATGGAAAAGGAGCTTCCCAGCCTGGTGCTTTTGGATATCATGCTGCCTGAGGAAGACGGGCTGAGCATCCTGAAAAAGCTGCGGGAGGATCCGGTTACCAAGCGGCTGCCGGTAATGATGCTCACTGCCAAGGACAGCGAATACGACAAGGTCCTTGGCCTGGACAGCGGAGCGGACGACTATGTGCCCAAGCCCTTTGGCATGATGGAGCTGATGTCCCGCATCAAGGCGCTGCTGCGCCGGGCGTCCCCTCAGGAGTGCCAGGAGAAGGAGTACACTGTGGGCGGGCTTTCGGTGTCGCCGGCCAGATATCAGGTGAAGGTGAACGGCAACGAGGTGGCTTTGACCTTAAAGGAGTTTGAGCTGCTGTGCCTTTTGCTGGAAAATGACGGCATGGTGCTGACCCGGGATAAAATCCTGGCCAGGATCTGGGGCTATGATTTTGACGGCGAGACCCGCACCGTGGATGTCCACGTGCGCACCCTGCGGCAAAAGCTGGGGGAGTGCGGTTCCCTGATTGAGACCGTGCGGGGCGTGGGCTACAAAATTGACCGGCGCGCATAAGCCCCGGCCTTTAGAAAGGAAAGACCGCCTGTGAGAAAAAAGATCTTTACCAATATGTGCCTGCTGGCGGTGGTGACCATTCTGCTCTCCTCGCTGCTGGTCACCATCGTCTACTACGGCGAAACCGACGCGCAGATGCGCGCCGAGGTCCGGGAGGAATCCCGGTTTCTGCAAGGGGCTGTGGAGCTTTCCGGAGCGGAGTATCTCCACACGGTGGAAAACACCCCCAACCGCATCACCTTGATCGATCAGGATGGCGCCGTGCTGTTCGACAACCATGCGGACCCCACTCAAATGGAAAACCACGCCGACCGGGAGGAGTTCCAGGAAGCAGCCACCGGCGGCGCCGGGGAGGCCATGCGGGTTTCCGGCACGCTGTCGGAGCAGACCTTTTACTACTCTGTAAAATTGCAGAACGGCCAGGTGCTGCGTATTGCCGCCACAACGGACAGCGTGTTTGCCGCAGTGTTTTCCATGCTGCCCTGGATGATGGGGATTGCCGTGCTGGTGGCGGCGGTGACCGTGGTGTTCTCCAACTTCCTGACCAAGAAGATCGTGGCGCCCATCAACCAGCTGGACCTGGACGGCAGTCCTGAGGACGCTGTGATTTACGATGAGCTTTCCCCCCTGCTGGGGAAGATCCACCGGCAGAACGAGGTGATCTCTCAGCAGATGCGCTCGCTGAAAGAGAAGCAGGAGGAGTTCGCCTCCATCACCGACAATATGAGCGAGGGCTTTTTGGTGCTGGATAAAAACACGGATATCCTCTCCTACAACACCAGCGCCCTGAAGCTGCTGGGCGCGGATGCCGCCCCGGCAGAAAGCCACGAGAGTGCGCTGGCTTTGAACCGCAGCGTTGGGTTCCGCGCTGCCGTGGATGGGGCGCTTTCAGGCGTCAGCAGCGAGCAGCTGATCCGCCGAGGCGGGCGGTGCTGTCAGGTGATGGCCAACCCAGTCTTTCGGGATGAAGAGGTGGAAGGCGCCGTTGTGGTGATTTTGGATATCACCGAGCGGGAGGAGCGTGAGAATTTACGGCGGGAGTTCACGGCCAATGTGTCTCACGAGCTGAAAACGCCGCTGACCTCCATCTCCGGCTTTGCGGAGATCATTCAAAACGGCATTGTCAAGCCGGAGGACATCCCCCGGTTTGCCGGCAACATCTACATGGAGTCCCAGAGATTGATCTCCTTGGTGGATGACATCCTGAATCTCTCCCGCCTGGATGAAAACGGCGTCCAGCTGCAGCAGGAGGATTTTGACCTGTCCGCCCTGTGCCGGGATGTGGCCTCCCGGCTGAAGCCCGCGGCCAAGAAAAACGGGGTGGTCATCACCACCATGGGAGAGAAGGCCGTTATCAGCGGAGTGAAAAGCATTGTGGACGAGATGGTCTTTAATCTGATGGACAATGCAGTGAAGTACAATAAGCACAACGGCAGGGTCACCGTGAACGTGGAGAACCTTCCCGAGGGCGTCACGCTGACGGTGACCGATACGGGCATCGGCATCCCCCAGGAGGATGTGGACCGGGTGTTTGAGCGGTTCTACCGGGTGGATAAGAGCCACTCCAAAGAGATTGGCGGCACCGGCCTGGGACTGTCCATTGTCAAGCATGGCGCTGCATTCCACAATGCCAAGGTGAGCCTGCAAAGCACCGAGGGCCAGGGTACCACGGTACGTTTGGTGTTCCCCGCATAATGAAGTGTATAAGTTCTTCTCAGAAATATTTCCCCAAAAGAGAAAGGGTCTCCCAGCTGGGAGGCCCTTTCTCTTTGATAGCGCTTTGTTTTTTTAGAAACAGGCGGATTACAGGGAGCTACGGTCAAGTGGAGCTTCCGCAGAAGGACCCAGCTGGCTCCGATGGTGTCCGGACGCAGGGGGAGGTTCCTGCTCAGGGATAAAAAAAGCCCCGGCAGAGGGGATACCTCGCCGGGGCAGAGCTGTCTTAGAGCAGAGAGATCACATGGCGGGGGCAGGCCTCCATGCACTTGCCGCAGGCAGTGCATTTGGAAGGGTCCACCTTGGCCACGCCGTTTTCCACAGCAATAGCGCCAAATTCGCAGGTCCGTGTACATTTGCCGCAGCCGATGCAGCCGATGTTGCACACAGCCATGGTGCCCTTGGCCTTGTCGCAGTTGGAGCAGCGCACCACGGCCTGCTTCTTGAGGGGCACCAGGGAGATGATCCCCTTGGGGCAGGCAGCCACGCATTTGGAGCAGCCCTTGCATTTTTGGGGGTCCACCCGGGCCAGACCGTTGCACACAGAGATGGCCCCGTACTCGCAGGCCCTTTGGCAGTCGCCCAAGCCCATGCAGCCGTATCGGCAGGAGGTGATGCCTCCCATGAGGAACGCTGCCGCAGAGCAGCTCTGGATGCCGTCATAGAGCATCTTGTCGGTGGTGTTGTCGTAGCTGCCCAGGCAATGGACCAGAGCAGTTTTATATTCCATCTCCACATTGCCGTCGCCCAGGATCTCGGCGCACTTCTGAGCAACGTCCGCGCCGCCGGGGGAGCAAAGGCCGGGCTTGGCCTCGCCCTTGGCCATGGCCGCCGCATAGCCGGGGCAGCCGGAAAATCCGCAGGCGCCGCAGTTGGCCCCGGGGAGGACCTCCTCCAAGGCTTCGGCTTTTTCGTCCTTTGGCACTGCCATGACAATGGAGGCCACTGCCAGGATCACTCCGGCCAGCAGGCCGATGATGCCTACGATCAAAATAGGTGTGATAATTTCCACAGCAGTTCCTCCTTACAGCAGGTTGTCCACAACGCCGTTGAAGCCCAGGAAGCTGACGGCCACCAGGCTGGCTGCAACCAGGGTGATGGGCAGCCCGCGGAACGTCTTGGGGATGTCGCACTGCTCCAAACGCTCCCGCACACCGGCAAACAGCACCATGGCCACCAGGAAGCCGACGCCGGAGCCAAAAGCGTTGACCAGGGACTGCACATAGCCGAAGCTGGGGTCTGCCGCGCCCTTTTCCAGCACCAGCATGGTCACGCCCAGCACGGCGCAGTTGGTGGTGATCAGGGGCAGGTAGATGCCCAGGGAATTGTACAGCGGCGGCATATACTTGCGCAGAGCGGTCTCCAAAAGCTGCACCAAAGCCGCGATGACCAGGATGAATACAATGGTCTGCAGGTAACCCAGGCCGTTGGGGACCAGCAGGAAGGTGTACAGAGGCCAGGTAACAGCGGTGGCGATGACCATGACCACGGTGACGGCGCAGCTCATGCCCACGGCGGTGTCCAGCTTTTTCGAGACTCCCAGGAAGGGGCAGATGCCTAAAAACTTATTGAGCACATAGTTTTCCGTTAAAATAGCAGCCAGGAAGATGGCTATCAGGGATCTGATCGTTTGAGCGTCCATTACTTTGCGGCCTCCTTTCCGTTGTCACATTCTCCCAGCTTGGAGCAGGAAGCTGCCAAGGGGCAGTGCGAGCAGCCCATGGATTCCGGAGCCTTGCCCTCCGCAGAGAGCTTGCCAGCCAGGGCGATGAGCATTCCAAATACGAAGAAGCCTCCGGGAGGCAGCAGGAAGATGATGATGGGCTCCATAAAGCCGGAGAGCACGGGCAGGCCGAACACAGTGCCGGCGCCCAGCAGCTCTCGGATGATGCCCATGGCAAGCAGAGTGGCGGTGAAGCCCACGCCCATGCCCAGGCCGTCCAGCAGGGAAGGCAGCACCTTGTTCTTGCTGGCGAACATCTCGGCCCGGCCCAGGATGATGCAGTTGACCACGATCAAGGGCAGGAACACGCCCAGGGCCTTGTCCAAATCGGGAGAAAAGGCCTGGATGAACAGCTGCACGATGGTGACAAAGCCCGCCACAATGGTGATGAAGGCCGGGATGCGGACCTTGTCGGGGATGACCTTGCGCAGCAGAGAGATCACCACATTGGAGCAGACCAGCACAAAGGTGGTGGCCACGCCCATGCCAATGGCGTTGGAGGCCGCAGTGGTCACGGCCAGAGTGGCGCAGCAGCCCAGCACCAAGCGCAGCACTGGGTTTTCCTTGACAATGCCCTTGGTGAATTCATGGAGCAGGGGGTGACGGTTCTTCTCCATGTTATGCGCCTCCTTTCACTGCGTAGTATTGTTCAATGGCCTGGTTCACCGCGTTGGTGACGGCGGTGGAGGTGACCGTGGCGCCGGTCATGGCCTCAATCTGGCCCTCGGCGGGGGTTTGGTACTTGATGACCGAGAGACCGCCCTCAGGGGCGGGCTGCAAATATTGGTTGAGGAATTCAGGCTTTGTGCCGTTAGCACCCAAGCCGGGGGTCTCACCGTGAGAGAGGATTACCACGCCGGTGATGTTGCCCTGGGTGTCGATGCCGGTCATGACGCTGACCGTGCCACCGTAACCGCCTGCTCCTGTCTCAAAGACATAGCCCACGGTCTCGCCGCCGGTCTCGCCGGTGTAGTAAGCGCCATCCTCCTGAGAGGTGAACGCCTCGGCAGTGGGGAGAACGATCTTCCGGGAGGCTTCGGCATTTTCCGCTTCCAACTGGGCAATGCGGTCGGCAGTGAGCATATTGGTGCCGGCCAGCGCGGCTGCCACCACAACGCAGATGATAAACAGCACTGCCGTGGGGCGCAGGATTTCTTTCAGCTCAAGCTTCATCCTTTTTGCCCCCCTTCCGGAGTTTTTTTCATGGCCCCGAAGGGACGGGGCTTGATGTACCGCTCAATCAGCGGAGTGAGGATATTCATCAAAATGATGGAGTAGGACACGCCCTCCGGCAGGGAGCCAAACTGACGGATGAGCATGGTAATCAGTCCGCAGCCAAAGGCAAAGACCACCCGGCCCCAGAAGTACAGGGGGCTGGTGGTGTAGTCGGTGGCCATAAAAATGGCGCCCAGCAGCAGGCCGCCGGAGAGCAGGTCGAATAAGGGGTCCCGGCCCATGCAGAGAGAAAGCACGGCCACGGTGCCCAGATAGGTCAGGGGGATCACCGGGGAGATCACCCGGCGGACGACGAGATAAATGCCGCCCAGCAGCAGCGCCAGAGCGCAGGTCTCGCCCAGGCAGCCGCCGGTTTTGCCCAAAAACAGATCCAGATAGGAGGGCAGCTCCTCGCCGCCCGCTTTCAAAATGCCCAGAGGAGTGGCCGAGGTCACCGCGTCGGCGCCGGCGGCGTAGTCAAAAGGCTGCACCCAGTGGGTCATCCGAGAGGGGAAGGAGTTCAACAGGATGATACGGCCGGTGAGAGCCGGGTTGACGAAGTTCTGCCCAATGCCGCCGAACATCTGCTTGACCACCACAATGGCGGCCACGCTTCCAAAAATGGCAATGAGGGGGTTGATGGTGGAGGGCAGGTTCAAAGCCAGCAGAATGCCCGTGACCACGCAGCTGAGATCCCCCACGGTCTGGGGGCGCTTCATCACCCGGCGGCACAGGTATTCGCTGGCAATGCAGCTTGCCACACAGGTGAGGATCACCACAGCTGCCCGGAAGCCGAACAGGATCACCGAAGCGATCATGGCAGGGGTCAGGGCGATGATCACGTCCAGCATGATATTCTGGGTGGTCTTCCCGCCGTTAAAATGAGGGGAGGAAGACACGATGAGTTTTTCCATGATTATTTCTTACCTCCCGCTTTTCTCACATAGCTCTTGCCCAGGCGGATGGCCTGGACCAATCTGCGGCCGGCCGGGCAGGAGAAGGCGCAGCAGCCGCACTCCATGCAGGTCATGATGTTCAGGGACTGAAGGGCTTCCACGTCCCCGCGCTCTGCCGCGTGCTCCAGCTTGGTGGGCATCAGGTTCATAGGACAGGCCGCCACGCATCGGCCGCAGCGGATGCAGGCAGCGGGCTGCCGCAAAGAGGCCTCCTTCTGGTCAAAGGCCAGGATGGCGTTGTTCTGCTTTAAGATGGGCAGCTCGTCGCTGGTGATGGCCACGCCCATCATGGGGCCGCCCATGATGAGCTTTTTGGGCTCGGATTTGTAGCCGCCGCAGAAGGCCACCACGTCCTTGATGGGAGTGCCCACCGGGACGATGACGTTCTGGGGGTGCGCCATGGCAGAGCCGTCCATAGTGACCCGCTTCAAGGTCAGCGGCATGCCGGTGCGCATATAGCTTGCCAGGAAGGAGATGGAGCCAATGTTCATCACAAGGCAGCCCACGTCGGCGGGGAGCTTGCTCTCGGGCACTTTGCGGCCGGTGCAGGCCTGCACCAGGATCTTCTCAGCGCCCTGGGGATAGCGGCTCTTCAAAGGAAGCACCCGCACCTGGTCCAGGGGGTCCCGCTTGGGATCGTCGGCGATCTCGGTGAGCTTCTGGATGACATCGGGCTTGTTGTCCTCCACCGCGATGAGCACCCGCTGCACCCCCAGGATCTCCTTGACCTTGTAGATGCCTTCCAGCACGTTGCGGCCGTTTTCCAGGGCCTCACGGTGGTCGGAGGTGACGTAGGGCTCACATTCGGCCACGTTGACCAGCAGCGTGTCGATGCTTTTTCCCTCGGGGATGTTGAGCTTTACATGGGCGGGGAAGCCGGCGCCGCCCAGCCCCACCAGTCCGGCGGCTCTGGCAGCGTTGGCAAGCTCCTCCTTGGTGGTGATGGGAGGGGGCGGGACAATGGCGGGGTCCCGCTCCATCTTTCCGTCGGATTCGATGACCACGGCCTGGGTCATCTGCCCGCCGGTGAGCATCACTTCCGTGATCTCCGCCACGGTGCCGGAGATTGAGGCGTGTATCGGGGCGCAGACATAGGCGCTGTTGTCACCCACCACAGTGCCCACATAGACGTGATCTCCCTTTTTTACCGTGGGGATACAGGGAGCGCCGATGTGCTGCTGCATGGGTAAAATGACCCTTCCCGGAGGCGGCATGGTGGCGGTAGGGATGTCCCAGGTGTTTTTGTGATGGGGCACCGCCGCTCCGCCGTGGGTGCGGAAGGGATGTTTAGGAAACTCCATAACTTCATTCCAGCCTTTCGTATGTTCGGATGGGCTTCGCAGGAAGGCGAAAACCCTACGTTACATTGTAGCGGAAAAACTCGTATCTTGCAAGATAAATAATACTTTATCAAGCCCGGCGGAGAAAGGGATATGGTATAATGAGCAAAGAAAAATAAAAAAATTTTTCCCCGGTGAGTGAAAAGGCGCCTCTGGCCCGTATTGCTTATAGAGGCGCAAACAACGCGCCAAAATAATTTTGCGTTTTCAAGGAGGATCTCAAAATGAAAAGGGCGTTTGCATTGTTGATGGCAGGAATGTTGGTGCTCACGATGGGTGGTATGGGCGCTGCGGCAGCGGGCCGCCACGGTCAGGGCCGAGGGAAGGCTGATTGCGCTTGGGTGGACGAGAACGGCGACGGTATCTGCGACAACCGAGGCCCAGGCAAGGGCCAGCACTGGGTGGACGAGAACGGCGACGGAATCTGCGACAACCG
>CAUWLU010000024.1:0-38616 GCA_963559705.1 uncultured Acutalibacter sp.
TTTTATTTACCCCTGGTAGAACCAGGGGTTTTATTAAGCCTAAAGGCAGCAAAAAAGGAGCTGTCAAAAAGTACACCTTTTGACAAGAGCCTGTGTGGGAGGAGGGGTCTGTGTGGAGAGCGATCTGCTGAGCAGCGCCGGGAATACGGCAGTTCAGTACAACACTATCAAGGTACCCCTGTACCCCACGGCGGAACAGGAGGAGCTGTTTTTAAAGACCTTCGGCTGCTGCCGGTACATCTGGAATCAGATGCTCGCGGACCACGAGCGCTTTTACTGTGAGACTGACGCTCATTTCATCCCCACCCCCGCCAAGTACAAGAAGAACGCTCCCTTCCTCAAGGAGGTGGACAGCCAGGCGCTGATCCAGGAGCACAACAAGCTTTCTCAGGCGTTCCGCAATTTCTTCCGCAATCCCGCAGCGTTTGGCTATCCCAGGTTCAAACGGAAAAAGGATGACCGGGACAGCTTCACCGCCTGCAACCATGTGGTGGGCAACAGCGCCACCATCTATATCACCCGGGACGCGGTACGGCTGACCAAGGCTGGGCTGGTACGGGCGAAATTCCCGCGCAGGCCCAGAAGCGGCTGGAAGCTCACCCGCATCACCGTGGAACGCACCAAAACAGGCAAGTATTACGGCTATCTGCTGTTTGCCTGCCCCGTCCGTCCGCCCCAACCGGTGGAGCCTACAGAACAACGCACCATCGGCTTACAATATTCCGTTTCCCGCTTCTATGAGGCGGACAACGGCTTTGCCGCCAGCCCGCCCCACTGGCTGCGGCAGTCCCAGGAAAAAGCCGCGGCCATCCAGAAAAAACTGGCCCGGCTTCAAAAGGACTCCAAAAATTACCAGGAGCTGGTGCAAAAGTACCGCCTGCTCCACGAGCATATCGCCAATCAAAGGCGCGATTTCCTCCATAAGGAATCCCGGCGGATAGCCAACGCTTGGGACGCCGTATGCATCCGGAACGACTCCTTAAAGGCGATTGCTGAGCAAATGGCGGGAAGCGGCGTGGGCTACACGGGCTTTGGGATGTTCCGGGAGATGCTGCGCTACAAGCTGGAGCGGCAGGGCAAACAGCTTTTGGAGGTGGGACGGTATGTCCCCACCACGCGGACCTGTTCCTCCTGCGGCGCGGTGAATCCGGACCTTTCCCCCAAGGCTCGCACTTGGGAATGCCCTGTGTGCGGCGCAAAGCACCTTCGAGGCAAAAACGCCGCCTGCAACATCAAGGCCAGGGGACTGGCAGACCACCCAAAAGACCAGGCTGTTCCCTCAGCCTCTTGACCCATACATCACGCACGATTTGCCGGTGGGGACGCCGGTGCAGGCCCATGCCCTCCAAGGGACCGTTGGGAAACGAGAAAACGCCTCCCCTTTGGGGCCGCGTTGGAAGCCCGGGAAACCGGGCGTCCCAAACATTATGACGATGCTATCACCTTGGCGCGCAAGCGCTGTTGCACATACATGGACCGACCCACCTTGGGTTTCACCCGGGCTCGCGACCCGGCTGAAATAGAACGCGCGCTCACGGCTTGTGCCAGTCTGGCCAGATGGCCCGGGCCCAGGGCGCAACACCCGTGCTGGGGCAGAGAGGAATGCCCCGCACGCTAAAAAAATACTTTTGAAGGGAAGCAAAAACTATGCGTATTCAGCACAACATCATGGCCATGAACGCCTATCGCAACTACAACAACAACACCTCCGCGCTGTCCAAGAACCTGGAGAAGCTGTCCTCCGGCTACAAGATCAACCGCGCCGGTGACGACGCTGCCGGTCTGGCCATCTCTGAGAAGATGCGCGCTCAGATCACCGGCTTGGATCAGGCTCAGGACAACGCTCAGTCCGGCATCAACCTGGTGCAGACCGCCGAAGGTGCTCTGCAGGAAGTTCATGACATGCTCAACCGTATGGTCAAGCTGGCCGACCAGTCCGCCAACGGCACCTACGACAACGCTGTGGACCGTTCCAACCTGCAGCAGGAAGTCGACAAGCTGCGCGAGGAAATCGACCGCATCGCCGATTCCGCCAACTACAACGGCATCAACCTGCTGGATGGTTCTATGCAGACTGGTGCAACGGTGGATAAGACTTCTGCTATTTCTTATACTAATGATCAGGGTGTAACAGTTTCCGGTGAAAGAGGCGGATCCCTTAATCTTGCCCAGATGAAAAATGATGAGACTGTTACCATTAACGGGAAAGTCTACAAAAAGGGCGGCAAGAAGGACGAAGCTAATCGTGTATTTACCAGCATGGATGAATTGAAGGCAATGGTCGATAAGGACAATCCAGGCTTGAAACTGGCTATCGGTAATGCTGGTGATGCTGTTGCCCTTAAGGGTACCGGCGCTGATCTCTCCCTGCAGATCGGCGATACCAGCGATGCCTTCAACCAGATGTCTGTTTCCATCCAGGATATGCATGCTGATTCCCTGGGCATCCAGGACGTCAGCGTTGCCGACCAGAAGGATGCACAGGCAGCTGTCAGCGTTTTGAAGAACGCTATCAATACCGTATCCAAGGTGCGCGGCACCCTGGGTGCAACCCAGAACCGTCTGGACCACACCATCAACAACCTGTCCGTGATGCAGGAGAACATCCAGGACGCTGAGTCCACCATCCGCGACACCGACGTTGCTGACGAGATGATGGCCTACACCAAGAACAACATCCTGATTCAGTCCGCTCAGGCCATGCTGGCCCAGGCCAACCAGGTGCCCCAGGGCGTTCTGCAGCTGCTGCAGTAAGCTTTTAGTTGGGTGAGGTTGTTCCCTTGGCGCTTTGCTTAACGTAACATGATTTGTGGAAAAGGGCTGACCTTGTTGGGTCAGCTCTTTTCTTTGTGGGGGGATAAAGAAAAGGCCGGGATTGCTCCCAGCCTTTCTTTATCCCGCTCCTTTTGCACAAGAGCCGGTAGGGCTCAATAGTCAAACTGGCGGTAGTACCGGCGGATGGACAGGGGGTGGCGCAGGAACAGCTCCAGATAGGCGTCCACCCGGTTGTTTACCGCATGCATCATCAGGTGAGAGAGGCTGCCACGGAACTCCGGGCTGATGCCGGGCATGGGCATCTCCTTTGTGTCGATGATGGTATAGTTGCCGCACACCTTGGGCAGGAACCGGGCGACCCGCTCTGCCAGGGGACGCTGCTCATCCTCCCCCACAAAAAGGGTCACAGGGGTGTCTGCCACGATGATCTCCTGCATACCGTGAAAGAACTCCGGGCAGCTGATGCTTTTGGTGCGGACCCAAAGCTGCTCCTCCCAATAGCACATGGCATAGGAATACGTTGCGCCGTACTGGTTCCCCGCGCCGATAAAATAGTGGGGCAGCTCGGGGTGCGCCTTGACAAAGGCGGCTTTCTCCCCGGCGTAGCCGTAAGCCCAGGCGTCGGCAGCCTTTTCCAGCTCTGCCAGATCCCGGGCCAGATGCGCCTCCATCTCCTGGTTGTACCGGCTGTATTCGGGGAATTCCCCGTTTTTATACATGAGGTAATTGGCCGTCATGTAGAATTTCAGCTGTTCGTTTTTGGGGTACACCACCAGGTGATCCCATCTGCCCGGGGCAGTCAAAGCGGAGCCTGGGGTGTCAATAAAAGCGACTACCCGAGCGCCCATGGTCTTGACCTTGTCCACCAGCTCCACCATCTCCTTGGTGTTCCCGGAAACCGAAGAAAAGATCAGCACCGACCGGCTGGTAAACCGCCGGTTCCCCGTGGTGAGGAACTCCGCGGCGTTTTCCACATACACCGGCAGAGCGCTGCGGCCCCGCATGTACACCTCCACCTGCATGGCAGAAGCGTAGGTGCCTCCAATCCCCATGAAATAGAGGCCGTCGAAGCCCTCCTCCCAAAGCTGGTCCACTGCCGCCTCGATTTGGGGCCGCAGGGCCAGAGCCCCGTTCACGCTGGCCAGGGCCTCCTCCTCGTTGAAATTCCGCAGGCAGGGGCCTTCCTGCTCCCGCCATGCCCTAGGTTCGTACTTCATATCGCTTCCTCCCTTTCTAAAAGCAGCCTTACCAGGCGCCAAAATATCCCACTGTCTCTGCGGCGGCACCCGCCCCCTGCTTCATGGCTTCCTCCACCGAAAGGCCCTGGAAAATCCCCAGCAGAAAACCGGCGATATAGCTGTCCCCAGCCCCGAGGGTGTCCACCACATGGGGGCAGGGCACAATGCCAAAGGTGTGGAACGTCTCCCCGTCCCAGCAAAGACTGCCCGCCTCCCCCAGGGTCGCTGTCACCAGCTTTGGCCCCCGGGCAGCGTAGTCCTGCATTTTGCGGCGCAGGGCCGGATTGTCGGCCTCACCGGAAAAAAACAGGTAATCCGTGTGGGGCAGAGCCTCCTGGCAGGCGGCGTCCTCCGGGCGGGTGGCCCCGTCAAAGGCGGTGGGGATTCCCCTGGCCTTCAGCTCTCGGAACTGGCCTCCCACCTTGCCCCACAGGTCGCATACCACCACGTCATAGCCGGAAAGGAAGTCCAGATTCTCCGGGGTGAGGACATAGTCTGCCAACACGCCCTCCTCATAGTCCCCCAGTACCCGCTCCCCATTTTCCAGATGCACCTGGGACACTGCGGTGGAGCCAGGACGCACCGCCATCTGGGACACATCCACCCCCTTCTCCGCCACGGCCCGGAGCAGCAGGCTGCCAAAATCGTCCTGGCCCACCGGCCCCACATAGGCGCTTTCGGCCCCCATGCGGGCGGCGTATACCGCCATATTCACCGGCCCCCCGCCGGGAAACGCCGTCCCGCCGTTGAGGTTGTCATAATAATCGATGCAGTTGCTCCCTACCGCTGCAAATTTCATGGTCCCGCCTCCTGTGCGACTTCAATCTTCCTGGCAACAGGCCGTCCCAAAGCGGGTGCGGCCCGAAAACATCTCCATTATATCGGACAAATCCCCTTTCGTAAAGGCCCCGGGCGGCTTTCTTTGCCAAGGGACGGCTAACAGGACTGCGACATGATCTCCAGGATGGTGTCATCCGTTTGGCGCATTCCCTCCTTTGCCAGGATGCCGACATTGCGGATGGTGGCGTCCACCCCCTTGGTGACGATTCCCTCTCCCCCGCGGAACTGCTGATGGTGGCAGTACATCTGATAGCCCAAAATTCCCGCATCCACGCTGGCAGCGATCTTCGCCGCACAGGAGGGCTTAGCCCCGTCACAGATCGTACCGCTTAAAATCGCCACAGCATTTACCACGGCATGGGCCACAGCGTCCAGACTGCCATCCATCAAGTAAGCGATACCGGCACCGGCCCCCACCCCTGCGCTGACAGCGCCGCAATAGGCGGACAGCCGGCCAATCCCGCTTTTCTGCTCTATGGTGACCAGGTCGCTCACCAGCAGGGCGCGGTACAGCTTTTCCCGGCTGGCGCCCAGATGTGCGGCGCACCGGGCCACCGGCACCGAGGCCGTGATCCCTTGGTTTCCTGAGCCTGAAAGAATCACCACCGGCATCTCACAGCCGCTCATGCGGGCATCGCTGCCGGCAGCGGCCCAAGCTTTGGCATCGGCTGCCCAGCCTCCGGGAGACTCTGCCAGCAGCACCGAGCCCACATTGGCTCCCCAGTCCGACGAAAGCCCCTCCTGGGCAATGGCCAGGTTATAGGAGATCTGTCGCTCCAAAAGGTCTTTCACCAAATCGAGGTCCACTATGTTGGCAAATTCCAGGATATCCTCCACACACAGGAAGCTCTTGTCCGTAAAGCAGTCCTCAGAGGAATCTGTGAACGGCCTCTCCAGAAGGACCTCCCCGTCCCGCTCCTCCCGGACAATGTTGCTGTGACTGTTGGCGATATGCACCAAGGCCGTATGCTTCCCGGTCCAGCCACGCAACAGGATATCCAGCATCCGTCCGGTATGGGAACAGCTCACCTGGATCTCCGTCCCTTCCAGATAGGCTGCGATCTCCCCGTACTGGGCCTCCGGCACCTGGGCAATGGCCTGTAAGCCCTTATCCGGGTCTCCCGCCACTATGCCGGCGGCCAGAGCAGCAGGGATGCCTTTGAGCCCGCCCGTATTGGGGATGACCACGCCCTTTACATTTTTGATGATGTTCCCGGAAATCTGAGCGCAGATCCGCTGGGGGGCATCTCCCAAAAGCTTTCGAAGCCGGGCGGCAGCATAGGCCAAGGCAATTGGCTCTGTACAGCCAGTTGCCACCACCAGCTCCTCCTCCAGTATGGCCAAATAGGCCTCTTGTACCTCTTGTGTCAACATAAGTCAATCTCCATTCCGTCCGCTGTCATGGCCGCACTCCTCATCTTTCCGGCTGATGCTCGGATAACGGGCCCATTCTATGCATTCTCCCTCGTGCCGTACAAGCCATTCCCTCACAGCTTACAGCTCGACCTCCCGGCACGCCGCTGCGATTTTGCGGATTCGCTCATAGGAAAAGTCCGTGGGCAGGGTGCAGTCGGCCCCCAGGATGAATTTCTGAGGCCCATAGGTGCGGACCAACCGCTTGACCTCGTCTGCCAGCTCCTCCTCTGTGCCCTGGGTCATCACTCCGCTGCGATTGGGCAGGCCGCCCATCATCACCTTTCCAGGGAAAAGCTCTCTCCCCTTCTCGATGGTCAGCGGCGCCTCATAGACGCCCCAGTTCACCACGTCGCAGAACTCCCCATACCCGCTGTAACGTTCCATGTTCAGCTGGTCCTTGCAGATATGCAGGAACGCCCCGCAGCCGGACTTGCGGATTTCGGAAAGAATCAGCTTATCAAAAGGCGCGATCCAGCGGGCGAATTCCTCATCCGTAAACCACCGGGATTCCCCTCCCAAGGCCGCGTAGTAGATTCCGTCCACTCCTGCCTCGCGATAGCCCCAGGCCAACTGGCACATCCCTTCGGCGATCCTTTTCAGGGCGTCCATCACAGCGCCCTCATGTTCCCTCAGATGCTGTGCCAAAAGAGAGCGCGCCCCCTCGTAACCATATTTCCGCTCAATCGGATGGATTGCAGAGGCCGTGATGCCATGCAGCGTTCCCAGCGAGTAGCCATCCCCAACATACCCGTCTAAAATAGCCTTGGTAAAATCCAGCTGTCTTTTTAGGAAAGGGGTCTCCCGATTCATAGCGGTAATACAGCCCCAATCCTCCGGCTTTTGAATGGACTGCTCCGGCACCAGATTCTCATTCATGATTTTGATCAAATCGGTATCTGTCTTTTGAAAAAACTCCAAGTGGGCCTTTACCCCGGCCTCCCCAGAATTCTCACTTTCCGGAAAGTGCAGGGAAAACCCTACCGGTACGCAATCGGGCGTCTCCCCCTGCAGCACTGCTAAGACTCGCTCTTTCTTTGTCATTTTCGATCCATCCTTTCTTTTCCGCGCAGACCTTTGTCCGTCTTCCGCCCAGCTTCAAAAAACTGATAAGAAACACAGGAAACCGCTTACAGGCAGCTCCGCAAGCGGTTTCTTACTGTTATGCTTCAGGCAGTCCGTCCGGGCCGAAAAATACCGGCTTTCCAGTTCTGCCAGAACGGTAGATCGCATCCAAAATCTTGGTGACAACAATGGCCTGCTCCGGTTTTACCACCACATCCGTATCCTCTTTGATCGCATCGAGCCACATCCTGGCTTCCACGTCAGAAGCCTTTTCCGCTTTGACCCCGTACTTCGTGACCACGGTGGAATCCAGCGTAACCTGCTCGGTGACCCACTTATTATACTTCACCCGGTTGATACGCAGCCCGTCTTTCATATCCGCCCCAGCGTTCACACCACACAGAGTGGTCTTTGCCTCTCCGATATCCAGTGTGTTCAAGGCCCAAGCCGATTCCAAAGAGACCGTAGCGCCGTTCTCCATCACAATAAAGCCAAATGCGGAATCCTCTACGGTGATCTTTTCAGGGTCCCAATCCCCGTAGGCGTTCCCCGACTCTTTTTGATCGCCTAATTTCCGGTATACGCTGCCCATCACCAGCCTGGGCTTATAATTGTCCATCATCCACAAGGTCAGGTCCAAAGCATGGGTGCCGATATCAATCAGCGGTCCTCCACCCTGCTCGTACTCGTCAATGAACACGCCCCAAGTGGGCACCCCGCGGCGCCTCAGTGCGTGCGCCTTCGCATAGTAGATCTCTCCCAGCTCACCCGCGTCGCAGGCCCGCTTCAAATACCAGGAATCCGGGCGGTAACGGTTTTGGTATCCGATCGTCAATTTTTTGCCGGTGCGCTTGGCAGCGTCCAGCATCTTCTGGGCCTCTTCTCCGTTGATAGCCATGGGTTTTTCGCACATCACGTGCTTCCCGGCTTCCAGGGCGTCCACTGTGATAAAGCTGTGCTCTCGGTTCGGCGTGCAAACATGGACGATATCAATGCTTTCGTCCTTGAGCAATTCTTTATAGTCGGTATAAACCCTTGCGTCCTCCGCGCCAAAGTCCCGCATTGCCTTTTCTGCCCGCTCTTCTACGATATCGCAAAATGCCACCAGCTTCACATCCGGCTGTTTGCTGAGAGAAGGCATATGCTTGCTGTTGGCAATCCCACCACAGCCAATAATACCTATCCGAAATTCTCTTTCATCCATTTGTTAACCGCTCCTTTGTTATTGAATTCAAACTCTCCTAGTAAGGTTGTTCCAGAAATCAAAGTGCATGGAGGAAATCTGCGTCCTCTTTGGGACTGTGCATTTTTGAAGGACCTAGCCGGCCTCCTTTTTTCCTGCACAGACCCTCTCTTTAATTTCGGTCAATATCGCCACAGAGAGAATACCGCAACGAGTAAACATAATTCACAATATTCATTTCCAAACAGCACCGATTTTTGACTCCCCTTTCTCAAGCTCCATCATACCGCCTTTTACAGAGCTGTTCAGATAAAGGGAGCGCTCCACAGGAGTAAGCTCCTTTGGCCGCTTGAACAAGTATGAATCAAAATATTTTCTGACTTTTTTGGGGGCACTTCATTTCCTTTTTCGCTCATTTGACATATAATACACCTATTACCATGAGAGGGGGCGACAGCATGGACTATCGGCTGGCAGTGTGTGACGACCAACCAGCGGATCGCCAGCTCGTGCAGGAGCTGGCCCTGCAATGGGCCAACCAGCGGGGCTTTGACGTGGAGCTTCATCCGTTTTCTTCGGGGGAAGCCTTCCTGTTTCAATACGCTGAGGATCGGAACTGGGACATCCTTCTGCTGGACGTGGAAATGCCCGGATGCAGCGGTGTGGAACTGGCCCGGCAGGTACGGCGGGAAAATTCCCTGACTCAAATCATCTTTGTCACGGGGTACACCGATTACATAGCCGAAGGCTACGATGTAGCTGCCCTCCACTATTTGCTCAAACCGATCAGCCGCGAAAAGCTGTTCTCTGTGATGAATCGCGCGGTGGAACGGCTGAAACGCGATGGACGCTTCCTGCTGCTGGAAATGCCCGAGGAATTGGTCCGGGTGCCGCTTTTTGAGGTGGAATATTTGGAGGTTCGGCAAAATTATGTGACAGTTCACACGGTCGCAGGGGCTTACACCCTGAAAAAGACCCTCACCGCCATGGAAAAAGACCTGGACAACCGGTTTTTCCGCGTGGGCCGGTCCTTCATCCTCAACCTGAGCAAGGTACGCAAGGCCACTAAGCGGGAGGTCGTGATGCTCAGCGGCGCCATCATTCCTCTGCCCAGGGGAGGATACGACGCCTTAAACCTGGCGATCATCCAAAAGCTGTAAGGAGGTTCTTATGGGATTCTTTTCCAGAAGGCTGGACCGGCGCATCGCCGCCACCCAGCAGGCATTGATGGAAACTCACTATCGCGAAATGGAACAGATGTATCGGGAGATGCGGGGCTGGCGTCATGATTTTCGCAATCACATCCAACTGCTGAAAACCTACGCGCAAAAAGGGGACCTGGAATCCGTCCGCTCCTACCTGACACAGCTTGAGGACGATCTGAAGCGGGTGGACCCGGCGGTGAAAACCGGCAACCTGATGGCGGACGCTATCTTAAACAGCAAAATCACGTTGGTCAAGGCCCGCAAAATCCCGGTGCGGGTGGATGCTCACATTCCGGTCAAGCTGTCCATCTCTGATTTGGATTTCTGCGTCATCCTGGGGAACCTCTTCGACAACGCCATGGAAGCCAATCTCCAGCTCCCCGAGGGGCAGCGGATGATCCGCGTCTACATGGACATGAAGGGAAATCAATTGTACATTTCCTTTACCAATCTGGCCCCTGGCGGCAAACGGCAAAAAATCAACGGCCGCTTTTTCAGCACCAAGGGAGAGGATCACGGGTATGGGCTCGCCCGCATGGACGCTGTCATCAAGCGTTTGGGCGGCTATCTGCGCCGGGCCAGCGAGGCTGGCGCCTTCACCACAGAGATCCTGCTGCCGCAGGAAATCCTGTAATTCATCCCCCAAAACGCGCAATTCGTCCCCGGATTCCCCCGGGGCTCTTTTTTTGCGGTATACTCCCAGTGGAAAGGAGATGGTCCTATGGCAGAACCGTCGAAAGCAAAACCAACCTACAACATGGCTCAAAATACAGGATATATGATTGGACTGGCTTGGCGCAACCACAAAAGCGTGCTGGGACTGTGCTTGGCCCTGACACTGCTCCACGTTGCCGTCAGCCTCACAGAGCTGTATCTGGCCCCCCTGGTCCTGGGAAAGGTGGAGGCCGCCGCTCCCCTGGAGGAGCTGTTTTTCACCATTGGAATCATGGCGGGCACGCTGGTACTGCTCCGGGGTGTGCAGGCCTATGCGTGCGAAAACACCATATACGGCAGAGTCCAGCTGCGTACGAACCTGACCCTGCAGGTCACCCTGAAGTCGGTGACCACCTCCTATCCCAACGTGGGGAAGCCGGACCTGGAAAAGGAAAAAGAGCGCTGCATGATGGCGCTTTGCTCCAACTCCTCGGCCGGAGAGGCTATTTGGCGGGTGCTGACGGAGATTGCCCAAAACCTGCTGGGATTCGTCATCTACCTGGTCCTGTTCCTCAGCTTGGACCCCGTGCTGCTGCTCATCGCCACAGTGACGGCTGCGCTGAGCTACCTCTGCTCCCGCCCAGGCGCCAAATGGTCCTTTGCTCACCGGAAGGAGGAGGGCGCTTTTGGCCAGCGGATGAGCTACATCCGGCAGAAGGCCGCCGACCGGGGAGCCTTGAAGGACATCCTCCTCTTCGGCATGGGGGACTGGCTGCAGGAGGTCTACAGCTCAGTGCTTTGCCTGTACCGGGATTTTCTCTCCCGGGAACAGCGGGTATACCTGTGGGGCGATTTGGCAGAGGTGGGCCTCACCCTGCTGCGCAACGGGGCAGCCTACGGCTATCTGCTGATGCTGACCCTGCGGGATGGGCTGCCTGCCGCGGAATTCCTGCTGTACTTTACGGCCATGGGGAACTTCACCACCTGGGTGACGGGAATCCTCAAGGGCTTTGGAGAACTGCATCAGTTCAGCCTGGAGCTGTGCAGCGTTCGCAACTATCTGGAGGCGCCGGAGCCCTTCCTCTTTGAGGAGGGCAAGCCCCTGGCGCCGGAAAAGGGCAAGGCCTATGAGCTTTCCCTGCGGGACGTGACCTTCCGGTACCCCGGCGCGGAAAAGGACACGCTCTCCCACATCAACCTCACCGTTGCCCCCGGGGAAAAGCTGGCCATTGTGGGCCTCAACGGCGTGGGCAAGACCACCTTGATGAAGCTGGTCTGCGGCTTGCTGGACCCCACCGGCGGGGCGGTGCTTCTAAACGGGGAGGACATTCGGCAGTTCAACCGCCGGGACTACTACACCCTATTTTCCACCGTGTTTCAAGATTTCTCCGTATTTGACACCACCCTTGCCGACAACGTCACCCAACAGCCGGAAAGCACCGACGACGCCGGTATCGAGGACGCCATCAAGCAGGCCGGACTGTGGAAAAAATACCGCTCCCTGCCCCAGGGTGAAAGCACTCACATTGGAAAGGGCATCTACGAGGACGGCATCCAGCTTTCCGGCGGCGAGCTTCAGCGGCTGATGCTGGCCAGGGCGCTCTACAAGGATGGCCCCATCATCATACTGGACGAACCCACCGCAGCCCTGGACCCCATCGCCGAGCATCAGCTCTATCTGCGGTACAGCGAGCTGACCCAGGGGCGGACCTCCTTCTACATCTCCCACCGGCTGGCCTCCACCCGGTTCTGCGACAGAATCCTGCTGCTGGGGGATGGGACCATCCTGGAACAAGGGAGCCACCAAGCCCTGTTGGAGCTGGGCGGAAAATACGCCGAGCTTTTTGAAATCCAAAGCCAATACTACAAGGAGGGAACTGCTCATGAGGAATAAGGAATCCATCGCCGGATTCAGGGAAACGCTGCGCTCCACGCTGCGGTCCTACAAGCTCTGGCATCAATACGCTCCGCAGCTGCTGCCCTCCATGGTGTCCTACTGCGCTGTTTCCGGGCTTGCTCCCTATGTGACCATCTACTTCTCCTCCCAGATTCTAAACGAGCTGGCGGGGGCGCGGGACCCAAAGCGGCTGCTGTTCCTGGCAGTACTGACCGTTCTGCTGACAGCGGCGCTGGGAATCCTCACCGCGCTGCTCAACCGCTGGCAGACCGTCTGCAGGAAGGGGATGTACTACACCCAGAAAAAGATGGAGACCGACAAGCTGTTCTCCATGGACTTCTCAGCAGCGGACGACTCCCACACCCATGAGCTGCTGACCCACATGTTCGAGTTTCAAAACTGGAATGGCCATGGGATCGCCTTCCTCATCTACAGCGGGGAAGCCCTGATAAAACCTCTGTTCGGCATCCTGGGCGCAATCACCTTGACCGTGACCCTGTTCACCCAGAGGGTACCGGAGAGCGCTGGGAGCTGGACGGTGCTAAACGACCCTTTCGTCCTCCTCCTGAGCCTGGCGGCATTGCTTGGGATCACCTTCCTATCCCCGCTGTGCCAGAACAAATGCAGCCAATTATTTGCTCGCGCGTCAAAATCCGCCACGGACAGCAACCGCATTTTTACGTATTGCTTTGGGGAATTCATCTCCCCGGAAAGAAGTGTGGATGCGCGGATGTACCGTCAAGACAAACTGGTTTCTCACTACGCACAGCAGGATAAAACCTTCCTCCCCGGCGGTCCCTTTTCCCGCAATTCCAAGGGGGCCGGCGGGTTCTGGAAAAGCGCCGCTTCGGCGAGCTCCGGGGTGTTCACGGGGCTGGCCTATGGCTTTGTGTGCCTAAAGGCCTGGGCGGGCGCCTTTGCTGTGGGCAGCGTGGCCCAGTATGTAGCGGCCATCACCGGGCTGTCCGGGAACATCAACCAGTTGGCCACCACCTGGGGAGAATTCCGCGCCAACGCCGTGATCCTTCGGGAGACCTTTGAATTCCTGGATACTCCCAACAGAATGTACCAGGGCAGCCTGACCACGGAAAAGCGCTCGGACCGGGAGTATGAGATTGAGTTCCGGGATGTGTCTTTTCGCTATCCCGGCACAGACACCTGGGCGCTGCGCCATGTGAACATGAAGTTCCGCATTGGCAGACGTCTGGCGGTGGTGGGAGAAAACGGCTCTGGCAAGACCACCTTTATCAAGCTGCTGTGCCGGCTGTACGACCCAACTGAGGGGGAGATTCTCTTAAACGGCATCGACATCAAAAAGTATGATTACAAGGAGTACCTTGCCCTGTTCTCCGTGGTGTTCCAGGACTTCCAGCTCCTCTCCTTCCCGCTGGGGCAGAATGTAGCTGCCGCCGTGAACTACGACAGCGCTCGGGCAGGGGTCTGTCTGGACATGGCCGGATTCGGACAGCGGCTGAACACGCTCCCCCTGGGACTGGAAACCCCTCTTTACAAGGAATTCGATGAGCGCGGCGTACAGGTATCCGGCGGCGAAGCGCAGAAGATCGCTCTGGCCAGGGCCCTGTACAAGGACGCTCCATTTGTGGTGCTGGATGAGCCCACAGCCGCCCTGGACCCTGTGGCAGAGATGGAGGTCTATCAAAACTTTGACAAGATCGTGGGGGACAAAACAGCAGTATACATCAGTCATCGGCTGTCCTCCTGCAAATTCTGCGACGAGATCGCAGTGTTCGATCACGGGCAAATTGTACAGTTTGGCTGCCACAGCAGCTTAGCGGAGCAGCCAGGAAAATACCAGGAGCTGTGGATGGCCCAAGCACAGTATTACACGCAGCCGACAGCCCAATAAGAGCTATGCGTTTGCGGAGCTTTCGCCTAATCACCGAAGGCCCCAAACCAGCGCCGCCCCTTTCGCCGCCCCCATCCCCTCCAACACACAAAACGCACCCGGTTCCGCCTTTTCCGGCTGAATCGGGTGCGCTTTCTTTTTTCGGGCTTTGGGGCGTGGGAAGTTTTCAAGGGCTTCCTGCCCAGCTCACCGGATGGAAACCAATCGTTGCTAGGATGCTTTCCTGTTGTCAACGGCAATCCGGAATGGTATATTTTAGATACACAACTGCGTGCGGAATGCTTATACACGGATAAAACAATGGAACACAAGGAGCTTTCTGATGGTATTTCACGATAATGTGCTGAAAGAGTATTTAAAAAACGTCTTTTTTATCACTGGTACGCCCTGCGGCGGAAAAACAACCGTCTCTCGAGAACTGGCAAAAAGGTATGGATTGCTTGTTTATGACGTTGACGATCACTTTTCAAGTCACCAAGCAATTTCCAATCCTATTTTTCAACCTGCGATGAATCAGAGCTTTCCGGACGCTGATGCGTTCTTCGGGCGCAGCGTGGAGGACTATACGCAATGGTTGCGTGACAACTCCAGAGAACAGCTGGAGTTTGCGCTGCTAGATCTTATCCGCCTTTCACAAAATCAAATCGTACTATGCGACTGCCATTTGACAATCGCCGATGCAGAGGCTCTTACACTGCCTTCTAGGATCGCCTTTCTCGTTCAGGAGCCCTCTCATCTGCTCGACGATTACTGCAGTCGGCCGGACCATCAAGCTTTTTGCACTTATATCAACAGTGCCTCTGAGCCGGAAAGCGCAAAAGCAACTTGCAATGCGGCCTTAGAAAAGCTCAATCGGCAACCATACGAACTGATAAAAAGCAGCTCTTATTTTTGGATCGATAGAAGCGAACACTGCACAATTGAGGAAACCGTCAAAAGAGTGGCAGAGCATTTCCAGCTTGCTGGGTAACCTAGGGCAGGGAACTTTTTCCTGGGAGCGGCCACGTTCTTTAGGTAAGCAAAAGGCCGGGATCACTCCCGGCCCTTGCACTAGCTTTCGCAAATGTCAGCATTCCATTTCAAAAAACTATCCGTCTATGGAAAAAACAGCTTATTCCAACACCACCGTGGAAATGGTTCTGCTGGGGAAGGCCATACGGACGATCTTGCCCTCCAGGCGCAGGGCGTAGCTCTGATCCTGGCTGCCCTGATTGAGCACCACCAGCGCCAAAGAGCCATCGGGATTCTTCACTGCGGTCACTTCCACATTGCCATCGCACCGGCTGAATCCGATCCGCTTGGCTCCCGGCTGGATGTACTTGGAGAAATGTCCAATGTAGTTGTACACCAGCGTGGTCCGGAAGGTGCCGTCTTGGTTGACCACGATCCCGGCCATCACGCCCTTATAGGCGGGCCGTCGGGGCATCCCCTCCTGATCCAGGCAGAGGTTCCAGTCAAACCAGCGCTCCATGCCGGCGTTCAGGTTGCCGATCATATCATAAGCGTACTTCATGCCTCCCAGCAATTCGTCTGTCTGCAGCGTCTGACCGCCGCAGGGCTGTCCCCGCCTGGGAGTATGGTAAGCGGTGCAGCACTCGGTAAAGGCCAGCTTCAGCCCAGGGAACTGCTCTGCCGTCAGCTTCACTGCCTCGAAGTGGTCGCCGGAATACCAGTGGAAGGCCACACCCTCCACCATAGGCCTGGTGGTGTCGTCAATCAGGTCCCGCGTCCATTCGTACACTCGCTCCTTATTGTGGTCCCAAATGTACAGGCCCACCTTCCCGGCCAAGCCTGCCTCCTTCATGGCGGGATACAGGTGGTCCCGCAGGAAGGTCTTTTGTGCCTCCGGGGTCCAGACGCAGCTGTCCCACCCGGTAGCCGCAATGGACTCGTTTTGCAGAGTCAACATGGTCACGGGGATGCCCTCATCCAGGTAGGCCTGGACCATCTTGACCAAATAGACCGCCCAGCTGCCGTAATACTCCGGCTTCAGGCTGCCGCCATTGCACCGCTGGGGCTTGGTGTAATCCACGGTGTTGGGACGGTCCTGGGAGCCGCCGTACACCGACGCGTCATTCTTGGGCGCCTCCGGGGGCGTCTTCCACTGCCAGGGGGGCGACCAGGGGCTCAGCAGCACCGACACTGGCCACTTGCTGGCGGCAATCGCCTCTTTCAGCACCGGCAGGATGTACTGGAAATTGCGCTCCATGGAAAAGGTTTTAAACTCCGGGTCCGCCACAGGGTCCTCCACCGCCTGGTAGGCATCCAGCGAGAAATCACAGCTATCCACCGGCACGCGGATAAAGTTCAGCTGATTTCCCTCGCCGCTGAACAGCAGATTTAACGCCCGCTTCCGCTCTGCCTCCGGCAAAGTGGAAAACAGGTACGCCGAGGACTCCGTCATGGCCCCGCCAAAGCCGTCCACCGTTTGGTAGGTGATCTCCGGGTACACATTGATGACGCCCGACTCCAGATGGCAGGGCTCATCGGCCTCCAAAGTGACCGGCAGCTCCTGTTCCACAGGATACCCCACTCCGTTGGCTGCAAAGGTTGTGATCTGTCTGCACTTCATGATAACTC
Source organism: uncultured Acutalibacter sp. (assembly GCA_963559705.1). Lineage (GTDB taxonomy): Bacteria > Bacillota > Clostridia > Oscillospirales > Acutalibacteraceae > Acutalibacter. The sequence goes on from CAUWLU010000024.1 coordinate 16,718, forward strand.
CTCCTTATTCGCATCGTTCTATCAAAAGGGGCTCACGCCTCCTCAATGATCTGGAATCCCCAAGGTTCCAAGTGCAAGGCTGCACCCTGCTGCACCGCTTCCCCAGTGATCAGCTCCGTACCGGCCCCGTGGGGATAGGTCACGGTCTGCTCCTCCCGGGAATAGTTCAAGTAGAACCGCAGCTTGTTCCCGGACTGGTTGACAGCGCTTTTCACCACCACCGGATAGGGAACCTGCTGGTCCTCGCCCCAGATGCCCGCTCTCTTTAGAATCCGCTGAAACACCGCCTTCAAGCAATCCGGCGTCACCATAGCGGCCACATAGGTGGCATGGCCTTTGCCATAGGAATTCTCCGTGATGGCGGCGTACTTTCCCCAAAACTTGTGGTCGTAGCGGGCAAGAGCTGTGGCTCCCTGGGGGCGCACCAGCTCCATCCACACCGAGGCCTCCCCCGTTGGAAGGCCCTCCCCGGTGACGCCCACCTGATCCGGCACAGTGAACTCGTCGTAGGCAATCCCAAAGCAATCTGCCAAGCCCGCAGGCTGCACCTCTGGGTAGACCTTCAATACGTCATCGGCAAAACCCGTCTTGAAGGAAGCCACCAGCTCGCCGCCATTGGCCACAAACTGGCGCAGCCGCTCCAATAGATGCCGGGGTGCGCTGTACAGGGCCGGGACCACCAACAGGTCGTACTGGGAGAGATCCTCGTCCTCTGGGAACACCATATCGCACTCCACGTTGGACTCATACAGCGCCCGGTACATCCACCGGACCACATCGTTATAGAAGGTTTTCTCCGGCAGACGGAACTGGTTCAGCCCTGTGAGCGCCTCATTGCTGACAAGCATGGCCACCCGGTTTTTCTTCTTTAGGTTCACCAGGCGGCCGCTTAAGCGGGCAAAATCCGCGCCAATGGTGCAGGCCTCCCGATAGGGGGCATTGGGCTGCATATCGTGGCTTAAAAGCCCCTTCCAATAGGTCTCGAAGGAGTTGTGGATAGAATGCCAATGCCAATACATCACTGCATTTGCCCCACTGGCCACATGGCTGAAGGCGTGAAGCCGCAGTTGACCGTCATACGGCGTCCAATTCACATGGCCTTGAGCCTCGGTCTCCAGCACCAGGTAGTTGTCCCGCTTTAGGCTCCGGCAAAGGGCCCCGCACAGGGAGATCTCCAGGCCGGTCAAACGATCTTGGGTGGGATGGTAGATATCGCAGCCTGCCACAGTGAGGCACCGGGCTGCCGACTTATGGTTCACATCCGGCTGGACGCCATAGGAATACCCCCGCCATTCATAGTCAAAATTGTGAGTGATGAACTGGTCAGGCCGGGCGTACTCCTTCACAATCCCCGCTTCCCAAGCCAGGAATTCGTCCACCAGCCCCCGCTGAAACCTGGCGAACTCCGCAGCAAAGCTGCCGTTGATGGTCCCGGTCACGTCAGGGACATTCTCCCAGCAATCCACCCGGTTGCTCCAATAGTTAAAGCCAAAGGCCTGGTTCATCGCTTCCACCGTGCCAAATTTATCACGGAGATAGGCCACAAACCGCTTTTGCACATTGGGGCCGCAGGTGTTGTAATGCTTGGTCTCGTTGTCCAATTGGAAACCGATGACGTTGGGGTACTTCTGCACACACTCCATCAGCCTGCGGATGATCCGCTCAGCGTGGAAGCGATAGGCCGGGGCGGTAATATCCATATTTTGCCGGGCGCCGTACTTTCCCGGACCCCTGGGGGTGATGGCCAGGATCTCCGGATGCTCCGCCGCCAGCCAGGGAGGAATGGCATAGGTGGGTGTGCCCACGATCACCGAGATGCCCGCCTCCTGGGCAGCCTTCAGCGAGCGCTCCACATGGGTGAAGTCGAAAACGCCGTTTTGCGGCTCCTCGCTGCCCCAGGTGGACTCGGCAATGCGGATCACATTGATATGGGCGGCCTTCATCATGTCCATGTCCTGCTTCAGACGTTCGCAGGGCATGTACTCGTCGTAATAGGCGACACCGTATAAAAGCTTGTCCATAAGACTCCTTTCCCTTTTCAGGAAAAGGCAGCGGCAAAGATCTCTCCCCACCGCCGCCTTTTACCTAGACTGCTATCTCTGCAGTATCTTCCTTACCATAATTTTCGGGCATCAGCCCTGAGGATGCTCCTCGCAGTAGGCATCCAATTGTGCCTGCAGGACCTCGATCACCTTATCCGCGCCAGCAGCCTTCATCTGAGCGGTGTATTCCTCCAGGCCAGCTTCGAGATCTTCATTGAAGCCGCACTCCAAAGGCCACCAGTACTGCTGAACCACGTTGGTGCAGGCTGCGTACTCAGTCTGGATCTCCGTGGTATCCGGAATCCAGCCGGACAGGTACTGGCTCTGATGGTTGCCAACGCCCTCGATGTACTCGTCCCACTCGGCCTTCATTTCCAGAATGTCGTCGGGTGCGCCATAGCTGGGCAGCTGGAACTCGGTGTTGCGGGCAGCCCACATGCCGGTGCCGGAGTAAGTATCGGTGTTGATCATCTCGATCTGGTCATCCACGATCTGATAGGAAGTGCCCTCGATACCGTAGTTGAACGCGCGATAGGCTTCCTCATCGGTGGTGATCAGATCCCACAAAGCAAGCGCTCTCTCAGGGTTCTTGCAGGTGCTGGGAATCACGCAGGCATCCTGAGTGAAGGGCAGGTTGGAGGTGTCCTTCACGAAGTTGGTGTACTTGAAGCCCCAATCGGGATTATCGATGTAATTGCCCTGATAGGTGTCCACGTTGTGCATATCGGTGGCAGCAATTCCATTCTTCACCTTGGTGCTGTCGGTATCGGAAAGGGCGGACTTGGACCAGAAGCCCTTATCGGACCAGCGCTTGGTCATTTCCAGATAATCCATGCTAAGGTCGTTCTCATAGTTGGGGACCAGCGTAAAGGTGTCCGCATAGGGGTCCACGCTCAGCCAAGCAGTGCCGCGGATGGGGTACCGGCCCTGGGACGTATAGTAAACGTCATCCACTTCAAGTCCTGAAGAATACAGCTGATACGGCTGGCTGATGGAGGTGTTCTCCTGAACCCACTCCATGTAGGACTCGTATTCCTCCCAGTTGGTGACCTCGCCTTCGTACACAGCAGCGCCGTCCTCAAAGGAGGTGCGGTAGTAAGGCCCGTAAGCGGAATAGGTAGCCAGCAAAGAGGGGATGACATACAGGCTGCCGTTCAGGGTCGCCTGGGTCAGTGCCGTCTCGGACTGGAGTGCATAGTTGTTGGGCGCATAGGTGGGCCACAGCTCATCCAGCTTCATAAAGGCGCCTCTGGTGGCGTAGCTGGACAGGCCCAGCCAGGTGGCCATGTAAGCCAGGTCGAACTCTTCGCCGGAAGAGAACAGCAACGGGTACTTGTTGGCATAGTCGGACCAAGCGACCCACTGGGTGCTCAGGGAGCAGTTGAGCTTCTCTTCGAAAATCTTGTTGAAATTGTCCTCGATCTCGTCGTAGCCGCCGGGACGGTCACTGATAAAGTACATGACCAAATCCACATGCTCGGACGTATCCAGGGCAGCAGCTTTGCCCCCGGCCTCGCTGCTGGTCTCTCCCCCTGCCGCACTGCTGGTGCCGCCTGTGGAAGAGTTTCCTCCGCTGGAGCTGCTGGACCCACCGCCGCCGCAGCCGCTGAACGTTGTGGCCAACAGTGCCAGCGCCAGAACCAGAGCCAGAAGCTTTTTCGTGTTCTTCATACCATTACCTCCAATTTGCGATTATTATTTACGAATCGGCCTGCAAACTCAGTCATCCCTTGACCGAACCGATTGTAACGCCTTTGACAAAATACTTCTGCAGGAAGGGATACAGCAGAATGATGGGACCGGTGGCCACCACGGCCATGGCCAGCTTCAAGGTGGTGGAGGGCAGATCCTCCACGGGGATGCCCAACTGGCTGGCGATGCGGGACATGGCTGCCGCCTGGTTCATGATCCGGTACAGCAGGTACTGCAGAGGATACTTCCACTCCGAGTTGATGTACAGCATAGCGTTGTACCAGTCGTTCCAGTAGCCCAGGGCCATAAACAGTCCGATGGTGGCCAGACCGGAGCCCAACAGGGGCAGCACGATCTGGAAGAAGATCCGCACCTCCCCGGCGCCGTCGATTTTTGCGGACTCGATCAGCGCAGCGGGAATGCCATTGACGAAGTTGCGCATGATGAGCATATAGAACACCGGAGTCAGACCCGGCAGGATCAGCGCCCACAAGCTGTCCTTCAAATGGTAATACTGGATGTAGAAGATGTAAGTGCACACCATGCCGCCGTTGAACAGCGTGGTAAAGTAAAAGTAAAAGGAAAGCACATTGCGGTATTTAAAGTCCTTCCGGCTCATAACAAAGGCCGTCATGGTCAGGAAGATCAGGCCTATTCCGGTGCCCACCGCTGTGATTAAAATGGTAACCCCATAGGAGCGGACGATATCCATCGGCTCTCGGAAAATGAAATTATAGGATTCCGTACTGAACTCCTGCGGTAGGATGCTCAAGCCGTTGACACGGACCGCCTGCTCGGCAGAGAGAGAGCCGGAGATCAAAATAATGAAAGGAAGCACACACATCAAGGCGATCAATGTGATAAAGAGGTAGCCGATGATATTAAAGACCCAGGTGGAAGTGGCAAGCTTGATCTTTCCCGGTTTTACCGAAGCACTAGCTGGCATAGGATTTCCCCCTTTCTCTTGTTTAGAACAGCGCGTAATCAGCTTCGACCTTTTTGACGATCTTATTGACAACGATAATGATGACAAAGCAAAGGGCGGACTGGTAGAAGGAAGCTGCTGCGGTCATGCCCATATTCGGATTGGTAAGCAAGGCGCGGAACACATAGGTGTCGATGACATCGGTGGCGTTGTAGAGCTGGCCATTGGAGCCGATGATCTGATAGAACATCTCGAAGTCCCCACGCAGAATCCGGCCCACCTGCAAGAGCAGCATGGTGATGATGGTGGGTTTGATTCCCGGAAAAGTGATGTACCAAATTTTCTGGAAGATGTTGGCTCCATCAATGTCCGCAGCCTCATAGCATTCAGCGTCCAGGCTGGTGATGGAAGCGATGTAGATGATGGAATTGTAGCCAACCCACTTCCAGGAGTTGAACACACAGATGATGATGACCCAGACCCAAGCCATCTCCGCGGTGTAAAGGTTCACCGGCTCGCCGCCGAAAGCGCGGATCACGTTGTTCATAACGCCTGTCTCGAAATTGAACAGGTTAAACACGAAGGTGCCCACAATAACCCAGGAAATGAAATACGGAAGAAAAACCACCGATTGCACAACGCGCTTGTACAGCTTGCCCATCATCTCAGAGATGACGACGGCCACAATCACCGCAAGAATCTGAGAAGTGACCAAGTTCAGCAGGTTGTACAGGATCGTATTCCTCGTGATCAGCCAACCGGTTCCGGACTGGAACAGATAGGCGAAATTGTCAAACCCGTTCCAATCGCTTCCAAAAATTCCCAAATCATACCGGTAGTTTTTAAACGCCAAAACCAAACCGGACATGGGCAGGTAAGCCAAGAAGAACGTCAGTATGACGGAAGGAGCGGCCATCAAAAACAGCGCCTTGTTCTTCCTCAGCTCATAGAAGAATCCATGCTTCTTCATTCTTTTCCCTCCTTATCGAATTCGTCCAAAAAACTCACGCAGAAGCTCTGTGTTTTTATTATATTATGAGCAGACCATGAATCAAAGAGGACATTTCTACGATTTCCAGGAATATTATATTCTTTTGCACAGAAACTTTACAAAAAGCATCCTGTTTTTATGATATTTACAATCGATTTCGCAATACTGAATAGCTTTCTTGGATATCACATTCTATTTATAGCATATCTAACCATAGAACCAACAAAAAAAGAGCGCCGCTCCATGCAGCGCCCTCACAGGTGGTATGCAGATTTTTCGTCAAAAGACTTCACATATTTTCCAGCCGCTTTTCCGCCTCCTCCAGGGTCAGTGCCGGAATCCGGATCACGGCCAGCGTTCCCCCGCTGTCCGGATGTTGATAGGACACCCCATAAGGCTCCCCAAAGCACAGATGAATCCGGGATTGGATATTCTTGATCCCGTATCCGGAAACCTGGTGCGAGGTGTTCTTCTGAAACGCCGCTTCAATTTGGGCTTCGGTCATACCGGCGCCATCGTCCCGGACACAGAACAGGAGATCGTCCCCCTCCCGCTCTGCTTCAATCCAGATGTTTCCCACCCCCAGGTCAAACCGCTCTCCAAACCCGTGGATGATGGAATTCTCCACAAAGGGCTGGAGGATGATGTTCAAACAGGCCAGCTCCATCAGTTCGGAAGGGACCTGGATGTGGAGATGGATGGCATCGTCAAAATGCCTGTTTTCAATGCTCACATAGGCCTGGACATGCTCCAGCTCCTCCCGGACAGTCAGAATGGGCCGGCCACGATTCAAGCTCAACCGGTAGAATTTGGCCAGGTTCTGGACGATCTCCGAAATCTCCGGAGCGTCGTGCTCAAAGGCGTCCCAGTTGATCAGGTCCAGCGTGTTGTACAGAAAGTGAGGGTTGATCTGGGCCTGCAAAGCACAAAGCTCCGCGGACTTTACCTCCTTTCCAAGCCGGTACTGGACCCGCATCAAATTCTGCAGCTCCGCCTCCATCTCCTGGAAGCTGTTGAACAGGTCGCCGATCTCATCCCCGCCCGGTTCATAGCCCCGGTCCGCCTCCAAGTCTCCGGAGCGAATCCGCTGCACCCAGTGTTTCAGGTGCTTCAGCCTCCGGGTGTAGGAGTTGGCAAGAAGAATCGCCACAGAGACCACTGCCGCCAGCACCAGCACCCCCAGGGTCACAAACACCGCCGTCACATAACGGCTTTGCGCGTAGATATCCGCCACGGGAACCATTGCTGTCAGGGTCCAGGACACCTGGGGCAGCTCCTGATGCCGCACATAGTACCTCTTGCCAGCCACCTCCACACGGCCCCAATCCCGCTGGCTTTGCCCAACCGTCAACAGCTCCTCCTGATCCAACTGCCGGTACAGCTCGCTGTCCGTGGAGGCAATTTCACTTTGACTCCCGTCGCTAAGGTAGACAAAGGCGTTGGGGGTGGTCATGGCATGGCGAACAGCCTGCTGGAACTTCTCCGACAGCATGCACACCTGCATCACACAGATCTGCCGGGAGGATCTGTCCAGGGTCCGCACGGATCGAAACAAGGTCACCACCTCGGCCGTTTGATCGCTGCCCGGGGTGGTGAGCTTCCTGGAGGGGAGAAACACCAGGGAGTTCTCCTGCTCCAGCTGGTGCAAAAGCTCCTCCCCCACGTCCAGCTCTTCCAAGGGAACTATATGCACTTGGTTGTTGGTGTAGGGGATCGCATCCTCCAAAAAGACACTGGCGCGGTAAATGGCATCCATGTTCTCGGCCATGGAGAACACATTGTCCAATTCCAAAAATTCCCGGTAGCGGTCATCCATGGGCCGCTCCTGCGTATAATCGGGGTCCCCCAGGATATCCTGCAATTCTCCATTGTAACAGATGGTATTGGAGGCGTACAGCATGGTGTTCACATAGCTGCTGACCAGCTCAAAGGCCTGTTTATAGCTGGATTCCACCAGCGAGAGCTGCTGGGAGACCGTCCGGGAAAGCAGGACCCAATGGACGCAGACCAATACCACCACCAGCACCAACAGCACCGGCACGGAAAAGGACAGGACCAGGTGGGTGCGCATGGTGGTTCTTCCCCGCTGCAGGGAACCCAAGCGCCCCTTCAAGACAGTCTCTCCCGGTACTCCGACGGGGTCAGCCCCGTGTGGCGTTTGAATACCCTGGCAAAATAGTTGGGGTCCTCATACCCCACCTTTTCCGCGATATAGTGGAGCTTAAGCTGCTTATCCACAAGCAGCTTCATCGAGTACTCGATGCGGAGTTCGGTAAGGTATTGGCCGATGGTTTTGCCCGTGTGCTTTTTGAACAGCCCCGACAGATAGGTGGGCGTCAAATAAACGCTTTCGGCAATGGACTGCACGGACAAATTCTTATCCCCGTAGTTTTCCAGCATAAACCGAACCACTTGATGCACCATGGGACAGTTCTCGTCGTCCACCTGCCACTGGCAGAGCATCTGGTGGACAAACTCCACCACAAAGCGGTGAAGCTCCTCCAAAGTCTCCATGGACTGCATCCGACCCATGCTCCACATATCCTCTCCCCCGTCCCCTGCCTCCGGGGACAGCCGCCTTTGGTTCTCCGTGTAGACCAGGTACGTCAAGGAGTAGTACACATTGCGCACCTGGTCCGGCTTTGCCTCCCTCTGTTGGGACAGGCTTTGATAAATCTCCTCCAGAATGGCGTCCAGCTCCGATTCCTCCTGCTTCCGCAAGGCGTTGGCAAATGCCTTGAACCACTTCTTCTCCGGCTTTAAGGGCGAAAACGCCCCCTGGGAGAACCGGGTGGTCCCCTTGCCCCATCCAGTAAAAAACAGCTCCTGCAAGCCGCCCTTCAGCGCCTCGTAGGAACGGGGAAGCTCCATCATATCCGCCTGGATGGATCCCACTGCCAAAAAGAACCTGGCGCCCTCCACCTGCATGGTTTCCAGTGCCCCCAGCAGTTCCGTCAGGAAGGGGCTGCCGTCGGCAATATCCTCCTCCCCACCGCACAGGGCAATGAGAAAATCCCGGTCGTTCACAAAGGCTCCATACCAGGTGCCCTCATGAGCGACGGGGGGCAGCTGCTCCAAATAAGCCATCAGCTTCTGCTGAGCGCTGGTCACATTGGTAAAGGAATGCTCTGCCCGAAGCATACAGAACCGGTACCCCTGGAATTTCCTGGGAAATAGCCCGGAAAGCCGGAGGCACTGCTGGAAATTGTCGGGGTATCCCCCATTAGCCAGGGCCCCAAGCACAATCTGTCCCAGCATCCCCCGGCTTTGGGCCACCGTCTCGTCCGCAGCGGCCTTCCGCTGCTGTTCCTCGCAGGCGGCGATGGCCTTGCACACCGCAGCTGCCAAAAGCTCCCTGCGGATGGGCTTTTCTATGTAGTCCACGGCCCCCAGCGAGATGGCCGCCTTTAGGTACTCCTTGTCCGCGTAGCCGCTGATAAAAATGATCCTGCACTCGGGGTACCGGGCGTGGATCTCCGTACACATCTCCACGCCTCCCATCCCCGGCATACGGATGTCCGACACCACAATATCCGGCGGGATTTCCTCGCACCGGGCCAGGGCCTCCTGGGCACTGCCGGCGCTCTCCACCATACCTACCCCCAGCTTCTCCCAGTCCATAAATCGCACAAGACCGTTCAGGATCGTCCGCTCATCATCTACAATCAACAGCTTGATCATACAAAAAGCTCGCCCCTTTCGCCAGTTCAAAATGGTCCGCCCGGTGACTCCCCAGCATCGCCGCTTCCTCCCTTAGGCCGGGAAGGAGCAGCGCGACAATTTCCATCCCATCTCCCAAATCAAACATATTGATTATAGATTTTTTTGGGATAATTGTCAACCCGTCATCATAAGGGCAGCCCATTTTCCAGAACTGTGCAAAAGGGGCGCGCTGTTTTAGGGTTGCTTATTCCGTTTTCTATGCCCGGAGTACCGATCCGCTCAGCCGATCACATCGGGCAGCCATCCGTTTTCCACACACTTGCGGAAATCCCAACCAGCAGGGTCGGACAACAGCTTGTAGCTCCAGAAGAAGAAGCCCGCTCCTTCGTCCCAGGCGGTGAGCTCGGCATCAGCCAGCAGCCGGTAGGACAGCTTCTTCTCCCAATCCGTCATGGTTTCCATGTCCTTGGGCGTGTGGGACAGGCACCACTCTCCCACTACAACCGGGAAGTACTGGGACATCTCCCGAATGTCCTCCCGGTACTGTCCCAGGACCTTTGCCACCAGGTCCTTGGTCTCCATGTCCCCAGCGGACATCATGTAAATGTGGGTGTCCAGCCAGACGTTTTTGAACTCCGGCGTCTGCATGAACTCCTTCCACATCTTCATCCGGAATCCGTCGTGGAACATAACCACCTTGTCCTCGTCCAGGTATTTCCGGATTTCAAAGTAGGCTTTCTTATAGAAGGAACAGAGGAACTCAAAGGGGACCGGGCCGCTGCCCGCAGCGTACTCCGGGTCCGTGGGGGGATAGCGGGTCACAATCATCTTCCACAGCTCCGGGGAAATGGGCTCGTTCAAGATCTGCACGCCAAACAAGCCACTGCGCTTGGCATACCGCTGGGACAGCATCCCCAGCACCTTCACCACACGCTCCTCGTTCTCCGGCTTCTGCCAGAACTTGCACACGCCGCAGATTCCCCCGTTGTCAAACCCATTCTGGCTGTCCGGTGCAGTATGCAGGTCAATGAGGATCTGCAGCCCAACCTCCTCTGCCCAGTCAAAGGCCTTGTCCAGGTACTCGATGCAGGGAACGTAGGGGTCACAGAATTTAGGATCATCGCCAAAGATAAAGTGGGGAACCGGGATTCGGATGGTGTTCAGCCCCCGCTCCTTGATCCACTGAAAATCCTCCCGCGTGATGTAGGTGTCCCGATGCTTGGTCAGCCGGGCAACCAGCTCATCCCGTGGCAGGAGCTTGCACAGATCGGTCTCGTCCTCCGCAGCCACACCTGCAAAGAGCTCCGGGTTCATCCACTTCTCCAGCACCAACCAGTTCCCTAAATTGACTCCATGGATTTTGCTCATAATTACGCCCTCCCATCCTGGGTTTTTAATCACTTTCATTATAACAAGGACATTTATTGCCGGACAAGGGGAAAAAACTGCGATATCCAGGAATTTTCCACGGAACACCCCGTCCCTGCAGCAGGAACTGACTGGCGCCGCCTCTTCTCCGCCCCAGCCGCCATCCCTTATACAAAACTCAGAAAAGAGTGGATAATTTCGTGCTATGTGCTATAATTGTATTGCGGCAAGGGGAAATATTCCTCCCCTGCTTGCTGAATGGAAATGAATACGGATCGGAAGGGATGATCGTTTATGAAAAAGAGAAGCTGTGTTTGGAGGATGCACAAATAATAATCCTCCTATAACCTACAAGGGAGGATATCAAAATGGATTTTGTAAAAATCGGGACCGAATCTTTTGAAGAACTCGTGGTATTGCAGAAGGCGTATAAGGCAGAAATCGGAGAACCCGCCCCCACTGCTGCAGAACTGGAAAGCTTGAAAACCGCAATGGAAAATGAGCGCATCCGCTTTTACGGATGCAGATGCAATCACTCGCTCGTAGCGTGCTGCTCTGTATGCGATACATACTCCACGTTCCACTATGGCAGCTCCGGCGTGTTTGAAGATTTTTATATTCAGCCAAAGTACCGTCATCGGGGAATCGCGCGAAAGCTTGTTTCGTTTGCGTATAAACAAAGCAGCGTGGGTTCCCTTACCGTTGGGTGCGCCGATTGCGACCTGCAAATGTACCAATCCCTTGGCTTCAAGCTTCCACTGGGCAATCTGCTGGCGTTTGGAGAGTAACCAATGGATTTGTCCAACAGAGCTCCATGCAAGCGGCAGCCACTACAACACCCTAGGACAAGCTTGCATTTGCCGACAGCTCTCCTGGGAGGGAGCCGCCGGGGATCTCATATTGAGTTGAAATGCGCCCGCAGAGATGCTATGATGTGGATAGGACCCGTACATCAACGCATCCCCATGGCGTTTGGCGCACAGTATGGGACTTGACATTCTCCATGGCGGGCACAAGGAGTGGGACCCGTGTGCAATCACCCCATGCCACTGCCCTGCATGGAATCAGAGGGAGGAAACCTAGTATGCCGTCACTCAGCCTATTGATCAAGCCCTCCTCCGGGGGCTGCAATATGCGCTGCCAGTATTGCTTTTACCACGATGAGCAGGTCAATCGAGAGACCTTTTCCTATGGTTTTATGTCCGAGGAAACCTTGGAGGTCCTTATAAAGAAAGCGCTGGACTATGCCACCGTGCATTGCTCCTTTGGCTTTCAGGGCGGCGAACCGACCCTGCGGGGTCTGGATTTCTTCCGCAAAGCAGTGGCATTGCAGAAAAAATACAACATCCATCATACGGAGATCGCCAACGCCATCCAGACAAACGGCCTAGTGATCGACGATGAGTGGGTGCAGTTCCTGCATGACAACCAGTTCCTGGTGGGGCTCTCGCTGGACGGCACCAAGGACGTGCATGACCTTCACCGCAGGAACGCGGACGGGGGCGGGACCTTCAATCGGGTATTGCAGGCCGCGCAAAAGCTGACGGCCCACCAAGTGGATTTCAATCTGCTGACGGTAGTTACCAACCGCACCGCCGACAATATCACAAAAATCTATAACTTCTACCGCCGCTCTCATTTTCTGTATCAGCAGTATATCCCCTGCCTTGACCCCCTTGGGGAGGAACGAGGCTGGTCCCCCTATTCCCTGACCCCGGAAAAGTACGCAAAATTCCTCAGGACGCTGTTCGACCTGTGGTACCGGGACGTGACTGCCGGGCGCTTCATTTACATCCGCTACTTTGAAAACTTACTGGGGATGCTGCTGGGAAGGCGGCCGGAGAGCTGCGGGATGGGCGGTCAGTGTATGCTTCAAAACGTGATAGAGGCGGACGGTTCCGTGTACCCCTGCGATTTTTACTGCCTGGATTCGTGGCGGTTGGGAACCATCCATACAGACGATTTTGCAACTTTGACAAAAACCGAAACGGCCCGGGAATTCCTGGCAGAAGGCATCTCCTACCGGGATCACTGCCGGGAATGTCCCTACGGCTTTCTCTGCCGGGGCGGCTGCCGCCGGGACCGGGAGCCTTTGGAAGTTGGCGGCAATTATTTCTGCCAGGCTTATCAGGAGTTTTTCGCCTACGCGCTGCCCAGGTTACAGGGGCTCGCCCAGCAGCTGCGGCAGTAAAAACGCCCGGCCGAAAGGGCGGGTCAAAGCTATTTTTCATTATGGAATCCATGAATAAATTTGCAAGTACGGATTTGTTCATGAAAAGGAGGAATTTATAAATGCGTGTTCTCATGTTCGACATCGACACCCTGCGCAGCGACCATCTGGGCTGCTACGGTTACGGCAGGGACACCTCGCCCGCCATCGACGCCATTGCGGCAGATGGGGTGCGGTTCGACAATTACTACTGCCCCAACGCTCCCTGTCTGCCCTCCCGGGCCTCCCTGATTACCGGGCGCTACGGCATCCGCACCGGCGTGGTGGGCCACGGCGGCACGGCAGCGGATATGCGCTTGCAGGGGGAAAGCCGCCACTTTACGGACGATTGCAGCGAAAACGGCCTGTTTATGCAGTTTAGGCGGGCGGGGATGCACACGGTGTCCTTCTCCACCTTCCCGGAGCGCCACTCTGCCTGGTGGTTCAATGCCGGCTTCAACGAGTGCTACAACGAGGGCCACCGCGGGCTGGAATCCGCCGAAGCCGTCACCCCCCATGTGCTGGACTGGCTGCGGCGCAGAGGTCAGGAGGACAACTGGTTCCTCCATGTTCACTTCTGGGACCCCCACACCCCCTACCGCGCCCCAGCGGAATTCGGCAATCCCTTTGCGGATCAGCCCCTGGCGGACAACTGGATTGGCGAGGAGGTTTTCCAGGAGCACCTGCGCCATGTGGGACCTCACTGCGCCAACGAAATCGCCATGTGGGACGATTCTGTCTCCCCCAAGTACCCCCGCCATCCCGGACACTTGAAAGACCTGGGAGATGTGAAATACTTCATCGACCAATACGACTGCGGCGTGCGCTACACGGACGACAACATCGCCCAGATCATCGGCCTTGTAAAGGAAATGGGCCTATACGACGAGGACCTGGCTATCATTGTCACCTCTGACCACGGAGAGAACATGGGCGAGCTGGGCATCTATGGTGAACACGCCACAGCGGATGAACCCACCTGTCACATTCCCATGATTATCAAGTGGCCCGGAGCCCAAAAGGGCGCAGTGGTCGAGGGCTTCCACGACAACGTGGACCTGCTGCCCACCATGCAGGAGCTGCTGGGCACGGAAATTGCGGGCAATTACGACTATGACGGCGTTTCCTACGCCAAGACCCTGATGACCGGGAAGGACTGCTCTCGGGAAAGCGTGGTGCTTACCCAGTGCTGCCATGTCTGTCAGCGCAGCGCCCGGTTTGGGGACTACCTCTACATCCGCACGGTACACGGCGGGTATCACCTGTTCCCCAGGGAAATGCTGTTCAATGTGAAGGAAGACCCCCACCAGCTCCATGACCTTTCGGCAGAACATCCGGAGCTTTGCGACCAGGGCGCCCGGATCATCCTCAACTGGACTGACGACATAATGAAGAAGTCCGATTTTGACGTCGATCCCCTGTGGACCGTCATGCGGGAGGGTGGACCGGAGCATTCTCGAGGGATGCTGGAGTCCTATATCCGCCGCCTGGAGGAAACTGGGCGCGGAGAATACGTCCCCGCCCTTCGGGCCAAATATCCCGGGGAGGCGTGAGCTTTTCTGTATTCTGCAAACACCCGCAAGGGAAAGGCTCACTAAGTGGACATAGCATAATAGAAGGAGAATCCCTATGGAATTTAAATAGTTGAACGAAAGCTCTCTCACTCAGACAGGCGACAGGATTGAGATCATAGCGCCGGCTCAGACCGATTTCTTCTGCGGCAGCATCGACGAATGTGCAGAGGGAATCCTTCCCGAGTCGCTTTGCAACGCACCCTATTACTATACGGAGGTGGAAGGGGATTTTGTGCTCAAGGTCAAGGTCTCCCACGAGTTCAAGGACACCTACGATTCCGCTTCCGTAATGGTCATGAAAGATAACAGCTGCTGGGCGAAATGCTGCTTTGAGCTGACGGATTTTGGCACACACGCTGCCGTCAGCGTAGTGACAAAGGGGGATTCCGACGACGCCAACGGCTGCAATCTGGAAGGCTGCACTGCTTGGCTGCAGGTTTGCAGAGTTGGCAACAATTTCGCGTTCCACTACTCTGTGGATGGAGTCAATTTCTATATGATGAGATACTTCCATCTTCCCGCAGAGCCCGTTATCAAAGTGGGGCTTCTGGCACAGGCTCCTGTGGGCAACGGCGGAATCCGCGTTTATGAAAATCTCAGCATCGAGAAACGAACAGTAAAAAGCATTCGCGCAGGCAAGTGATTCAGCCTACACGATAACCCAAAAACCGAATGGCGCCAAAGGCACGGGCACGATCCTGGGGATGGCTGGCAGCCATGACAAAACAAAAGGCGTGCGTGAATCTCTCCACTTGGTGGTAGGATTCACGCCGCCTTTTTGCTTTTTGTATGGAATTTTGTCGACCGTAAAGGGAATCAGGAGAGCGTTGGCCGCTGCCTTGCGGATGCGATACCCAACTCTTTTGTCAGCACTCGCCCGTGAAGGCTTGGCCGTTCCACCCTCTCCCCTTCCCTGGCTTGGGCACAGGAATGTTATGCCTTACAAAAATGGAAGGCCTTAATGGAAGTCTGCTTTGTAAAGCACAAGCGCAAATCCAACGGCTCGCAGCGGGGGCTGATCTGGCAGCGGAAGGATGCAAACCGAATCAATCCGCCAGTGCCTTGGCCAACACACCGCCCCAGGACTTCCCCGGTGGAATTATCAGCCAAAACCAACTCCACATCGCCGGCAGGAGAGGCCAACAGCACCTCGAAGCTATCGCACCCCGAAACATCCAAGCCGGTATACACCGCGTAGCTGCGGAAGTCCGCCGCCTCTAAATACTCGCGGCCATCCCGCTTGTCCGTGAGGAACTTCGCTCGGTGATAATCCTGGACATCCAAAGCGTTGTACCAGCTTTTGCCGTCCCGCACTGTCAGGGTCTCTCCGGCGATCGTCACGGTGTTCTGGCAGCGGATGTCCTCGGACGAGGCTCCCACCAGCAGTCCGTATTCTCCGGCCTGCATTGCGAAGCGATTCTCCTGGGGCAGCCAAAGGGCCAGCCGCTCCACGGGGAATTCCAGCGTGGTCCGCACGCTCTCCCCTGCCTTTACAAAGACACGTGCAAAGGCACGCAGTTCCTTTTTGGGCCGGGGATAGGCTGCTGTCTGGGGCGGAGCAACGTACAGCTGAACAACCTCATCGCCATCCACCGATCCGGTATTCTTCACCGTCACAGTGACGGTGACCTTGCCGTCCGCCACAGCGGCTTCCATATCGCTGTACTGGAAGTTGGTGTAGCTCAGACCGTATCCAAAGGGATACAGCGCGGTCCCCTCAAAATACAGGTAGGTGGTTTTGTTCTTGGCAATGTCGTAATCGTCAATGGACGGCAGGTCCTTCACCGAGCGGTACCAGGTGGAAGGAGTTCGGCCTGCGGGGTTATTCTCCCCGAAGAGCGTCTCTGCTGCCACATGGCCCAGGCAAGGCCCTAAGTGAGTGGAGCATAGGACAGCAGCAGCCACCTCCCGCTCCTTCACAATCGCAAAGGGATATCCGGTAATCATGTACAGCACCGTGCTGGGATTAGCCTGCGCCACGCTTTCCAGCAAGGCGCTCTGAGCCTTGGGCAAATTGATGTCCGGGCGGTCATACTCCTCACGGGCGTTAATCAGAGGATGGTTTCCGCAGCACACCAGCGCATAATCGGCCTGCTGCGCCAACTGGGCGCACCGCTCTCTGCCGGAGGAAACCACTTCTACAACAAAGCGGCCCGCCTCGTCGTCCCCTGTAAGCACGGCAGAAACAACCTTGCCGTCCGAATCCACGGCCACATCCCGGCCCTGCCAAGTCTGGATGGTATAGAAGCCCTCTTGCTCCTTGACCTGGAGATGCTCCTTAACAAACCAGCCGAACGCTTGGTCGGCGACGCAGTTCATCCCTGGGTCCAGGACAACCTTCTGGTCTGCCTCCTCCTCTGCATGACCGTCCCCTTCTGTGACGTATTTGCCCGTCCGCAGAGAACGAAGCGTCCAAGAGCCGTAGTCCCAGTCGTTGCGTGCAAAGGCATCCGCCTGCTCCGGCGTTTCGCCATCGGCCAGCAATGCTCCGTTTTCCAAAATGCGGACATATTTTCCAGTCTTAGCCGATTTGAGGATCACATGGTCAAAGCCTTCATCGAAAAGCACCCGGTCCGCGCCCAGCTTTTGACGCAGTCCTTCCACCACCGGCGTCTGATTGGCTGCATAGCCGCAGTACCAGCAGGTGTAGTTCTCATTGGAAAGGGGGCCCGCCACGGCAACCTTGCAGGCGCCGTCATCCTTCAGGGGCAGCAGGCCGTTGTTTTCCAGCAGAATCATGGATTCCCGGCTGGCCTGCACTGCCAGTTCCTTGTGTTCCTTGCTGGCAAGCAGGGCGGGGTCCATGCGATAATAGGGATTTTCCTCCGCATCGAACTCACCCAGCATGAAGCGCAGGGTAAAGGTATCCACCAGAGCCTTATCCAGGTCCGCCTCTTTCAGCAGGCCCCGCTCCAGGGCTTCCCGCACAGCGGGGTCCACCATGCTGCGGCTGTCCAGCATCACATCTGCGCCAACGCCCAGAATGCTGGCAATGGAAGCTGCATGGTCCTCGTAGCTCCGGTGAGCAGCCACGTTTTGACCAAAGTCGCCGCCATCGCTGACAGCCATGGTCATGCCCCATTCTTTCTTACAGATTTCGGACACATCCGGATTGTTGACGCCCTCTACCCCGTTAATCAGGTTGTAGGCGGTCATCAGGCCCACAGCACCCCCTTCCCGAATGGCGGGCTCGAAGGCTTTCAGGTAATACTCCCGCTTCAGGCGAGGGGTGATATTGGCATTTGTGGTCTGGCGCTCCCCTTCATAGTTGTTGGCGTAAAAATGCTTAAGCAAAGGGGCGCATTTCAAATATTTGGGGTGATCTCCGGCCAGTCCCTTGGTATATGCTATGGTCATCTGACCCGTCAGGCAGGGGTCCTCGCCATAAGCTTCCTCATTGCGGCCCCAACGAGGGTCGCGCTCCATATCTACCGTAGGTCCGAACAGGGACAGGGAGCTGGGCCGGTCTTTCATCTGGTTGCTGATGCGCACCTCATCGCCGGCCATGCTTCCCAGCTTCTCCATCAGGTCCACGTCGAACATGGCGGCCATTCCCCAGGGCTGGGGCAGGATGGTGGTCTCCCGCTGGTTGTCGCGCTGTACCAAGCCACGGGCGATCTCCACGCCAATATGCGCTTTGGGAATGCCCAGCCGGGGCACCTCATCCAAATTCGAGGTGACCATCCCGATTTTTTCTTCTGTGGTCAGCAGCGAGACCAGGTTCTCTGCCCGTTCCCGGGAGGACAGGCTGCTGTCTTGAAAAGGATATTTCATTGATAACACTCTCCCCATAAAGGCGGCAGTGCAGGCGCGCTGCCGCCCTCTTACAAACAGTGATGATAAGATTGTAAAAACGCTGCTCGGCTCTTGCCGAAACCTAGCCCGCAGCGAGCGCTTTTTACTGCTTTACACCGCCGGGCTCCATAGCTGCTGCCAGCAGCTCCGGCTGTTCCGTGCAGGATTCGATCCGCAGGGTCTTGCTCTCTCCCGGATACAGCTTGAAGTAGTTATCGCTGTAGTGTACCCGGTCGTCGGAGGTTTTCAGATAGGCCACCGGCACGTATTTATCCGCACTGACCGTTACCAGCATCCCGTCCCCGTCCTGTTCCACCTTTTCCACAGTGAGCTGTGCCTCGGGGAAGGTGACGTCGCGGTAATAGGCGCGCAGGCTGTCGGCTGTTTCAAAGCCTTCTCCCTTTGCAAAGAAGAAGCCCTTGCTCAGATCCCCGTCCATCTGGAAGGTGAACTGCTGCCAGGAGTGGGGCTCCACTGTCAGCGTCTTTTCTCCGGCCAAGGACACATTGCCCAAAAAGTCCATATAGCCAAAGCTCAGCCGGGTTTCCACGGCCTCGGGGGTTTCGTTGATTACGGTGACCTGCGCGCCGCCTTCCACCTGCCGCACAATCAGCTTGCGGGTGGCAAAGGCCCTCTTCAAGAAATAGAAGGAGATCTTGCGGGTGAGGTAGTAATCAATGATGGTCCAGCCGGTCTCGGGCCAGCAATCGTTGTACATCCAGATCAAATCTCCGGCCCCGTATGGCTTTCTCCGCATGGCCTCCGCCATCTCCGCATAGAGGCAGCCCTGCATAATGCCGCTGTACAGCAGATAACCCTGGGTGTCCAGCTTGGCAAAATCCGTGAGATGATTGTTGATGGCGCCGTCGATATTCTCGCGCTTGCGCTCAAACTCGCCGTGATGCGTCCAAATCGGACCGCCGCGCACTACTTCTTCCCCATCGTGGAAGCGCTGGATGCTGCTTTCCATCAGGGCGCCGAAAAAGCCGTACTCACTGGAGAACCGGGCGGGCATCCTATCGAAGGCTTCCAGCTCATAATTAAAGCGGAATTTCGTGTCCTCATGTCTGCCCAGGTAATTCCAGGCATGCACATCTCCGTCGTCCACCTGATTGGCTCTGGGATCTCCAAAATAAGGAGAGGAGGGCATATAGGGAACCGTGGGGCAATTGCGCCGCACTGCCTGGGGCTGGATGTAGTTGAAGATCCGCTCGCCATAAAAACGGTCGGGATGGATCTCACCGGGGAACCAGTCGGTATAGGATTCCGCAATCTCATTGTTTCCGGTCCACACCGCCAAGCAGGGATAATGAGCCAACCGCTTGGTCTGATACTCCGCTTCCTTCTGGGCCTCATAGAGGAAGGCAGGGTTGTCATCGGGGTAGAAGCCGCAGGCATACATGAAGTCGTGCATAATCAAGATGCCGTTTTCCGAGCAAAAACGGTAGAAGCAATCCGGCTCGTAGGTGCCGCCGCCCCACATACGCAGCATATTGAAGCCGGCTTCCTTGGCCTCGTCCGTCAGGACCTTGTACGTGGACTCCGGTGTACGCAGATAGACGGAATCCGTGGGGACCCAGTTGCCGCCCTTGCAGAACACCCGCACCCCGTTGACCTTAAAGAAGAAATTCCTGGTGCCGTCTTCCAGGCGGGAATGGTCGATCTCGATGGTGCGGATACCGATCTGCTTGTCGGCAGCCTTGTTCTCGACGCCCTTGCAGACGCAGGTCACCCGGAGGGTATACAGGTTCTGCTCGCCATAGCCGTTCGGCCACCAGAGCTTGGGATTTTCGAGAACCACTTCCTCCTCCGCGTAATTCCAGCCGCCGGTGAGAAGCAGTTCCTGGCAGCCCTCCCAGACAACTTCCTCGCCATCCAAAAGCTGATAGCGCAGCGTTGCGTCCGCAGAGGCGCACATATCTGTTTTCTCCAATTCAAAGGCAAAGCGCACCCGAGCGCTGTTGTCCTTCAGCTCCAAGGTGTCCACGCGGGAGGAGATCACCCGGGCGGCGGAAAAAGCCTCCAGACGGATGGCGCGTCCAATGCCGCAGGTGGGCACGGGCTGGCACCAGTCCCAGCCATAGGTGAACTGCGGCTTCCGCACATGAACACGCTGGTCGCAAATGGCGTTTTCACTGGCGCAGTAGTACGCCACGGCATCCTTGGGGTAGTTATCCTCCATGCCCGAAGTGAGACGGATGACCAGGAGGTTCTTCCCGGGCTTCAAGAAACGCTTCACGTCCCTGTTGAAGGGGCAGAACGTATTGGTGTGATGACCGATCGGCTTTCCGTTGAGGATCAGATCCGCCTTAAAATCCAGCATCTCGATATAAAGCCGGACTGCGTCCTCCTCCAACAGGGCCTCATCCACCTCGAACTCCTTGATGAACCACCAGGACAGATCACGAATCCACAGGCAATCCTTCGTGTTGGTCTTGAGCAGCGGCTCCTCGATCACACCATTTTCCACCAGGGGTGTGATGACGTCACAGGGGACGTTCGCCGTTAAAAAGCCATGCTTCTGGGGAAACGCGTTGGGGGACTTTTCATGGAACACGGTAAAGGGACCATCCTTGCGGTCCAGTACCTCCTGGAACCGCTCCGGACCCATATTCAAAAATTCGGCCCTCAGTTTCCAAGGCCCGCTCAAATCTAGCTGCTTTATCATTTGTACACAACTCCTTTCGATAGCAAAACGCTGTTTTTCATGGTAAAGCTTTAGTGCATCATTTATTATATACAAAAAAGCGCAAAAAGCAATCCCTTTTTGCGCTTTTTCATTAAATATTAGGGGACGAACAAAGAGTCAGTAGTTCTCTTACAGAGCTTACTGATTGGTCTTGTTGTCCATGTATGCCTGCAGCTTCTCAGCCTGAGCATCGTACACTTCCTGGGCCTCTGCCTCTGCGTCTCTCAGGCCATAGCCTTCCAGAGAGGCAATGTAGGTATCCCAGTTGTCGATGGAATCCTGGCCGCCGATGACGCTCCAGAGGTACTGGTTCTTTGCGTCGCCAATATCGGTGCCGCAGTCAACCCACAGAGTCAGGTCGGCAGGGTTGCGCCACTCGACCAGATGGTCGTGGGCATAACGGCTGTTGGCGCCGGAACGCTCGAACAGCTCAGTGGTCTCGGGAGTGTTGCCCAGGTTGCCCTCGTCCTTACGGTTGAACAGGTTGTTGAACAGATCCAGGCCGATGTTCTGAGCCATGTTCTCTTCGCTCTCGGGAGCGATGATGGCGTTATACTGACCATTCTCGTCGATGGTGTATTCCTCGCCCTCGTTGCCGTAGCGGCGCTCGATGTAGTTCTCCAAGCCGCACATATCATCGTACATGGCGTACAGTCTCTCGGGATCGGTAGCAGTGTTGGTGATACCGAAGTAAGCCCAAGCAGCACTGGTAGCAGGATCTTCCTGAGGCTGGCCGTTCTCGCCGGCGACCATCTCGATGGGAACCCACTTGGCATCGGGGTTAGCTCCGTAGAAGGACACCATGGTTCCAGAGGTGGGATTGTTGTAGGCAATCCAGCTGTAGGTCACACCGAAGCCGCCGTTGGCCATTTCCTCGTCGCGGTCGGTATCCTGAGTGATGTTGGGAGTGATGTAGCCCTTGGCGTACAGCTCTGCCACGTCGCCCACCCA
>CAUWLU010000025.1:0-37880 GCA_963559705.1 uncultured Acutalibacter sp.
CACCAACGCCCCCTCTTTCAAAAAGGGGAGTAAGCGAAGCGCACGCAACCGCGACGAAAAAAAGCGGTCCAGTTAGGGAACCCCCGGCGAGGGTTCCCTACGCCGAACATTCGGCTACCCTCCTGCGCTATGGGACGTAAACAAGGTCGTGGACCCTGCTCCACACCTGGCAAACTTTTTGAAAAAAGTTTGATCAAAAACTTTTGAGTTGTCTTGTCAGCAGAGGGAACTTCCTTCTTATAGAAAGACAACAAACCGCGGACACCAACGCCCCCTCTTTCAAAAAGGGGAGTAAGCGAAGCGCACGCAACCGCGACTTAAAAATTCTTTGGTTCTTTCTTATAAAAGAACGTAAGAAAGAACGTAAGAAAGAACGAGAAAGGAGAAAACAGAATGGAATTGATCACAAAAGCGCCCAAAGGGACGGTGGATATCGTCCCCGGGACGTCGGAAAAATGGCAGCTTGTGGAGGAAGTCTTCAAAAGCGAAGCGGAATTGAACGGATTCACCGAGGTGCGTACCCCGGTGTTTGAGCATACCGAGCTGTTCCTGCGGGGTGTGGGCGATACCACCGATGTGGTGGAAAAGCAGATGTACACCTTTGAGGACAAGGGCGGACGGTCCATCACCCTGCGGCCCGAGGGCACGGCCGGTGCTGTGCGGGCCATGCTGGAAAATGGCCTGTATAATGCGGGCTATCCGGTGAAGCTGTACTACCTGACCTCCTGCTATCGGTATGAAAAGCCCCAGGCCGGGCGGCTCCGGGAGCTGCACCAGTTCGGCGTGGAGATGTTCGGCGCCGCCGAGCCTGCCGCCGATGCCCAGATCATCGCCATGGCCCTGTCCGCCTTCCAGCGGCTGGGACTGTCCGATGTGGGGCTGCAGATCAACTCCATCGGCTGCCCCGATTGCCGCAAAGAGTATCACAAGGCTTTGAAGGAGTATTTCACTGCCCGCAAGGACCAGCTCTGCGACACCTGCCTCTCCCGGTTGGAGCGCAACCCCATGCGCATCCTGGACTGCAAGAGTCCCGAGTGTCAGGAGGTCTGCAAGGACGCCCCTAAGATCACCGACTACCTGTGCCAGGATTGCCGGGAGCACTTTGAAAAGGTCCAGTCCTACCTCACCGCCCTGGGCATCTCCTTTGAGATCGACCCGGGCCTGGTGCGGGGCCTGGATTATTACACCCGCACGGTGTTTGAGTTCCCCTCCAAGAGCCTGGGCTTTGCCCTGGGCGGCGGCGGCCGGTACGATGGCCTGGTGGAGGAGGTCGGCGGCAAGCCTACTCCCGGCCTGGGCTTCGGACTGGGTCTGGACCGGATTCTCATGGCGCTGGACGACCAGAAGGCGGAGTTCCCCCAGCCGGTGAGATGCGAGGTCTATCTGGCGTCCATGGGCGAGGAGGCCCAGACGAAGGCCCTGCAGCTCATGGCCGAGCTGCACAAGTGCGGCATCCCGGCAGACTGCGACGTCTGCGGCCGGGGCTTGAAGGCCCAGATGAAGTACGCCGACAAGATCGGCGCCAAGTTCACCATGGTCCTGGGGGACAATGAGCTTGCTGCCGGTAAGGCCGAGCTGAAGAATATGGAAACCGGAGAGAAAAAGGCCGTCTCCCTTGAGGGCGAGGACTTTATCAACGATTACGTCACCGTCACCACCGCCATGGAGGACACGATTTCGTTTTAAGCAATCACTAGGGAAAGAGGATGTTTTGCATGACACAGACAAAATATAGGACCCATACCTGTGGCGAACTGCGTATGGAGCAGGTGGGCCAGACCGTCACCCTGGCCGGGTGGCTGGAAAATCTGCGGGAGGTGGGGGCCAATCTGGGCTTTTTGGTGCTGCGGGACCTCCACGGCGTGACCCAGGTGGTCATCGAGACTGAGGAGATGATGGCCCAGGTCAAGGCCATCAACAAGGAGAGCGTCATCGCCGTCACCGGCACCGTCCGGGAGCGGGCCAGCAAGAACCCCAAGCTGCCCACCGGCGATATCGAAGTGGTGCCGCAGGAGGTCAAGGTCCTGGGCCGCTGCCGCTACAACGAGCTGCCCTTTGAGGTCAACTACTCCCGGGATGCCGGCGAGGACGCCCGGCTGAAGTACCGCTATCTGGATTTGCGCAACCCCGCTGTGGGCGGCAATATCGTGCTGCGCAGCCAGGTGGTTTCCCAGCTGCGGAGGGCCATGGAGGCCCAGGGCTTTTTGGAGATCACCACGCCCATCCTCACCGCTTCCTCTCCCGAGGGCGCCCGGGATTACCTGGTGCCCTCCCGGAAGCATCCGGGCGAGTTCTACGCGCTGCCCCAGGCTCCCCAGCAGTTCAAGCAGCTGCTGATGGCCTCCGGCTTTGACCGCTACTTCCAGATTGCCCCCTGCTTCCGGGACGAGGACGCCCGGGGCGACCGTTCCCCCGGCGAGTTCTATCAGCTGGACATGGAGATGGCCTTTTCCGGCCAGGAGGATGTGTTCACAGTCATTGAGAATGTGCTGCCTCCCATCTTTGCCGAGTACGGCGCTTATCACATTGCGTCCCAGGCTCCCTTCCGGCGGATTCCCTACCTCCAGGCCATGGAGGAGTTTGGCTCCGACAAGCCGGACCTGCGGATTGACCTGCGTGTCAAGGACGCCACCCAGCTCCTCCGGGGCTGCGGCTTCGGCCCCTTTGAGGGGAACCTGGTCAAGGCTGTGCCGGTGTCGGGCTGCAAGCTGACCCGCAAGAATATCGACAAGCTCTGTGCTGATGTGGAGGTCCAAGCAGGCCAGAAGCCCTACTGGTTCCGGGTGGACGAGAAGGGCGAGATCGTGGGCGGCATTGCCAAGTTTGTCAACGGGGACCCGGCCTTGGCAGAGAAGGTCAAGGCAGAGCTGGCCCTGGAAAACGACACCCTGGTGCTGCTGTGCGCCGGTACCAAGACCCAGGTGTGGAAGACCTCCGGCATTATGGTGAAGATGGCCGGCGCCCAGTGCGAGGGCCACATGGACAAGGAGCGGTACGAGTTCTGCTGGATCGTGGACTTCCCCATGTACGAGATCGGGGAGGAGAGCGGCCAGCTGGAGTTCTGCCACAATCCCTTCTCCATGCCCTCCGGCGGGCTGGAGGTGCTGCAGAAGGCCGAGGCCGGTGAGGTGGACCCCTTGACCATCCTGGCCGAGCAGTACGACCTGGTGTGCAACGGCGTGGAGCTGTCCTCCGGCGCTGTGCGGAACCATGACCCCGAGATCATGGTCAAGGCCTTTGAGCTGGTGGGCCTGGGCGAGGAGGACGTCAAACAGAAATTCCCCGCCATGTACAACGCCTTCTGCTACGGCGCGCCGCCCCATGCGGGGATCGCTCCCGGCGTGGACCGCATGGTGATGCTGCTCACCGGCGAGCCCTCCATCCGGGAGGTCATTGCCTTCCCCATGAACAAGAGCGCGCAGGATGTGATGATGAATGCTCCTGCTCCGGTGGCCCAGGCTCAGCTGGACGAGCTGTCCATCGCCATCGTGGAACATTCTCAGGAGGACTGAATTTCCCTGAGAGGAAGCTGGTTTGCGCCCATGGAGCGCTGCCGTGAAACATAAAAAGCACTGCCCCCAGCCCTGGGATTCCTTTTGGGCTGGGGGCATATATTTTGGGGTGTATTTGGGTAATAATTATACAGGACACAAGATATTGTGCTTTTTTGAGATCTCGCGGTTGACAGCGGGAAGGGATTGGGATATAATAAAGCTCGCCGATGTTTGGCGGTAAGACAGCGTTCGGCTGTCGGCCAAACGCAAGGGGGCTGCCGTGTGCTGCGGCGGCCCCGCCGTCCCTTTTTGGGGGGCGAGTAACTGGGAAAGAGGAAACACGCCATGCTGAAAACCATCATCAAACGCAGTGGGGAAAAGGTCCCCTTTGACGCCTCGAAAATCCGCGGGGCAATTTTCAAAGCCAATGTGCGCAATGCCACAGAGAAGCTCAATGACCAGCAGCTGGACCGGTTGACAAAAACCGTGGTTGCCGAGCTGGAAAAGCGGGGAGGCATCCCCACAGTGGAGCAGATTCAGGATGTGGTGGAGGAAAAGCTTATTGCGGCGGACTATGCCAAAACAGCCAAGGCATACATTCTCTACCGGGCTGAGCATCAAAAGCTTCGGGAGATGGACGACGAGCTGGTGAAGATCTACTCTGCCCTGACCTTTGTGCGGGCGGAGGACGCCGACCTGAAGCGGGAAAATGCCAACATCAACGCCGACACCGCCATGGGCACCATGTTGAAGTACGGCTCTGAGGGAGCCAAGAGCTTCTATGATAAGTACGTCATTCCGGCCCACATTGCCAAGGCCCACGCCGAGGGCGAGATTCACATTCACGATAAGGACTTCTACACCCTGACCGAGACCTGCTGCCAGATCGACCTGATTAAGCTGTTTCACGATGGGTTTTCCACTGGCCACGGGTACCTGCGGGAGCCCAACGCCATTTCCAGCTATGCCGCCCTGGCCTGCATCGCCATCCAGGCCAATCAGAACGAGATGCACGGCGGCCAGAGCGTGCCCAACTTTGACTACGCCATGTCCCAGGGCGTGGACAAGACCTACTCCAAGGAGTATTTCAAGGCGTTGATTCAGTATTTGCAGGTGACCAAGGCCATGCCCTATGACCAGGTGATCGCCATGATCGCCAACGTCAAGGAGAACGTGGGGGGCCGGGTGGATATGGACCGGGCGCAGGAGTACGGCGTCAAATTCGCCCAGTACCTGCCCGCCCACCAGCGGGAGAACGGCTTTGAGGAGATCACGGAGGAAGAGGCCCAGGCCGCAGCCCAGTACGCTGCTCAGACCGCCTGGAGGGAGACGGACCGAGCCACCTATCAGGCCATGGAGGCGCTGGTCCATAACCTGAACACCATGAACTCCCGAGCAGGCGCCCAGGTGCCCTTCAGCTCCCTGAACTACGGCACCGACACCTCTGAGCAGGGCCGCATGGTGATCCGCAATCTGCTGCTGGCCACTGAGGCCGGCCTGGGCGATGGAGAAACCCCCATCTTCCCTGTGCAGATCTTCAAGGTCAAGGAGGGCGTCAACTACAACGAGGGCGACCCCAACTACGATCTGTTCAAGCTTGCCATGCGGGTATCTGCCAAGAGGCTGTTCCCCAATTTCAGCTTTTTGGACGCTCCCTTCAACCTCCAGTACTACAAGCCCGGCGACTACGACACCGAAGTGGCCTACATGGGCTGCCGCACCCGTGTCATGGGCAATGTCCACGACAGGGATCGGGAGGTCACCTGCGGCCGCGGCAATTTGAGCTTCACCTCCATCAATCTGCCCCGCATTGGCATCGAGGCCAAGGGCGATGTGAAGAAATTCTATGAGATCCTGGACCAGCGCATCGACCTGTGCATCGAGCAGCTTTTGCACCGGTTCAAGATCCAGTGCAGCAAAAAGGCCTTCAACTATCCCTTCCTCATGGGCCAGGGCGTCTGGATCGATTCCGACCAGCTGGACCGCAACGACTCTGTGGCAGATGTTTTGAAGCACGGCACCCTGTCCGTGGGCTTCATCGGTCTGGCAGAGACCCTGGTGGCCCTCACCGGCAAGCATCACGGCGAGAGCGAGGAGAGCTATCAGCTGGGGTATGAGATCATCTCTCACATGCGTGAGCGCATGGACGATGAGGCCCAAAAGACCGGGCTGAACTTCACCCTGCTGGCCACTCCCGCCGAGGGGCTTTCCGGACGCTTTGTTCGCATCGATCAGAAGAAGTACGGCAAGATTCCCGGCGTCACTGACCGGGAGTATTACACCAACTCCTTCCATGTTCCGGTATATTACCCGATCAGCGCCTTTGAGAAGATCAAGAAGGAGGCGCCCTTCCACGCCTTGACCAACGCCGGGCACATCAGCTATGTGGAGCTGGACGGGGACGTGTGCAAGAATATCGACGCCTTTGAGAGCATCATCCGCTGCATGAAGGAGACGGGTATTGGTTACGGCTCTGTGAATCATCCGGTGGACCGGGACCCTGTGTGCGGCTACAATGGTATCATCGACGACGTGTGCCCCCGCTGCGGCCGCCATGCCGGAGAGGGCGTGCCTCTGGAGAAGCTCCAGGAGCTGCGTAAGAAGTACCACGACGTGCCGGATTATTCCTGCTTGATTCGCTAAACCGCGAAGCGGCGTAAACGTAAAAAGTTTTTGGGGCGCCTTTTTTCAAAAAGGCGTGACCTTAAAACCGGCGCAACCGGAAGAGAAAACCAGGGGAGGGGCCGCGCCAGCCGAAGGCTGTAGGTCCTCTCCCCGGCCCCTTGCCAGTAAGCTGCCCCAGGCCCAGCGAGGCTTCCCTAGGAGACCCTCACAAGGTTGCTAAACGCTGACTTCTGCGCTGGGGGGAAGGCAAATCAGGTCGTGGAGCTCTGCTCCACCCCACGCAAGCTTTTGAAAAAGCTTGACCAAAACTTTTGTGTTGGCCGAACTCCATTACCAGGAAGCAAACGGACCATGTGAAGGCAGCACTCCACACAATCTTGCGCTGTCCCATTGACAGCGGCACAGGATTCTGATAAAATAGGAACAGTTCTTGATTTTGAAATACACTGAATTTAAAATAGGAGGACATGGACCATGACGAAGAATGTTGTTGAGAAAAACGAGCAGATCCTGATCGGTGAGGGCCGGGACTTTGAGCGCATCCGCCGGATTACCGGATATTTGGTGGGCACCATCGACCGCTGGAACAACGCCAAGCGCGCCGAGGAGCAGGATCGGGTGAAGCACACTCTATCCAACCTGTAAGGCGATCTTTTGAGAAAGGGGCGCTTCCCATGCATATCCTGCTGGTCAACGACGACGGCATTCACTCCCCGGGGCTCAGGGCCTTGGCAGAGGCTCTGCGAGGGGAGGGACACCGGGTCACCGTGGTGGCTCCCGACCGGGAGCGCTCGGCAGTGGGCCATGGCATCACCATAAAGGACCCCCTCTTTGTCCAGGACTTCGACTGGGAGGGGATTCCGGCCCACGGTTGTTCCGGCACCCCTGCCGACTGCACCATTCTGGGGCTGAGGGCCCTGGCCAAGGGGCCGGTGGACCTGGTGATCTCCGGGCCCAACCGGGGGCTCAACCTGGCTGGGGACCTGCTGTACTCCGGCACGGTGGCCGCAGCCTTGGAAGGTGCAAAGATGGGGTACAAGTCTATTGCCTTGTCCGCTCCTGCAGAGGCGGACAGCGGCTTGGTGGTGAGGGTGTTCCTCAAGCTGCTGTCCCAGCTGGACTTGGAACGGGATGTCCGTCAGGTGCTGAACGTCAACATCCCCGCCCTGCCCTATGAGGAGATCCAGGGTGTCCGGTGGGCGCCCCAGGGGGATAGCGTGTGGCTGGGGGACTATGAAGAACGGATGAGCCCCAGCGGCAGGGGGTATTTCTGGTCTGCATATCAGGCGGATGCATACAGCTCCTCCGAGGGACCGTGGGACCTTACTCTGCTGCGAAAGGGCTACGTCACCTTCACCCCCTTGCGGGTGACCCTCACCGACTCGGAGGGCTTTTCCGGGAAGGACTTCGCCCTGTAAAAACGTGGAAAAAAGGCCGGATGGGGCGACCCACCCGGCTTTTGTATAAGGAGAGAGCGCTATGAAATTGACCATTGCCGGTGTGGTGACGGAGTCCATTGTGGATGGACCTGGCATCCGCTACACGGTGTTTACCCAGGGGTGTCCCCATCATTGCCCCGGCTGCCACAATCCCCAGACCTGGGCCTTTGAGGGAGGACGGGAAACCACTCCTCAGGCGCTGTTTGAGGACTTCCAAAAGGACCCCATCTTGAAGGGGATGACCTTCAGCGGGGGAGAGCCCTTCTGCCAGCCGGAGCCTTTGACGGAGCTGGCGAAGCTGGTCCACGGCGCGGGCAAGGACGTGACCATCTTCACCGGCTGGACTTACGAGCAGTTGCTGGAAAAGAACGACCCCGCCGTAAACGCCCTGCTGGACCAGTGCGACCTGCTGATCGACGGCCCCTTTGTGCTGGAGCAGCGGAACTTGGAGCTGCGGTTCCGGGGCAGCGAGAATCAGCGGCTGATCGACATGAGGAAAACCCGGCAAGCGGGCCATGTGGTGCTTCTGCCGGAGGAGTAAAACGAAAAAGTTTTGCAGCCTTATCAAAGGGTCGTTGCGTGCCGGTGGCACGCTGTCCAACGACCGACCGAGCCGGTAGGCGAGAGCAGGTTGGTAAGGCGGAGCCTTACGGCCCTAAAACCGGCGCAGCCGAAAAACGATAGGCCAGGGCGCACCCCCGCCGAAGAAACCGCCCCAAAAGAGCAAGGAGCCAAGACCTTCGCCGGAGGAAGCCGAAAAAAGCCAACATTGCTGTTTTCTTAACAAATTGGCCATTGATTCTTTGGGCGCGCTGTGTTAAAATAGAAACTGGAAAACGAGCAGAATTTTGCCATTGGGCGAAAGGAGACAAATACAAAATGACTAACAACAAGTCCGTTTTGAGCTGGCTCGAAGAAATGAAGGAGCTCGTCACCCCCGATGAAGTCGTGTGGATCGACGGTTCTGAGGAGCAGCTGGAGGATCTGCGCCGCCAGGCCTGCGAGACCGGTGAGATGATTAAGCTCAACCAGGAGAAGCTGCCCGGCTGCTACCTGCATCGCACCGCTGTCAACGACGTGGCCCGTGTGGAAGGCCGCACCTTCATCTGCGCCCGCAAGGAAGAGGACGCCGGCCCCACCAACCACTGGATGGAGCCCCAGAAGGCCTATAAGATGCTGTTCGACATTGCTCGCGGCAGCTATAAGGGCCGTACCATGTACGTCATTCCCTACTCCATGGGCCCCATCGGCTCTCCTCTGGCCAAGATCGGCCTGGAGGTCACCGACAGCATCTATGTGGTGCTGAACATGGCCATCATGACCCGCGTGGGCCAGGCTGTGCTGGACGTGCTGGGCGACAGCGAGGACTGGATTAAGGGTCTGCACTGCAAGTGCCAGATTGAGGAGGAAAACCGCTATATCTGCCACTTCCCCGAGGACAACTATATCATCAGCGTCAACTCCGGTTACGGCGGCAACGTGCTGCTGGGCAAGAAGTGCTTCGCTCTGCGTATCGCTTCCTACCTGGGCAAGCAGGAAGGCTGGATGGCCGAGCATATGCTGATCCTGGGCATTGAGAATCCCCAGGGCGAAGTGAAGTATGTTTCCGCCGCGTTCCCCTCCGCTTGCGGCAAGACCAACCTGGCCATGCTGATCCCGCCGGAAGGCTATCGCAACAAGGGCTACAAGGTTTGGACTGTGGGCGACGATATCGCTTGGATGCGCCAGGGCGCCGATGGCAAGCTGTATGCCATCAACCCCGAGAATGGCTTCTTTGGCGTGGCCCCTGGCACCAACATGAAGTCCAACCCCAACGCTTTGATCTCCACTCAGAAGGGCACCATCTTCACCAACGTTGCCCACAACCTGGACGACAACACTGTGTGGTGGGAAGGCCTGGATAAGAATCCGCCTGAGAATGCTCTCAACTGGAAGGGCGAGCCCTGGAATGGCAAGACCTCCGATCAGAAGGGCGCTCATCCCA
Source organism: uncultured Acutalibacter sp. (assembly GCA_963559705.1). Taxonomy (GTDB): domain Bacteria; phylum Bacillota; class Clostridia; order Oscillospirales; family Acutalibacteraceae; genus Acutalibacter. The sequence goes on from CAUWLU010000025.1 coordinate 9,543, forward strand.
ACAGCCGCTTCACTGCGCCTGCCAAGAACTGCCCCTGCATCAGCCCCGAGTTTGATAAGGGCGAGGGCGTGCCGATCTCCGCAATCATCTTCGGCGGCCGCCGCGCTCAGACCACTCCCCTGGTGTACCAGTCCCGCGATTGGAACAACGGTGTGTTCGTAGGCTCCATCATGGCCTCCGAGACCACTGCTGCCGCTACCGGCGCTGTGGGCGTTGTCCGCCGCGATCCCATGGCTATGCTGCCCTTCTGCGGCTATCACATGGGCGACTACTTCCAGCATTGGTTCGAGATGGGCGAGAAGCTGGGCGAGAATGCTCCCAAGATCTTCAACGTCAACTGGTTCCGTCTGGACGAGGAAGGCCACTTCCTGTGGCCCGGCTTCGGCGATAACTTCCGTGTTCTGGAGTGGATCATCAAGCGCTGCGAGGGCAAGGTGGACGCTCAGGAAACTGCAATCGGCTATGTGCCCTACGCAGAGGACATCAACCTGGAGGGCATCTCCGACTTCTCCATCGACACCCTGAAGACCATTCTGGAAGTGGACAAGGCTGCCTGGGCAAAGGAAGCCGAGGGCATCGAGGAGTTCTACAAGCAGTTTGGCGACAAGCTGCCTGAGGAGCTGAGAAATCAGCTGGCCACTTTGAAGCAGAAGTGCGCTGAGTAAGTTTCGTCAATAAGAAGCAATTCTTCATGAATTTCAACCTCTCTTAGCATAGCGAAAGGGGCTGCCGTGAAAATGCGGCAGTCCCTTTTGCTTTGTTCTAAGTTTTCAAAAAATGTTTCGCCATGCTGAGACAAACCTCTGCCCTGGGGGGTACAAAGAGTGAAAAGCTTTTCAAAAGGAGGCAGAGCCTGTGGAGGACCAAGAATTTGCCGGCTATGTCCGGAGCTATACCGACGCTGTTTACCGGGTGGCCTTCCATGCCTGCAAAAATCCGGCGGATTCCCAGGATATTGTGCAGAATGTGTTTTTGCGGTTGTACCGGGCAAGCCCCAGTTTGAGAGTTCAGAGCATGCCAGGCGCTGGATTCTCCGGGTGGCGGTAAATGAGTCCAAGCGGCTGGTGTGCTCCCCCTGGTTTCACCGGCATATCCCCCTGGAGGAGGTTGCCCAATCTCTGGGAATGGAAGCTCCGGAAGAAACGGGATTGTTTCAGGCGGTGATGGCCCTGCCCAGAAAGTACCGAGTGCCCTTGTATCTCTATTATTATGAAGGATACCCGGCGAAGGAAATCGCCTCTCTTTGCGGGCTGAAAGAGTCCACGGTCCGCACCCGGCTGCAACGGGCGAGAGAGCGGCTGAAAAAGGAACTCAGCGAAACTTAGAAAGGGGAGAAACAGATGGATCTGAAAACGCGGTACCGGCAGACCTTTGCCCATGTTAAGGCGCCTCCCCAATTGACAACGGAGGTTTTAAACATGACAGAACAAAAGCGCAAACCAAAGAAATTTATCGCCCGCCGATTGGTGGCTGCTGCGATAGCAACGGCCATGCTGGGCGCCCTTGCCCTGGGGGCGAATGCCGCCACAGGCGGGGAGCTGTTCGACCGCATCGTGGTCACCTTTGCCGGGGAAGGCTTCCGGCAGGTAGAGACAAGCGATGGGTCCCTCGCCTATCAGGGGGAAGTGAACGGCGAGGACATCTATGTGACCTTCGAGGAGCCGGAGGGGGATTCCCATATGGACAGCGATGCGGGGATTTCTCAGGGTACCGGAAGCCAGCAGGAGGAATTGAAAGAGTCCCAAAGCCTGGAATAAGCCCGGTAAATGGAAAAAAGGGAGAGCCAATGGCCCTCCCTTTTTGTTGATTCCGGGGGTTTTGTATATCAAAGCACTTTGGAGAGAAATTCTTTCAAGCGGGGGTTTTGAGGATTGGTGAAAAAGGTCTCGGGCTCATTCTGCTCGGCAATTTGGCCCTCGTCCATAAACAGCACCCGGGTGGCAACGCTGCGGGCAAAGCCCATCTCGTGGGTGACCACCACCATGGTCATGCCTTCGTCCGCCAGCTCCTTCATGATCTCCAGCACCTCGCCCACCATCTCCGGGTCCAGGGCGGAGGTGGGTTCGTCAAAGAGCATCACATCCGGATTCATAGCCAAGGCCCGGGCAATGGCGATGCGCTGCTGCTGGCCGCCGGAGAGCTGCTTGGGATAGGCGGCAGCTTTGTCGGGCAGGCCCACGCGTTCCAGAAGCTCCATGGCTTTTTTGTCGGCTTCCTCTTTGGTCATCAATTTTAGCTTGACAGGAGCCAGGGTGATATTCTGCTGCACCGTCATGTGGGGGAAGAGATTGAACTGCTGGAACACCATGCCCATCCGGGCGCGGAGCTTGTTGATGTCGTTTTTGGGATCGGTGATGTCCACGCCCTCAAAGGTGATGGTGCCGCTGGTAGGCTCCTCCAGCAGGTTGAGACAGCGCAGAAAGGTGGATTTGCCCGATCCGGAAGGCCCGATGACCGCCACCTTTTCTCCTTTGTAGATATGCTCGTTGATGCCTTTTAGGACCTGATGGCCGCCAAAGGATTTCTCTAGGTTTTTAACGTCGATCACTTGCGCGCAGCCTCCTTTCCAGAATACCCTGAAGCCAGGTGAACAACAGCACCAGAATCAAATACATCACAGCGGTGATGAGATAGGGCCACATGGCCTCGTAGGTGCGGGATACAATGGCTTGGGCAAAGTAAACGATCTCCTTGCCCGCCACCACCGAGATCAGGGAGGTGTCCTTCAGCAGCGTGATGAACTCGTTGCCCAGGGCGGGCAGAATGGCTTTGAAGGCTTGGGGCACCACAATGTGGACCATGGTGGGAAGATACCCCAGTCCCAAGGAGCGCCCGGCCTCCATTTGACCGGGGTCCAGGCTCATCAGACCGCCGCGGATGATCTCGGCCACATAGGCGCCGGAGTTGATGCCCAGTGCCAAAGCGCCCACCATGGTGAAGTTCCGGCTGGATTTAAAGACCACAAAGCCCATAATCAAAAGCTGCACCATCATGGGGGTGCCCCGAATCACGGTGACGTAGAGCTTGCAGATCAGGTTCAGCACGGCCAGCACGGGATTGTGCTTGCCCTTGCGCTGCTGATCGTGGCCCGTGCGGACAACAGCCACTAAAACGCCCAGCGCCACGCCAAGACACAGCGCCAGCACAGTCACCAGTATGGTGGTGCCAAGGCCCTCTAAATACTGCTGCCAGCGGTCGCCCTCAAACCAAGCCCGGTAGAAGTTCATATAAGCTTGCTGCCAGAAGCTGGGGTTCTCCAGGGCGGAAAATTGTTCAAATAACTGGGTGAAATTCATCTGCCCACTCCTCTCTCAATGCCCAAGATACGGCAAAAAGAGCGGCATGGGCCGCCCCTTTTGCGGGAACAATGGGGTGCGCTTACTCGGCGCTGATGTATTTGTCCAAGATCTCCTGTACGGTGCCGTCCTCGATCAGCTCGGTAAGAGCCGTGTCGATGGCGGTGAGCAATACCTCGTTGCCATCGTCCACAGCAGCGCAGTACTGCTCCTCCTTCCAGTTGCCGGGGAGGATGGACAGGCCCTTATTGGCAGCCACAAACTCCTCAGCGGGAGCCTGGTCGATGATCACAGCGTCGATCTGGCCGTTGAGCAGAGCCTGCACAGCAGTGGCGCCGCTGTCATAGGCCTGCACATGGTCCTCGCCATAGCCGCCGTTCTCAGGGGTGTCGGAGGCATAGATGTAGCCAGTGGTGCCGCGCTGGGTGCCGATCATCTTCTCACCCAGATTGTCCATGTTCACGTCGGAGCCGTCCTTCACGATGACCACCTGCACACCGGTGGCATAGCTGGTGGTGAAGTCCACGACCTCGTCCCGCTCCTCAGAGAAGGAAAGGCCGGCCAGCATCACATCGGCGGTGTTGTTCTGCACAGCCAGCAGAGCGGAGTCGAACTCCATGTCGTCAATCTGGAGCTCCAGGCCCAGCTTGTCGGCAATAGCGGAAGCGATCTCCACGTCGATGCCCTCAAAACCGGTGCCGTTGAAGCCTTCGCCGTCAGCAACCATCTCATAGGGAGGGAACTGAGCGTTGGTGGACATAATCAGCTTGCCATCTTCCACGGTGGTGAACTCGCCGTAGTCGCCGGTCTCGGTGGTGGATGCCTCTTCGGAGCTTTCGGAAGCAGCAGAGCTGTCCGCAGCTGCGGAGGACTCGCTGGAAACGGCAGAACCTTCAGCAGCGGAAGAGGAACTGTTATCGGTGCTGCCGCAGCCGGCGAATGCGACGGTCATCAACATCAGGGCAGCCATCAAGCTTGCAATTTTTTTCATGGTGATACTCTCCTTCGTCCTTGTCATTGTCCGTGTTTGGAATATACACATTATACATCATATTTTTCATTTTGCAAGGGGTAAAGGCGAAATAATCCAGGGATTTATGCAAGATTATTTGTATAAAAATACAAGCAGGGAGGATGGGGGAATTGGGTTGACAAAGCGGTGCAGGGAGTTTATACTTAAAGTAGAGTTTAAAGTCGGGCATCCCGGCAGAAAGAGGGAAAGGGTTATGGAAGGGTACAGCATCTCTCAGGTTGCGGCGCGGTTTGGGGTGGAACCCCACACACTGCGCTTTTATGAGAAGGAGGGGATCATTCATCCCCAGCGGACGGCCAGCGGAGTGCGCAGCTACAGCGAGGAAAACCTGGCGCAGTTGGAGATGGCCATGTGTTTAAAAAGCACCGGGATGCACTTGAAGGAGATCCGGCGCTATTTTGAGCTGATAGACCAGGGGGACGGCACGCTGGAGGAGCGGCTGGCCATCTTTACGGACCACCGGACGCGGGTGCTGCGGGAGATTGAGGAGCTGCAAAAGCACTTGGCGAAGATCGAGCATAAGATCGCCTATTTGAAAAAGCAGGAAGCGTAAAAGTTTTTGGTCCAGCTTTTTTCAAAAAGCTGGCCAGGTGTGGAGCGGAGCTCCACGGCCTTACCCGGCGTAGCCGAAAAGAAAGGGCAGCGCCGCAGGCCGCACGCTGCCGTAGGCAGATAGGTCAAGGCGCGGTCCTGCTGCGGGAACGAAAAAAGGACATCCGAGTGTAACTGCTCGGGTGTCCTTTTGGTGTTCCTGACAAGAGGGCCGCACCTCGTCCTATTGCTCGCGGTACTGCCTTTCTTTTATTGGAAGGGGCGGGAGAACTGAAAAAGGGATGGCGCTTATCCGTCCTCTTTTTTGTCAGGTTGGGTGTTTTTTTCCGGAGCGTCCTGGGGCGCGCCCCCATTTTTGGCCTGTTCCTCCTGGCGCTTAATCTGGTCATAGGCCAGCATACCGTCCCGCACAGCGGCCTTGATGAGGAAATAAAGCACAGCAAGGACAATGACGATCAGCAGGATGGAGAATATAATGGGATCCATAGGGCTGCTCCTTTTCAAACGCAACAGTGATTGTGGCCGGTGGGGAGGCTTGCGGTTCTGGGGGTGGGCCGCTCGGCGGGCTATCGCCTACGGCGCGTACGCCCGTCTCGCTGGATTTTTTTGGCTGCGCCGGGTTTAAGATCGCAGGGACGGGGGCTGGTTCCTGGGGCTGGGCCGCTCGCGGAGCTACAGCCCTTTGGGCTGGTGCGCTCTGCTCGCTGGTTTTCTTTTCCGGCTGCGCCGGTTTTAAGGTCGCGCCTTTTTGAAAAAAGGCGCCCCAAAAACTTTTTCGTTTTGGTGGATTACACGTTGAACCGGAACAGCACGATATCCCCGTCCTGCATGACGTAATCCTTACCCTCGCTGCGGACCAGGCCTTTTTCCTTGGCGGCGGCCATAGTACCGCACTCCATCAGCTCGTCAAAGCCGATGACCTCGGCCCGGATAAAGCCCCGCTCGAAGTCAGAGTGGATCTTACCGGCGGCCTGCGGGGCTTTGGTGCCCTTTTCGATGGTCCATGCGCGGACCTCCTGCTTACCTGCGGTCAGGTAGGAGATTAGCCCCAACAGGGAGTAGCAGGCGTTGATGAGCCGGTCCAGGCCGGACTCCTCCAGGCCCATGTCGCTGAGGAACAGGGCCTTTTCCTCAGGCTCCATGCCGGAGATCTCTGCTTCGATCTCCGCGCAGATGGGCAGCACGGCAGCATGCTCTGCTGCGGCGAACTCCTCCACCACCTTATAATAGCGGTTGTTTTCCACTCCGGAGCGGAAATCGTCCTCGCTCATGTTGGCGGCGAAGATGATGGGCTTATTGGTCAGCAGGGATACGGTGGAGAGGATCTCGGCCTCCTCCTCGGAGCAATCCACGCTGCGGGCAGATTTCCCCGCTTCCAGTGCCTCGTGGACCCGCTCCAGGAAATCCAGCTCGGTCTGATACTTTTTATCGGCCTTGAGCATTTTTTTCGTTTTGTCGATACGCCGGTCCAGCACCTCGATATCCGACAGGATCAATTCCAGGTCGATGGTTTCGATGTCCCGTTTGGGGTCGATGCTGCCTTCCACGTGGACGATGTCATCATTTTCAAAGCAGCGCACCACATGGACAATGGCGTCCACCTCCCGGATATTCGAGAGGAACTTATTGCCCAGGCCTTCGCCCTTAGAAGCGCCTTTGACCAGGCCGGCGATGTCCACAAACTCGATGGTGGCGGGGGTGTATTTGTCGGGGTCATACATTTCGGCAAGCTTGTTCAGACGCTTGTCGGGCACAGTCACCATGCCCACATTTGGCTCAATGGTGCAGAAGGGATAGTTTGCCGACTGCGCTCCGGCGTTGGTGATGGCGTTGAACAGAGTGCTTTTGCCCACATTGGGCAACCCCACAATTCCGAGTTTCATATCTTTTCATTCTCCTTCGTGTTCTCTGGATTTTCAGAGGTGCGACGCAGCGTGTGACTCCCTGAGTCCGGTTTTCCCGTCCCATTGGCGGCAATCTGAAAAGCAAGCTGCTTCCCAGCGGTTTTTAAGCCTGATTGTGGTGGGGATGCAGCCGCACCTCTTTTAAAGCGGAGCTGATGGCGGCGATGATGTCCGCGCGGTTCTGAAAGTCGTAACCCGATAGCTGTACCGCAACGCGTCCCTTGTCGGTGGTTACGTAACGAGGAGGCAGATGGTTCAGGGCCAGAGCAATGACGTCCGCCCGGCAAACAGGGCACTGACAGCCCCCATCCGAAGAAAAAATGCTTTCCAGTTCTTGAAGGACGATGTCCTCCATCAAGTTGTGGTATGCAATGCTCTCGTTCATATCTCTAAGCTCCTTTTCTAACGCTTTGCAGAAAGAGTGCGTTGAAAACAGCGCACAAACCAGGAGGCCGCCTTCGGAAGTAAACTAGAAAAGTAAAGCTTTTATAACAACAGGGCTGTCCGAAAACCGAACAGCCCTGTCGCGAAAAATGGTGGGGACAACAGGACTCGAACCTGTGACCTCCTACGTGTGAAGCAGGCGCTCTAACCAGCTGAGCTATGCCCCCATTTATAAAGTTGTGGCCGCGCCACGTTTCAACGAACGATATTATATCAGGTTTTTCTGGCGGAGTCAACCCCATTTTCAGGAAAATTTGCGGAAGGGACAAAAAATAAGCTCCCTGCATAGTCTGAAAACGGGAATACCCTTCCCAAAAGGGGGTGAACGTATGGCACGGCTGCCCAAACGAGGCATAGATATCTCGGAGTTCAACGGGGATGTGGATGTGGCGGCGCTGAAGGGCCAGGTGGATTTCATCATCATCCGCTGCGGCTATGGCAGCGACCTCCCAAGCCAGGATGACTCCCGGTTTGAGAGCAACGTGAACAAATGTCGGGAGGCGGGCATCCCCTGGGGGGCGTACCTCTACTCCTACGCGGTGACGCCGGAGATGGTTCAAAGCGAGGTGCGGCACACGCTGCGGCTTTTAAAGGGGAGGAAACCGCCCTATGGGGTGTGGTACGATGTGGAGGACGCCTCCCTTCCCACGGGAGAGCTCCTGGTGGACAACGTGGCGGCCTATTGCCAAGGGATGGAGGGCGCTGGCTTTTACTGTGGGATTTACGCGTCCCTCTCTTGGCTGGAAACCCGGTTAAACAGCCCGCGGCTGGACCGGTTTGACAAATGGGTGGCCCAGTGGGGCAGTCAGCTCACCTATGACAAGCCCTATGGGATGTGGCAGTACACCAACCAGCTTCGGCTCAACGGCAGGCTCTTTGATGGGGATTGGGCCTATAAGGATTACCCGGCATTGACCGGCGCACAGGGGGTGGAGGATATGACGCGGGAAGAGGTGGAGCGCATCGCCCGGGAGCAGGCCAGAAAGGTCTGTGAGGAGGCCGAGAAAAAATATCCCACCATGGACTCGCTGCCGGCGTGGGCCAAGCCCGCGGTAGAGCAGGTCTACAGGGAGCTGCAATTGGCAGGTACTGGCGGTTCCGGCGACCGGACCCGCATTGATGCCAGCGAAACCTATGTCCGGGCCTTGGCGGTTATCGCCAAGGTGCTGGAAAAACAATCTCAGCAGTGAGCTTGGGGGCCGTTGCAGCGCGCAGCGGTCCCCTTTGGCGCGCTGGGAAGTTTTTCGGAGGAAACCCATAGTTTTCCTTGTGCCTTCTGCGGTTTTGTAGTAAAATAAGAGCACACTGAGAGAAAGGGTGAAGCTGTCATGGAAATGGAAAAGCTGAGTCTTCAGATCAGCCGTCTGGTGAATTACGGCCTGCAAAGAGGTCTTATCGCTCAGGAGGACAGGGCCTATGCCGCCAACAGGATGCTGGCGCTGCTGGGCCTGCGGGAGTTTGTGCCTCAGCCTGTGGAGGAGGAGCTGCACACTCCTGTGGAGCCGTTGGAGATCCTGTGCCAGTACGCCGCAGAGCAGGGCGTCATCGACCCCGACACCCGGGACGGCCGGGACCAGTTTGACACAGAGCTGATGAACTGCCTGATGCCCCGTCCCTCCCAGGTGGTGAAGGAGTTTTACAGCCTGTACGACCAGGACAAGGAAGCTGCCACGGATTACTATTACGGCCTGGCCCGCTCCTCCAACTACATTCGGGTGGACCGGGTGGAAAAGGACAAGCTGTGGACAGCTCCCACGCCCTATGGGGATCTGGTCATCACCATCAATCTTTCCAAGCCCGAGAAGGACCCCAAGGCCATTGCCGCTGCCAAGAACGCTCCCCAGTCCGGGTACCCCAAGTGCGCCCTGTGCCGGGAGAACGAGGGCTATCTGGGCAGCGCCAACCAGGCCGCCCGGGGCAATCACCGGCTGATCCCCCTAACCCTGGGTGGGGAGGACTGGTTCCTGCAGTATTCCCCTTACGTGTACTACAATGAGCATTGCATTGTGCTAAGCGGCGAGCATCGCCCCATGAAGGTCAGCCGCCAGTCCATTTCCCGGCTGCTGGAGTTTGTCACCTTCCTGCCCCATTACTTTGTGGGCTCCAATGCGGACCTGCCCATTGTGGGCGGCTCTATCCTCACCCACGATCACTTCCAGGGCGGCCGGTACGAGTTCCCCATGGCCAAGGCCCCTGTGCGGGAGAAGGTGTCCTTTTCCGGGTTTGAGGATGTGGACGCCGGCATTGTCAATTGGCCCATGTCGGTGATCCGTCTGCGCGGCGCTGATCGAGAGCGGCTGGTGGACCTGGCGGACAAGATCCTGGCCGCATGGAGGGAGTACTCCGATGAGAGCGCCGAGATTTTGGCCTACACCGGGGATACCCCCCACAACACCATCACTCCCATCGCCCGGCGGCGCGGGGAGGACTATGAGCTGGACCTGGTGCTGCGCAACAACCGCACCACCCAGGAGCATCCTCTGGGCCTGTTCCATCCCCACGGGGAGTACCACAACATCAAGAAGGAGAACATCGGCCTGATTGAGGTCATGGGCCTGGCCATTCTGCCTGCCCGGCTGCTGGCAGAGACTGCTCTGCTGGAGAAGGCCCTGCAGGACCCCGCCCAGAGCGGAGAGATCATGGCCCGGCCGGAGATGGAGAAGCATCGGGCTTGGTTTGAGGAGCTGAAGGCTGCCGGAGCCGGAGAAGGGGATACCCAGCGGAAGATCCAGGAGAGCATCGGCACGGTCTTTGGGAAGATCCTGGGCAATGCAGGCGTGTACAAGGATACGGAAGAAGGCCACGCCGCCTTCCGCCGCTTCTGCGACACCCTGTGAAGGTCTGTCGCAGGCTGACCTTGGGGGAGCGGCTGTGCTGCACAGTGTTCCCCGCGCGGTGCCTGTGCTGCGGAAGGGCCGTGCTTCCAGAGCGCCTGTTTTGCCAGGAGTGCGCCGGCTCCCTGCCGGAGGCTTGGGTGGAGCGGAGGCTGTATTTGAAAGCGGCGCCGGAGGGCGTCCTGCTGGTGAAAGCCTGCCTGCCCTATGAGCGGGGCTTTCGCCGGACCCTGCATCGTTTGAAATTTGAAGAGGAGCGGGCGCTGGCCAAACCCATCGGACAGATGATGGGGGAGGCGGCCCGCTCCTTTGGCCTTGCCTTTCAGGCGGTGGTGTGGACGCCCATGTCCGATAAAAAGCTGCGGCAGCGGGGGTACAATCAAAGCGAGCTGCTGGCCCGGACTGTCGCCAAGGAGCTGGGGCTTCCGGCCTTGGCCGCGCTGGAGCAGGTCCGTGATACGGGGTCCCAGCACAGCCTGTCCCTGGTGCAGCGGGTGGATAATGTGCGGGACGCTTACCGGGCGTCCCCCTTTGTAAAGGGGAAGGAGCTGCTGCTGGTGGACGACATCGTCACCACAGGAGCAACGCTGCTCTCCTGCGCCCAAAGCCTGTACCGGGCAGGGGCCAAATCCGTCTGCGGGCTGTGCGCGGCCAACACCTTTCTGCAGCTCGCTTCCGAGGAGAATCCAACTGAAAAGGAGGTAAGATAATGGCCCATCGTTTTTCCAGAGAAGAGCTGCTCATCGGGCCGGAGGGCCTGAAAAAGCTCCAAAGCGCCCGGGTTGCAGTGTTCGGCGTGGGAGGAGTGGGCGGCTATGTGGTGGAGGCCCTGGCCCGCAGCGGCGTGGGCGCTCTGGACCTGTTTGACGGGGACCGGGTGAGCCTGACAAACATCAACCGCCAGATCATCGCCTTGGAAAGCACTGTGGGGCGGCTCAAGGTGGAGGTGGCCAAGGAGCGGGTGCTGCAGATCAATCCGGAATGCCGCGTCCAGGCCAGGGAGATGTTCTTCACCCCGGAGAATGCCGGGGTGGTGGATTTCTCCCAGTACGACTATGTGGCGGACGCCATTGACACCGTGACCTCCAAAATCGAGCTGCTGCGCCTGTGCCGCGAGGCCGGTGTGCCGGTGATCAGCTCCATGGGTGCGGGGAATAAGTTCGACCCCACTGCCTTCCGGATAGCTCCCATGGAAAAGACCAGCGTCTGCCCCCTGGCCCGGGTGATGCGCCGGGAGCTGAAAAAGAGGGGGATCACCGGGGTGAAGGCAGTGTACTCCACCGAGGAGAGTACGGCCCCCTTTGCAGCGGAGGAAGGGGATCAAAAGGGCACGGCGGGCCATCCCACTCCGGGGAGCATGGCCTTTGTGCCCAGTGCGGCGGGATTGATCCTGGCCGGGGAGATCGTCAAGGATCTGCTGGAATGGCCTTTGGAAGGAGGTAGATGATGATGGGATTTTTTCAAGCGGGGAAGCATTGCCTTCCCCTGAACCGAACGTATTGTATGGGCATCCTCAACGTCACGCCGGATTCCTTTTCCGACGGCGGCCGCTACCTGGACCCCGACGCGGCAGTGGCCCATGCGTTGGAGATGCAGGCGCAAGGGGCGGATATCATTGATATCGGGGGCCAGTCCACCCGCCCGGGGTATGAGCCGATCCCCCCGGAGGAGGAGTGGGCTAGGATCAGCCAGGTGCTGCCGGCGGTGGTCCGGGCCACCGGGCTGCCGGTGTCCGTGGACACCTTCTACCCCTGGGTGGCTCAGCGGGCTTTGGAGGCCGGCGTTTCCATCCTCAACGATGTCAAGGGCTTTGGCCCGGAGATGCTTCAGGTGGCGGCGGGCTCTCAGTGCGGCTGTGTGGTGATGGACCCGGGCACCACGGGCGGGGACATCTGCGCCCGTGTGCGGGAGTTTTTCCTGGACAGGCTCCGGCAGGCCAGGGCGTTGGGCATCGACCCTGCCCGGCTGTGCTTTGACCCGGGCATCGGCTTTGGCAAGACCATGGAGGAAAATCTGGACCTGCTGGCCGGGGTGGACCGCACCAAGGTGGAGGGCTGCGCCTTTCTCATGGCGGCGTCTCGGAAGCGGGTCACTGGGATCGTCTGCGGCAATCCTCCCTTTGCGGAGCGTTTGCCCGCCACCCTGGCGGCTCACACGGCGGCAGTGCTGGGGGGCGCCGACATCCTTCGGGTCCACGATGTGAAGGAGGCGGTTCAGGCGGCGGCCATGGCGGACGCCTTAGCGCTGCGCCGTCGGACGCAGTCAGCGGCCGGGGAGGAGCAGGAGGTTCCTGCGGACACCATTCATATCAAAGGCTTGCGGCTGTTTGCCTATCACGGGGTCAACCCGGAGGAGAAGCGGGACGGCCAGAATTTCCTCCTGGACATCACGCTGAAAAGCGGCCTGTCCCAAGCCCGGCACACCGACGCTTTGGAGGACACGGTGAACTATGCCGCAGTGGTCCAGGCGGTGCAGGAGGCCTTCACAGCCGCCAGCTTTGATTTGATCGAGCGGGCTGCCCAGGCGGTGTGCGATGCTGTGCTGGATGGCTTTTCCAAGGTGGAGGAGGTCACGGTGCTGCTGAAGAAGCCCGAGGCCCCTGTCAGCGCGGAGTTTGATTACATGGCGGTGGAGGTCACCCAGCGCCGGAAAGAGGCTTGATATGCAGATTGTTTTGGGACTCGGCACCAACCTGGGGAACCGGGAGGAAAATTTGGCCAAGGCTTTGGACGCTTTGGAGCGCCTGGAGGGCACGCAGCTGCTGCGGCTCTCCAATCTCTATGAGACGGAGCCCTTTGACGTTCTCAGCCGGCAGGACAATTATCTGAATTGCTGCGTGCTGTTGGAGACATCGGAAACTCCCCAGCGGCTGCTGGAACGCTGCTTGGAGATCGAAAAGAGCTTGGGCAGGGTGCGGGTGGAATATCACGGCGCCCGGACCATGGACATCGACATTTTGCTGTGCGAAGGATTTACCTCCGACACCGCGTCGCTCACCGTGCCCCATCCCCATATTCGGGAGCGGGCCTTTGTCATGGTGCCCCTGTCGGATCTCTTCCCAACCCACAGCGCCTTTGGCTACGATTTCCACCAGGCTTATGAAGCTGTGGATAAATCCGGCGTGATGCTGTATAAGTGAGGGAACGGTTATGTTGGGAGAACGCGTGCTTGTCATTGGAAGTCCGGGCAGCGGAAAAAGCACCTTTGCCCGGCGGCTGGCCCTGGTATCCGGTCTGCCCCTGACCCATCTGGATATGCTTTTCTGGAACAGCGACCGGACCACGGTGCCCAAGGAGGAGTTTCGCCGGCGGCTGGAGGAGCTCCTCCAGGAGGACCGCTGGCTGATTGATGGGAATTTCTCCGGCACCATGGAACGCCGGATAGAAAGCTGCAGGACCGTCTTTTTCCTAGATTTCCCAGTGGAGGTCTGCCTGGAGGGGGTGCGCTCCCGGTTTGGGAAGCCGCGCCCGGATATCCCTTGGATCGAGCAGGAGGAGGACCCGGAGTTCATGGAGTATATCCGGGGATTCCCTGAGAAGAGACGTCCCAAGATCCTGGCGCTGCGGGAGAAGTATCGGGATAAGCACTGGGTCGTGTTCCATTCTCGGGAGGAGGAAGCGGCCTATCTTCTGGGATTGCAGGAGGGAAAGCGCTTAGCCGGTTAAAAGGGAGCCGTTCTAATCAGAACGGCTCCCTTTGTTGTGCGGCCGGTATTCCATAAGCCAGCAGTCCTCCCACTGCCCTTCGTGGAGCTCGTGGGCGGGCAGGAATTTGATTTTTTGAAACCCACAGGCCTCATAGCATCGCAGGGCTCGGGGATTGTTGCCGTGGGGGTCTAAAATAACGGCGCTGGCCCCTTCCCCGGCGGTAAGGTGCTCTATCACAAGGGAGAGAAAGCTCCGGCCGATCCCCTTGCCCCAAAGGGAGGACTCCCCAATGAACTGGTCGATACCGAAGGCCAGCTCTCCTTCCTGGTAAGGGTAGTGGTATTCCCGGCACAGCCCGGCGTCCAACTGGTAAATCTGCAGATAGCCGATCGGGGTCCCTTCCAGCTCCACTAGGCAGCGGCGGGCGCCCGTTTCCGGGGTGTAAAATTCTTCCTGGATTTTTTCCGGAGTGTAGATGAGATCCCGCCCGCCGTAGAATTCCAGCACCTGGGGATTCGTCATCCAGCGCAAAAGCACGGGGGCGTCCTGGGGGGTCAGGGGGCGCACGGAAATGGGCCCCTTGACCAGATAGATCGGCTGCATAAGCATCCCTCCTTTATTCAGATAGGATCATACCATGGGCGGCTGACAAAAGCAAGAAATCCCCGGCGGGGGGCAATAAAAATTTGCTAGGAAGAATTAGGCATCCGGGGCTTTTTTGGGAAAAAGGCAGAAATGCAGTTTAGAACACAACCTGATTCTTGCAATTGCTTCAAAGGGGAGTATAATAGCAAACTGGAGAAAATTTTGAATTTAAGTAACAGGAGGGATGAGCATGGAAGGCGGATACGGTTTTCTTCTTGATTTGGCCCTGATTTTGCTTTCGACAAAGCTGATGGGGCTTCTTACCCAGCGGTTTCAGCTGCCCCAAGTGGTGGGAGCCCTGCTGGCGGGCTTGATTTTGGGTCCCGCAGTGCTCAATGTGATTCAGGAGACAGCGTTTATCAAAGAGACGGCGGAAGTGGGCGTCATCATCATGATGTTCTGCGCCGGTATGGAGACCGATGTGAAAGAGCTGAAAAACAGCGGTAAAGCGGCGTTTGTCATCGCTCTCATCGGTGTGCTGGTGCCCATTGCGGGCGGCTTTGGACTGACTTATTTGTTCAATCGGCCCGGCGTCATTGATTCCGACGCCACCACGCCGGTTTATTTGCAGAACCTGTTCATCGGCGTGATTTTGACCGCCACTTCCGTGAGCATCACAGTGGAAACCCTGCGGGAGTTGGGCAAGTTGAAGACCCGTTCCGGAAACGCCATCCTGGGCGCAGCGATCATTGACGATGTGCTGGGCATCATCGCCCTGACCGTCATCAGCAGCCTGGCAGACTCTTCCGTGAGCATCTGGATGGTCCTGCTGCAGATTGTGGGCTTCTTCGTCTTTGTGGCGGTGGCGGGCTTCCTGTTCTACCGCTTCTATACTCGTTGGGTGGTGCCCAAGCAGAAGGGGATGCACCGTCATGTGATCATCGCCTTTGTGTTCTGCCTGTTGATGTCCTACATTGCAGAGGTGGTCTTCGGCGTGGCAGATATCACCGGTGCATTCTGCGCAGGTGTGATCATCTCCATGACCCAGCGCAGCCAGTATTTGAACTCCAAGTTCGACGTGCTGTCCTACGCCTATCTTTCCCCCCTGTTTTTTGCCAGCATTGGTTTGCAGGTGAAGCTGCCCCAGATGACTCCGGCCATTCTCCTGTTCTCGGTGCTGCTGATTGTGGTGGCGGTGCTGACCAAGGTGGTGGGCTGCGGCGTAGGCGCTAAGCTCTGTCATTATCAAAACTATCAGGCGGCCCGTATCGGCGTGGGCATGATCTCTCGCGGCGAGGTTGCATTGATCGTAGCCAGCAAGGGCATGGCGCTTGGGCTGATGGGCAACAATTTCCTGGGGCCTGTGATTTTGATGGTGGTGGCTACAACCATTGTCACTCCCGTCCTGTTGAAATTTGTCTTCCGCTGGGGTCCTGCCAATACGCCTCCCGTGGAGAAAGGTTTCTCCGAAAACTACTCCGAGCTGGGTATGCTGCGAAGCGGTATCGGTGTGAAAGAGGCTGCCGCCAAGGCAGTTGCGGAGTCCCTCAGCAAGCAGGATTCGAAAGAGGAGCAGTAAGAGAAGCTCTCTGGAAGTATATTTTTACCCTAAAAGCAAGGAAGAAAGGCGTCCCGGTTCCAGTGGGGACGCCTTTTTTATATGGAAACGGGCTTGCCCTGTGAGCACATCCCATTTTTGGCACTATTAGCGGGGTCCTCCCAACATTTTTTGCTTTTCTTTCCTGGGTTTTTGCCTTATAATAATAGAAATGAAACCACCAGAACCCCATAGAGGAACGGAGAGAGACGTCTATGAGAAAGTCCTGTAAAAAAAGAAGAATAAGCGCGGCGCTGCTGTCCTTGGCTTTGTGCGGCTCGTTGATAGCGGGGGGACTGACAGCCTTCGGCGCAGAGCCAGCCTTTGCCCAAGATCCCCTTCTTTCGCAGGGGGAGGAGCTTGGGCAGAGCTCGGAAGAGCCGCTGCAAGATCAGGGCGTGACCGGCCCCAATGAGGGGGAAGGAGCCGAAGGGCCTGCGGAAAGCGGAGTTGGCGAAAGCGCGCTTCCGGGGGAGGACGTCTCCGGCAGCGAGGGGCCGGAAAGCTCGGAAGCCCCTGAGGGGAATGCGCCCCAAGAGGAGCTTCCCGAGGAAGAGGACGGAATCTATACGGTCACTTACAGCATGGGCGTCCACGGCATTATCACAGAGGAAGTGGCAGAGGGCGCTCTGCCCTGGCAGGTGCCGTCCATCCCCCAGCTTCCCGGAGCTACGGTCCTGGGGTGGTTCGATAAGGATGGCCAGCAGGTGAACCCTGCGGGGATTCCTGTGACAGAGGATGTGACCTACAGCGCCCGATGGATTCGCCACATGGAGGAGCTTTTGAAGCTGGACCATCACGAGGTGTACATCACTGGGTATGACAACGGTCTGTTCGGTCCCTCCAACAGCGTCACCAGGGCCCAAACCGCCATGATGTTCTATAAGCTGCTCCAGCGCACGGATTGGGAGCAGAGGTCCTTTTCCGATGTGCAGGCCGGGGACTGGTTTGCCGATGCAGTGAACACCCTGGCGGGCTTGGGAATCCTCTCGGGCTATGAGGACGGCGCCTTTCGTCCGGGGCGCGAGATCACCCGGGCAGAGTTTGTCGCAGTGGTGATGGCCTTCAGCCAGCCATCGGAAACTCCCTCCGAGTTCTCCGATGTCCCGCCGACCCATTGGGCGTCCAAATCCATTGCCGCAGCCGTGGAAAATGGGTGGATTTCCGGATATCCTGACGGCACCTTCCATCCGGAGGCTTCCATTTCTCGGGCAGAGGCCGTGTCCATCGTCAACAAAATGCTGGGCCGCACGGCAGACCCCGACTGTGTGAACGCCAAGGACGTGAAGAATTTCTATGATATGTTCCCCTCTCACTGGGCTTATGGGGCCATCGTAGAGGCCTCTACCGCTCATTATCATGTGGAAGGTTCCAGCCCGGAGAAGTGGGAGTCCTATGTTCCGGACACCTCCGTGGTTGTCGGCCATTGGATTCGGGACGGGGATCGCCGTTACTATGTGGACCCCTCCACAAAAAAGCTGGCCACTGGCAAAATGACCATCGGCGGCGTGGAGTATCTCTTTGGCAGCGACCATCTGCCCTATACGGGCTTTTCTGTGGAGGGCCAATGGCGCCGCTACTATAAGGATGGTTTGCGGCTGACGGATATTTCCGGTTTGGGTGTTGTCAGCGGCCCCTATTACATCAAGGTGTATAAGCCTGCCAATTACCTGATCGTCTTTGCCAAGGACCCCTCCACGGGCAGCTACAATACGCCGGTGCGGGCAATGCGGGTATCCTGTGGGTACGGCACTCCCACGGGCACCTATTACACGCCCGCCCGTTACCGTTGGCTGAAGATGGTGGGGGATACCTGGGCGCAGTGGTGTACCCAGATTCATGGGGATTACCTGTTTCATTCCGTGCCCAACTGGACCCGCAGCAACAAGGACCTGGAGGTGTGGGAATACAACCAGCTGGGCAATACCCGTTCCCTGGGCTGTATCCGCCTGAACTGCAAGGACGCCAAGTGGATTTACGACAACTGCCAGCTGGGCACGCAGGTTTCCATCTCTTCGAAGGAGACCTCCGGGCCCCTGCCCAAGCCGGACGGGCTGCAGATTCCTTCCTGGCATACCTGGGACCCTACGGACCCCACGGCATACGTCTATTGTGACCAACATGGCTGCCATCAAAATCTTCATTAAAGAAACAAAGGGACTGCTGCAAGGGTGCAGCAGTCCCTTTTTGCGGCTTTGCGGGGGCGCCGTGAAAAGAAAGCCGCAGAGAGCGGCTGGGAAAGGGGGGGCCGACAAAAACGCTGTGGGCTTCCAGAGAACCGCACAGCGTTTTTTCAGCGTTTTTTTGAGATTACGGGGTCTTTTTCTTTTGGGGGATCACTTTATATTTCAGGAGCAAATCCTCCATGGCCTCGTCCAGCAAACGGGAGGCCGGAATTCGAGTTTTACCGGAAAGCCCCCGAAAAGCCTCCCACAGTTCCGGATCTACCGTAGAAGCGATTTGCTTTCTGTTCCGTTTTGCCAGGCCCATCGTTTACCCATCCTTTCTTTGATTCAGGGATATCGATACCCTTTTATTTGTTAATATTATAAGGGAACTCCGCTGATTATTCAATGGTTTTCAACAGTTTTTTGAGATGTTTTCTGAAAATGAGAGGGTTATGGGGAAGTTTCCCGAGAAAGAGGGGAAGGTGTACAAAAGAGAAAGAATATCCCCAGAGTAATTTTGTGAGATATTATTATAAACCCCGTCCCCGCCCTGAAAAAAGGATTGCCCTTTGCCGGGCAGGGGATTATAATGGGGAAAAGAACTGCCATAGTCAGTTGGAAAGGATGGAGCGCGAGATGAGAGAACTGAAGATGGAAGCGTTTACAGAGTATGCATTCCTGTCCGAGCTGCGCCGGGGCCCGGAGGGCGATTTGGCCTGGATCGCCGCCCGGACCGATCTGGAGGAGAACGGCTATCAGCGGGACCTGTGGATAAAGCCCCAGGATGGGGAGGCTTATCAGCTGACCGGGGACGGCAAGACCGGCGGGTTTCTTTGGGATGGCCCCCGGACCCTGCTGTTTTCCTCCGGGCGGGATCCGGAGCTGAAAAAGCTTTCAGAGTCCGGCGCGGAAGGCACCTCCTTTTACCGCATGGATTTGGGAGCCGGTGAAGCCCGCAAGGCGTTCAGCGTGCCGCTTTCCGCCAGCCTTCTGGATAAGGTGGGCCAGGGCAAATACCTGCTGCGGGTGTATTGGGACCTGCGTTTTTCCAAGGCGTACCAGCTCAAGGGCAGCGCCAAGGAGGCCCTGCTGAAGGAGAAGAAGGAGGAGCAGGATTATCAGGTGCTGGATGAAATGCCCTTTTACATCAACGGGGCGGGGTATGTGAACAAGCACCGCACCGCGATTTTCCTCTATGAGGAGGAGGGTGGAAAACTGACCCGCCTCACCAAGGAGAGCTTTGATGTGGAGGCCGCCCATCTCAGCGCGGATGGGAAGCGCCTGCTGTTTACGGGAGCATCCTACACGGTCCGCCGGAAGCTGTACTCCGGGGTGTATGTGTACGATTTGGAGACCGGGGAGACCAAGGAGCTGCTGAAGCCCCGCACCTACAGCCTGTACGACGCCCAGTGGTGGGGGGAGAAGCTCCTGCTGGTGGGCACGGATGGCAAGCGGTATGGGCTCAACGAAAACGCCCAGTTTTATACCCTGGACCCTGCCACCGGCGAAGTGTCCCTGCTGGCCGCCTATGAGGACGCCATTGGCTCCTCTGTGGGCAGCGACTGCCGGTTGGGCGGCGGCCGGGAGATCGTGCTGCAGGATGGCAAGCTGTACTTTGTGGCCACCATCCGCAATGCCTCCCATGTGTACTGCTTGGACCAGAGCGGGGACATCCATCCGGTGTTCACCAGGGAGGGCTCCGTGGACTGCATGGACGTGAGGGACGGCAAGCTCTACTTTATCGGCATGCAGGATATGAAGCTCCAGGAGGTGTACCAGTGGGAGGAGGCCACGCAGAGCCTCCAGGCCTTGACCAGCCTGAACCAGTCCGTCCTGGAGGACGTGTATGTGGCCATGCCCCAAAAGCTCACCTATGAAAACGATGGGATCGATTTGGACGGCTGGGTGCTGCTGCCCAAGGATTTTGACCCCACCAAAACATACCCCGGTGTGTTGGACATCCACGGCGGGCCCAAGACGGTGTACGGCGAGGTGTTCTATCACGAGATGCAGTATTGGGCCAATTTGGGTTATTTTGTGTTCTTCTGCAATCCCCGGGGCGGGGACGGCAGGGGCAATGAGTTTGCCGACATTCGGGGCAAGTACGGCACCATTGATTACGATGACATCATGGCGTTCACCGACAAGGTCCTGGAGCGCTATCCTCAAATTGACAGCAAGCGTCTGTGCGTCACCGGCGGCAGCTACGGCGGCTTCATGACCAACTGGATTGTGGGCCACACGGACCGGTTCTGCGCCGCAGCCACCCAGAGATCCATCACCAACTGGGTGGGCTTCCAGTTCACCTCGGATATCGGCGAGAGCTTTGCCCGGGACCAGATGGGCCTGGGAAGCCGTGAAACTGTTTGGAACCGGGGCGAGAAGCTGTGGGAGCATTCTCCCCTGAAATACCTGGAGCACTGCACCACTCCCACCCTGGTGATCCACAGCGACGAGGATTACCGCTGCCCCCTGTCCGAGGGATATCAGATCTATTGCGCTTTGCAGCAGCGGGGCGTGGAGAGCCGGATGGTGATTTTCCATGGGGAGAATCACGAGCTGTCCCGCAGCGGCAAGCCCAAGCACCGCATCCGCCGGCTGAAGGAGATCACAGAGTGGTTCCAAAAGCATCTGTAAAAAGAATCTGAGAAAAGGGACTGCTGCATCAAGCGGCAGTCTTTTTTTGTGTCAGAGGGGGGATTTGTACTAAGCACCCAGCGCGCCACATATCTATCTACCACAGTGGAAGCGAGGGGTGTATATGTCCAATCAAGTGATAGACGACCGGGCCACACGGCTTGGGGAGTACATTGTGGAAAACAAGGCTACCGTGCGTCGGGCGGCGAAGCAGTTCGGCATCAGCAAAAGCACTGTGCATAAGGATGTCTCTCAGCGTCTCAAATATTTGGACAGCGGGTTATATCGGAATGTGAAAAATGTGCTGGCGGTGAATAAGGCCCAACGCCATATTCGGGGCGGGTTGGCCACCAAGAAAAAATACCAGGCCATGAAATAGGGAAATCAGCTCACAGCGGAAGAGACACCTGGCATAGGCCGGGTGTCCCTTTTTCTCGGTGATGATTATGCTTGCCCCTCCAGTACAGCTTGGGGGTCCAGGGGGGCACTGTCCCGGCGGACCTCCAGATGCAGATGAGGGTCCTGGGCGGCCTCGTAGGGCACGGCGGTGACCACGCCCAGCTGCTGACCGGCGCTCACCACGTCCCCGGGGTTGACCAGGAAGTTCTCGCCCACTCCACAGTAGTAAAACAGGTAGTCGCCGTGCTCGACCAGCACCACGTTGCCCAGCATACTATCGGTGTAGGTCTCTTTCACCTGGCCGTTGGCACAGGCCACCACAGGAGCTTCTGACTCTGCGGACACGTCCAGGCCCGTGTGAATCCGCCAGTCCTTCATGGTTTCGGAGTACACAGGGGTTCCGGCGCTGTAAGCAGTCTGGACCTCCCCATCGCTGATGGGCCAGATCATCTCCGCGCTGATGGCGTACAGCGGAGCATTGGCGGGCACCTGCTGGCTGCTATCGGAGTTCTCGTCCGCATCTTCTGGTTGGGGAGCGGGCGTGGGTGAGGGAGCGGGAGTGGTCTCGGATTCCGGCTGACCGGCGGTTTCCTTCACATCCTTCCGGGGAGCTTCCGGATCATCGCGGTTTGCGGCAGAGCTTTCCTTCCGCTCCTCTTCCCGAGAGACGGGCTTGCCCTCTCCGTCCTCCTCCAGAGCGATGCCGGTTTGCTGGTTTTGGCGCACGTCCTCTGCCTGCTGACTAATCAGCTCATCGCTTTCGGTGTTGGCTGCATAGCTGGTCACCGCGTCATAGGTGCTCCAGGCGGCGATCCCCACGGCCACCAGGCACACGGCCAGGGCCAGATAGAACCCGCTTCGCCCGGTTTTCTCCTCTGAAAAGCGTTTTCTGTTCATAAGCACACGTTCCTTTCGGCTCAGATTACGTTTTCCTGCAAGGATAGTCTGAGCCGGACGCGGCGTCTTTATGCAAAGCGGTTGGTTTTGCAAAAAAGAAAAAGCCCCGCAAGAGGCTTTTTCGTTTTCGCTATGTTCAGTAGTAGCGCACCACGGCGATGACCTTACCCAGCACCATGACCTGGTCGGAGTAAATGGGGGAGAAATCCGGATTTTCCGGTTGAAGGCGCACGCCGTCCTTTTCCCGGAACAGGCGTTTTACCGTGGCTTCGTCGTCGATCATGGCCACAACGATGTCCCCGTTATCGGCAGTGGGGGTCTTTTCTGCCACCACATAGTCCCCGTCCAAGATTCCGGCGTCACGCATACTCAGGCCGGAGACGTGCAGGGCAAAGAGGTCCTTGCCCTCCTTTTTTGTAAAGGGAAGATAGCCCTCGATGTCCTCCACAGCCAGGATGGGCGTCCCCGCAGTCACCCGGCCCAAAATGGGAACCTGGGTGGTGGGGGGTTCCCCCTGGATGCGGATGGAACGGTTTAAGCCCGCTCCTCGGGAGATATAGCCCAAGCGCTCTAAGGTGCGCAGATGGGCGTGAACCGTAGAGGTGGATTTTAGTCCTGTAGCAGCGCAGATCTCCCGCACAGTGGGCGGCACTCCGGTTGAGGACTGCTGCCGGAGGAAATCGTACACCTTTTGCTGGCTTTTTGTCAGATGCTCCATACCCGCGCCCCGCTTTCCCAAATGAGATACTTCTAACTGATATTATAGCACAGTGGGTTAAAAATCGCAAACGTTTGTTTGTGAAAAGCGAAAATTTTTTCGACTTCAGTTGGCTGGAAAGAAAGCAACACGACAGGGAAATGTTCACAAAAAGGGTAGAAATTCTTTAAGGTTTATTCACAACGCCTTAACAACTCCTAGGGGAATTGGAGGTATAATAACAGCGTACTCAAAAGAAATGGACCGCACCTTTTCTTGAGATACATGTTCTACCCTCCTCAATAATACCCCTCAAGCTAAAGGAAAGGCCCCGGCGAAAGCTGGGGCCTTTTCCTTTGCCCCTTTTTAAGCGGTTGAGTTCCCGGCTGGGTTCTGATAGAATAGGAAATGGAATAGAAAAAACGGAAAAGGGTGAAATGGCGTGAATCAACTGGAACAGGCCCAGGCCTATCTGATGGGGAAGCCCCTGGAATATGTGGAGATGCTGGAATCCATTCGCCGTGGAATGGTGGAGGTGACCGCCTGCCGGGAGGACGGCGTGCTACTGTACAATGTCCCCGGAGAGCTGTATATGCTGGCGGCGGACAGCCCCCAGGCTGCGGAGGAGCTGTGCCGGGGAGTGGAGTCCATGGAGTTGGCATTGGTCCATAGCCGGGAGGCCGGGGAGTATCTGGCAGAGCGGTACGCGCTTTCCAAATGTCAGCCCAGCACCCAGGCAGCTTATGTGGGAAAAGAACCCCTGCCGGAGGCTCCTGCCCTTGAGGTCCGCACCCTGGGGAGAGAATCTTTTCAGACTGTGCTGGAGACCTACCACTCTCTTTCAGGTCCCTCCTACATTCGGAACCGGCTGATGGCCGGAGCAGTGCAGGGAGCTTTTCAGGATGGGGAGCTGGCTGGCTTTATCGGGATGCACGCCGAGGGCAGCGTGGGTCTGCTGGAGGTGCTGCCCGCCTTCCGCCGCCAGGGAGTGGCTACGGCTTTGATGAATCACATGGTCAACCAGTGCCTGGTCCAGGGGTGGATTCCTTTTTCTCAGATTTGGGAGGGGAACGAGGCCTCCTTGGCACTGCACCGGAGAGTGGGCTGGACCTTTTGTCAGGAACCCCTTTTCTGGGTGATGAACTAAAAAAACAGAAATACCCTCTTGACAAATCCCTGTCGAGAGGGTATTCTTGTATTGCGGTTAGTTACTTGACTAATTAACTAGGTAAGAAAGGAGGCAGCCATGGTACTGGATCTCAACGGAGAGCGGCCAATCTTCCAGCAGATCGCCGATTGGCTTGCAGACGGCATCCTCTCTGGGGCGTTCCCGGAGGAAAGCCAGATTCCCTCCATCACGGAGTTTTCCGTGCAGTACAAAATCAACCCTGCCACTGCTTTGAAGGGGATCAACCTGCTGGTGGAGGAGGGCGTGATCTACAAGAAAAGGGGAGTTGGAATGTTTGTGCAGGCGGACGCCGTGGAAAAGCTGCGGGCAAAGCGGAAGGAAGGCTTTTACGACAATTTCATCGCTTCCATGATTGCGGAAGCCAAACGGCTGGGGCTTACCCGGCAGGAGCTGCGGGACTTGATCGACCGGGGCTTTACGGAGCAGAAGGAGGAGTTATGAGCATTGTAATGGAACACATCACCAAGGGCTTTGGACCGGTGCGGGCCTTGCAGGATGTCAGCGTCACCCTGGAGGAGGGCAAGCTGTACGGCCTGTTGGGGCGCAACGGGGCGGGAAAATCCACCCTGCTGAACATCCTCACCGGGCGGCTGTTCCCGGATGGGGGCAGCGTCACTGTGGACGGGGAAGCCATCCAGGGCAATGACCACGCCCTGTCCAAGATGTATTTGATGAGCGAGAAGCTCTACTACCCGGAGTCCATGAAGGTAAAGGACGCCCTCCGGTGGAGCAGCGTTTTCTACCCGGGCTTTGACATGGACTTTGCCTATCACCTGTGCGACGCCTTCCAGTTGGTGACAAATGCCAAGGTCAGCAAGCTGTCCACAGGCTATAGCTCCATTTTCAAGATCGTTGTGGCCCTGTCGGTGAACACGCCCTATGTGCTGCTGGATGAGCCGGTGCTGGGTCTGGACGCCAACCACCGGGAGCTGTTCTATAAGACGCTGCTGGCCCGGTACAGCGAGCGTCCCTTCACCGGGGTGATCTCCACCCACCTGATCGAGGAGGTCTCCGGGCTTATCGAGGATGTAGTGATCCTCCACCACGGGCAGGTGCTGAGGCAGTGTTCCTTGGAGGAGCTGCTGAGCCAGGGGTACGGGGTCAGCGGGCCCCGGGCCAAGGTGGAATCGTACATCGCGGGAAAACAACTGCTGGGCACGGATGTCCTGGGCGGCCTGATGAGCGCCTACGTAGTTGGAGAGCCGGATCGCCAGGCCCTGGGCCAGGATCTGGAGCTCTCCGGCCTGGACCTGCAAAAGCTGTTTGTGCTGATGACCAGCGACCCGGAGGAGATCGCCTCCGCCAGCCATGGAAAGTGAGGGAGAGCTATGAAACTGAAACAATCCATCTACTACCAGCTTTGGGATTATCGCAATGCAATTCTCTTCTATTACGGCGTGGTAGTCGCGCTCCATCTGCTGATGTTTCTGGCGTTTGTGATCCATGGAGGTCACGGAGCGGTGTACCTCAGCGGCGGAATTTCGGCTTTTACCGGTTTATTCCTGTTCATCTGCGGCATGTGCTGCCTCCACGAGATCCTGCCCATGAGTTTGCAAAACGGCGTCAGCCGCAAGACCATGTTCCTGGCCCGGCTGGCGGTCACAGGGATCGTGGCTGCCGGGATGGCCGTGGTGGACACCTTTCTGTGCCTGGCTGTGGACGTGTCCACACTGGGGCGGCTGTTCTGGGCCGATGACACCTCCAGCTTGTTTCTGAGTGTGTTTGGATTGGCCCATTCCGGATTTGAAGATACGGCTGTAGCTACCTTGCTCTCAATCCCCTACAATTTCTGCCTGTTTGTATTGGTGTTCGCCCTGGGATACTTTTTGATTGTCTTTTTCTATCGGATGCCCCTGCGGCTGCGGATTGTGGTGGCAGTGTGTTTGGTGGCCACCATCGGCCCCGGCCAACTGTTGATTAAGATGGTGGACGCATTGCTGCTGCACAATTTTTTGGCCGATTGGTTTGCGCCCCAACTGGTGTACCCCGTGATGGACGTGATCGAGAGCAATCCGTTTTTGAACATGGGGGTGTGGTTGCTTTCTGCGGCGGCGCTCAGCGGGTTGACCTGGTTGCTGCTGCGAAAAACGGTGGTACGGCGGTAAACAAAACGAAAAAGTTTCGCTGGCCTTTTCAAAGGCCACAGGGTTTTGGGGGCAGAGCCCCCAAGATCTAAAACCGGCGCAGCCGTCAAAAAAGAAGCGAACGGAGCGCGCCAGCCCAAAGGGCTGTAGCCCCGTGAGCAGCCCATTTCTACCAGCAAAAAAAGGACATCCGAGCTAGAAGCTCAGATGTCCTTTTTAACGTACTCTTTTGGAGCCGCCGCCTGTCACAGCTGGGGCAGCACCTCTTGAAGCAGCTTCTGGGCCTTTGCCGCAGAATCCTGGGCAAAGGTGCGGAAATCCACGGTTTCGCTGTCGTTGGCATTGTCCGAGATGGTCCGAAGCACAGCGCAGGGCACCTGGTTCACCAGACAGACGTGAGCAATGGCTCCGCCCTCCATCTCGCAGGCCAGGGCACCGAACTCCTTTTGCAGGTAGCCGCCGAATTGGGGGTCCGCCACAAAGCGGTCCCCTGTGGCCACAACCCCCAGATGCGCGTGACCGTAGAGGCTCTCCCCAGCATGGGCCAGCGTCTGAGCTGCGGCGGGATCGCAGGGCAAAAAGCGAATGGGCTCCGGGTCCTCCCCCGGCAGCGTCATCTGACCGGCGGGACATCCGTCGATGTCAGAGGTGTCAAAGTCATATTCCACACAGCTGGTGGCGATGACCACGTCCCCAATGTGGACGTTCTCGCCAATGCCGCCGGCCACGCCAAGGTTCAGCACCATGCGGGGGCTGAACAGGTCGATCATGGCCTGGGCGCACAGGGCGGCGTTGACCTTGCCGGGGAAGCATTGCGCCACCACCACGGGCACTCCGGCCAGCAGGCCCTGGGTGAAGGTCATGCCGCCGAGGGCCTGGGAGCTTTTGTTTTCCATGGTTTGGAGGATGGCGTACACCTCCATTTTCATGGCGCCGATCAAACCGATCTGATTCTGTTCCATAGCAGGGTCACCTCATTTCTCTTTGGCAGTTTTCTCTGCAATAAACTTTTGGAAATCCTCCCACTCGCCCAGGGAGAAGCCGTACTGATCCACCATGTAGGCGTTCTCAGGACCATAGTAGAGGTAGAGGTAATGGCCGTGCTTGCGCACATCCGTGATCTGGAAGTAAGGATATACGCTGGTGGACTGAATCCCCGACACACGGAAAACATCGTCGTAAAAAGCATAGTGCGCTGTGGAGGACACGCACCGGTCGAACACGCGGCGCTGGGCCTTTTCCATGGTGTGGGGCATACTAAAGACCTTGTAGCCATAGTACACGACGATGGCGGCGGTCAGCAGCTTGATCCACCAGTCGGCGTCTGCGATGAAAGCGACCACAACCGCGCAGAGGCACAACAGCCCGCCGACCACGAGGGAGCCCACGTTCTTGATGTAGCACTGATAGAGGCTGAAGGTGTGGATGGCTTCCTTGGTGCAGTCGGTGGAGTTGACAAAGCGCATCTCGCCCTTTATCGCGTCGTTGTCGCTGTGGGTTTTGTGGTACTCGGTAAGCTGCTCTGCCAGCTTGGCCTTAAGCCGCTTGTCCCTGCGGTTTTTGAGCGGCAGGTACACCACCGGCACCAGGATGACCAGCACCAGCAGCACCAGCAGCACCAGGGTGGTGATCACGGTTTCGGGCGTCACGGTGCTTTCCGGCTTTGGCAGGATCTCCGAAAAGACAACGGACTTTGACATGTTCAGCAGCAGCTCCTCCTGCTCCTCTGTGACGGTGTTATCGCCGCCGTAGATGTCGAACATCAAGGAGTAGCCGTTGACGATGGTGCCGTAAAATACCTCGTGGTATTGGATGTTATCCGCAGCACCGTCCACGCGCACGCGGTAGAAGGGCTGGCCGTTGATGTCAATGTAATACTTGTCTATGGTGATCTCGTCGGTGCGGGCCTGCATCAGCCCGTCCAGGAAGCTGTCGCGTTCCTCCTGAGAGAGATCCTTTAAGTTGAAGACCCGCTGAGAAGTGTCGGACTCGTTCTTTTGAATGAGCACGTTGGTGCCGTCCTCCAAAACCAGCAGAGCCACACCGTGCATATCCCGCAGGGTTTCCAACTGCTTTTGGGGGTCTGGCAGACCAGCCAGCGCCCAGGAGGGATCGTCCACAGAGGTGGAGGGTTCGAAGATGGTGGACCCTTCGGGGATCTCCACAGAGAAGTCGTCGGTGGCAAAGGTTTCCGCCGCCGCCGTGAGGGGCAGCGCCAGCAGGAGAACCAAGGCCAGCAGAGCTGCCGTCCATTTGCGTTTCACAATGCATCCGTCCTTTAAGTGATCTCTGCGGAAAAACCGCAGGGTGATTTTTATTATACCATGAATTAGTATGCTCTGCAACGCTCCGAAGCACCCAAATACTGAACATTT
>CAUWLU010000026.1:0-33630 GCA_963559705.1 uncultured Acutalibacter sp.
TTTATCAAGAAGCCGAACCGATTTTCGTTTCGCATCTCTTGTGGAGTGAGCATAGCAGTTGTTTTTATTTCGTTTCCCAGACATTCTCCATAAGTGTTGCAAGGATTCCTTAGGGGCTGCCGTCTTTTTCGGGGCTGCTCCTTCTGCGCTTATAGGTCGTCGATCTTCATTTTTTCCAACTCTTTTTCCTGAGAGCGCCGCTGCGCCTCCTGGAACTGGGTGCGCTGGAATTCCTCCCGCCTTTTGCGCTCCTTTTTGCGCACTGCGAAGTAGATGATGAGGCCCACTGCCAGGGCAAGCAGAAACACGGCAGGAAAGATCAAGATCATTAATATGTTGATACTCATGCTCACGTCAAGTTCCTCTCTTTTGCTTTTTGTATTCTGTGATGAGGAGTTTTGCTGTGTCGAAATCCAGCTTTTCGTTGAGAGCGAGACGCTTTACCAATGCCACATAGGGGTCGCCGGCATATTCCTCGCCCAAACGTACTTTTTGAATGATTTTATCCAGCCGCAGCCGCACGGTGGGGTAAGTCACCCCATAAAGCCCGGCGATTTCCTTTAAGGAGCCGGAGCAAAGCAGGAAGTTCTTGAGAAAAGCCACATCCTCCTCCTCCAGTCCCGCCATCCACTCCGGAACCACCTGGGTCCCCACAGAAATGCCTCCTTTCCACACTGGTTTCTTTAACTAAATTAAATATATCATTTCATATTATTAAAATCAAGATTAAATTTCAGCTTTATTATGATTGTTCGTCCCGATGGTTTCCCCGGAAAATATCCCGTCCGCTCCCTTCATAGACATGAAAGAGAAGGCTTTGCAAAAGGGGGACGACTATGAAGCGAGGAAAAAAGCGGGGATTCCTTCACGGGGCTTTGGTGCTCACGGGAGGAATGGCGGCAGTAAAGATTCTGGGCGCCCTGTTTAAAGTTCCCTTGACCTATGTGATTGGGGAGTATGGGATTGGCCTGTTCAATGTGGCCTATCATTTTTTTGGCCCAGTGTTCAGCTTGGCCACAGTGGGGTTTTCCACGGCAGTGTCCCGGCTGGTGTCGGAGAACAGCTCCCTGGGGCGCTGGAACGACGCCCGTCAGGTCAAAAAAACCGCGCTGCCATTATTTTTAGGGGTGGGCGTCTGCGGGATGCTGGTGATGCTGGCGCTGGCCCCGCTCTATTGCCGGTGGGTAACGGGCGCGGCGCTTGCTTTGGCTCCCATGACAGCGCTGGCTCCTGCGGTGCTGCTGGCCTGTGCTGCTTCGGTGTATCGCGGCTACTATGAGGGCTTGGGGAATATGACTCCCACGGCAGTTTCCCAGGTGCTGGAGGCTGTCGTAAAACTGGGACTGGGCTTGGTTCTGGCTTGGATGGTGACCATGCATTGCCGGGAGGAATACCTGACCTACGGCACGGTGCTGGGCTTGGCGCCGGAGGACGAGGACCATGCGGCTTTTCTCACCATGTCCTTTGGCGCTGCCGGAGCGCTTATGGGCGTTGCAGCAGGCTCGCTGCTGTCCTTGATCTACCTAGCGCTGCGCTTTCGCATTCACGGCGATGGAACTCCGGCCCGGCTGTATCTTCAGTCCCCTCTGGCCCGCAGCGCTCAAGAGACCCGCAGGCAGCTTTGGGCAGTGACGCTTCCCATTGCGTTGGGGTCCCTGACCACCAATGCGGCAGGATTGATTGACGCTACGATCCTCCAAAGCAGGGTGGACAGCGCGATTGCGATGGAGCCTCAAAGGTTTTTTTCAGCTTGCGGCGAACGCCTTCCTCAAGAGTATGCCGCCAATCTTCAAGCAGTTCCCACCTACCTGTACGGTTGTTATACGCTGGCAATGACCATCGCCCTGTTGGTGCCGGGAATCACCCAGGCCTTTGGGACCAGCGCACTGCCCACTGTCACAGCCGCCTGGGCAAAAGGGGGGAGGAAGGAGCTGCGAGCCCGCATGGAGGCGGTGGTCCGGGTGACGTCCTTGTTTTGCTTTCCGGCAGGCCTGGGGATCGCCGCCTTAGCAGCCCCCATTGCACGGCTGCTGTATGGCTCTGCGCCCTCGGTCCCGTTGATTGGGGAAGCTTTGGCGGTGCTGGGGATTGCATCCATCGCCTCCGCCATGAGCGGGCCGCTTTCCAGCGTGCTGCAGGCTGTGGGCCGGGCGGATTTGCCTGTGAAGCTGCTTCTGGGTGCGGTGGCTTTGAAATTGGGGATCACCTGGGTGCTTTGCGCGGTCCCGGAGATCCACGTGTTGGGGGCGGGAGCTGCCGCTTTGGTAAGCTATGGCTTTTTGGTAGTCAGTCAGCTGTGGTGTATGCGCCGGGTGACCGGCATCCCATTTTCCGTTGTCAGCGTCCTGCTGCGCCCCTTGGCCTGCGCGTTGCTGTGTGCGCTGTCGGCCAGGACGGTGTATGAATTTCTCTCTCCTATGGTGCCCGCGGGACGCGGCTGCCAGGGGGGACTTTTGGCGGTGGCTGTAGGTTTTGGCGGGAGTCTGTATGTTGCTGGCCTGCTTTTGCTGAAGGGGATTCCCAAAAGTGAGCTTGCAGCCCTGCCAATGGGACAAAAAATTCTAAAAACGCTTGAAAAACAAGGATGGATATGATATTATTGCAGATGCTATAGGCTTATTGGCGGGGAATTTGCGGAACCCAAGGACGTTTGTGATGGTTCTGTTTTGGAAGGAAAGTCCCGCGCCGCAGAATTTTATTTGGAGGTAATCCCATAATGAATAAGTCTGAATTGATCGCAGAAGTTGCTGCTAAGGCTGAAATTACAAAGAAGGACGCTGACGCTGCTGTAACCGCAGTGATTGATGCTATCACCGAGTCCCTGAAGAAGGGCGACAAGGTGCAGCTGGTTGGCTTCGGTACCTTCGAGGTCCGTGAGCGCGGCGCCCGCACCGGCCGCGATCCCCGCACCAATCAGGAAATCGAAATCCCTGCTTCCAAAGCGCCCGCCTTCAAGGCCGGCAAGGCGCTGAAGGATACTGTGAACGAAAAGTAAGATTTGCGGCGGTCAGCGGGCCCGGAGCGTTCCGGGTCCGTTTTTTCATGCTGCTGAATTGGGAGGTTATCCATGAGACTTGATAAGTATTTGAAGATTTCCCGTTTGATCAAACGGCGCACCGTGGCCAATGAGGCCTGCGACGCCGGCCGTGTGTTTGTCAACGGAAAGCCCGCCAGAGCGTCCTATGACGTCAAGGTGGGGGATGTGATGGAAATCCATCTGGGAGAGCGCGTGTTAAAGGCAGAGGTGCTGTCTGTTGTGGAGTATGCCAAAAAAGAGGAGGCGTCCGGCCTTTACTGCATGATTGAAGAATAAATCCATCGTTTCCGGCGTATAGATCCCCATACGGAAAAAAAGGGGTATGCGATATGGCGGAAGCACAAAAGCCGCGGCGTCATCACACCGTGCACATTGAGGAAAGAGGCATGCTGAAGGCCACGGGCGTCTCTCAAGTGGATTTTTTCAGCGACGAGCTGATCACTGCCCGGACGGACCTGGGCCTTCTGCACATCAAGGGGGAAGACCTGCATATTGAGAGCCTGGATGCGGATTCTGGGGACCTGCTGGCTCGGGGCAAAGTGACGGCCCTCTCCTATACGGAGGGCGGCCAGGCGCTGTCCTTTTTTGGCAGGCTGTTCAAATGAGCGCCCAGGTTTTGGGCACAATCTCCTTTTGCCTGTCCACAGGGGCGGCCTTAGGCTGCCTCTTTTTGCTGTTCCGGGTGATGGCGTGGCTGCTGGGCGCGGGAAAATTGGGGACTGCTGTGCTGGATTTTCTTTTTTGCTGTCTGTGCGCGGGGGCGGTATTTTTGTGCGCTTTGGCTGTGGACAGCGGCAGATTGCGGCTCTATCAGGCGGCCCTGCAGGGGGCGGGGGCTTGGGCCGTGGTCGTCTCTTTGGGGCCGTGGCTCCACCGGTTGACGCGCTGGCTTCAAAAAAGATTTTGTAAGCTTTGCGGTGTTTTGGGAAGGGCAGGGAGGTTTTTGCCGGGGCTTTTTCCCGCAAAGGAGGAGCCGGTAAGGCATCCCAAGAAAAAAAGGGGCAAAAACAGGAAAAATCAGCAAAAAAAGACTTGAAAATTTTATGTATACCAGGTTATAATATAAGGCAATATGGGAGTCCTGTTTTGGGCTGTTTCAAGAATAGGAGGCGTTTCTTTGCGAGAATTCAAAATCGGAAAGCATAAGGCTGGCCTGCTCTTGAAGTTCGCGGTGCTTTGCTTTGCCGTGTTCATTTTGGTGTCTCTTGTGGGGCAGCAGCTGCAAATCATCCAAAAACGCGAAGAACTCAGCACCTTGCAGAATCAGTTGAATACTCAGCTCACCCGCAATGAGGAGATTCGGAACTCCCTGGAGAACAGCGGCGGTATGGCCGAATACGCGGAGCGCAAAGCCCGGACGGAATTGGATTATGCCAAACCGGGAGAACGCGTCTTTGTTGACGTGGGCGGCGGAAGCTGAACTGCTGAAAATACATTTTAGATCATCCGGCACAGCCGAGGAGGAATTTGCTTTACTATGCAGCTTGAGGTTGGAGGAATTTACGAGGGAAAGGTGACCGGGATCACCAAGTTTGGCGCGTTTGTCAGCTTTGAAGGCGGTCAGACGGGGATGGTGCATATCTCTGAAGTGGCCCCTACATTCGTTACGGAGATCCGCGATTTTGTCACCGAAGGGCAGTCCGTAAAAGTGAAAGTGCTTGCCATCAATGAGGATGGAAAGATTAGCCTCTCTATGAAGAAGGCGCTGCCGGAAGAACAGCAGCGCAAGCCCCGCCGCTTTGACGGTCCCCGCCGAGATGGCCCCCGGAAGGAAGGCCATAGGGATGGCTCTCATCGTGACGGACAGCGGCCTCCCAGGCAGCCTCGTCCGGCCCCCCAGCCCGGTCCTGCGCGGCCCGGTGATTTTGAGTGGCAGTCCCGCCGCAATGACAGCGGCACCTTTGAAGAGATGATGAGCCGCTTTAAGCAGACCAGCGATGAAAAAATGTCCGATTTAAAGCGGGGCACTGAAACCCGCCGGGGATATTCCCGCCGGGGACAGCAAAAGTAATCAGGGAAAGAGCCTTTGCGGGCTCTTTTTTTGACCTTGCCAGAATGAGAAAGAGAGGACCCTATGAGAGAGATTACAGCAGAGCAGATCATCGCCGCCGTGCGTGAGCTTTGTGTTCAGGCCAACCGCATTTTGCCCGCCGACTTGGAGGAAGTCATCCGAGAGCGCTCCCAGGAAGAGGGGGACGCCACAGCAAAGTCCATCCTGTGCGATCTGTGCCGCAATTTGGACGCCGCCAGGGAAATGCAGATCCCCATTTGCCAGGATACGGGTATGGCGGTGGTGTTCGCTCAGGTGGGCCAGGAGCTGCATATCCGGGGGGATTTCGAACAGGCCGTCAATGAAGGCGTCCGCCAGGGGTATGTGGAGGGACTGCTCCGATGCTCCGTGGTGAAGGACCCCATTCGCCGGGGCAATACGGAGGACAATACGCCCGCAGTGCTTCACACCCGCTTGGTGCCGGGGGACAAGCTCACTCTCACCGTGGCGCCCAAGGGGTTTGGCAGTGAGAATATGAGCCGGCTGAAGATGTTCACTCCCGCCGCCAAGGAGGAGGATATCATCGCCTTTGTCAAAGAGACCGCAGAGCTTGCCGGAAGCAATCCCTGCCCGCCCATTGTGCTGGGTGTGGGCATTGGCGGCGATTTTGAACTGTGCGCCTATCTTGCCAAAAAGGCGCTGTGCCGGGAGGTGTCCCAACGGAGTCCGGACCCCTTTTACGCCAGCCTGGAGGCCCGGATGCTGAAAGCTGTCAACGAGACGGGTGTGGGTCCCCAAGGCTTTGGCGGGGATACCACAGCCCTTGCGGTGAATATCGAAACATATCCCACCCACATCGCCGGGCTGCCTGTGGCGGTGAACGTGGGCTGCCATGTGACGCGGCATCAAACGGTTGTCCTTTGATCGCAAAAACCAGCACAAGATATTCCTGTAAGTATTGCAATATTGTGGGTAATGTGCTACAATGAGATCAGGAAAGCGGGAGGCTTTCGTGGACAGGTGAAAGGGCCCCCGGCCTTTCCAAATCTGACGAAAGGAAAGTTCGCTGCCCTGTAACGATTGCAGTCAGCAGCGGACGGGTGCATGGTATGAAGATCACCATTGTCGGAAGAAGAGTGAACCTGCGCAATAACTTCAAAGAGCTGGCAGAGCGCAAGCTCTCGAAATTCAACCGCATTTTTGATGAGGATGCCGAAGCCACCGTTACCGTAACGATGGAGCGCAACCGTCAGACGGTGGAGATCACCATCAAGCAGCGAGGAATGATCTACCGCGCCGAGGAGACCTCCCTGGAGATGAACGAGGCCTTGGATCACGTCATTTCCGCTTTGGGCCGTCAGATCCGCCGGAACAAGACACGGCTGGAAAAGGCCAAAAAGGTAAGTCAGGATATCGACTTCCCCGATGCCCTGTATGATGAACCCGACGAGGAGATTCAGGTGGCCAGGGTGAAGCACTTCTTTGTCAAGGTGATGACGCCCGAAGAGGCTATTCTGCAAATGAATATGCTGGGCCATCAGTTCTTTATGTTCCGGGACGATCAGTCCGGGGAGATCAACGTGGTCTATCGCCGGAAGGAAGGCGACTATGGCCTTTTGGTGCCGGAAGGCAAGTAAACAATCCGTAAACATGGAGGGGACCCGTCCCGGGCCCTCTCTTTTTGTGAGCAAATATATAGGAGGAGCTATGAAGGAGACGATGACATTTTGCCTGCCCTGCCTGTTTGGCGTGGAGGGCATTGCAGCGCAGGAGCTGAAAGACTTAGAGCTGACCAACGTTCGCGCGGAGAATGGCCGGGTGCTTTTTGACGGCGGTTGGGAAGCCATGGTCCGGGCCAATTTGAACAGCCGGTTTGGCGAGCGGGTCCTTCTGCTGATGGGGGAATTTACCGCCCGCTCCTTTGAGGAGCTGTTCCAAGGGGTGAAAGCCCTTCCCTGGGAAGAATTCCTTGGCAAGGAGGACGCGTTCCCTGTGACGGGCAGCAGCTTGTCCAGCCAGCTGCACAGCATTCCGGACTGTCAGGCCATCATCAAGAAAGCAGTGGTGGAACGCTTGAAGGCAAGCTATCGTCTCTCCTGGTTCCCAGAGACAGGTGCGCTGCACCGCATCCGGTTCCGTATTTTGAAAGACCGCGTCAGCGTGATGGTGGACACCAGCGGGGAGGGCCTTCACAAGCGGGGCTACCGCGCCCAATCCAATGAGGCCCCCATGAAGGAAACCCTGGCGGCGAGCCTGCTCAAGCTCAGCCGTCTGCGCTGGGACGGCCATTTGATAGACCCCTTCTGCGGCTCGGGGACGCTGCTGGTGGAGGGCGCTCTCATGGCCAAGAACATCGCGCCCGGCCTTCACCGCAATTTTACTGCGGAAAGCTGGGAAACTGTCCCCGAAGCGCTGTGGCGCCGGGAGCGGGACCGCGCGCGCTCCTTGGAGCGTTTGGACGCACCGTTTCGCGGGGAAGGCTTCGATATCGACCCCGCTGCAGTGGAATTGTCCCTGAGCAATGCCCGCAAAGCCGGGGTGGAAAGCTGTATCACGGTTCAAGTGCGGGATATCCGGGCGTTTTCCCAAGAGGACCAGTATGGCTGTGTGGTCTGCAATCCGCCTTACGGAGAGCGTCTGCTGGATGTGCGGCAGGCTCAGGAGATTTACCGGGTGATGGGGAAGGTGTTTCGCCCCAAACGCGGCTGGAGCTTTGGGATCATCAGTCCGGACGGGGACTTTGAGAGCCTCTTTGGCCGCCGCGCCGACAAGCGGCGAAAGCTTTACAATGGAATGATTCAGTGCCAGTACTATCAGTATTTCAAAGGGGAGCGATGAACTTGAATTTGCTGCGGAAGCTGCGGGGAGAGCTGGAAACCCCTCGGTTGATTCTGCGTCATTGGCGGGAATCGGATTATGAGGATTTTCTCACCTTTGCGGCAGATCCCACTGTGATGCTGGCATCCGGAGCCAAGCCGGCCCTCACGCCGGAGGAGGGGATATCCTCCTTTCAGCGGGCTTTGTGGGACGGCGGGTGTTACGCCATCGTCCTGAAGGAGACCGGGCGGGCCGTGGGAAAGATCAAGTTTCAGAAGGATATCCGCCGCTTTCGCGTCAATGCCCTGTCGATTGGATATGAACTGGCCCGGAAGTATTGGGGGCACGGCTATATGCCCGAGGCTCTGCGGGCGATGATTCAGTACGCTTTTCAAAGCAAGAAGGTAGATGTGCTGGCAATCGGGCATTTTTCCGGCAACGACCGTTCCCGGCGGGTGATTGAGAAATGCGGGTTCCAGTACGAGGGGGTTATTCGGAGGGCCTATCAGCGCAGCGATGGGCAGGTGTTCGACGATGTGAGCTACTCCATATTGAAAGAGGAGTACTTCGCCAACCCTCAGCGGTACAACAATCCTCAAAGCTGAAGTGCACCGGAGATAAAAATGGTATGGGAAAACGGGCGGCTGCAAAGCAAGGCTTGAAGGGCTTGGCGCAAAATGCGCCGGGCCTTTTCTGCGTTTATGGCGGCGTTAAGATTTTCTTTCGGAAATCTTAAGAAACACACCGGTGTGTTGCGCGAGTTTCGAGAATCCAGTACAATGGTGGCGGAACGAATTGTGAGATTTATGGAGGAAAAAAGAATGTTATCTATCAGCGGTGTGACAAAGCGCTACGGCAAGACGCTGGCCAATGACAATATCAGCTTTGCTGTGGGCGATGGGCAGATCGGCATTTTGCTGGGCCCCAACGGAGCGGGAAAATCGACCATTATCAAGTGCATCACCGGATTGCTGCGCTTTACGGGGCGCATCGAGATCAACGGCAAGGAGAACACCTCCCTGGAGGCAAAAGCCCAGCTGGGTTATATTCCAGAGATGCCCGCCGTCTATGATCTGCTCACTGTGGAGGAGCATTTGGAGTTTATCCGCCGCGCCTACAAGGTGGAGGATGAAAGCTACACCAATCGGCTGCTGGAGCGGCTGGAGCTGGAGGATAAACGGAAAAAGCTTGGAAAAGAGCTGTCCAAGGGTATGCAGCAGAAGCTTTCCATCTGCTGCGCCCTGTGCCACAAGCCCAGCGTGGTGATTTTTGACGAGCCCCTGGTAGGCCTGGACCCTCATGCCATCAAGGAATTGAAGGAGATCTTCCGAGAGCTGAAGGCGGGCGGTGCGTCCGTGCTGATCTCCACCCACATGATCGACAGCGTGGAGGATTACTGGGATGTGGCGAATATCATGATGAACGGCCGTTTTGCCGCTACCAAGTACAATGACGGCAGCGAGGGTCAGACCCTGGAGGAGCTGTTTTTTGCCATCACAGAAGGCGGACAAAGCCCTGCCGGCCAGGGGGAGGGTTAAACGATGAAAAGCCCTCTTGTGTACCTCACCGCCGTCAAGCTGAAAAATCAGATTTTGGGGGTGCTTAAAAGCCCGGCAAAGTTGATCTATGGGGTGCTTCTGGTGGCCCTGTTTGGATTGACAGCGGTCACCGGCAATACCATGGAGGCCGGGGAGCTGCGGGACCCCAAAGAGCTTACCGCGATTTTGACCCTGTTTTTTTCCATGATGTACCTGATGGTGTTCGCTTCGGGGAGCAGCTCCAGCAATTCGCCCATGTTCACGCTGTCGGATGTGACGCTGCTGTTTCCGGCCCCTATGAGCGCCAATAAAATCCTGGTTTATGGATTAGTGCGGCAGCTGGGCTTGTCCTTGGCCCTGGGATTTTTTATTTTGTTTCAGTATTCTTGGCTTCACGGGATCTATGGAGTGGGGCCGGGAGGATTGGCGCTTATCATCGTTGGCTATGCCCTGACCTTGTTTTTCGCGCAGCTTTCTGCCATGGCCAGCTATGTGCGTACCAGCGGCAATCCGGCGGCCACAAGGATCGTGCGATACAGCGTCTTTGGCATTGCGGCCCTGTATGGGGGAGCGGCGGTGTTCTTCTGCCGGGAGCCGCTTTTGCAGTTGGCCAAAGGCGGCGGCTTTGAGCCGGTCATTGCTGCCGGAGCGGACTTTTTTGGTTCCCTGCCAGGGCTTTTGTTCCCGGTGACCGGTTGGAGCGCCGGCTTGGTGAGCGCCGTTCTTTCCGGGGATTGGCTTTTGACGGGTCTGTTTGCCGCACTGCTGTTGGTGCTGTTCGGCGCTCTTTTGGGGCTGATCCTCACCTGCAAAAACAATTATTACGAGGATGTCTTAGAGACTGCCGAGAACGCCCAGTCCGCTGTCACCGCCCAAAAGGAGGGGCAGCTCACGGAGGTGGTTCCCAAGAATGTGAAGGTGGGAAAATCCGGTTTGGGAAAAGGATGGGGCGCTTCCGCGATTTATCACAAGCACCGGGTGGAGAACCGCCGTTCCGGTGTGCTGAGGATCTCCAATATGTCCTTGATCTTCGCAGTCATCATTGTGGCAATGTCCTTCCTGATGAGAGAGGCTGGGGTCGTGGGGATCTTTGCCTTTGCCACGTATATGCAGCTGTTCTCCGTGGCATTGGGGCGGTTTAACCGGGAGCTGATCAAGCCCTACATCTATCTCATCCCGGAGCCGCCGCTGAAAAAACTGCTGTATGCCATCAAGGAGAGCCTCATTGCGGATACCTGGGAGGCAGTGGTGATTTTCGTGGCAGTGGGCTTCATCATGGGGTCCTCTCCATGGGAGGTCGCCATGTGCATCGTGGCCAGGATCAGCTTTTCGCTGCTGTTCATCGCGGGCAATGTGCTGGTAGAGCGCGTTTTCGGTATGGTGACTTCCAAGACCTTGATCTTCCTGTTCTACTTCCTGGCGCTTTTGGTGATGACCATTCCCGGGATTGCCGCCATGGTGGTTCTAACTTTGGTCCTGCCGTCCTTTGGTATCGCCGTGGGCTTGCTGGGAATGGCGGTTATGAATGTGCTGATTGCGCTCTTGGTGCTGTGGCTGTGCAGGAACCTGCTGCAATATGCGGAGCTGAACAGCCGGTGATCGTCCCGCTGTAAGAGCGCTGAGGGCGAGCGTTTCTGCCTGTTCGATTTCAGAAAGAAAAGAGCGAGAGCTTTTCGGCCGGCAGCCATGCGCTGTCGGCCTTTTCTATGCAGAATAAAATCCCCCTCAGGATGGACGCTCTGCTGTTCAGCGTCTTTCATGAGGGGGAAGCTCTCAGCTTTCCGATATTGTTTCTGTGGAGGATAATCCCTGGGTCATCGCTGCCAAAGCTCCCGTTCCGTCTCCTGGCGCAGAGTTTCCTCCGCAGTGGAAGCCAGGAACCGATACACCGGGAACAGCATGCGAAAATCGCGTTGCAGCATACTTGGCAGATCTGGGGAGAACAGCTGGGAGAAGTCGTGGCTTTCCGCATTAAAGCTCAAATTGCGCCGTTCCAGCCAGATCTGCTCCTCCGGAGTCCGAGCGCTGTAACGGGGCCGCTTGAAGCAATCCCCGTCCATGTGAAAGACTTTTTGCGAGAGAAAGGCCTCCTGGGCGGCCTGGAATTCCGGGTCACCCTGCAGGATTCGTGCCCGGAGATTGTTCATGAACGCGGTGGAGGCGTGATAGAACCCGCAGCCATAGTCAAAGCCGTCCAGGCTGATCTCGAAGTACATACCGGGATAATCGGTGCCGTGCATACGGCCGCCTCGCTTGAAGATGATCCACATATGGTCCCGGTACAGGGAGGGGTCCTTTGTATAGCGGGTGTCCCGCCAGATGCGGCAGATGGTCTTATCCACCTTGGGCTCGGTGGTGAACTCGGGGTCCAGCTCCAGCATGGTGGGGGAGAGCTCCATCACCAATTGGCGCAGCGGTTGAATCACCAGCGCTTGATACTCCTTTTTGTGGTTTGAAAACCATTCCCGACTGTCGTTTAACCTGTTCTCAAAGAGAAAGTCCAGAGTTTTTTGCGAAAACGGCGTATCCATAAACATTCCCTTTCTATAAAAAAGCCCCGGCCAGGATTCACGCTGCCCCGGTAAAGGGGAAGGCGGCTCCAAGCCAGGGGCACAGGGGACGCAGTCCCTCAGTTCAAGTCCAGCAGCTTTGCGCTGACGCCTTCCAGTGCGTTGAAGGAATCCACCATCTTGTTGATGGTGGCGTTGTCGCCGCATGCCTGAAGCATAATCACGCCGTCGTCAGAGCAAAATTGCTCGCTGGTCTCATGGAGACCCACCCGCAGCTTGATGTTGCAGCCAAACTCGGTGAGAACCTTTTGAAGGTTCAGCGCGTTGGCATGGCGGTGATCCACCCGCAGGCCGATGATATAATAGCAATTCATAAAAAAGCCCCCGTTTCTGTTGTAGTTCCTCGTTTTGAGGTTGTATTTTTAGTATACCATAGTTCTCCAGGAGGATACAAGCCGGAAAAGCTCCATGCCGGCGAAGTTTTTGTTTCCCTGGCTGGAAAGGCCGCTTTTTGCGTCTTGCGTCAGGGAGGGGATGAGGGTAAAATAGAGGCAAACGACGAAAGGAGTGGGACCATGCCGAAGGTGGAACGGCCCGGCAAGGGAGAAAGCCGCATCTGTCTGCCCAGGGATTACACGGTGGTGGACACAGAGACCACGGGGCTTTCCAGTGAAAGCTGCAGCTTGATTGAAGTGTCCGCCCTGCGTGTGCGGGGCGGGCAGGTGACCGAGGAATTCTCCACGCTGCTCCGGCCCCCCTGGCGGGAGGTGGAGAAGAACGGTGCGTGGACCGAGGGCTATGTGGATGATTTTATCCAGGAGCTTACGGGAATCACCGATGAAATGCTGGAGGATGCGCCCTTGCCGGAGGACGCGCTTCCCCAAGTGGAGGAATTCTTGGGGGACGATTTGCTGCTGGGGCACAACGTGGGTTTTGATATTGCCTTTCTCTACGATTCCTTTCGCAAGTACTTAGGGCGGCCCTTGGGCAACGATTCTTTGGATCACCTGCGCATTGCCCGCAAGCTGCTGCCGGAGCTTTCCCACCATCGGCTGGGAGATGTCGCTGCTGCGCTGCAGGTGCCCTATGAGGGCGCCCACCGGGCCCTGCAGGACTGTTGGATCACCTATGGCTGTTATGAGAAGCTGCGGGCTTTGGCCCTGAGCCGGGGCACGGAGGAGGACTTTGTCCGCTCCTTTGAGAAAAAGAAAAAATCCCCGCCGCCAAATCATCCTGGGATTCCCGGCCATCCCTTTTACCGCAAAGAGGTGGTGCTCACCGGAAGTCTGGCCTCCCCGGAAAACCGGGAGGCTTTGCTCCGTGCCGGGGGCATAGTTGGCAAGGAGGTCACTGCTGGGACTGCTTATGTGGCTGTTCCTGCTGCTGGGGAGATGGTCCTGCCCGGCAGGGACGGAGGACCCGACATCCTGCCCCAGGGAGCGTTTTACCGGCTGTTGGGCCAAGCTTTTCCCGGGAAATCCTGCAATTCGGAATGAGGCGCGGCAGTTCCGGAGAAAAAAGGCGGGCGAGCCTCGCCCTGGGAAATTGTGCCCTAGGGCGTTGACGTGCCAGATTCCATCCACTATAATGAAAGCAATCTCTTTTTAGGAGGCTGTTGTAGTATGAAAGCGTTTCTTGACGAAGATTTTCTTTTGACCACCCCCACTGCCCGCAGACTGTATGAAATTGCGAAGTCCATGCCCATCCTGGACTATCACTGCCACATTGATCCCAAGGAGATCGCCCAGGACAGGCAGTTTGAGAACATCACTCAGGTTTGGCTGGGCGGCGACCATTATAAGTGGCGTCTGATGCGCGCCAATGGCGTGGAGGAGCGTTATATCACTGGGGACGCTCCCGACCGGGAGAAGTTCCAAAAGTGGGCCGAAACCTTGGAACTGGCCATCGGCAACCCTCTCTATCACTGGAGTCACCTGGAGCTGCGCCGTTACTTTGGCTATGACGGCGTTTTAAACGGCGACACTGCGGAAGAGGTCTGGGAGCTTTGCAATGCAAAGCTTGCCGCGCCTGCCATGAGCGCCCGCAATCTGGTGAAAAATTCCGGCGTCACCCTGGTATGCACCACCGATGATCCCGCAGATTCCCTGGAATGGCACAAGCTCCTGAAAGAGGATGAGAGCTTCCCGGTGAAGGTGCTTCCCGCCTGGCGTCCTGACAGCGCCATGAGCTTGGAGCGGCCGGAATACCTTCAGTATCTGGAAAAGCTGGGCAAGGCTGCTGGTGTGGAGATCAAAACCTTTGCAGACTTGAAAGCGGCGCTGAGATCCCGGATGGCTTTCTTTGAGGAAATGGGCTGCCGGGCCAGCGATCACGGCGTTACGGCGGCTGTGTGCCAGCCCGCCTCTGAGGAGGAGCTGGAGCGGATCTTCCAAAAGCGTTTGGAAGGGGAGTCCCTCACCGACGAGGAGTTGGCTGCTTTCCAGACGGGCTTCTTGACCTTTGTGGCCGGGGAGTACAAGCGCATGGGCTGGGTGATGCAGCTGCATTACGGCTGCCGCCGGAACAACAATACAAAGATGTTTGAGAAGCTGGGCAGGGATACCGGCTTTGACGCTGTGCTTCAGGGGATGCCCTCCTTGGAGGTTGCGGCATTTTTGAATCTGCTGGCCTCTCAGGACGCGCTGCCCCGCATGGTGCTGTACAGCCTGAATCCCAATGACGACGAGGGCCTGAACTCTGTGATCGGCTGCTTCCAGGACGGCACGCCTTTGGGGCGGATTCAGCAAGGCTCTGCCTGGTGGTTCAATGACCACAAGGCCGGTATGATAAAGCAGCTGACCGCCTTTGCCAACGGCGGACTGCTGGGGAACTTTATCGGTATGCTCACCGATTCCCGCAGCTTCCTGTCCTATCCCCGCCACGAGTATTTCCGCCGCATCCTCTGTGAGCTTTTGGGGACCTGGGTGGAAAACGGCGAGTATCCCGCTGACTGGAAAGCCCTGGAAAAGATGGTCAAGGGCATCAGCTATAACAATGCTGTGGAATTTTTCAGCTTCCCCTTGGAGAAGGCGTAAGCGTGCGGGAAGGAGAGGACACTGTGGAACCTGGTCGATTTGGCGCGGTGATTGTAGCCGCTGGGACCTCCAGCCGGATGGGGGGGACCACCTCCAAGGTGCTGGAGGATTTGGGCGGCAAGCCGGTGCTGCTCCATTCCTTTGAGGTGCTGGCCGCATCCCCTTGGGTGGGCGGTTTGGCGGTGGCCTGCCGGAGGGAGGATATGCCCCAGGTGGAGGCCCTTCTAAAGGGCAGGACGGACAAGCCGGTGGCAGTGGTCCCCGGAGGCGGGGAGCGCCAGAATTCCGTTCTTGCCGGGGTGGAGGCACTGCCGGAGGAATTGGGGTACGTGCTGATCCACGATGGCGCCCGTCCCTTTGTCACCGAGGAAATGGTGGACGCCCTGTGTGAGGACACCATGGAGTGCGGAGCGGCAGCAGTGGCGGTTCCGGTGAAGGATACCTGCAAGCTCACCGACGGGCAGGGCTATGTGGAGTCCACGCCCCCCCGGGACAGGCTGGTGGCAGTGCAGACGCCCCAAGCCTTTGAACGGGAGATGTACCTATATGCGGTGAGCAAGGCAAGGGCTTTGGGAGCTGCTTATACGGATGACTGCCAGCTCATTGAAGCGGCGGGGGGCCGGGTGAGGATGACGCCCGGCGATTACCGGAATTTAAAGCTCACTACCCCGGAGGACCGCTTAGCGGCCCGGGCATATTTGGGAAAGGAGCAAAGGACTGTGCGCATTGGATCTGGGTATGACGTGCATAAGCTGGTGGAAGGACGGAGGCTGATTCTTGGGGGAGTGGAGATTCCCTTTGAGAAGGGGCTGATGGGCCATTCGGATGCGGATGTGCTGGCCCACGCCATTGCGGACGCTTTGCTGGGAGCCGCTGCCTTGGGCGATATCGGAAAGCTTTTTCCGGACAACGATCCCCAGTATGAGGGGGCGGACAGCCTGTTGCTGCTGGAGCGGGTGTGCGTCCTGCTGCGGGAGAAGGGCTTTGCCATTGGCAATGTGGACGCCACGGTGATTGCTCAAAAGCCCAAGCTGGCGCCATGGATTTCCCAGATGCGGGAGAATCTGGCAAAAGCCTGCGGGGTCCCCGCCAGCGCTGTCAGCGTCAAGGCCA
The DNA here is from genome assembly GCA_963559705.1 of uncultured Acutalibacter sp. Taxonomy (GTDB): domain Bacteria; phylum Bacillota; class Clostridia; order Oscillospirales; family Acutalibacteraceae; genus Acutalibacter. The sequence goes on from CAUWLU010000026.1 coordinate 16,041, forward strand.
CCACGGAGGAGGGCCTTGGGTTCACCGGTAGCGGGGAAGGGATCGCCGCCACGGCGGTGTGTCTGTTGGAAAACTGAATCGAACGGAAAACCCCGGATAGTGCCGGGTGACCCTGTGACAGTATCGCACAGGAAGCCGAAAATGAGAAAGAGCGAGGAAGTCCGGGCAGGAAACTGTTCGGACTTTTTTGCTTGTTTTCGTCAAAGGTTTGGTGGAACTGTTCGCGGGTTTTATGGTATTATTTATATATGGTAAAACGAACGAGAAATTGGAAGATATGGAGATATTCACTTTGAAAAAAATAATTTCTGCGGCGCTATGCCTAATCATGGTATTTCTTTTCACCGGATGCGAAAAGGCAGATATGTCAAACGTGAAAATTGATTATGGTACATCTTCCATTTATTCAGAAGAAGATATGGATGCTGCAATTGAGGTCATAAAAAAGAAGTTCAGCTCACTTGAGGGATGCGAATTGCATAGCCTTTCTTATAGATCTGATGAAGAATGCAATCGTGTTGGTAACATTGCCTGGATGAATGATTTAGGAGAAGCAAATGGTAATAGAGAAATCTTTACACAATGCATTGCTTTTGACAGCAGCTTTTGCTCGCCGAAAGAAGGCGGCGGTGGATGGGAGCCTAACGAAGAATATACTTGGTCATGGTGGCTTGCGCGTAGTGAAGGTGGGGAATGGAAACTGATGACCTGGGGATATTAAGTGGACCAAATCTCCGCGTGCTTGCCGTCCGCTGTCAGCAAGGTTCTCAATCAATAGCAAGAAACCCTCCGTAGGCTTTCAGCACCTGCGGAGGGTTCTTTCTTTTATGGTACCCGCTCGATTGTCCGGGGGGGTGATGGAAACTCAAGCGTTGCTCTCGGGAAGCTCCGGCTGCTTCTCGTAAGGAATGCGTACAGCCAGCCCGTTGAATTCCACGCCTTCCCCGGCGGGGATGAGCAGGTATTTCTGCCCGTCGATGACCCGGCTTTCCACCAGATAGGAGGCGTCCGAATCCACGGTCACAGACACCTGGGGCGTCTTGATCTCCACTTTCCCGGGGTCGATCAGATTGGCGGGGTCCATGGCAGCGCCTTCGCCAAAATGCTCCCCGCAAAGCTGCTGAAAAGCGGCGACCTGCTCCTGGGGAACCTGGCAGTCCTCCAGAATGCGGGTGATGTCCTTGGCGGTGACTGTCAGCGGCTCGGGGTCCTTCCGCTGTTTGTGGTCCTCGATCAGCTCGGTGAGCTGTCCGTGGATTGCTTGGACCACTTCCATGCTGCAATCAGCGCCCAAGGACTCGGCCAGGGCCTCCTGGAAGGACTCCTTTTGCTCTTGAGCGGTCATGGGAATCCCTGTGTGGAACACGCTGTCCAAGAAGGCTTCGGGAAGCTCGCCGGCCTTGCGACAGTAGAATAGGGCGTTGTATAGATTGGCGGCCCGGCCGTCAAAAGCGGGGAAGAGGAACCCGCACTCCGGCGGGGCCACTGTTTTCGGTGCAAAGCTGTGGAACTCATTGTCCCCGGCGTAGTAGCCCAATCCACGCTTGCCCTCCTTGACAGGGCATACCGCGCACAGAATGTAGGAGAACACGGTTTCGCCATCCTCCAGGGAGGCGCCGTCCTTGCTGTGGGAGGGAACGTCATAGGTATCGTGGGCCAGAAGCAGAAGGTAGCTCCCTGCAAGCTCCAGACTGTCCACGGCCTTTTGATAAAATGCTTTCCGGGCATCCCCGTCCTTCAGGCCGGAGGAGCGCAGGGTGGAAAGCAGGGTATGCTCTTCGCTGTCCGCCACCTGTTCCGTGGAGAACACCAAGTCGATGAGATTTTTTCCCAGCTTGCCGGAGAGGGATTTTTTCAGCAGAGAAAAATACTCTTCGACCTCCTCCTGGGGCATTGTGCTCAGCGGCTCGTCCAAATCCGCAACGATCTCTTTTCGCTCATTGACAAAACAGCCATAAATGCGTTTGACTGCGTTTTTATCCGGCTGCCACCTGCGGCGCAGTTCAGAAACTTCCTTTGTATTCATGCAGGCACCTCACTTGTGAAAGATTGTCCCTCTATTTTAACGAAAGGAGGAAGAAAAAGCAACCGTTCTTCCCTTCTCACTTGATTTCACTGTGGAAACAAGGTACAATGAAAAGGTCGATTTTGACAGAAAACGCGGTGTTTTCGCGAGATAAAGGAGTGAGGATATGGAACAATTTCGAGCAAAGCTGGGCTATATCTGCGATATGGACGGCGTGATCTACCACGGAAACCGGCTGCTTCCCGGGGTAAAGGAGTTTGTGGAATGGCTGTATCGTGAGAAGAAACAGTTCCTGTTTTTGACCAACAGCAGCAGCAAGACGCCCCGAGAGCTTCAGGATAAGCTGGCGCGCATGGGGCTGGAGGTGGATGAAAAGCACTTCTATACCAGCGCGCTGGCCACGGCGGATTTCATTGCTGCTCAGCAGCCCGGCGCTAAGGCGTATGTCATTGGAGATCCCGGCTTGTACAATGCGCTCTATGACAAGGGGATCACGCTGAGCGATGTAGATCCGGATTATGTGGTCATTGGAGAGTCCTCCAACTACACCTACGACGCCATCTGCAAGGCAGTGCACTTGGTGCAGAGGGGCGCGCGCCTGATTGGCAGCAACTCGGATCTGACCGGCCCCACAGAGGACGGCATTGTTCCCGCTTGCCGGGCGCTGGTCGCCCCGATTGAGATGACCACCGGGCAGAACGCCTACTTTATTGGAAAGCCCAATCCCTTGATGATGCGGACGGGCCTGCGGCTGCTGGGAGTTCACTCCCAAGAGGCGGCCATTATTGGAGATCGCATGGATACCGATATGGTGGCAGGCATTGAGACCGGCCTGGACACGTTGTTGGTGCTGTCCGGTGTCACCACCAGAAGCGAGATGGAGCGCTTCCCCTACCGCCCTCGTCTGGTGCTGAATGGAGTTGGGGAGATCCCGCCCGCAGTGTGAGGAAGCGGGGGGCCAATGCTTTTTGTGCCCGGCAGAGGCGGGAAGGAGAAGATCATGTTTCGGGAAATGAGAAGAAAAGGTCAGCAGCTTTCGCAAACAGAGGCGGAAGCGGCTTTGAGGAGAGGAACCAGCGGCGTGCTGTCGCTGGTGGGCGATGAGGGCTATCCCTATGGCGTTCCTCTGAGCTATGTCTATGAAAACGGGAAGCTGTATTTCCATTGTGCCAGTGAGGGCCACAAGCTGGATGCGGTCCGGCGAGAGGAGAAATGCTCCTTTTGCGTGATCGACCAGGACCGAGTGGCCCCAAAGGAGTATACCACCTATTTTCGCAGTGTCATCGCTTTTGGGCGGGTGCGTATTTTGCAGCAGGACAGCGAAAAGCGTAGTGCTGCGGAGAAATTGGCCGTTCGCTATTGCCCGGGGGATGACGCCGGCAGGGAACGAGAGCTTCAGGCTTTTTGGGATAAGCTGTGCATATTGGAAATGACAGTGGAACACCTCACCGGAAAAGAGGCCAAGGAACTGGCAAAGGAGCGCACCTCGTGAACAGCGTTCGCAGGGAATTCCTCCGGTATACCTCGCTGAATGTGCTGGGCATGATCGCCCTTTCCTGCTATATCCTAGCGGATACCTTTTTTATCTCCCGAAGGCTGGGAGCGGATGGATTGGCGGCGCTGAACTTGTCCATTCCCATTTACAGCTTTATCCATGGCAGCGGCCTGATGATGGGAATGGGGGGAGGAACGCGGTACTCCATTTTAAAGAGCCAGGGAAATCATCAGGAGGCCAATCGCGTGTTTACCCATGCGCTCTATCTGATCGGAGCGTTGGCGGTGTTCTTTCTTGCGGCGGGGCTCCCCTTGACGGGTGCGATTGTAACGGCCTTTGGAGGGACCGGGGAGGTATTCCTCATGTCCCGCACTTACCTTCGTGTGATTCTCTCATTTGCACCGGCGTTCCTGCTGAACAATGTGCTGCTCTGCTTTGTCCGCAATGACGGGGCGCCCCAGCTGTCCATGGCAGCGATGATCACAGGGAGCCTGTCCAATGTGCTGCTGGACTGGGTGTTTCTGTTTCCTTGCGGCATGGGGATCTTTGGCGCGGCCTTTGCAACGGGTTTGGCGCCCCTTATCAGCATGGGGGTCCTGTCGGTACACTTTTTCCGCAGGAAAAATCAATTTTATCCCGTTGCTTCCCGTCTGCGGCTGGGGATCGTTGGCCGCATACTCACCAGCGGGGTGCCCTCCCTTGTGGCGGAGGTGTCCTCCGGCGTTGTAATCATCGTATTCAACGCCTTGATTATGGCCTTGGAGGGAACCGTGGGAGTGGCTGCTTATGGGGTGATTGCCAATCTGTCCTTGGTGGTCATTGCCATTTATACGGGGATTGCCCAAGGGATTCAGCCCATCCTCAGCCGGGGCTGCGGCGCGGGGGACCGCAAAGGAGTGGCCGCGATCCTCCGCTATGGGGTCATTACCGTGCTGTGCGTTTCCGCAGTGGTGTACGGAGTTGTGGCGCTGTGTGCGCCGCAGATCGCTGCAATCTTCAACAGCGAAGGAAACTCTGTCTTGCAGGCCATTGCGGAGGAGGGCTTGCGGCTGTATTTTATTGCCTGCCCCTTTGCTGGCTGCAACGTGGTGCTTTCCATCTATTTTACCTCCACGGAGCGCCCCCTGCCGGCCCATGTGATCTCTCTGCTGCGGGGAATTATCGTAATTCTTCCCATGGCGTTTCTGCTGGCGTGGGCAGGCGGGATGGCGGGGGTTTGGCTGACGTTCCCGGTTACGGAGTTCCTGGTGGTTGTGTTGGCTGCGGCTTTGTTTGTACACAACAAGAGGACTGCTCGTAAAAAGCGGTTGTCTGCATGAAAAAGGCTCCCTTTTGGGGAGCCTTTTTGCTGTATAAACGGGAATGGCGCGGGGGAAGGGGCTATTTCACGCTGGCGGCACAGAGGTCCGCTTGCCCAAAGGGCTTGTCGGACAAAAACCGCACTTGCTTCCCGCTGGTTTCCACAATGCCCTCTTCCTTCAGCTTTTTCAGCTCCCGCATCATGGCGCTCCGATCGGCGCAGATATAGTCCGCCAGAGCGCTGAGGGAGAATGGCAGCGTGAAGCTCAAGCTGCGCTCTTGTCCGGCGCAGATGCGAAAGTAGCACAACAGCTTTTCCCGAGTGGTCCGGCAGGAGAGGACCTCCACCCGTTCGCTGAGGTCAAAGGCCTTTTTGGAGATAAGGCCCAGCAAATTTTCCATCAGCCTGCCGTGGCAGGAACAGGATTCCGCACAAGGGGCCGTCAGTTGAGCTTGAGGAAGGAATACCATGACGCAGTCGGATTCGCAGACCACAGATACGCTGTCGCAGGGAAGGCTGGAAAAAGCCAGCAGCTCTCCAAACAGCCCGCCCCTGCCCAAGCGCTCCAAAACAGTGCGGCCCCCTGCGGCGTCGATTTTTACCAGAGCCGCCTGCCCCTGCTGGATCACGCCTAAAATATGGCCCCGTTCTTCGCCGTAAGTGTAGGCGGTTTCTCCTGCGCGGAAAGTCCGCGGGTTTGTTTGAAAACAGCTCAGCAGATGCTTGCATTGGGTGTCGTCCATTCCCTCAAACAGAGGAAGGCCTTCATAGAACTTCAAGGGGATCGCCTCTCTTTTGGATTTGTATGTATGATGGCGCCTCGTTTTGGGCATCCTGAATGCAGATGCCTTTGAAAGGAGTGACCGAATATGCCCGATCCCAACAAGATGGATACGGAGACAAAGCTCTACTTCAATTCCTTGCCGCCGGTGCTTCAGGAACAGCTGATGCAAAGCTCCGCTGAGCTAAACACCAAGGAGGACCTGATGCGCTATTGCAGCAATGCTTTGGGAAAGGATGCCCTCGGCGGCAGGAAGAATTGAGAAAAGGGCCGCGGAAATACCGCGGTCCTAAGTTACTTACTGATTTCCGGAGCATTGTCCCGAAGCTTTTTCTTGCTCCAGAGCAAAAAGGCGATGGTGGTGGCGGTGGCAGCCAAGATGTCGGCGATGGGTTCCGCCACAAATACGCCGAACAGCTTGTTCTCGAAAAACAGGGGGAGCAGGTAGATCAGCGGGATGAGCAGAACCACTTTTCTCAACAGTGCCAGCAGCAGGGAGATCTTGGCTTGTCCCAGCGCCAAGAACGATTGCTGAAATCCCGTCTGAGCGCCAAAGCAAAAGACACCGAACAGGAAGATTCTGGCAGCCCATACGGCAGTGTCCATCAGCTGGGGATCGCTGGTAAAAATACCTACGAACACCTGGGGGATCAGCAGGATGAGCAGCCAGAACACGGTGCTGTAGGCCATGGTGCAGGTGAGCAGCAGCCGCAGGGACTTTCGCACGCGCTTCATGTTGCGGGCGCCGTAGTTAAAGCTTGTGATAGGCTGGGCACCGGCAGTCAAGCCCTGCAGGGGCAGTACGATCACCTGCATGATGCTGGCAATCACCGTATAGGCGCCCACGGCAGTATCGCCGCCGTAGCGCAGCAGGGAGGTGTTCAGCACAACGCTTAAAAGGCTCTCGGTGCTCTGCATGATAAAGGGGGAGACGCCCAGGGCCAGCACCGGCAGAAGGATGTCTTTTCGAACTGCCATGCACTTGAGTCTGATCTTCAAGCCCGTTCGTTTTCCCAGTAAAAACATCAGAACCCAAGTGGCGGAGACTGCCTGAGAGAGTACAGTGGCAGTGGCGGCTCCCTGCACGCCCATGTGGAACACAAAGATAAAGAGGGGGTCTAGGGCGATGTTCAATGCAGCGCCAATCACCACGGTGAGCATACTGATTTTAGCAAAGCCCTGGGAGGTGATGAACATATTCATGCCCAGGGAGATTTGGACGAAAATCGTGCCGCACGCATAGATGTTCATGTAGTCCGTGGCATAGCCGATGGTGTTTTCGCTGGCGCCAAAGGCCCACAGAATGGGCTGCTGGAACACGAGGAAAATCGTGGTGAGCACCACAGCGAGAAAGAGAAGGGCAGAAAAGCAATTGCCCATAATGCGCTCTGCCTTTTGGGAGTTGCCTTCGCCCATGGCGATGGAGGCTCTGGGAGCGCCGCCCATGGCGATCAAGGAGCTGAATGCGCTGATAAGAGTGATGATGGGAAACGTGATGCCCACACCGGTAAGTGCAGCGCTGCCGATCTCCGGGATGTGGCCGATATAGATGCGGTCCACAATGTTGTAGAGCATGTTCACAAGCTGAGCCGTGATGGCGGGCAGCGCCAGAGAGAACAGCAGCTTGCCGATGGGAGCTGTTCCAAGCAGATTGCTGCTTTGCGCTTGTGCGTTGGGATGAGAGTTTTGTTCCTGGGAGGTTTTTGTCTGTGCTGTACTCATTTTTGTTCCGCTTCCTTTATACCTGTAGATTCTTTTGCATCTTTCACCAACAGCAATCGGGCGATGCGTTGATCCTCCACCTCTAAAACGGTGATGGTTATGCTTTCCAGCCTTACCTGGGGGTGTTCGCCGCTTTTGGGCAAGCGGCCCAGCTGCTCTGTAACCAGTCCGGCGATTGTGTCATAGTCCCCCTCGGGCAGCTGGATGCCGGTCAGATCGGATACCTCGTCCACAGAGGCCGCGCCGTCCACGGTGAATTCCGTTTCACTCATGCGGTGGATTTCCTCCTCCTCGTGGTCGTATTCGTCCTGAATGTTGCCCACGATGGATTCCACCAGGTCCTCCAAGGTAATCAACCCGGCAGTGCCGCCGTATTCGTCCAGTACAATGGCGATCTGCACCTTCCGCTCGGTCATTTCCGTGAAGAGCTGGCTGCACTTCTTGGTTTCCGGCACAAAGTAAGCAGGCCGCATCAGGTCGGTGATCTTGATGAAGTCCGGCACCGGCTGCCCCACATAGGGGAGCAGGTCCTTGATATAGCAAATTCCCACAACCGTGTCGATATCCTCATGGTAAACGGGGATTCTGGAACAGCCGTTTTCCACGGACGCCTCCACGACCTCGGCAATGGGGGCGTCATCCTCTACTGCGATGATGTCTGTGCGGTGGGTCATGGTTTCCTCGGCGGTGGTGTCCTTGAAGTCCAGGATGTTGGTGATCATGTCCAGTTCGGTCTCTTCAATGACACCCTTTTCTTCGCCTTCTCCCACCATTTGGAGGATTTCTTCCTCAGTGACCGGATCGTCCAGAATGTGAGGATCAATGCCGCAAATCCGAAGAATGCCATTGACGATCAGCGCACACAGCTTGAGAAAGGGGAACGCCAGCACTTGAAGTCTCCACAAAAGCCCAGCGTAGCGATAGGCAAAGGACTTGGTGTTGTAACGGGCGCTCTTTTGGGGAAGCAAGCTCCCAAACAGGAAAAATACCACAAGATAAATTACGGTTACAATGAGTACGGCCAAAAGATAACGCAGCCGGCCGGATTCCACCAGTCCGAGAGCGCTGTCCAACATCCCGGAGAAGGCGTATAGGCAAAATCCCAACCCCAAAAAGCCAAAGAGCGCCATGCCCGCCTGGAAGGGGGAGACGGCGGCTTTCTGCCAGTTTACCAGCTTTGCAAGCTTTTTGGCTTTGGCGTTTCCGTCTTCGGCGTCTTTTTTCACTTGGCTGGCAGAGAGAAAATCCACAGCGGATTCCCCCGCAGCATAGAGGAAGGAGAGCGTCAGGCAGACCAGCGTGAGCAAAACGGAAAGAAGAAAGCAACTGTCAGGTTCGGATGGCATGAAATGGTTAACCCCTTTCGCAAAACGGGCCGGGCGCAGCCCGGCGGTATGATATCCTATTTTACTGGAAAGACCATGGAATGTCAAATGGAGAGGGGGAGATTTGCCAAAAAGTTGACAAATCCCGTTTTTTATGCCTTTACAGGTCCCGAAAAAAATGTTAGAATAAAACAGCGCGGGTATCAGAAAGTCTATCGAAAAATACCCGTCAAATTTCTTTCGATTATCCTAAAAGGAGGAAATATTCATGGCAAGAAAAATGAAAACCATGGATGGTAACAGCGCCGCCGCGCATGTATCCTATGCGTTTACCGACGTTGCTGCCATCTATCCCATCACGCCCTCTTCTGTAATGGCGGATGAGACCGACAAGTATGCCGCTGCAGGCCGCAAGAACCTCTTCGGCAGAGAAGTTCGGGTCACCGAGATGCAGTCTGAGGCTGGCGCCGCCGGCGCTGTGCACGGCTCTTTGGCAGCGGGTGCTCTCACCACCACCTACACTGCTTCCCAGGGCCTGCTGCTGATGATCCCCAATATGTACAAGATGGCCGGTGAGCTGCTGCCCAGCGTGATCCATGTGTCTGCGCGTACCCTGGCTTCCCATGCTCTGAACATCTTTGGCGATCACTCTGACGTGTATGCCTGCCGTCAGACCGGTTATGCAATGCTGTGCTCCAACAGTCCCCAGGAAGTCATGGACCTGGGCGCCGTGGCTCATCTGTCCGCAATTGAGGGCCGGGTACCTTTCCTCCACTTCTTCGATGGCTTCCGCACCTCTCACGAGATTCAGAAGATCCAGGTGTGGGACTATGACGATCTGGGAGAGATGCTGGATTGGGACGCTGTGGATGCGTTCCGCCGCCGCGCCCTGAACCCCGAGCATCCCGTGCTTCGCGGCCAGGCTCAGAACGGCGACATCTTCTTCCAGGCTCGCGAGGCCTGCAACAAGTTCTACGACGCTGTTCCCGAGGTTGTTGTGGACTACATGAATAAGGTCAACGAGAAGATCGGCACCGACTACAAGCCCTTCAACTACTATGGCGCTCCCGATGCCGACAAGGTCATCATCGCCATGGGTTCTGTCTGCGAGACCATTGAGGAGGTCGTTGACTACCTGAATGCTGCCGGCGAGAAGGTCGGTTTGGTGAAGGTCCATCTGTACCGTCCCTTCGTGGCCAAGTACCTGCTGGACGTGCTGCCTGAAACCGTGAAGCAGATCTCCGTCCTGGACCGCACCAAGGAGCCCGGCTCCATCGGTGAGCCCCTGTACCTGGACGTGCTGGCTGCTATCAACGGCACTCCCTTCGGCGCTTGCCCTGTGTACTCTGGCCGTTACGGCTTGGGTTCCAAGGACACCAAGCCCAGCGATATCATCGCTGTGTACCGCAACATGGAGAAGGCCGAGCCCAAGAAGCGCTTCACCATCGGCATCGTGGACGATGTGACCCATCTGTCCCTGGAGGCCAACGAGGACCCCGATACCGCTCCTGCCGGCACCACCTCCTGCAAGTTCTGGGGCCTGGGCTCCGACGGCACCGTTGGCGCCAACAAGAACTCCATCAAGATCATCGGCGACCACACCGATATGTACGCTCAGGGCTACTTTGACTATGACTCCAAGAAGTCCGGCGGTCTGACCATCTCTCACCTGCGTTTTGGCCACACCCCCATCAAGTCCACCTACTACATCTCCAAGGCCGACTTCGTGGCCTGCTCCAATCCTGCTTACCTGGAGACCTACGACATGGTGCAGGATCTGAAGAAGGGCGGCAGCTTCCTGCTGAACTGCTCTTGGGATGCTCAGGAGCTGGACGAGCGTCTGCCCGGCAAGGTGAAGAAATTCATCGCCGACAACGACATCAACCTGTACACCATCGACGCCTTCAAGATCGGCAAGGAGCTGGGCCTGGGCACCCGTACCAACACCGTGCTGCAGTCCGCTTTCTTCTCCATTGCTAAGATCATCCCCGAAGAGGACGCCATCAAATACATGAAGGACGCCGCCACCAAGTCCTACAGCCGCAAGGGCGAGGCCATCGTCAAGATGAACCACGACGCTATCGACCGCGGCGCCAACGGCTATGTGAAGGTGGAGGTCCCCGCTTCCTGGAAGGATGCTGTGGACGATTCTCAGGCCAAGGTTGCCACCGGCAGCCGTCCCGAGCTGGTGGATTACGTGAACAACGTGGTGTTCCCCGTGAACTCCTTCCACGGCAAGGATCTGCCTGTTTCCACCTTCGAGAAGTATGCCGACGGCACTTCTCCCCAGGGCACTGCCGCTTATGAGAAGCGCGGCGTGGCTGTGGATGTTCCCGAATGGATCGTGGACAACTGCATCCAGTGCAACCAGTGCTCCTATGTATGTCCTCATGCGGTCATTCGTCCCATCGCAATGACCGATGAAGAGCTGGCGGCTGCTCCTGCCGGCACCAAGGCCAAGCCCATGACCGGCGTCCCCGGCATGAACTTTGCCATGGTCATCTCTCCGCTGGATTGCACCGGCTGCGGTTCCTGCGTGACCACCTGCCCTGCCAAGACCAAGGCTCTGCAGATGGCTCCCATCGACTCTCAGCGTGACCAGGAGGCTGTCTTTGAGTACGGCATCAACCTGCCCGCTAAGGAAGAGGTTGCCGCTAAGTTCAAGGAGACCACTGTGAAGGGCAGCCAGTTCAAGCAGCCCTTGCTGGAGTTCTCCGGCGCCTGCGGCGGCTGCGGCGAGACTCCTTACGCCAAGCTGACTACTCAGCTGTTCGGCGACAAGATGTTCATTGCCAACGCCACGGGCTGCTCCTCCATCTGGGGCGGTTCCGCACCTGCCACTCCTTACACGGTGAACAAGGCTGGCCACGGCCCCGCTTGGGAGAACTCCCTGTTTGAGGACAACGCTGAGTTCGGTTTGGGCATGGCCCTGGCTCAGAACGCTGTCCGCGGCCGTCTGGCTGAGCTCACTGAGAAGCTGATCGCTGTGGAGTATGCCACCGCTGAGATCAAGGAAGCTGGCCGGAAGTGGCTGGATACCATGGCTGACCGGGCCTCCAACGATCAGGCAACCAAGGATTACATCGCTGCTCTGGAAGAGGGCGTCATCCCTGGCTGCAAGTGCGAGGCTTGCACGCTGGCTTCTCAGATCCTGAAGGATAAGGATTACCTGGCCAAGAAGTCCATGTGGATTCTGGGCGGCGACGGCTGGGCCTACGATATCGGCTTCGGCGGCCTGGATCATGCTCTCGCTTCCGGCGAGGACATCAACGTCCTGGTCTTCGATACCGAGGTGTATTCCAACACCGGCGGTCAGGCTTCCAAGTCCACTCCTTGCGGCTCCGTTGCGCAGTTCGCTGCCACCGGTAAGGCCACCAAGAAGAAGGACCTGGCTGCTATCGCCATGAGCTATGGCTATGTTTACGTGGCTCAGGTTGCTATGGGCGCTGATATGAACCAGTGCATCAAGGCCTTCAACGAGGCCGAGAGCTATCATGGCCCCTCCATCATTCTGGCTTACGCTCCCTGCATCAACCACGGCATCAAGGGCGGCATGGGCGTGTCCCAGGTTGAGGAGAAGAAGGCTGTGGCTGCCGGCTACTGGCACAACTTCCGTTTCGATCCCCGTCGGGCCGACAACGGCGAGAACCCCTTCCAGCTGGACAGCAAGGCTCCCACCGCTTCCTACCGCGACTTCATCATGGGCGAAGTGCGTTACAACAGCTTGACCCGCTCCTTCCCCGAGCGTGCTGAGAAGCTGTTCGCCAATGCTGAGAAGTATGCTGCTGAGAAGTACGAGAAGCTGAAGAAGATGGCCGAGTAATTGGACCCCTTTCAGCTGCGCGGCACTTTTACGCTGAAATAACGAGATCCCCTGGCTGGGTTTTCGGCCAGGGGATCTTTTTGCTGTCAGAAGTTTTCCGGGGAGGTGGGCAGATCCCCCAAATTGTTGGATTCCTTGCCGTCGGGCAGGGAGCGCAGGTATTCGCTGCCATTGCGGCTGGCAATGGCCACGCCGCGGATTCCCCCTTGCTTTGCTAGGGCAACCCCCTCGCGCTTGGAAAGGACCCTGCCGTCGGACAGCTCATAGCCGGAGACCTTGCCGTTCTTGCGGATTAGGCTGGTGATGGTTTTTGCGTCCTTGTTGGGGACGGGATTCATGATGTTGATGTTGGCGGGAAGACCGCCGATCATGCCGTGTTTCTGTTTCATATTGGAGACTTCCTTTCTGACGTGTGTTTGAACGGTTCCTAAAGTAGTTTGGATCTGGGATTTCTTCCTTATGCAGCGATTGGAACAGCAGTTAAAATATCCTGGGGGAGAGGTGCCGTCTTTGTTCTGGACTTGGAAAGCAAAAGCGCTTTTTTCGGCGCATTTTCGCTGGCTTTCTGCATGGATTCAGTGGAAAGAAAGTTTCAATTGCTTTTTGCGGTAAAATAGGCTACAATGAACCTGTGTATGAGAACACAAGGATCACGGCGGAAAGGACTGGTAGAAACCATGAACGCGCAAGAACGCAAAGACCTTCAAGTTACTGCGGCGAAGGTTCGCCTGGGAATTGTTGAAGGCGTATTCAACGCCAAGTCCGGCCATCCGGGAGGCTCCCTCTCTGCGGCGGACATTTTCACCTATCTTTACTTCAAAGAGCTGCACATCGATCCCAACTCCCCCAAGGACCCTGACCGGGATCGATTTGTGCTTTCCAAGGGCCACTGCGCTCCTGGGTTGTATTCTGTTTTGGCCAATCGCGGCTATTTTAGCGTGGATGAGTTGAAAAAGCTCCGTCATATCGGCGCCATGCTCCAGGGTCATCCGGATATGAAGGGGACTCCCGGTGTGGATATGAGCTCCGGTTCTCTGGGCCAGGGGATTTCTGCTGCGGTGGGCATGGCTCTGGCAGGGAAGCTGGACAACAAGGATTACCGTGTTTACACCCTGCTGGGTGACGGTGAGAGCGAAGAGGGCCAGGTGTGGGAGGCCTGTATGTTTGCCGGCCATCACAAGCTGGACAACCTGTGTGTGATTTTGGACTACAACGGCCTGCAGATCGACGGACCTGTGGAAGAAGTGGCTGGTCCCGCTCCTTTCGAGCCCAAGTTCCAGGCCTTTGGCTTTGAGACCATCACTGTCAACGGCAACGACTTCGATGAGCTGGAGAAGGCCTTTGAAGCCGCCCGCGCCTGCAAGGGCAAGCCCTTTGCCATCATTGCCAAGACGGTCAAGGGCAAGGGTGTATCCTTTATGGAGAACCAGGTGGGCTGGCACGGCAAGGCTCCCAACGCAGAGGAGTATGAGGTTGCCAAGAAAGAACTGACCGAATCCCTGGAGGTGCTGCAGAATGGCTGAAATGGTGAAAAAGGCCACCCGTGAGAGCTTCGGTGAAGCCATCACCGCCCTGGCCGAGACGAATCCTGATATTGTGGTGCTGGACGCGGACCTGGCTGAGGCCACCAAGACCGGCATCTTCAAGAAAAAGTATCCCGAGCGCTTTATCGATTGCGGCATTGCCGAGTGCAATATGGTGGGAATTGCGGCTGGCCTGGCCACCTGCGGGAAGATTCCCTTTGCTGCGTCCTTTGCCATGTTCTCTGCCGGCCGCGCCTTTGAGCAGGTGCGCAACTCCGTGTGCTATCCTCATTTGAACGTGAAGATCGTGGGTTCTCACGCGGGCATCTCTGTGGGTGAGGACGGCGCTACTCACCAGTGCTGCGAGGACATCGCCCTGATGCGGTCCATTCCCGGCATGGTGGTGCTTAACCCCGCCGACCACTATGAGATGCAGGCTGCTGTGAAGGCCGCTGCTGAATATGAAGGCCCTGTGTATATTCGCCTGGGCCGCTTGGCAGTGGAGAGCTGCAACAACAATGATGATTATACCTTTGAGATCGGCAAGGGAATCACCTTGCGGGACGGCAAGGATCTCACGATTATCGCCACCGGACTGATGGTGGGCGAAGCGGTCAAGGCTGTGAAGGCCTTGGAGGCTGCCGGTATCGATGTTCGTCTTATTGATATGCACACCATCAAGCCTCTGGATGAGGAGCTGGTGCTGAAGGCGGCGAAAGAGACCGGCCGTATTGTCACTGTGGAAGAGCACAATGTGGTGGGCGGTCTTGGCGATGCTGTGTCCTCTTACCTCTCTGAGGTTTGCCCCACTCCTGTGACCAAGATCGGTGTCAAGGATGTCTTTGGTCATTCTGGCCCGGCTGTGGACCTCTTGAAGGAGTTTGGACTGTCTGCCGAACATATTGAAGCGACTGTGAAGAATGTTCTGGGCAAGTGAGCCCGGTAAAAAGGCCTGGCGTATGCCGGGCCTTTTTGTATGAGGGAGGTAAGAGTATGGAATTCACCGTGCGCCGCGCCCGTTTGGACGATTATAAGGCCCTGGCTCGTTTGAACCGTGAGGAGATGGGCTACGATTATCCCAAGGAAAAGCGCGGAACCGCTTAAAAGCTCTGCTGGGGGACCCCACACACTGCCTCCTGGTGGCGGAAACCGGGGGAGAAGCAGTGGGGTATCTTCATTTGGAGTGGTACGAGCTGCTTTATGCTGATCCCATGGTAAATGTAATGGGTATTGCCATAGCCGGCACCTGTCGGCGGCAAGGTGTGGGAAGCGCCCTCCTGATGGCGGGAGAGGAGTGGGCACGTTCTGTTGGGGCGACGGCTGTGCGGTTGGTGTCTGGGGAGGCCAGGAAAGGCGCCCATGCCTTTTACCACCGCATGGGATACACAGGGAACAAGCTCCAGCGAAATTTCAAGAAACCTCTGTAAAGTACGAGAAGCCTGGCTGTGCAGCCGGGCTTTTTCTTGTTTTGGGGGGGCTGCACGAGGCGTGGGGATTGAAGGTAGGGCAAAGAAGTCAAATTAACAACATTTAAAAAGCCATAAATTTTCTAGAACTTATCAATGGATTTGATAAAATAGGGACAAGCTGTATGGATTTTAGAAAGGAGCGAAAGAAATATGGCAATCCGAGTTACTGTTTGGAACGAATATCTCCATGAGGTGGAATTTCCCGAAGTGGCGGCAGTCTACCCTAAAGGCATCCATGGATGTATTGCGGACTTTTTGAAGGAAGCGGGCATGGAAGTGCGTACCGCCACTCTAAAGGAGCCAGAGCATGGCTTGACCCAGGAGGTGCTGGAAAACACGGATGTGCTGATCTGGTGGGGCCACATGGCTCATCATCAGGTGGCGGATGAGATCGTGGATCGGGTACATAAGAGAGTGCAGGAGGGGATGGGCCTGATCGTTCTCCACTCCGGCCATGCGTCTAAGATCTTCCAGCGGGTGTGCGGCACCAACTCCGGTATGCTGAAATGGCGTGAGGACGGGGAAAAGGAAATTTTGTGGGTGGTAGATCCCAGCCATCCCATTGCTGACGGTCTGGATGAGAAGATCATCATCCCTCATGAGGAGATGTATGGCGAGCACTTCAACATCCCCCAGCCGGATGAACTGGTGTTCATCAGTTGGTTCGAGGGCGGGGAAGTGTTCCGCAGCGGCTGCTGCTATCACCGTGGCAAGGGGAAAGTGTTCTACTTCCGTCCCGGTCATGAGGTGTTCCCCATCTATCACCAGTCTGAGATCCAGCATGTTATCATCAACGCGGTGAAATGGGCTGCGCCGATTCAGTTCCCTAAAACCACCTATGGCAATCCCGGGCCAATTGTACCCATCACCACCAAGGTAGAAGGAATCACTGGCAACCCCGGTCTCCATCAGCCAAAGTAAGGCGCATTTTTGGGAAGGCTTGCAGGCCGTAAGACGGATCTGCAAAGAAAAATGGTTGTATTGAAATTTCGCAAAGGAGCGAAGCGTTATGGAAGGAAACAAGATTCGAGTAGGTTCTGTGGGATTGGGCGGCATTTGGACCGGCGTGCACGAGCCGGGTATCCGCAGAAGTCCCAATTTGGAATTGGTAGCTATCTGCGATATTGATGAGGCTAAGCTGCAGGCTGCCGGGGAGAAATATGGCATTCCGCCAGAGCGGCGTTTTGTGGATTATCATGATCTGATTGCTTGCCCTGAAGTTGATGCGGTGGACATCTGCACTTCTAACGACGCCCATTTCAAAATCGCCATGGCAGCTGTGGAAGCGGGCAAACCCTATGATTTGGAAAAGCCCATCACTCTCACTGCGGAGGAAGCGGATGTTCTGGAAAAGGCCACAGAGGAGAAAAAACTGAAAAATATGGTATGTTTTTCCTATCGCTTCAAAGCGTCTGCCCGGTATGCTAGGGACTTGATCGCGCAGGGGAAGATCGGCAAGGTATACCATGTGGATATGCAGTATTTTCAGGCTTGGGGCCTGCCCCGGGCCAATACGCCCTTGGTGTGGCGCTATGTAAAAGAGCGGACTGGCTCCGGTGCATTAGGGGATTTGGGCTGCCATGCTTTGGATCTGGTGCGGTTTGTCACCGGAAAGGAATATACCCGCATTGTAGGCCACACCGGCACTTATGTAAAAGAACGGAAGCTGCTCCATGGCGATGACATGGGTAAGGTGGATGTGGATGATTTCTGCAACTACATGGCGGATATGGAAGATGATATTTCTTCCAGCTTTCAGATCACCCGCTTTGCCTTTGGCCGGGGCAATTATCAGCGCATGGAGATCTATGGAAGCGACGGTGCCATTGTTTACAGTTTGGATGAGCAAGGGGACGGCATTGATGAGATCCAGGTTTGTTCTGGGGATATCAATGCGGATGCCCATGTGTTTACGAAGCTGCCGATCCCAGAGAAATATAAGGTGGATCAAATGCAGTCTTTTGCAGATATTTTGTTGGATCAGGGGGATGGGCTTGCCGCCACTATCCAGGATGGGCAAAAGAATCAGCATGTAGTAGACGCTATTTTGGAGTCCGCTGAAAAGGGCCAGTGGCTCGAACTGTAACGTCCAAAAGGGCGGTTCGATTTTCCAAAAATGAAAAAAG
>CAUWLU010000027.1:0-32643 GCA_963559705.1 uncultured Acutalibacter sp.
GAAGGAAAGGCGAAGATCTGGCCATAGCCAGATCTTCGCCTTTCAGCGAGAATGTCTCGAAGCCTTACGGCTTCGCTTTTGCTTTTTTCCGGGGCGGCTTTCTCGACCCGTTTTTTTTGCATTCCTGGGGGCGGGGCTTCGCCTTTTCAGTTGACGGGGGGCGGGGGAAGGGGCTACAATAGGCTTAGCAGCTTTCACGTCACACAGAGAGAAAGGAAGAGAACACTATGGCAGAGATCCGGCCCTTTCGGGCGCTGCGGTACGATTTGGAAAAAGCGGGCACCATCGGCGAGCTGACCTGCCCGCCCTATGACATTATCAGCGAAACTCAGCGGCAGGAGTATCTCTCCCGCAACGGGTACAACCTCATCCGGCTGGAGCTTCCCCGGGAGGGGGAGGACCCCTATGCCCGGGCTGCGGAGGTCCTGGACCAGTGGAGGCAGGAGGGCGCTCTGCGCCTGGACATGGACCCGGGAATGTACCTGTATGAGGAGGAGTTCCTCAGCGGAGTGGACCAAGGCCAGCGCCGCAGCGTGCTGGGACTGGTGTGCCTGGTGCGGCTGACGGACTTCTCCCAGGGAGTGGTGCTCCCCCACGAGGAGACCCTGTCCAAGGCCAAGGAGGACCGGTTCCGGCTGATGACGGCCACCCGGTGCAATTTCAGCTCCATCTACTCCCTGTACCGCGACGAGACCGGGGCCACCCGCCAGCGTCTGCTCCATTTGAAGGAGACCTGCGCTCCCCGGTATGAGTTCTCCGACGGCCTGGTGACCCACCGGCTGTGGGTGGTCAACGACACGGAAGCTCTGGACGCCCTGCGGGAGGACTTTGCCGGCCGGAAGCTCTACATTGCCGACGGCCACCACCGGTATGAGACCGCTCTGCGCTACCGGGACACCCTGCGGGAACAGGGGACCTACCTGCCCGGGGCGGACTATGTAATGATGACCCTCACCGACATGGAGGACCCGGGGCTGACGGTGTTCCCCACCCACCGGCTGGTCCGGGGACTGCCCGCCTTTGACAGCGCCGCTTTGCAGGAAGCCTGCCGGGAGCATTTCCTCCTGGAGAAGAAAGCCTCCCGCGAGGAGAGCCAGGCTGCCCTGGACGCCGCCTATCAAGAGGGCAGGCACGCCTTCGCCCTGTATGACGGCGAGAGCTGGACCGCGCTGACCCTGAAGGACCCGGCAGTGATGGAGCAGCTGCTGCCCGGGATGAGCCAAGCCTATCGGGAGCTGGATGTGTCCATCCTCCACAGCCTGGTGCTGGAGCGGCTGCTGGGCATTGACAAGGAAAACATGGCCAATCAAAAGAACCTGACCTACACCCGGTCCGCCCAGGAGGCGGAGGAATCTGTGGAGAAGGGGGAGAGCCAGTGCTGCTTCCTTCTAAACCCCACCAGGGTGGAGGAGATTGGCCAGGTGGCTCAGAACGGGGAGAAGATGCCCCAAAAATCCACCTATTTCTATCCCAAGCTCATCACCGGCCTGGTGATGAACTCCCTGGAGGAGTGAAGCACAGGCCCCTATTTCAAATACCATCACACTTTCCATCACTTAGGAGGCATCCTCATGAATGAGAAAACACTGAAGGACACCACTGTTTTTGACGGTCATTTAATCCGCGTCCATGTGGACGATGTGGAGCTGGACAACGGCATGGTTGCCAAACGGGAGATCGTCAGCCACCCCGGCGGGGTGTGCGTGGCGGTGCTCACCCAGGCAAACGAGCTGATTTTTGTCAAGCAGTTCCGGTGCCCCTACAAGGAGGTGCTCCTGGAGCTGCCCGCCGGTAAGCTGGAGCCCGGCGAGGACCCCTTTGAGGCCATGAAGAGGGAGCAGCAGGAGGAGACCGGCACCACCGGCAAAAATTACATCTCCCTGGGCAATCTGTACCCCACCCCCGGCTACTGCGGAGAGATCATCCGGCTGTGGGCCTGCCGGGTGGACCAGGAGTCCGGCCAGCTGGATCTGGACGAGGACGAGTTCCTCCAGCCCCTGCGCATCCCACTTGACAAAGCCGTGGAAATGGTCTTAAATAATGAAATCCCCGACAGCAAAACGCAAGTGGGGATTTTAAAGACTGCCGCCCTGGTGGAAAAGGGCCTGCTCTGATCCGCCCCGGCTGCGAGAAAGGAGAGCACTATGAAAAGCTTTGGAAAGCTTTTGGCAGTGGGTCTGTGCGCCGCTCTGCTGACATTCTCCGCAGGCTGCGCGTTCCGCGACACCCAGCAGGAGAGTTCTTCCTCCACAGTTTCCGCAAGCGCTGTGGAAAACACACCCACGCCAACGCCCACTCCCACACCGACCCCCAGCCCCAGTCCCACGCCAACACCGGAGGTTTCCCAAGAGCCCTCCGCGGCCCCGGCAGGGGATTTTGAGGAGATCTTTGCGGACAATCCCATTGACCTCAAGCTGGAGGAGGATCTGGCTTACGCATCCTCCAACGCCTTCATTCAGGAGGCCTACGACAATGCGGCCCGCCGCTGGGAGCAGCTGATTGAAAACGCCGTTGCCGCCGGTCAGGAGCATCTTACCGGCGATCAGCTCGCCGCCTTCCAGGAGGAGCAAACAGCCTGGGAGGACAACCTGGACGCCGCCATTGAGGAGATCCGCGAAAGCAACACAGAGAGTCTGGCCGCTGCTCAGCAGGTGGTAGAGCATTACCGCACCCGCGCGAAGGAGCTGTGCCAAATCATCTATCAGACCACCAAGGAGCTGCCGGAATTCCCCTCTGTGGACACGGAGCCCCTGGGATAACGGAAAATCCTACACAGATCAAAAAGGGCTGTTGCCAAGTGCAACAGCCTTTTTTCTGCCTTGCTTTCAGGATGGCGCATCGGTGGGCGCTGGCTCCATCCCATCCCCAGCGGGCCGGGGCCGCACTCTCCGAGCAATCCAGTAGACCGCCACAGCCGCAGCCAGCAGCACGCTGATCCACTGGGAGGTGGAAAGCCCCCACAAAAACCCTCGGTAATCGTCTCCTCGGAGGAATTCCAGGAAAAACCTGCCCACACTGTAGCAGAACAGATACCGGGGGAGCAGGCCTGTCCGTCCCTTTCGCAGCAGGGAATAGAGCCAGAAAAACAGCCCCAAACAGAAGGCCGCCTCCAAGAGCTGTACCGGGAACCGCCGGACGCCGTTGGCCATGGGAATGGGATTTTGGGTGTACACAAAGCCCACTGGGCAGGGGACTCCATAGCAGCAGCCTCCCAAGAAGCACCCCACCCTTCCAAAAAAATGGAACAGCGGGATGGTTGCTCCTGCGATATCGCAGAAAACAGAGGGCAATCTGCGCTTTTTCACATAGATCCACCCCACTGCCAGGCCCCCCAGCAGGCCCCCATAAAAGACGCTGCCCCCAAAGGCGGCCGCCAGCCGGGACAGGACGTCCCGGGTGAATCCCTCTGTGAACAGCGCCCCCAGGGCCTCCCAGGTAAAGAGGGGGTGGGTCAGCGCGTAGAGCAGGTGGGAGCCTGCCAGCACTCCAATGGCCGACAGCAGCAGAAGAATAAGCATATCATTGTCGTCCTGGCCCCGGCGGGAGGTCTGGCGGCAGGCAAAACCGCCCGCTGCGAAAATCCCCACCATGGCCAGGATTGGATAAATGGCAAAGGTCTTGCCCAAAATCTCAAAGGGCGGGATCATGGCGCCCTCCTTTCCGCAAAAAAATGCTATACGCTCCCCGGGAGAAACGTATAGCACAAATATAGACAGCTCTCTTATGCAACAGCACCCATAGCAGCCAGCATGCCCACGGCGCAGATGGCGCAGATAACGCCGATCACTGCGAAGCAGATGCCGATAATACCCAGCACAAAGCCCGCAGTGGCCAGACCCTTGGTCTCCGGGGTTGCCAGCTTGCGGCCCTTAATTCCGAAAACAATACCCAGAATGGCCAGCACCAGGGTGAAATAGCTGACTACTGGAATGAAGGAACCAACGATTCCCAGAATACCGCACACCAGAGCCGCAATGGAAAAATTCTTGCCTGTGTTGTTCTGCATAAAAATTTACCTCCTCATTTTCCACATTGTGGTGTCATTATTTTATATCTTAACCTGCTGCTTGTCAATAAAGATTATGAAAAATCCCCTAAAACTTTCCTGGTTTTTACCACTAAGAGCGCCTTCGTTTCCCTCCGATTTTTGGTTTAAAAAGCGGATTTCTCCCCTTTCTGCGGAAGCTGTTGAATCCGTGAAAAAACTCTGCTATACTAGAGGTATTTGTCCAATTCCTCCCATCGACGGAAAAAGGAGGTGATCGCTTTGTTGCTATCCATTACTGAGAACCTAGCCGAAAATTTTGAGTTCTTCATGGAGCATCTTTTGGACGTGCTGGTGTCCAACGCCATCCACCTGTTCGAGCTGGTGGGTGTGATTGTGTTGATTGTGGCCGGCATCCGGGGCGTTGTGAACTACATCCGCCACGACCCCATGATTCGTCTGAACTTGGCCAAGGGCATGGCCCTATGTCTGGAATTCAAGCTGGGCAGCGAGATCCTCCGCACGGTGATTGTCCGGGACCTGAGCGAGATCGCCATTGTGGGCGCCATCATTGTTCTGCGGGCGGCACTGACCTTCCTCCTCCACTGGGAGATCAAGAACGAGGAGGCAGAGGCCGAAGCCAACTTGAACAAGGAACACCGAGAGCAGAAGGGCCGCCAGGAGAAGGAAGCCGATTAAAGGTATTGGGGTTTTCCCCTTTTGAAGCAAGCAAAAAAGGACGTCCGAGCGTGAAGCTTGGATGTCCTTTTTCGTTTTATTTACGTTGCATTTACATTGCATCAAGAGGGTCGGCCCCAGGGCCTATGCGTTTGGGGTTTGGTCCTTTTTGCGTTGTATTTACGTTGCAGCAAGAGGGACGGCCATCCAGCCTACCGCCCTGCGGGCGCATGCGGCTGAATGGCCTACTTTCTTTTTACGGCTTCGCCGTTTTTAAGGGCAAGGTCGCGCCTTTTTGAAAAAAGTCGCCCCAAAAACTTTTAAGTTTCGTCCTCTTCTTCCACGTCCTCTACAAGCTCCTCTTCCGGTTCATCCGGGGTATCCGAGCCTTCGTCGGCGGTGCCGTCGTCCTCGATTTCCACCTGGTCCACCTCGTCCTCCTCATGGGGCACGCGGGCCAGGGTGACCACCTTGCTGCCCTCCTGGACCTTCATCACTCGGACGCCCTTACTGGGTCGGGCGCACACGCGGATGGAGCTGGCTGCGATACGGATAATCACGCCGTCCTCGGAAATGAGGATCACATCGTCCTCCATATCCACCACCTTGATGGCGGCCACGTCCCCAAACTTCTCGGTGTGGTAGTTGAGTAAGCCCTTGCCGCCCCGCTTCTGGATGCGGTAATTCTCCTGGTCAGAGAGCCTGCCGAAGCCCGTCTCGGTGACGGTAAGCACCAAGCCGCCCTCTCGCAGGGTGGACATACCCACGATCCGGTCGCCGGGGGCCAGCTTCATCACCCGGACGCCCCGGGCGGTACGGCCCATCTCACGGATATCCGTCTCATGGAAGCGGATGGCCATACCCTTCTTGGTGGCCACGATCAAATCGTCGCTGCCGCTGGTGACCCGCACCCAACTAAGCTCGTCGCCCTCAGCCAGATCCAGGGCGATGAGGCCGCCCTTGCGGGCAGTGTCAAAGGCGGACAGCCGGGTCCGCTTGATGACGCCGTTTTTCGTCACCATTACCAGGTACTTATCCTCGTCGAAGTCCGTCACCCGGATCATGGAGCTGATGCCCTCATCCGTCTGGAGGGGAAGCAGGTTCTTGATGTTCATGCCCCGGCTGGTGCGGGAGCCCTCGGGCACCTCGTAGCACTTGAGCTTGTACACCCTGCCCAGGGTGGAGAAGAACATCACATAGTCGTGGCTGCCGGTGACAAAGATCTCCGTGGCCACGTCCTCATCCCGGCGGTTCATGGCGTTGACGCCTCGGCCGCCCCGCTTCTGCTGGTGATAGTCGTCGGTCTTTTGGCGCTTCACATAGCCGAAGTTGGTCATGGTCAGGACGCACTCCTCCTGGGGAATCAAGTCCTCGATGTCCACCTCGCCGCTGATAGAAGCGATCTCCGTGCGGCGCTCGTCGGAGAACTTCTTCTTGATCTCCAAAGCCTCGTCCTTGACAATGGCGCGCCGGCGGACCTCGCTGGTCAGAATCTCATTGAGGTCGGCAATGCGGGCGTGGAGCTCATCCAGCTCGCTCTCTATCTTCAAAATCTCCAGTCCAGCCAGCTGTCCCAACTGGAAGCGGCAGATGGCGTCGGCCTGGGGGTCGTCAAAGCCAAAATGCTCCATCAGCGCCAGCTTGGCCTCCGGTCTGCCGCCCTTGCAGGCCCGGATGGTGGCAATGATCTCGTCCACAATGTCGATGGCCTTTTTCAAGCCTTCCAGAATGTGGGCGCGGTCCTGGGCCTTTTTCAGGTCGAACTGGGTGCGGCGGACGACCACTTCCAGCTGGAACTTGATGTACTCCTCCAAGATCTGCCGCAGGTTCAGCAGCTTGGGCTCGCCGTTTACAATGGCGATCATGATGACGCCGAAGGTCTTTTGCAGCTGGGTGAAGGAAAACAGCTTATTCAGCACAATCTGGGGGGAGGCGTCCCGCTTCACGTCAATGACAATGTGCATGCCGTTGCGGTCGGAGTGGTCGTCAATGTTGGAGATGCCCTCGATGCGCTTCTCTTTCACCAAATCCGCGATATTCTCAATGAGCTTTGCCTTGTTGACGGTATAGGGCAGCTCGGTGACGATGATCTTGGAGCGGCCGGTCTTTTCGTTCTCCTGGATCTCCGTGCGGGCCCGCAGGGCCAAATGGCCCCGTCCGGTGGCGTAGGCCGCCCGGATGCCGCTTCTGCCCATGATGATGCCGCCGGTGGGGAAGTCGGGGCCTTTGATATGCTCCATCAGCTCCTCCAGGGTGGCGTCGGGGTTGTCGATCAGGCAGCACATACCGTCGATGACCTCACCCATGTTGTGGGGCGGGATATTGGTGGCCATACCCACGGCAATACCCATGGAGCCGTTGACCAGGATATTGGGGAAATGGCTGGGAAGCACTGTGGGCTCCTTGAGGCGGTCGTCGTAGTTGGAGGTCATGTCCACGGTTTCCTTGTCGATATCCTGGAGCATGGCCACCGAAAGCTTGGTCATACGGGCCTCGGTGTATCGATAGGCGGCAGGGGGGTCGCCGTCCACGGAACCGAAGTTGCCGTGGCCGTCCACCAGCATATAGCGCATGGAGAAATCCTGGGCCAAACGCACCAGGGCGTCATACACCGAGACGTCGCCGTGGGGATGGTACCGGCCCAGCACAGTGCCCACGGTATCGGCGCACTTGCGGTAGGCCTTTTCCGGCCACAGGGTATTCTCGTACATGGTGTAAAGGATTCGCCGGTGTACGGGCTTCAGACCGTCCCGCACGTCGGGCAGGGCGCGGTCCACCAGCACGGACACGGAATAGTCCAAAAAGGACTGCTCCATCTCCTTGGTCAGATTGACGTTGATAATGCGTCCGCCGCCCTCATCGTCCTTGTTGATCTGGGTAATCTCTTGATCCATGAATACAACTGCCTTTCCTGCCCCCCTGGGGCACAGATTCCGGTTTTCTTATTCTCAACAGCTTCAGGGCACTTTTCCCGCTCCGGGCTCAGTTCTCCCGGCTGCCCAGCAGCAGGCTCAGGGCCCAGCCCCGGTTTGCCTGGGGAATGGCTCGCAGGGGGAGAATCAGCAGCCCGCCCTCTGGGGCCAGGGCCGTCACCAGCCTTCCATCCTTCTCCTTTCCCACCGCGCGAAACCTCACCGAGCCGTCATCCAGGGGGAACACCTGCTCTCCCGCCTGGGTGGAGGCCCACAGCTTTGTGGTGCTCATGCGGATATGCACGTCCCGCATACCGGTCTTGGCCCGGCGCTTCATATCGAAATGGGGAAGCAGGTTCAGCGCCGCCAGCAGAATCAGGCAGATCACCGCCATGGCCAGGTCGAAGCCGCCCCGCCGCATCAGATAGGACGCCAGGAAGAACAGAAAGAACACCGCCAGCAAAGCAGATTCCACCATTGCCCGCTTGCCGGTGAGCTTATACGCCCCCGACAGCCGCAGGCCCCGGTAAACCTCCTCCTCGGTGAGCGTGTAGGAAAATTGAAGGGATGCCATGAAACCCGTCCTTTGTAAATAGATTCGGGCGGCAGCAAAGCTTTCCACAGGATTTTCTTTTGCTGTGGAAAGCTCTGCCCACCCAGTAAATCGCCGTATCTTTTGAGTAAGCCCTCAAGACCCGCTCAAAGCTTTTCTGGTATTTTCCTGTGTAAACTTTTGCTCCGCAAAAGTTTACACGTCCCAATTGGCCTCCTTCGCCCGCCGCATGATGAACTCCCGGCGGGGCTCCACCTTGTCGCCCATGAGCACGGTGAACACCTCGTCAGCCTCGATGGCGTCCTCCACCTCTACCCGGCGCATGGTGCGGGTCTCGGGATTCATAGTGGTCTCCCACAGCTGCTCGGAATCCATCTCGCCCAAGCCCTTGTACCGCTGAATCTCATAGCCGCTGCCCAGGTCCGCCATGATCTGGTCCCTCTGGGTGTCGGAGAAGGCGTAATAGTGGCGCTTGCCCTTGGTGATCCGGAACAGGGGAGGCTGTGCCAGGTACACATGGCCCTCCTCCACCAGGGGACGCATGAACCGGAAGAAGAAGGTGAGCAGCAGGGTGCGGATATGGGAGCCGTCCACGTCAGCATCGGCCATGATGATGATCTTGCCGTAGCGCAGCTTGCTGAGGTCGAAATCCTCGCCAATGCCGGTGCCCAGGGCCATGACCACGGGCATCAGCTTCTCGTTGGAGTACACCTTATCCAGGCGGGCCTTTTCCACGTTGAGCATCTTGCCCCACAGGGGGAGAATGGCCTGGAACTTCCGGTCCCGGCCGCCCTTGGCGGAGCCTCCTGCGGAGTCGCCCTCCACGATGTAAATTTCCGTTTCCTCCACATTGCGGCTCTGGCAGTCGGCCAGCTTGCCGGGCAGGGTGGTGGATTCCAGCGCCGTCTTTCGCCGGGCCAGGTCCCGGGCCTTCCGGGCGGCCTCCCGGGCGCGGGAGGCAGAGAGGGCCTTGTCAAAGATGGTGCGGGCCACGGAGGGATTCTCCTCCAGATAGGTCATCATCTTGTCATAGACCATGGAGCTGACCAGGGAGCTCATCTCTGTGTTGCCCAGCTTTGCCTTGGTCTGGCCCTCAAACTGGGCCTCCTTCAGCTTGACGCTGATGATGCAGGTCAGGCCCTCCCGGACATCCTCGCCGGAGAGGTTCTTGTCGCTGTCCTTGAGGATGTTGTACTTGCGGGCATAGTCGTTCATCACACGGGTCAGGCAGCGCTTGAAGCCGTCCTCATGGGTGCCGCCGTCGGTGGTGTTGATGTTGTTGGCAAAGCTCAGAATCTGCTCCTGGTAGGAGTCGGTGTACTGCATGGCCACCTCGGCGGTGGAGTTCTCATCCTGGGCCACGGTGGAGAAGTGAATCACATCGGAATGAATCACGTCCTTGTTGGCGTTGATGAACTCCACAAAGGAGCGGATACCGCCCTCATAGCAGAAGTCGTTCTGATAGGGGGTCTCCCGATCCTGCTCCTCCTGGATGCGGTCCTCACGGGGCCGCTCATCGGTGAGCCGGATATGCACCCCGGCGTTTAAGAAGGCCTGCTCCCGCAGACGCTTCTGCAGCACGTCGTACTCGTACACCGTGGTCTCCTTGAAGATCTCCGGGTCGGCCTGGAAGCGCACCGTGGTGCCCCGCTGTCTGCCCTCGGGCGCGGGACCCCGGTCCTCCAGCGATCCCACAGCCTTGCCACGCTCAAAGCGCTGATAGTACAGCCGGCCGTCCGAGACCACCTCCACCTCCAGCCAGGTGGACAGGGCATTGACCACAGAGGCGCCCACGCCGTGAAGACCGCCGGAAACCTTGTAGCTGCCCCCGCCGAACTTGCCGCCGGCATGGAGGATGGTAAATACCACGGTGACTGCGGGCAGTCCTGTTTTGTGCTGTACGCCCACGGGGATGCCGCGGCCGTTGTCCGTAACGCAGACGATATTCCCCGGCAGCAGGGACACGGTGATCATATCGCAGAAGCCCGCCAGGGCCTCGTCGATGGAGTTGTCCACAATCTCATACACCAAATGATGCAGCCCTCGGGGCCCGGTGGAGCCAATGTACATACCGGGCCGCTTACGAACGGCCTCCAACCCTTCCAGCACCTGAATCTGGTCGCCGTCATAGGCTCTTTCAGACATGGTCATATCCGTCATTTCATTGATTTCCAAACAAAAACCCTCCTATTTCGGGAAACGGCCGCCCACAAGAAAAACCGGGCGGATGCCCGGCCTTTTGGGGCTTTTCTCAACTTCTGAAAGCTTTTTTTCCTATTTATTAGTATAGCAGATTTTCCACGGATTGTAAACAGACAATCGTGGAAAACACGGGAAAAACCGCCCATTAAAAAACCCGGAAGGCCTTTTGAGACTTCCGGGAAACTGTGTTCGATCAATCTTCATTTTTCCCCTGCTGCAGCTCCTTTAAGCGGCGCTCTACATAGGCAGGATCGTCATACTTTTTGAAGAAATCCTCGGTGAGGGCGGGGATCTCCACACTGCTCACCACATGGGATGCCTTTCGGGGCTCGGCCAGGGAGGGATCAGTGGACGGGCGCACCTGCCGGGGGGGCTCCACCCGAGGGGCCTCCCGCTGGGGGGCAGGCTGCTGCACAGTGGTCCAAGACGGGGACGCCTGTGCAGCCGGACGCTGGGTCCGCTGGGGCTGGGGGCGAGGAACCGCCGCGCTCTGCTCTGCCGTGCGCTGGGCTGCCTGCCGCCGCTGGACAGCGGGGGAGGGCGTTCCGGTTCTGGGGGGCGCTCCGGCGCTGCTCTGGGATACAGCCGGACGGCGCTGGGGTTCCACAGGGGCTGCGGGGGACTGGGGCGCAGGCCTGCGCTGAACACCCGTCCTCTGAGAAGCTCCTGCGCCAGCCTGGGGAATCACCGCAGTGGGCTGGGACACCGGGCGGCGCTGAGCTGTCCTGGACAGGGAGCCCGTGCCGCCCTGGGGCATCACCGCAGTGGACTGGGCGGAAGAGGATACCCGCTGGGGCGGGGGAGACTGCACCGGGGGCAGAGAGCCTGTGGCCTGTCCCTTGGGAAGATAGGCGCCTTCGTCCACATAGACCTGACCAGTGGCCCCGGCCGGGGCGCGGCCCTTGCCCTTTTTGCCGCTTTCCTCCCGCGAGACCCGCTTGATGACGGGCTTTTCCAGATAGACCAGAAACAGGCTGATCAAAAAGAAGCCTGCAAAGGGCGCCAGCACGTGCAGGCAGGTGGAAACCGTAACGTCATTCAAAACGAATTTGTGGAAGAAGTACACGGCTCCCCCGGAGAACACAGCCAGCAGAGCCAGCACATAGACCAGGGGGGAGAGGAAGATGTTGGAGATACCGCCGCAGCGGGGGCATTGATATTCGCCCTGGCGCTTGAGGGACCAGGTGCGGATCAGGTTGACCCTCTTTTTGCAATAGGGGCATCTGGGTACTCCGAAATACTGCATAGTCAAAACCAGCCTTTCCCGAAACACAGTTTACAAGTCCGCTGTCAGGGCTCCCTTGCCGGAAGCCCGGCGCAGCAGCGTGGCAGTGGAAATTTGGGAGATATACACGGTCTCTCTCCCGTTATAAGCGCAGACCACAAAGGACTTGGGCAGCTCCATGGACACATTGACCACCCGCCCTTCCTTCTGAGCTCTGGTGAGGAACTCTCTGGTATGACGGGAGATGGTGGAATTGTCCATATCGAACACGCCCACAATGTCCCTCATGTTCACAATGATATCCTGTCCCAAATGCAGATACATCATGATCTCCCGATTTCTAAAGGATTTTCCCCGCCGGGCTCCCCCTGGGGACTGCCGCCCAGCTCCTCCGGGAACACCCGGCCCGCCTCCACCCGGAAGCGCTTGCCCGTCTCCTGCAGGCTTACGGTCTCCGGACTGCAGCAGGTGACAAACACCTGCCGCCCGTGAAGGTGGTTCAACAGATAATCCTGCCGGCTTTGGTCCAGCTCGCTCATCACGTCGTCCAACAGCACGATGGGGGTTTCTCCGGAAAGCTGGGACAGCGTCTCGGCCTCGGCCAGCTTCATGGCCAGCACTGCGCTGCGCTGCTGCCCCTGGGACCCATACCGCCTGGCCGACAGTCCGGAAAGCGTGATATCCAGGTCATCCTTGTGGGGTCCCACTGTGGTGGCTCCCCGGCGGATGTCCTGGTCCGCGGTGCGGCTTAGCTCCTGCAGGAACCGCTCCTCCCACTGGGCGGTGGTCATGCCAGGCTCCAGCCCCGGCGACGGCGCATAGGAAAGCGTCATCTCCTCCCGCCCTCGGGAGATCCCCTCATAGACCTGGGAGACCAAGGGGCCCATATTATCCACAAAGCTCCGGCGTTCTGCCATGATGGCCGCGCCCAGCTTTGCAAGCCTCATATCCCACACCTCCAGCAGCTCCCGCTGGGGAGGGAATTGAAAGATCTCCTTGAGCAGAGCGTTGCGCTGTGCCAACGCCCTGACATACTGGTGATAGGCCGAGGCATACCCCGGCCGGAGCTGGCACAGGGCGCCGTCTAAAAAGCTGCGGCGGCGGACAGGGCCCTCCTTCACCAGCAGCAGGTGGTCCGGGGAGAAGATCACCGCCCGGACCTTGCCGATCAGCGCGGAGCCGGTGGGTTTCTGCACCCCGTTGATCACCGAGCTGCGGCGGCCCTTCTCAAAATGGAGCTGGGCCTTTTGGGGACGGCCCTCGCTGAAAAAATCCAGAGCCAGCGCAGCCCGGGGCTGATTCTCCCCAGTGGCCGGGTCCAGCCGGGGCAGCTCCACATCCTTGGCCCCCCGGAAGGAATGACCTCCCGTAAACAGCCAGAACGCCTCCAACAGATTGGTCTTGCCCTGGGCGTTGGCCCCGTAGATCACGTTGACGCCGGGACAGGGGAACACCTCCCCGTCCTCCAGGTTCCGGAAGCCCTGAACAGCCAGGCGGGTGACGGTCATGGGGACTTATCCCTCTGCCCGGGCGACCTGGAAGCTCCTGGTGCCCAGCCGGACTCGATCCCCGGGGTAAAGCTTCTTCCCCCGCTGAGAACAGACCTCGCCATTGACCTGGACCTCGCCCTGCTGAATCAGCAGCTTTCCTTGGCCTCCGGTATCCACCAGGCCGGTGAGCTTTAAAAGGGAGTCCAACCGGATAAACTCCGTGGTAATTGCAATTTCTTCCATAGCAGGCTCCTCACTCACTCTTCAGCCGCACGGGCAGCACCAAGAACAGGAAGCTGTCCCCCTCTTTGGGAACAATCTTCATGGGGCTCAGCGGCCCGCCCAGCTGGGCTTTCACCTCGTCGCACTCCGTGTTGCGCAGGGCGTCCAGCAGATACCGGTTGTTAAAGCCGATCTCAACGCTCTGGCCGGTCATCTCCACGGTCAGCTCATCCCGGGTGCGGGTGCCGGCAGTGGTGCAGCTGAGCTTTACCATATTGTCGTCAAACAGGCAGCGCACCGGGCTTTTCAGCCGGTCGGTAATCAAGAGGGATACACGGCCCACGCTGTCCAAAGCCATACGGGTGTTCATAATCACCTCAGTTTGGCTGTCGCTGGGAATGGCTGCCTTATAATTTAAGAACTCTCCCTCTAATAGGCTGGAGATCACCGTGTAATTGTCAATGGTAAACAGGATATGACGCTTTCCGGGGCAGATATCCACAGGCTCGTCGTTATCCTTAATGAGCTTGAGCAGCTCGGACAAGGCCTTTCCGGGCACTACAAAGGAGATATCCTCGTCAAACTGGATGGGCTCGGTGCGCTTTGCCAGCCGGTAGCCGTCCACGCTGACCACATCCAGAACCCCCTGCTCAATGTTGAACAGGCTGCCTTGGTGAATGGGCTTGGCGTCGCTTTCTGCAATGGCGAACATGGTCTGCCGGATCATGCTTTTCAGCACGCTGCCAGGCATGGTCAATTTGGTGTAATCCGTCACCCTGGGCAGCTCCGGGAATTCCTGGGCCGGGATGCCGGGCATCTGGGTCACATAGGCCCCGCTGGAGATCTCTGCCATATCCTTCTCGTCCACCTCCACGGAGAGGGTCTCCGCAGGGCTGTGCCGGACGATGTCCGAGAATTTTTTGGCGTCCAGCACGGTTTTGCCCGGTTCCCGGACCGTGGCGGGCACCACGGTGGTGATGCTCATTTCCATATCATAGGCGGTCAGACGCAGGCCCTGGTCCCCTGCCTGGATCAAAATGCCCTCCAAGGCGGGGATGGAGGTCTTGCTGGACACCACCCGCTGGATATTTCCAACTGCTTCTGTGATTTCGGTCTTATTGACGGTAAATTCCATAAAATCTCCTTTCTTCTGCGATGGGGAAGAGGACAGCAAAGTCTGCCTTTTTTTCCCTTCTATTCCTTCTATTTCTTTCTCTTGATTTAGACGTAGTAATAGGGGCTGTGAATTTGTGGAAAAAGTTCGGGACCCCGCTTTCTCGCTGATTTTTTCCACGGAAA
Organism: uncultured Acutalibacter sp.; assembly: GCA_963559705.1. Classification (GTDB taxonomy): domain Bacteria; phylum Bacillota; class Clostridia; order Oscillospirales; family Acutalibacteraceae; genus Acutalibacter. The sequence continues at coordinate 14,567 of CAUWLU010000027.1, forward strand.
GTTTTTCTTTCCACATTGTGGAGGAATCGTGGAAGCGGTGAAAAGAGTTTTCCACATTCCACAGGCTGTGAAAAGCCGTGGAGGGAATGTGGAGGAAAAGTGGAAAACTTTTCGGCCAAAAAAAAGAAGGGTCAATGCTTTTTCAGCGGATTTTTTCGATGAACTGGATGCCTTCAAACGCTGAAAATGCTTCTATGATTCGAGTGTGGGGCAAGGGTTCCTCCATGCGCACGCGGAAAATGGCGCTGAGGCCCTTTCCTTTTGGGTGCTCGGTTTTGTTCAGCTGCACATCGTCGATGGTGTAATTCTGGTCCCGTAGGGATCGGATGAACCGTCCCAGGCTTTTAGAGCTGTCAAATTCCGCGAAAAAGGTCATGTCCGGGGCGGTTTCCACCACCCGGTGTTCCAGCCGCCGCATGATGGTCATGCCCAAATAGATCAAAATGGTGCAGAAAACAGCGCCCCAATAAAAGCCGATCCCCACCGCTAGGCCAATACAGGCCGACGCCCACAGGCAGGCGGCAGTGGTCAGCCCCTTGACCTGGATTTTCCGGGTGACTAAAATGGTGCCGGCTCCCAAAAAGCCGATGCCGCTGATCACCTGCGCTCCCAGGCGGGCCGGGTCCCCGGTTTGGAACCGTGTATAGATGTACTGTCCTGTTAGGGTGGCCAGGGAAGAGGCCACGCATACGGTGATATAGGTGCGGAAGCCCGCGGGCTGTCCTTTTTTGCCGCGCTCAATTCCCAAAATCCCGCCCAGGCCCATGGCCAGGACCAAACGGAACAGGATGGTCACCAGATTCAATTCCTGCAAATAGGCGTCGATGGAGGCCAGTATTTGCGGCACCATGAGCAAACCCCCTCTCTGCGGGACTTACCGGTCCCGGATATTTTTGATGATATCGTCCACCATGGCCTTGGTATGAGGGTCCTTCTTCATATCCTTCTCCACTTCCCGCACGGCGTAAACCACAGTGGAGTGGTCCCGGCCGCCGAAGGTCTCGCCGATCTCCACCATGGACATCTGGGTGATCTCCCGGACAATGTACATGGAGACCTGCCGCGCCTTGGAGATGTTGGCGTTGCGCTTTTTGGAGCGGATGTCCTCCGGGGTGATGTCCCCATAGGTCCGGGCCACCTCCTCAATGATCTTGTCCACAGTCACCGGGGTGGGCTGAGAGTTGTTGATGATATCGCTGATGGCTGCCTGGGCGGTTGCCACGTTGATGGGCTTGCCCTCCAGCAGGTGATAGGCCCGCAGCTTTTTCACAGTGCCTTCCAGCTGGCGGATGTTGCTCTTTAATTTGTTTGCAATGTACTCGCACACCGTTTCCGGAATCTCAAAGTTCAGGCTCTCGGCCTTCCGGGCGATGATGGCTACCCGCGTTTCGAATTCCGGGGGCTGCACGTCGGCCAAAAGTCCCCACTCAAAGCGGGTCTTCAGCCGGTCCTCCAGAATGGCGATGTCTCTGGGAGGACGGTCCGAGGTGAGCACGATCTGCTTCTTGGCGTCGTACAGCGTATTAAAGGTATGAAAGAACTCCTCTTCCGTAGAAGCCTTGCCCGCGATGAACTGGATATCGTCCATCAAAAACAGGTCCGCCTTGCGGTACTTCTCCCGGAAGGCGGGGGTGGTGCCCTGACCGATGGCGGTGATGATCTCGTTGGTGAAGTCCTCGGATTTCACGTAGATCACCGACCGGTCCGGGAAGTTCTTTTGGAATTCCTTGGCAACGGCGTTTAAGAGGTGGGTTTTTCCCAAGCCGGAGCTGCCGTAGATGAACAGCGGGTTGTACAGGACGGCGGGTTTTGCCGCCACCGCCTGACAGGCCGCGTGGGCGAACCGGTTGGAGGGCCCCACCACGAAGGTGTCGAAGTCCAGCTCGTAATCCCCCTGTTCAAAGGGGTCGGGCTGAGCGGGCTGCTTTGGTTTCTGCTCCAACTCCTCGTGGACGCAGATCCGGAAGCTGATCCCCCCGCCGAACACGTTGTCAAAAGCCTCTTTCAGCAAGTCGTTATAGCAGCGCAGCAGCGTTTGCTTGTGAAACTCGTTGGGCGCCTCGATGATGGCGGTGGCCTGTTCAAAATCCAGGCTGACCGGTTTGATGCGGCTGAACCAGGTGTTGTAAGCCACCTCTGTGATGTTTGATTTGCAGTATTGGCAGATAAGCTCCCAAGCTTGATCGAATGAATCCAAATTGATTCCCCTCCAACTAAACGGTATCTTTCCCGGGGTTTGCCAGCCCCAATCCCTTTGACCCACATCTTTTGCACAGGTTTTTGCGAAAGATGGATATTCAGTTGAAAGTATATCATATTTTCCACAGGTTTTCAAACTTTTTTCCCTCCTCTCTTTTTTTCCTTGGGGTTCCAATTTTAGCACAACACCTTGAGAAGCTTCTCCATCCTTTCCCCCAAATCTGCGATTTGTTGCCCTGTAGAGAGCAACTTTTTTAAAAAAAATGAAAAAAAATCTTTTTTGCTCTCAAAAACCCGGAAAAATGGGTGTTGACAGCGGCGGCGAGTGTAAGGTATAATAAGTTCTCGCAAGGGAAGAACCTCGAAAGGAGGGTTTTTGTATGCTGAGAACGTATCAGCCCAAGAAGCTCCACAGAAAGAAGGAGCATGGGTTCCGGAAAAGAATGTCTGACAGGAACGGTCGCAAGGTACTTGCACGCCGCAGGGCAAAAGGCAGAGCGCGTCTTACCTATTGATGATGACGCTTCAAAGGTCACCTTAGCGGTGGCCTTTCTTGTTATGCCCGCTTGTTTTGCAGAGAGGGGCGTGAGCTTTGTCTATGGAAAACTTTGTGCCGCTGTGCCGCAACAACGATTTTCGGCGCATCTATGCCAGGGGGAAGAGCTATGTCACCCCTGTGGTGGTGGTATATGTGATGAAAAACCGCACAAAAGAGCTGCGGCTGGGAATCACCACCTCCAAGAAAATCGGAAACGCCGTGCAGCGCAACCGTTCCCGGCGGGTGATTCGGGAGGCTTTTCGGCAGTTGTGCCCCAGGGTGCGGCAGGGATATGACCTGGTATTGGTTGCCCGGGGCAAAACTCCCTTTGTCAAAAGCACCCAAGTGCTTCGCCAGCTGGAAAAAGAGCTTTCTGCCGCCGGCATTTTAGCGCCACGGGCGCCCGGTGGGGAGGAAGCGCTGTGAAGGCGGCCCTTTTGTGGCTGATTCGGTTTTACCGGTCCGCCATATCCCCAAGAATGCCCGGTATGTGCAAATATATCCCCACCTGCTCTCAGTACGGACTGGAGGCTATCGAGCGTTTTGGCGCCGTCAAGGGGGGAGCGCTGACCATTTGGCGCATTTTGCGCTGCAATCCATGGAGCCGGGGCGGTTACGACCCGGTGCCCGAAAAAAAGTGCAAGAAAAAAGAGATCAGGCGCCCTTAGCGCGCCGCAGGCGCGAGAAGGTTTGACGGGCATGGAGCCTTTCGCGCATTTTATTTGTTTTGCTGTTTTTTGCAGGGCAAAAGTATGGCTAAAAGAGGAGCGTAACATTTCTTATGATGGTAGTTTTTAATTTTTTCGGCAGCATCCTGGGCTATTTGCTGTGGTTTTTATATAATATCTTCCACAACTACGGCGTAGCCATCATCTTCTTTACCATTATTATCAAGGCGGTGCTGTTTCCCTTTTCCGTCAAGTCCCAGCGGAGCATGGCAAGCCAGTCCAAGCTGGCGGAAAAACAGAAGGAGCTTCAAAAGCGCTATGGCGACAACAAGCAGAAGTACAATGAGGAGCTGATGAAGCTCTATGAGAAGGAGGGCGTCAACCCCAGCTCCGGGTGTTTAACCACCCTGCTGCCCCTTCCCATCATGCTGGGCATCTATTATTCGGTGATTATGCCCCTCTCCAACACCCTGCACATTGCCTCTGAGCGCATTGCGCTGGCCAAGGATTTCATCGAGCGCATTCCCGGAATGGTCAGCTCGGCCGCTTCCGGCGGGTTCTATGCCGAAATGGACATCATCCGCAATTTCGACGCCTTAAAAGAGCATTTGACCATGTTCACCCAGGCGGATTTGGACAAGATCGAGTCCTTCACCACGGGTTTCCACTTCTTTGGGCTGGATCTGCTGTCCACCCCCCAGGGGTCTGATTTCCTCAGCTTCCTGTGGGTGATCCCCGTGCTGTCCTTGGTGACCAGCTTCGGCTATAACTTCTACATGAACTATGTGCAGAAGAAGACCATGAACCAGTCCCAGCCCGGCTGCATGAAGGTCATGATGTACATTTTCCCCTTGATCAGCGTTTACTGGGCTTGGATCATGCCCACTGCTGTGGGTCTGTACTGGGTGATTTCCTCTGTGAGCAGCTTTGGTCAGAGCTATATCACCAACAAGTATTTCAGCGTCAACCACATGGTTGCCAGGTCCGAGGCGCAGCGCGCCGTGACCTTGGAGCTGGCTGAGGCCAGGGTGCGTCCTTTGCCCGCCCATGCGCAGAAGGAGATTGCGGACAGGCTGGCGGCATCGCCTCAGCAGCAGCAAAAGCAGGAGAAGTCCCAGAAGCAGAAGCAGGGACAGAAAAAGAAGAAGTCCTCCGGCGGGGGAAACTCCAGCAATTATATGGGCACCAAGAAGTGAACCGAAAGGAAGGGTAACTGATGATCAGAGAAGCCATTGCCAAGGGCGACACCGTGGAACAGGCTTTTGCCAACGCTTGTCGGGAATTGGGCGTGGAGACCACGGAAGCGGAATTCGAAATTTTGGAGATGCCCCAGAAAAAGACCTTCGGTTTGTTTGGCGGCGCCCCCGCACGGGTGCGGGCTTACATCGAGCTTCCGGACCCAAAGCCGGAGCCCCCAGTGCCCGCAGCGGCTGCACCTGCTGTTTCCAGCGGCAAGGGTCCCGCTGAGCAGGCGGCGGACTATTTGAAAAGCGTGCTGGGAGCCATGGGCCTGCAGGATGTGGAAGTGGAGATCCATCCTGTGGAGGCAGGCGCCGAGCTGGTGCTTTCGGGCGACGACATTGGATTTATCATCGGCCACAGGGGAGAGACTCTGGATGCCCTGCAGTACCTGGGCTCTTTGGTGGCCAATCATGTGGACGGCAGCTATTTCCGCATCACGCTGGATGTGGGCAACTATCGGGAAAAGCGCAAGGAAACACTGGAGGCCCTGGGCCGCAAGATGGCTGCTCGTGCGGTAAAGACCGGACGCAACGCCTCTTTGGAGCCCATGAACCCCTATGAGCGGAGAATCATTCACACGGCGGTGCAGACCGTGCCCGGCGCCAAGAGCTGGAGCGAGGGCGTGGACCAGGGCCGTCATGTGGTAGTGGGTCCGGAAGGCGGGGAGCGTCCCCAGGCCCGGCGCTATGACCGGCGGGGCAGGAACGATCGCAGCCACGGCGGCCGTGGAAACTACAATGACAAGAACCGCCGTCCCCGGAACGAGTATTCCAAGCCCAATTCTGCTCCCAGAGCAGAGGGACCCAAGAAGGACGATCCCAACACCCCCATTTACGGGCGGATTGAAAAGAAATAAGCACAGGATGGGGCGGCCTTTTCGGCGGCCCCATTTTTCACTGTTACCGCTATTTTTTCTGGAAAAGAGGGACAGCTCATGGAAAAGACCATTGCCGCAATCTCCACCGCACCGGCGCCGGGAGGCATCGGCATTGTGAGGATCTCCGGCCGGGATGCCCTGGCTGTGGGGGACCGGGTGTTCCGGGGAATCCGGGGCCGGGCGCTGAGCCAGATGCAGGGCTATACCGCCCAGTTGGGGGAAGCAGTTGACCAGGACGGCCAGCGGCTGGATCAGGTGGTGGCCCTGGTGTATCGGGCGCCCAAAAGCTACACCGGAGAGGATGTGGTGGAGCTGTCCTGCCACGGCGGGCTTTACATCACAAGGCGGCTGCTCCAAGCCGTGCTGGACGCGGGAGCCTCTCCTGCCGGGCCGGGGGAGTTCACCCGGCAGGCCTTTTTAAACGGCAAGATTGATCTTGCCCAGGCTGAGGCCGTGATGAGCGTGATCTCTGCCAGCGGGGAGCAAGCCCTGAAAGCTGCTCAGGCTGGCAGTACCGGAGCGCTGTCCCGGCGCATCTCTGGAATCCGAACGGAGCTTTATGAGCAGGCTGCTCACCTGGCAGCCTGGGCCGACTTCCCCGAGGAGGACGTGCCCCAAGTGGAGGAACATCAGCTGCTGGAAGCCATCCGGCGGGGGGAGAGGGAGCTTTCCTCCCTGCTGGAAAGCTTTGAGCGGGGCCGGGCCTTCCGGGAGGGGCTTTCTACCGTGATCGCCGGGCGGCCCAATGCGGGCAAGTCCACCTTGATGAATCTGCTGTCAGGGACCCAGCGGTCCATCGTCACCCAGTACGCCGGCACCACCCGGGACGTGGTGGAGGAGACCGTGCTGCTGGGGGGCGTCCCCCTGAGATTGGCGGATACTGCCGGTCTGCGGGACACCGATGACCCGGTGGAAAGCATCGGCGTGGAAGCTGCTCGGGAGCGGCTGCGTACCGCCCAGCTGGTGCTGGCCGTGTTTGATTCCTCCCAAACCTTGGAGAAGGAGGATTTCTTCCTGATGGACGCCTTGCAGGGAGTGCCCTCCATCGCTGTGATCAATAAGACCGATCTGCCCGCCGCCGTGGATTTGGATGCTATCCGCAGCCGGTTTGAGCATGTGGTGTTCCTCTCCGCCGCCACAGGGGAGGGGATTGAGGGTCTGGAAAAGGAACTGTCCGAAATTCTGGACACAGAGGATTTTCATCCCCAGGAGGGCGTCCTGTTCACCCAGCGGCAGAGAGCGGATGCTCAAAGCGCCTTGTATAGCTTGCAGGAAGGGGAAACCGCGCTGTCGGCGGGTATGACCCTGGACGCCGTTACGGTCTGCGTGGAGGATGCGTTGATTGCCTTGGCAGCTTTGACAGGGGAGCATGTCAGTGAAGAGATCGTGGACCGGGTGTTTGAGGAATTCTGTGTGGGAAAATAGTAGAAACGCGAAGCGCGAAAAAAAGTTTTTGGGGCGCATTTTTTCAAAAAGGCGCGACCTTGCCCTTAAAAACGGCGAAGCCGAAGTAAGAAGAAGCGCCGCAGACCGGATGCAGCCGAAGGCGGCTAGGTCAAGGCGCGGCCCACTTTTAGGAACCCTGCCCAGAGCGGCAAAGCACCCACCACAATGCCCTTTTCCTTTCAATGCAAAAGGAGTTTCATGTTTGGTTCCTGCTATAGGTTCGCTCGCATGGCTACAGCGCTTTGCGCTGGTGCGCCCTGCTCGCTGGATTCTTTTTGCAAAGCTTCGCTTTGCTATGTAAGGTCGTGAGGCTCCGCCTCACACTCCGCAGCCTTTGAAAAGGCTGGCGAAACTTTTTCGTTTTATCCTTTTTTCAAGGAGGTTTACCATGACTTACAACGCCGCTTCCTATGATGTGGCTGTGATCGGCGCCGGTCACGCTGGTATTGAAGCTGCTTTAGCTTCCGCTCGTTTGGGCTGCTCCACCATCGTCTTTACCATCAATCTGGATGCTGTGGGCAACTGTCCCTGCAATCCCAGCATTGGCGGCACGGCCAAGGGGCATTTGGTCCGGGAGATCGACGCTCTGGGCGGCGAGATGGGCCGGGCTGCTGATGACTGCACCATTCAGAGCCGGATGCTCAATTTGGGCAAGGGGCCTGCGGTACACTCCTTGCGGGCGCAGATCGACCGAAACGCCTACTCTCGCCGGATGAAGCACACCTTGGAGACCACGCCCAATCTGCTGTTGCGTCAGGCGGAGATTGTCTCCATTGCCCGGGATGGGGAGGACTGGCTGCTCACTTCCCGGCTGGATGCGGTGTATCGGGTGAAGACGGTGATTCTGGCCACGGGGACCTTCCTGGGGGGCAAGATCTTTGTGGGGGACCTGTCCTACGAGAGCGGCCCGGACGGGATGTTCCCATCGGCTTTTCTGCCGGATTCCCTCCGGGAGCTGGGAATCTCTCTGCGGCGCTTTAAGACCGGCACTCCTGCCCGGGTGCTCAAGTCCTCCATTGATTTCTCCAATCTGGAGGTACAGCATGGGGATGAGCCAGTGGTGCCCTTCTCCTACGATACAGAAGTGCCGCCGGAGAACAAGGCGGTTTGCCACGTCAGCTGGACCAATGACGAGACCAAGCGGGTGATTTTGGAGAACATCCACCGCTCTCCCTTGTATGGCGGGAAGATCGAGGGAATCGGCCCGCGGTACTGCCCCAGCATTGAGGACAAGGTGGTGCGCTTCCCGGACAAGCCCAGGCACCAGCTTTTCATTGAGCCCTGCGGCTTGGACACGGAGGAGATGTACCTGCAGGGCATGAGCTCCTCCCTGCCCGAGGACGTGCAGGTGGCTTTTTATCACACCATCCCCGGCTTGGAGAAGGTGGAGATCATGCGCACGGCCTACGCCATTGAATATGACTGCTGCGATCCGTTGCAGCTCTCCGCCACCTTGGAGTTCCGTGATTGGCCGGGGCTTTATGGTGCTGGGCAGTTCAACGGCAGCTCCGGCTATGAGGAGGCTGCGGCGCAAGGCTTTGTGGCCGGGGTCAACGCTGCATTGAAGGTCCAGGGCAAGGAGCCTTTTGTGCTGGACCGTGCCAGCTCCTACATTGGCACCCTCATTGACGACCTGATTACCAAAGGCGTCAACGATCCCTATCGGATGATGACCTCTCGGTCGGAGTACCGCCTGGTTCTGCGCCAGGATAATGCAGACCAGCGCTTGACTCCCCTGGGCCGGGAGCTGGGGCTGATCTCCGATGAACGATGGGAGAAGTTCCAGTGTAAGCAGGAGCAGATGGCGGCAGAGCTGAAACGGGTGCAGTCCACCACGCTGGCCCCCTCGGAGCAGCTTAATGAGATTCTTGTTTCACGTGGAACATCTCCCATCTCCACGGGGGTGAAGCTCTCGGAGCTGCTGAAGCGTCCCCAGATCACCTATGAGGACCTTGCTCCCGTGGACCCCAACCGTCCGGACGTCCCAGTGGCGGTGTTGGAAAATGTGGAGATCCAATTGAAGTACGAGGGCTACATCAAGCGCCAGCTGGCGGACATTGAAGAAGCCAGGCGCTTAGAGCGGAAGCGTCTGCCCCAGGATGTGGAGTACGGGGAGATCAAAGGCCTGCGCTTGGAGGCCATTGAGAAGCTGAATAAAGTCCGGCCGGAGAACATCGGCCAGGCGGGGAGAATCTCCGGGGTCAGCCCGGCGGATATTTCCGTGCTGCTGATTTGGCTGGCGTCCAAGGGACGGGAAGGAGAGAAACCATGACGGATATCAGAGAGATGCTGACCCAGGGGGCAAAATCCATGGGCTGGAAGGTGACCCCCGCCCAGGCAGAGCAGTTCCAGGCTTACATGGAACTGCTTCTTGACTGGAATGAAAAGATCAACCTCACCTCCATCACAGAGCCGGAGCAGGTGGTGGAGAAGCACTTTTTGGACAGCCTGACCCTGCTGAACTGGAAGGATCTCAAACAGGGGGCCAAGGTGATCGACGTGGGTACGGGAGCGGGCTTTCCCGGGATCCCCTTGAAGATCATGCGGCCGGATATTGAGCTGACCCTGTTGGACGGCACCCAGAAGCGCTTGAACTTCCTGGGGGAGGTGTGCCGGGGCTTGAAGCTCCAAGCTCACCTGGTACACAAACGGGCCGAGGAGGCCGGCCGGGATAAGACCATGCGGGAGCGCTTTGATCTGGCCACTGCCAGAGCGGTGGCGGCTCTGCCCACCCTGGCAGAGTACTGTATGCCCCTGGTGAAGATGAAGGGCTTTTTCATCGCCATGAAGGGGCCCGGGGCCATGGAGGAATTGAAGGAGGCTGCCAATGCCCTGGAGCTCCTGGGCAGCGGGGAGCCGGAGACCCTTGCTCTCACCCTGCCCGGGGGAGAGGAGCGGAATCTGGTGATCTGCCGGAAGCTTCGGTTCACCCCCAGGGAATACCCCCGTCACGGAGGGACCATTGCAAAAAGCCCATTGTAAGGAGGAATCACAGTGGATTTGAAGTTGCGCAAGGCCACAGAGGCCGATTTGGACGGGCTGGATCAGGTGATGCTGGTGATCAGCGACGCACCCGGCGACCGGGAAAAGGTGAAAGCCCTTTTGCAGAAGATCGACGCCGACCCTCAGAAGTACCTGCTGGTGGCGGAGGATCGGGAGACCGGCACGATCTGCGGCAGCCTGTTCGGCGTGGTCTTTGAGGATATCTGTGATAGCTGCCGTCCCATCCTGTTGGTGGAGAATGTAGCTGTATTGGAGAGCTATCAGGGCAGGGGCGTGGGCCGCGCCATGTTCCAGGAGATCGAGCGCTGGGGCAAGGAGCAGTGGGACTGTCATTATGAGATTTTAGCTTCCGGTCTGAACCGGACAGGGGCACACAAGTTTTATCATGCCCTGGACTTTCAGGAAGTTAAGGGCTTCAAAAAATACCTATAAAAAAAGAGATTGGCGACACCGTTCAACAAATGCCGTGGCTCCCCCGTGGTAGAATCTATCACGAAAGGGAGGCACGGCACATGTTTTTTAAGGACAAGCGCAAGCTGATGACACTGCCGGTAGAGCGGATACAGCCCAATCCCTCCCAGCCCCGAAAGACCTTTGAACAGGAGGAGCTGGAAGCCCTGGCCCAGAGCATCCGGGAGAACGGGCTGCTGCAGCCGGTGACCGTGCGCAAAGAGGGGGGAGCCTACCTGCTCATTGCCGGGGAGCGGCGCCTGCGGGCCTGCAAGCTGGCCGGATTGAAGGAGATCCCCGCCATTGTCACAGACTGCCCCCCGGAGGACAGCGCGGTGCTGGCCCTTTTGGAGAACCTCCAACGGAAGGATCTGCAAATGTTTGAGCAGGCCAATGCCCTGGTAAATCTGCTGCGGGAGTGGCAGATCACCCAGGAGGAGGCTGCAAAGCGTCTGGGGCTGAGCCAATCCTATTTGGCGAACAAGCTTCGGCTGTTGAAGCTTACGGCAGAGGAACAAAGCGAGATCCTTGATTTCAAGCTCACGGAGCGTCACGCCAGAGCGCTGCTGCGCATCGACGACGCAATCCTGCGGCAGAAGGTGCTGCGGCAGGCGGGGGAGAAGCATTTGAACGTCAGTCAGACGGAGGAGCTGGTGGAGGCGGTATTGGCCCCCCGGCGGGAGGGCGCCCGTCCCAAGCGGCGGTTTATCGCCAAGGATATCCGTCTGTTCATCAATACCATCGACCATGCGGTGGACGCCATGAAGACCGCCGGAATCCCGGCTCAGGCGGAGAAAAAGGAGACGGAGGACTACATCGAATGCACCGTCCGGATTCCCAAACGAAACAGAGTACAAGTATAACCCATTCCCTTATTCATTTCCCACAGAGAAAACGGCCTGGTTTTTCCAGGTCGTTTTCTCATTGTACGGGCCGGCAGCGCAGGTTCCCCTGGTTTCGTCCACGGTATGTTTCATGTGAAACATATAGAAAAAGTTTTGGAAAACCCAGTCCCGGACTTTTCTTTCCAGTACAGTTGTGATACAATAGAAACCGATCATGAATTGAGGGAGGCAGAAAAGGGATGGGAAAAATCATTGCCGTGGCCAACCAGAAGGGCGGCGTGGGAAAAACCACCACAGCGGTCAACCTGGCAGCGGCCCTGGGGAATATGGGCAAGCGCGTGCTGTTGTTGGACACGGACCCCCAGGGGAACACCACCTCCGGGGTGGGGGTGGATCGCCGTGACTGCAAGGTCAGCGCCTATGAGGTGATGATCGGCGGAGCCAAGGCCCAGGACGCCCTGGTAAAGACGGAGTTCAAAAACCTGACCCTGCTGCCCTCTCACATGGACCTGGCTGCTGCGGAGCTGGAATTGGCCTCAGTGGAGAATCGAGAATCCGTGCTGAAAGCAGCCCTGTCCCCCATCCGGGGGGAGTATGATTATATTTTCATCGACTGTCCGCCCTCTTTGGGATTGATTACCACCAACGCTCTGACAGCGGCGGACACCATTTTGATCCCCATTCAGTGCGAATACTATGCGCTGGAGGGGCTTTCTCAGCTGATGAACACGGTTCGCCGTGTGAAACGTCAATATAATGATCTGTTGGACATCGAGGGTGTGCTGCTGACCATGTACGACGGCCGCCTGAACTTGACCCAGCAGGTGGTGGAGGAAGTGAAGAAGTATTTTCCCCGCAAGGTGTTCAAAACAGTGATCCCCCGCACCGTGCGCCTGTCCGAGGCCCCGGGCTTTGGACAGCCGGTGCTGTATTACGATAGGGTTTCACGTGGAACACAGGCTTATGGGGAGTTGGCCAAAGAACTTTTGAAGAACAATCGGTAAAGGGGGACATGCCATTGAAGAAACGAGGATTGGGCAAGGGCCTGGACGCCATCTTTGCCGAAAATACTGCAGAAAGCACCGAAGGCGCGGTGAGTGTCCGCATCGGGGAGATTGATCCCAACCGGGACCAGCCCCGCAAGGATTTTGACAGCGAAGCCCTGTCCGAGCTGGCGGATTCCATCTCTCAGCACGGGGTGCTGCAGCCGCTGCTGCTGCGGCCCATGCCCACAGGGGGATACCGGATCGTGGCCGGAGAGCGCCGCTGGCGGGCCGCCCGCATGGCTGGGCTGACCGAGGTCCCGGCGGTGATCCGAGAGATGACCGACGCCGAGGAGATGCTCTTCGCGCTGATTGAGAACCTTCAGCGGGAGGACCTGACCCCTCTGGAAGAGGCCCGGGGCTATCGCACGCTGATTGAGGCCCAGGACTTCACCCAGGAGGAGGTGAGCCAGGCGGTGGGCAAAAGCCGCCCGGCGGTCACCAATGCGCTGCGGCTGCTGAATCTGCCCGAGGATATCCAGCAGATGCTGGAGGACGGAGAGATCACCGCAGGCCACGCCCGAACGCTGCTGAGCTTCAAGAATGAGGAAGGGATGCGTCTGGGAGCAAAGAGAGCTAGGGAAGGCGCCTCTGTCCGGGAGCTGGAAGCCCTGGCAAAACACCTGAATGAGGCTGAGAATGCCCAAGTGTTGCCCAAAGCCACCCGGAAGAATCAGTACTTTGAGGAAGCCCAGTTGGCGGTGGGGGAGTACCTGAACCGTAAGGTAAAAGTGGCGGGTACTAAGAAAAAGGGTACCTTGCAGATTGAGTTTTATGGGGAAGAGGATTTGCAGAATCTGCTCCATGACTTGCACATGAATTGAAAGAATCCGCAAAGCGGCGAAAAAGCTTTCGCCGGCCTTTTCAAAGGCCGCAGAGCGCGAGACAGAGTCTCGCGACCTTAAACACGGCGTAGCCACCAAAAAAACCAGCGCCGCAGGCCGCACGGCGCGCAGCGCATAGGCCAAGGCGCGGACGGCGCCCATGGGTTTCCCCAGAGCGGAAAAGCACCCCCGCTTAAATAGGTGGTTTCATTTTTGACTCCTGCAAGGGGGCGGGGCGCGACCCTCCAGCAGGAATGGCCCTGGGGAGATTCTTGCTGAATCCTTGGGAAACCCCCGGCGAGGGTTTCCCAAATCCTTCCTGCGCTTGGGAACGCAAACAAGACCTTGGGGACGCTGTCCCCAAATCCCCGGCTTCTCGCCTGCCGGCTCGGTCAGCCGCTGGGCAGTGTGCCACCGGCACACAGCGGCCCTTTGAAAAGGCGGGCGGAACTTTTAAATTTTACACCCAGTAACAATTCCTTAGAACTTAGGAGGATTACCATGCTTGATATCAAATTGATCCGCTCCAATCCGGAGCTGGTAAAGGAAAACATCAAAAAGAAATTCCAGGACCATAAGCTGCCCCTGGTGGATGAGGTCTTGGAGCTGGACGCAGAGTTCCGCGCCTCTAAGGGCCGCGGCGATGAGCTTCGCCAGCAGCGCAACACCATCAGCAAGGAGATCGGCAAGCTGATGAGCCAGGGCAAAAAGGATGAGGCCATGGAGGTCAAAAAGCAGGTCCAGGCCATCGCAGGCGAGCTGGAGGAGATGGAGCGCAAAGAGGCTGAAATGACCGCCGAGATTCACAAGCGCATGCTTCAGATTCCCAACCTCATCGACGACTCCGTGCCCATTGGCAAGGACGACAGCGAGAATGTGGAGGTTGAGCGCTTTGGCGAGCCCAAGGTCCCCGATTTCGAGGTGCCCTATCACACCGAGATCATGGAGCGCTTTGGCGGCATCGACCTGGACAGCGCCCGCCAGACCAGCGGCAACGGCTTCTATTACCTGATGGGCGATATTGCCCGGCTGCAGTCCGCAGTGATCTCCTACGCCCGGGATTTCATGATTGACAAGGGCTTCACCTACTGCATCCCGCCCTTTATGATCCACGGCAATGTGGTGGAAGGCGTCATGTCCCAGACCGATATGGACGCCATGATGTACAAGATCGAGGGGGAGGACCTGTACCTGATCGGCACCAGCGAGCACTCCATGATCGGCAAATTCATCGACAACATCCTGCCGGAAAGCTCCCTGCCCCAGACCTTGACCAGCTATTCTCCCTGCTTCCGCAAGGAGAAGGGCGCTCACGGCATTGAGGAGCGTGGCGTGTACCGCATCCATCAGTTTGAAAAGCAGGAGATGATCGTGGTTTGTAAGCCCGAGGACTCCATGGATTGGTATGAAAAGATGTGGAATTACTCCGTGGAGCTGTTCCGCAGCCTGGATATCCCTGTGCGCCAGCTGGAATGCTGCTCCGGCGACCTGGCCGACTTGAAGGTCAAGTCCTGCGACATCGAGGCTTGGTCCCCTCGGCAGAAGAAGTATTTCGAGGTCTGTTCCTGCTCCAACATGGGCGACGCCCAGGCCCGTCGCTTGAAGATCCGGGTCAAGGGGGAGGACGGGGAGAACTATCTGCCCCACACCCTGAACAACACCGTGGTAGCTCCGCCCCGGATGCTCATTGCCTTCCTGGAGAACAACCTCCAGGCCGACGGCTCTGTGCGGATTCCCGAGGCTCTGCGGCCCTACATGGGCGGCAAGGACGCCATCCGCTGAGCAAATTTCAACAGAATATAGCAAGGGACTGCTGCATGGAGTTGCAGCAGTCCCTTTTTGCATTTGAAAAGTTTTCCAGATTTTTTTAAAAGGATGTGGAAAACTCAGCGGTTTTTTTCTTAGAATTCCGCTGAGTGAGGAAGAACACTCCCACGCTGAGGAGATAGAGCGCCGCAACCAGGAGATAAAAGGGCTTGGCTCCCACAGCGTCAAAAATCACGCCGCCCATCAAATTCCCCAGGATTCCAGCTACGGAGGACATAGCAGAGAAAAACGCCTGGGCGCTGGCCTTCAGGTGAGAGGGAGCCAGCTCGTACAGATAGTTGAGAGAGGAGCCGATGAACAGCCCGTTTCCCAGGCCAAAAAAGGTGGTGGATAGGATGATGGAAAAAAAGGAGTTGGCAAAAAATCCCAAAGAGAGACATTCCATCGCCATAAGCACCGCGGAGACGATCACCAGCACCTTCAAGGGGAACCGCCTGCGCAGCCGGACCATCAGCAGAAGGAAGGGAATCTCCAGGAAGGCGCGATAGGAGAGAACCACAACATAGAGTTCTGTGGGAACGCCTACCCCCTGGATAAAGTAGGGGAGGAAGGAGCCCTCGCAGCTTGCGGCAATGTAAAAGAGAAAGCCGAAGATCAAAAAGGCCACATAGGATTTGTTGCGGAACAGCTCGGAGGGATTGGGCTTTTCCTTGGGAGCGCTTTGGGTGGGCTGGGCGTTGGGCTCCCTGGCCAGCAGGGTCAGGAGCACCACGGGGATCATCAGCACCCCGGACATCCAGAAGGTGGAGGGCACCCCCACCAAGGGGAGCAGGGCAGTGATCGCAAGTCCGCCGGCGGTGAACAGGAGGGAGCCTGCACTGCGGAGAAGCCCGTAATTCAGCCGCAGCTCATTGGAGTTGCGCACCAGGATATTTTCTGCATAGGTACACATGGAACCGCGGAAAAAGTAAACCACAGGGATGAGAATGAGCAGCAGCAGGGAGGAGTTGGGCAGGCCGGTGGGAATGGCGGGGATCAAAGCAAAGAGCACGGCGCCGCCCACCAGCACAGTGATGAGCACCCTCCGCAGGGAGCGGATGCGGTCGCTGACCATGCCCCAAAAGGCCAGGGAAGCAATGGACACTCCGGAGGTCAGGGCGTTGAGCAGGCCCAGCTGAGAGGCGGAAAAGCCCACCTCCTGCAGGTACACGGTCTGGTAGGAGCTGAAGGACCAGGCCAGCCAAAAAAGACCGTTGACCCCCGTGAGGATCAAGGCTTGCCGGCCGTGTTCGGAAAAACGGGGAACAGAGCGCTGCATTAAGAGACCTCATTTCAAAAAAAGATGGGAAAGGATCTTAAAAAACAATCAAATCGCTGAAAAAGCACACCTACAAAATAGAGCAAAATAGAGGTATTGTCAATGGGTTTGACAAAATAAAAAGAAGATTCCGAGAGCGGGAAAAATCCTTGCAAAAAAAGAAGGCCGATGGTATAATAATCAACTAATAGATGTGGAAAATATTTGCGGAGAAAGAGAGTGTGGTTTCATGGAGTACAAAGAGAAGTTCCTCAAGGAAGGCCTCACCTATGACGATGTGCTGCTGATTCCTGCGGAGTCCAACGTGCTGCCAAATGAGGTGGACTTTTCCACCAACCTGACCAAGACCATCCGGCTGAACACCCCCATCATGACCGCGGCCATGGACACGGTCACCGAGGCCGACATGGCCATTGCCATCGCCCGTGAGGGAGGCATCGGCATCATCCACAAGAATATGTCCATCGAGCGCCAGGCCGATCAGGTGGACCGGGTGAAGCGCTCGGAAAACGGCGTCATTGTCAACCCCTTCTTCCTGGCTCCGGACAACCTGGTTCGGGAGGCCGAGGAGATTATGGGGCGCTTTAAGATCTCCGGCGTGCCCATCTGCCAGGACGGCGTGCTGGTGGGCATCATCACCAACCGCGATATGCGCTTTATGGAGGGCAGCGATTTTGACCAGCCCATCCGCAACGTGATGACCAAGGACAACCTGGTCACCGCGCCGGTGGGCACCACTCTCACGGACGCCCAGGAGATCCTGCGGCGCCACCGCATTGAAAAGCTTCCCATCGTGGACGACCAGATGCGCCTGAAGGGGCTCATCACCATCAAGGATATTGAAAAGGCTGTGCAGTATCCCAATTCCGCCAGGGACGACGGCGGCCGTCTGCTGTGCGGCGCGGCCATCGGCGCCACCGCCGACGTGCTGGAGCGTGTTGCCGCTCTGGTGGAGTCCCAGGTGGACGTGGTGGTGCTGGATTCTGCCCACGGCCACAACAACGGCGTGCTCAGCGCCGTCCGCAAGGTGAAGGACGCCTATCCCAACCTCCCGGTGATTGCAGGCAACGTGGCCACCGCCGAGGGCACCCACGCCCTCATCGAGGCTGGTGCAGACTGCGTCAAGGTGGGCATTGGACCCGGCTCCATCTGCACCACCCGTGTGGTCGCCGGCATCGGCGTGCCCCAGATCACCGCAGTCTTTGACGCTGCCCAGGAGGCCGCCAAGTACGGCATCCCGGTCATTGCTGACGGCGGCATCAAGTACAGCGGCGATATTGTCAAGGCCTTGGCCGCAGGCGCCAGCGTGGTCATGCTGGGCTCTATGGTGGCTGGCTGCAAAGAGGCTCCCGGTGAGTACGAGCTGTACCAGGGCCGTCAGTTCAAGGTGTACCGCGGCATGGGCAGCTTGGGCGCTATGGGCAAGGGCAGCAGCGACCGGTATTTCCAGGGCAACAACAAGAAGTATGTGCCCGAGGGCGTTGAGGGCCGCGTGCCCTACAAGGGACCCCTGGCAGACACCATCTATCAGATGGTGGGCGGCCTGCGGGCAGGCATGGGCTACACCGGCTGCTCCAGCATCCAGGAGCTGCACGACAAGGCTCAGTTTGTGCGGATCACCGGCGCCGGTTTGAAGGAAAGCCATCCCCATGACATTCAGATCACCAAGGAAGCCCCCAACTACTCCTTCCATGCCAATTAAGGAAAAAGAAATAATCTGAAGTTTTTCGGAAAATCCCCTTGACAGATCAGGGATTATCGGTTATAATCAATAGCGCTTCATCCGTGTAAGATGGAGCGCTGATATGGCGGTATAGCTCAGTTGGCTAGAGCATTCGGTTCATACCCGAAGTGTCA
>CAUWLU010000028.1:0-31675 GCA_963559705.1 uncultured Acutalibacter sp.
GCTTGAACTTTTTCTACTGCAAAATATTGTCTAACTTTTTGGGGTCATTTCAAAAACAGCGGGGGACTTTGCTATATTCAAAGACAGGAGGAACTTACCCATGCGATCCACAAGACAGAACAACCTGAAAGTCCGAGGTGTTGCTACCCAAGAGGTCTACATCAGTATGGAAGAAGCCTTCCATGCCCTTAAGTCCGGCCTGGGATTCGAGGATTCCTACAGCACTTTCCTATGTGTGCGGGAGGGCAAGCTCATGCGGGGCGAAGATGTAAGCCACCATGGCAGTCCCATATATGAGTACGCAGAGATCTCCAACAACCCCAAATGGGCGGAGTTGTTCCAGGCGTTCCAGTGCCTGGAGGACTACGTGAAACACGCAGATTCTCCTCAATGGGAGCGACACCTGGAACCTGAGCAGGAGGAAACCCAAGACAGACCGTCCATGACCATGTGAGTCAAAGCGTGAAGTACCCCTTCGCGCTTGTTTTTATGAAGGGATGTGATCGTATCGACACCACCTACACTTTCTTATTCACCCCAGAACAGTATGCTGCCCTTCTGAACAGGGCGGCGGAACTGGACGTTTCCCTGGAGAGCCTGCTTCTCCAAGTCATTCAAAATCAAATAAAGGAGCGTGATCCCCATGCCTGACATGAAGGGCATTACTGTGAAAATCCCCGCGGATCTTCACGCCGAACTCAAAGCCTATATCGAGGCTCACGGAATGACCACAGGCGAGTTTATTGCCTTGGCCGTGGACAACGAATTACACCCCAAAATTCAGATCAAGGAGGAACAACCTATGGAAAACATGAGAACTTTGGCCTTTCAGGTACCGGAATCCCTATTCCAGCGTGTCAAAGCTTACCTGGAACGAAATCACATGACCCAGAAGCAGTTTGTCATCGGATTGATTGAGGACGAGCTGGAACAGGACGAGGCTCAGTATCAGGCAGAACATCCCGAAGAACAGGAGGATGAGGAAGAATCCGATGAGCAAAGCCAGGACGAAGAAACAGAGGAAGAAACCCAGGACCAGTTGGCCGCCCAGGAGGCCCAGGACGGTCCCGATGCCGGGTTGGAGGAACAACCCGCAGACCAAGAGAACACCGCCCCCGTGGGAGATTTTGAGGCCGGTTCCGAGGAAGTGTCCCAGGAGGATGGCTGGTCCGAGGAACAAGAGGAAGAAACACAGGAAGATAAAGAAGTAGAGGATACCGATATTGAGGAAGATAACGAATTGGGTGACGCTCAGGAAGATGAAGAATCCTGGGATAGTGAAACATCCGATGAGGAATCCCAGGACGAGGAAGAAGAACAGGCATACCAGCCCAGTATGGGGTGGTAACTTGCTTTCTTCCCATGGACATGGTACACTGCAAGCCAAAGGAGATGGTCCCCATGACTCACACCCTGATGCACAAAGACATCCCCGTTGCGGACTTGACCTTGGATGAGGCCACCGGCAGTATCCAACGGATTGACGCGCTTCTTCATGGGGCGCATCTGCCTGTAGGAGTTTCTTTCCGCCACGGTGTAGCTGACAGGGTCGCCCTCAACGAGTGGTGGGAGGACCGTTCCATCCCTGCCAGCCGTTCCGGTCTGCGGGAAGCGCTGGAAACCCTGGGAGTGACCGGCCCGAAACTGCTCTTGTTTCGCTGCTACGGTCTAAGCCTATCCGACCATTACTGGATCGACCCAATAGGAAGCAACCTCACCTGGCACGATGTCAACTTCTTTGAGAATTCGTTCTCTGAAAATGTGGGCGATGCCTTGTTTGGAATCCCTCCCAAAAAGGAAGGATTCGACTTCAGCTCCCCGGACAACACTACGGACGGCTTCCTCAAAAAACGCTGGAAGATCCTGGATGGAAAGTGTTACCTCATCAAAGCTGGCAGTCCTCCCTTCCTGCAGCAGCCTTTTAATGAAGTGATTGCCACAAAGATTGCGGACCGATTGGAAATCTGCCATATTCCCTATACCGTAATGTGGGAAAACGGGATTCCCTACAGTGTGTGTGAGGATTTCGTCACTCCGGACACGGAATTGATCCCCGCCTGGCGGGTGATACAGACTCAGAAGAAAGATAATCAGACCTCTGTTTACCAGCACTACCGAAACTGCTGTGAAGCACTGGGCGTCCCCAACGTAGCCCACGCCCTGGACCAGATGATCGTGCTGGACTATCTCATTGCCAACGAGGACCGTCACCTAAACAACTTCGGTTTGCTTCGAAATCCGGACACTCTGGAATGGTTAGGTCCCGCTCCCATCTACGACAGCGGTTCGTCCTTGGGGTACGACAAAGTAACAGCCCAGATCCACTCCGGGCGGAATATCATCTGTAAGCCTTTCAAAAAAAGCCATCAGGACCAACTACGGTTGGTGACCTCTTTTGACTGGCTGGATCTGTCCAAGCTCCAGGGTATTGATCGGGACATCCGGGAGGTATTTTCCGGGGCGGAAGAATATGTGGACCGAGAGCGGGTGAAGGCCATCGCCGCCTCGGTGGACCAACGCGCCCAGATGCTGGCCACATTCATCCTCACCCAGCAGCCCCAGGTGGATTCCACAGAAGATGATGTGGAAGAAAATGTGGCAGCGGAGTATGAGGTAAAGTTCCCAACCTCTTGAAACTGAGTTGGAACATAAGCATTGCTTTTTTGCCCATCTTATGCTATAAAAATTACATCGAAAAGAGCGGTTTCATTTTTGTTCAGTGAAGGCTGTCCAATGAGGCAGAACCTTAAACCCTGCATAAAACCTGGGATTTTTACCTTAGCTTTTGGGCAGGGGTTCATTTTCGTTCAGTACAGCCATGTTTACTGGTGCAAAATGAAACCAGTTCGAAAAAACCCCGGAATTCCGGGGTTTTTCGCGTCTTGAGGGCCCAAAAAGGGCGTCACGGCGTGACGTTTTTGAATGATGTGGAAAGCGTCTGGAGGGACTCGAACCCTCGTAAACACATCGCATAACCGAATAGCACACAGGCCAAAGCCGGAATCGAATGAACAGTTTCGACTCCGGCTTTTTATTGTCACGAAAAGTTTTTTCAAATCCAGAGGGGAATCTGATGAAACCAGGTTCCGC
Source organism: uncultured Acutalibacter sp. (assembly GCA_963559705.1). Taxonomy (GTDB): domain Bacteria; phylum Bacillota; class Clostridia; order Oscillospirales; family Acutalibacteraceae; genus Acutalibacter. The sequence continues at coordinate 3,091 of CAUWLU010000028.1, forward strand.
TCTTCTTTTATTTCACGGAAAGAAGAACTGCCCATGCTCTCTGTCCCAACCATAGTCAGGCAGGCATATCTGGGGATCAGGACACCGTCCGCAGAGCGATACATGGCTTGGAGATGGGGGCTTAAATGTGACGGAGCGCCAACGGCCTGTTTCGTGCTTCGATGGGGCAGATCGCTACACCCAGTTCGTAGCTGCATCCGGGAAAGCTGTACAATCCTTTGTGTGATTTGTCTTTACATCCGGTTGTCCCTGTGGTAAAATATATGCAAAATAGATTTAGTTGGTAAAGAATCGAAACTTCATCAAAAGGAAAAGAGAGTTGTATATGGAAAAATATCTTGACAGGTCCCTCCCCTTTGAGGAACGGGCAAAGGATTTAGTCTCGAAAATGACCCTGGACGAAAAGGCCAGTCAGCTCACCTACCGCAGTGCGGCGGTGAAGCGGCTGGGCATCCCCGCGTATAACTGGTGGAACGAGGCCCTTCACGGTGTGGCCCGGGCCGGAACGGCCACGGTGTTCCCCCAGGCCATTGGCTTAGCGGCCATGTTCGACTGCCCTGAGATGCAGGAGATCGGGCAGGTCATCGCCACAGAGGGCCGGGCAAAGTACAATGCCTATTCCGGGGAGGATGACCGGGATATCTACAAGGGACTCACCTTCTGGAGCCCCAACGTCAACATCTTCCGGGACCCCCGTTGGGGCCGGGGCCATGAGACCTACGGCGAGGATCCCTACCTTACCTCCCGGCTGGGGGTCGCCTTTATCCAGGGCGTCCAGGGGGATGACCCCAAATACCTGAAGGCAGCGGCCTGTGCCAAGCACCTTGCTGTGCACAGCGGGCCGGAGAGCCTGCGGCACGAATTCAATGTGGAGGTATCTCCGAAGGATCTTTGGGAGACCTACCTGCCCGCCTTTGAGGCCTGTGTTACGGAAGGGCATGTGGAGGCGGTGATGGGCGCGTACAACCGGGTAAACGGGGAGCCCTGCTGTGCCCACTCTGTGCTGATGGATGAGATCCTGCGGGGCAAATGGGGCTTTTCTGGGCATTATGTCTCTGACTGCGGCGCACTGATGGATTTTCACGAGCATCATAAAATCACGAAGAATATTGCCGAATCTGCGGCCCTGGCTATGGAGCGCGGCTGCGATATGAACTGCGGCGGGGTCTATGCCCATGTGCTGGCGGCAGTGGAGCAGGGGAAGCTGCCGGAGGAGTGGGTTGACCGGGCGGTGACCCGTCTTATGGTGACCCGCCTAAAGCTGGGGATGTTTGACAATGTGGAGGAGTTCGATTCCATCCCCTATGAGAAGAACGACTGCCAAGAGCACAGGGAGATCAACCGGAAGGCGGCCCGCAAGACCATGACGCTGCTGAAAAATAACGGTGTCCTGCCCCTGGACCGCTCTAAGCTCCACAGCATTGCGGTCATTGGCCCCAATGCCGATGACCGGACCATGCTGCCGGGCAATTACCACGGTACGGCCTCCGAGTACATCACCCCGCTGGAAGGAATCCGCCGGCTGGTGGGGGAGAATGTCCGCATCCATTATTCCGAGGGCTGTCACAAGTGGAAGGATAGGGTCGAGAGCCTGGCTCTGGCCGGGGACCGCATTTCCGAGGCGGTCATCTGCGCCAAGCACAGCGATGTGGCCATTGTGGTGCTTGGTCTGGACGAAAAGCTGGAAGGGGAGGAGGGCGACGCCAACAATGCCTATGCCTCCGGCGACCGGGTCAGCCTCTCCCTCCCGGGGCAGCAGGAGGAGCTGCTGAAAGCGGTGCAGGCTACTGGGACGCCTACCATTCTGGTGCTGTGTGCGGGCAGCGCGGTGGAGCTTTGCTGGGCCGATGAGCACGCTGACGCCATCCTGGACGCGTGGTACCCCGGAGCCCAGGGCGGCCTGGCTCTGGCCGAGGTGCTGTTCGGGGCGTATAACCCGGCAGGCCGTTTGCCGGTCACCTTCTACCGCAGCACGGAAGAGCTGCCTGACTTTGCCGATTATGCCATGAAGGGCCGGACCTACCGCTATATGGAGCGGGAGGCGTTGTACCCATTTGGGTATGGCATATCCTATACCACCTTTGCCTATTCCGGACTGGAACTGGAAAAGACGGAGCTTTCTGCCGGGGAGCCGCTGAAGCTCCGGGTGACGGTGAAGAATACCGGAACCCGCAGCGGGGACGAGGTGGTGCAGTGCTACATCCGGGACGAGGAAGCCAGTGTGCCGGTCCCCAGGTGGAGCCTCTGCGCTTTTGCCCGGGTGCATCTGTGCGCCGGAGAGAGCCGGGAGATCAGCTTGACAGTTCGTCCGGAAAGCATGAATACTGTGCTGGAGGACGGAAGCCGCATCGTAGAGTCCGGTATGTTTACGGTATACGCAGGCGGCTCCCAGCCGGATGAGAGAAGTGTGGAACTGACCGGGAACCGGCCGTTACAAGCTAGTTTTCAGGTGAAATAGCAGGAAAGGGGTACGGTTCCACCGGTACCCGCAACAAAAGAAATATGGGAGGACTCTATGAAAAAAGTGCTTTTGCTCGGCGATTCTATCCGCATGGGCTATGACGATTATGTGAAGGAGATTCTCAAAGACAAGTGCGAGGTCTACTACGATCCGGAGGACAATGGCCGTTTTTCCGCTTACACCTTGTGGCAGATGAACCAGTTTTTCAGGCATCATGGGCAGTTTGACGTGGTGCATTGGAACAATGGCTACTGGGATATGAACATCGAGGCCCCCATGGTGGAGGCCATGCACCCCTTGGACGAGTATGTTCACTTCTTAAAGCGCAACCTGGCGGAGATCCGCCGGAACGGCGCACAGCCTATATTTGCCACCACTACGCCGATTCTTTCCCCCGGTGCGGCGGCAGATATCACGGGTACCGGCGCAGAGAGCATAAATTATAACGACGAATGGGTGACGCGGTATAATGACGCCGCAGTCGCCTTGATGAAAGTGGAAAATGTTCCGGTGAACGATCTGTACGCGCTCTGCAAGGAGGACCCCCACTGCTACAAGTGCGAGGACCTTTTGCACCTTACGGAGGAAGGCTACTACAAATGCGCCCAGCAGACGGCGGCGGCTATCCTAAAGGTGCTGGAATAAGCGAAACGGCAAGATAGATGAAATAAATTTGGGCCTGACATCCGAGTAAACGGAAGTCAAGCCCTTTTCTTTTGCCTGTGGGGATTGCGGTCTTATCCATCCGAATCAGAGCTTTTCCTCACATTCAGCTGGAATTTGGATGGGGATATCCTATACTTCTTCTTGAAGGAGGAGAAAAAATAGCTGTCGCTGCTATACCCCACATCCCGGGCTATCTCGCGGATGCTCATGGCTTTATTGGACCTCAGGAGCATCTGGGCCTTCTCCAGCCGGAGGTTATTGACATAGTTCGGGAACGAACAGCCAGTGGCCTCATTAAAGATCCGGCTAAAATATCCCGTGCTCATTTCGAGCTGGTTGGCCATGCTGTTTACCGAAAGCTGCGGGTCCGCATACTGCTCTGCCAGTATAGTTACGGTACGGGTTACCGTATCATAAGAACTGCGGCTATTGACATCTGCCAAGACCGTTCGTGCTTGTTTAGCGCAGTCTGTAAACCAAGTGACGAGGCCATTATAGTCCGTGATCTTATGCAGTTCATTATAAATAGCAGGGCTTTTCACCCTGGGAGCCGGTGCCCCGGTGACTGTTGCGGGTATGTGTGCGATAGAGAGCGCCAGCCGTGTGAGGTACTGGATTGCGTCATTGTACTCCATCGTGCGGCAAAGGTGGATCAGATCGTGCAGATGACCGATAAAAATTTCTTCTGTCCCCGTTTTGACGGCTTGCAAACTTGCCGTCAGTTCCCGCTCAATGGAAACCGTGTCCGGTGTGCTGATGTGAGCAGAAAGCTCAAAGATTTGGCTCGTCTCATAAAAAACCTTTTTGCGGGTCAATGCAAATACATTTTGGTATGTCTCTATCAATGAATCGATGCCAACGGTCACAGCACTGACACCAATCGTGAGTTCAAAGTCCAGGCCAGCCCGCACGGTTTCCTGTAATACCTTTAGCTTCTCAACGATATCTGTTTGCTGGATTGGAGGTTGTCCCGGGCGTTCCGAGAGCAGTAGGACGACAGTATCCTTTTCTGTCCGAAAAGAGGAAACCTTTGCCAGTTTCTCTGCGCTTTCCGCAAACAGGGCACAAATCGAAGTGATGTGAAAGGATACCGTCTCGGGGCCGAGTTTTTCGGAAAGTATCCGGTATGGATCAATCCGAAGCACCGCCAGAAGATAGGGGGTATCCCTCGTGTTAAAAATGCCAACTTGAACCAAGTAATCCCTCGGCAGCGAAGGAACGGTTCCCCTTAAAAGCTTAACGACGTCATCAGTTCGGCGCTGGTTTTCCAGGGAATTCATTTGCTCTGAGACCCTCTTCAGTGTTTTTATCATAAAGAGTACCTCACTGGACCGGTCTTCTTCCAGCGTAGAGGAGGGGAAAAGGGTGAGGATGTTCTGATATACATGGTCGACCGGGTGATACACAATGCGCGAAACAATGAGTGAGGCCACAATAATCACCAGTAGTATGCAAGTACAGAGGAGTAAGAGGAAATTCCTGCCGGCAATCAGTGATTCAAAACTATTGCTGTATTCCGTTTCTGAGACCACAAGAAAATATTTTGAACTGGGAGTCCAAGAGACAAACACTTCTTTCCCGTTTTCAGAGCCCTGAAATGCTCCTTCCATAGCGCCCTCCAAAACATCGGTGGCATAGCTTTTCTCGGTAAAAGATCCGCTTTCGATATATTTGTGGTTCATCCTTTATCACCCGATAATATTTAATCCACATTTCCTGCTTCTTCGCTATTTCTATTTCCTACTTTGGTAGACTACTAGTACCCTGTGACTAGTTCTTTGCGTTATATTTATCGCTGATGAAATCTTTAGAGCAGGGATGCGATATACAGTGGGAACAGATAACCGAAGTTTTTCCTCCGACACTGCCTGGTACTGTTGCCATGACCCGGAGGAAGTATGATTCTATGAATTTTTTTAAGCTCTGCAAGAAGTACAATGTCCGATGGACCAGTGCAGACGAAAAGGAAAATCAGTTCCTTTCGGAAGTCGCACGGCTGACCTATGAGAGGGATAGAGCCAAGCACTTGGACCTACCACTCTCCGAGATCCGCCCCTCTTTCACACAGTGATTGTCCCCCTTGATTGTTATTTTCCCAAAACCGGAAAAAGTGAGAGTCCGGCGTGACAAAGGTTTTTACGGTTTTTGCAAATGGGTGCTAATTTTGTGCGATGTACCTGAACCCCGCATAAAACCTAGGTTTCTTATTTGGCGACCTGATAACTCCGACTCTGTAGGCCGCTGGTTTGAATCCGGTCGGACCCACCAGCAAAACCGCTTAGAACTTTGGTTCTGAGCGGTTTTTTGTATTCTCTTTCCTGCGATTCTTTGTTTCTCCGTTTGTGTGCAGCGTATGTGTAACCGGCTGTTCCACAAAAAGGGATTTGACACTATCCCTATTATAAAAGTATTTGCCGGTATTCGCCAGAAGCGCTTTGATCGCGTCGCCATTTCTTGTCCTGGGACATCCTCCGCCGGGTTCGCAAATTTCCATCCGTCTTGCCGTTCATCAGGTCCAGGCGGACGGTGTTCGGCTTGGTTCCGGCGGAAGGCAGGTTACAGGCGCGTATTTTGCAGAAGCCGCCACATTTTTTCACTTTTTCTTTACAAAAAATTAATTTCCTATTGACGATATTCCTTCCAGTATGGTAACCTTAAAACGAATAAAAATGGAACGAAAAAAGCGTGAGGGAGCTACGGCCGTATGGCCGCCCTTGGGACTCGGGTCGGGTGATTCCGGCCTTTTGTGAGGATGGGAATGTAAGTATATGGATGTAACGTTTTCTTACTTCATCAGCGCCATGGCCGAAAGCCCTGTGCTGCTGATCACTGTACTGCTGACGATGGGCGTTATCTTTGTCAACGGCTGGACTGACGCCCCCAATGCCATTGCCACATGCATCACCACCCGGTGTATGCGGCCCCGCCCTGCCATCATCCTGAGCGCCGTCTTTAATTTCCTCGGCGTGCTGGTGATGACAAAGATCAACAGCTCGGTCGCTTCCACCATCAGCAACATGGTGGATTTCGGCGGAGATACCCACGAGGCCCTGATCGCTCTGTGTGCGGCGCTGTTCTCCATTGTGGTGTACAGCGTGGCGGCTTCGATGTTCGGTATCCCCACCAGCGAGAGCCACAGCTTGATTGCCGGCCTTTCCGGCGCCGCCATCGCCATTCAGAACGGCGTGGGCGGCATCAATATGAGCGAGTGGGTCAAGGTTCTTTACGGCTTGGTGGCCAGCCTGGCTTTGGGCTTTTGCATCGGCTGGGTGGTCTGCAAGCTGCTCACAGTTCTCTGCCGCAGAATGGACCGCCGCCGCACCAACAAGTTCTTCACCGGGGCAGAGGTCTTTGGCGCCATTGCCATGAGCTTTATGCACGGCGCTCAGGACGGCCAGAAGTTCATCGGCGTGCTGTTTTTGGGTGTTGCCTTCTCCAACGGCATGAACAGCGTGGAGGGCGTTTTGATCCCCATTTGGCTGATGCTGCTGTGCAGCGCGGTGATGGGAATCGGCACCAGCGTTGGCGGCGAGAAGATCATCAAAGCCGTGGGCATGGATATGGTGAAGCTGGAAAAGTACCAGGGCTTCTCCGCAGATCTTTCTGCGGCGCTGTGCTTGCTGCTCTCCACCATGTTCGGCATCCCGGTTTCCACCACGCACACCAAGACCAGCGCCATCATGGGCGTGGGTGCTGTCAAGCGCTTGTCCGCGATCAACTTTGGCGTGGTGAAGGACATGGTGCTCACTTGGGTGTTTACCTTCCCTGGGTGCGGACTGATCAGTTTTGTAATGGCTAAATTATTCATGATGCTGTTCTGAGGGCCTCCCTCCAGCACAGCCGGAATCTCGATAAAGGAGCATCTTTATGGCAAACAAGCAAGAGAGTTTTTACTATGACAATTTCAGCGCCTGTGTCGCCTGCGCTTGCCAGGCCGCTCAGTACCTGGAAGACGCCTTGAAGAACTACAACCCCGAGCGCCTGCACAGTATGCTGGACGAGGTCCACAAGGTGGAGCATGACGCTGACGAGAAGAAGCACGAGCTGTCCAACGTGCTGGCCCGGGCGTTCATCACTCCCATCGAGAGGGAGGATATCATTCTCCTGAGCCAGAGCATCGACGAGGTCACGGACAAGATTGAGGACGTTATGCTGCGGCTTTACTGCAACAACATCCAGACGATTCGTCCCGACGCTGTTCAGTTGGGCGCTGTGCTGGTGGAATGCTGCGAGGAGCTTCGCAAGCTTCTGGACGAGTTCCATGATTTCCGCAAATCCAAGAAGCTGCGGGAGTACATCATTCATCTCAACACGCTGGAGGAGCAGGCCGACAAGCTGTTTATCGACAGCCTCCACACGCTGCACACCACCTCTCAGGACCCGCTGGAGGTCATCAGCTGGCGGGAGATCTACATCTATCTGGAGAAGTGTGCCGATGCCTGCGAGCATGTGGCTGACGCTGTGGAAAGTGTCATTATGAAGAACGCTTGAGTTTCTAACGATAGTAATTGCAGAAAGCCGGGATGGAGAGTCATCCCGGCTTTTTTATAAAATTGCGATAAATTCTCAAATTTTGTTTGAGTTTTTCCGGCAGCCGTGGTATACTGAGCGTGAAAGCCGCAAGTCCGACTGTCCCGTGTTCCTGCGGAGGCCCCAGCGAGGGGCTCCAAAGCGCAGCGGGGCCACTCGATCAAAGGAGCGGCGCTGTCCCTGACGTCAAAAAATGCTTTGAGACGGAAGGCCGGTATCCATAGGAATCCCCGGGGGAACCCAGGTCCTTTTGCCGTGCCTATCAGGGCGCGGCTTTCTTTATGCCAGCGGAAAGGAGCATAGCCTATGGAGACGCGCATCGCCGTCATCGGCATTGTCGTGGAGTTGGAGGAATCCGTGGAGCAGCTGAACGAGATCCTCCATGAGTATCGGGATTACATCATCGGCCGCATGGGAATCCCCTATCGCCAGAAGGGCCTCAACATCATCAGCATTGCAGTGGACGCTCCCCAGGACGCCATCTCAGCCCTGTCGGGCAAGGTGGGCAGATTGCGGGGGGTCAGCTCTAAAACAGCCTATGCGGGGGTGAAGTCGTGACCCGCGCTCTGGAATTGGCCCAGCGCTTGGCTCAAAATCACGACCTGTCCGACGGGGAGCTGTTGGAGCTTCTGCAAACCCGCACCCCGGAGGCGGACGAGTTCCTTCGTGACAAGGCCCAGCAGACCTGCCGTCACTATTACGGCAGCCAGGTGTTCATCCGCGGGCTGATTGAGTTCACAAATTTCTGCAAAAATGATTGCTGCTACTGCGGCATCCGAAGGAGCAATCACCGGGCCTTGCGCTACCGCTTGACCCCGGATGAGATTTTGGCCTGCTGCGATTTGGGGTATGACCTGGGGTTCCGCACCTTTGTGCTGCAGGGGGGAGAGGACCCTTGGTTCACCGATGAGCGGCTATGCCCCCTTGTGGCGTCCATCAAGGAGCGCCATCCGGACTGCGCCGTCACCCTGTCCGTGGGGGAGCGCAGCCGGGAGAGCTATCGCAGATTAAAGGAAGCCGGAGCCGACCGCTATCTTTTGCGCCATGAGACGGCCACTGCCAGTCATTACGCCAAGCTCCATCCCCCGGAGCTGAGCCTTGCCCGCCGGATGGAGTGCCTGCGGGAGCTGAAGGACCTGGGCTATCAGGTGGGAGCGGGTTTTATGGTGGGCTCACCCTATCAGACCTTGGAGGACCTGGTGCGGGATCTGCGGTTCTTAAAGGAATTCTCTCCCCACATGATTGGGATTGGGCCTTTTCTCACCCAGCACGACACCCCTTTTCGGGACTTACCCAATGGCAGCGGGGAGCTGACCTTGTTTTTGCTTTCCGTGATCCGCCTGCTGCTGCCCGGCGTGCTGCTTCCGGCCACCACGGCTTTGGGGACCCTGCTGGAAAATGGCAGGGAGCAGGGGATTCTCCACGGGGCCAATGTGATGATGCCCAACCTCTCTCCCGAGGACGCCCGGGAGAAGTACCTGCTCTATGACAATAAGCTGCACTCCGGCGCGGAGGCTGCGGAGAGCCTGGAGCTGCTGCGGCAAAGTCTGCGGAAGCTTGGATATGAGATCCCCCTGGACCGGGGGGACAGCCGGATCTTGGAACCTGTTTGTTAGGCAGAGCGCTCGCTCTTTCTATAAAATTACTCTGACGGGAAAGAGTTTCTGACCCAAAAGAAAGGATGATTCATTCATGTACAACCCCAAATCCCTCAAGGCAGAGGAGTTTATCGACCATCAGGAGATTCTGGATACGCTGGAATATGCCGATCGGAACAAGGACAATGTGGAGGTCATTGACCAGATTCTGAGCAAGGCCCGGGAGCGCAAGGGCCTCAGCCACCGGGAAGCCTCTGTGCTGTTGGCCTGCGAAATCCCGGAGAAGGTGCAGGAGCTGTATGCGCTGGCCGAGCAGATCAAAAAGGACTTTTACGGCAACCGGATTGTCATTTTTGCGCCGCTGTACCTGTCCAACTACTGTGTCAACGGCTGCTTGTACTGTCCCTATCACAGGAAAAACAAGCACATTCCCCGGAAGAAGCTGACCCAGGAGGAAGTGGAAAAAGAGGTGATCGCCCTGCAGGATATGGGCCACAAGCGGCTGGCCATCGAGTCGGGCGAGGACCCGGTGAACAGTCCCATTGAGTACATCCTGGACTGCATCAAAACCATCTACTCCATCAAGCATAAGAACGGCGCCATCCGCCGTGTGAATGTGAACATCGCCGCCACCACGGTGGAAAATTACCGCAAGCTGAAAGAGGCGGGCATCGGCACCTACATCCTGTTTCAGGAGACCTATCATAAGCAGAGCTATGAGCATCTTCATCCCACCGGCCCCAAGAGCAACTATTGCTATCACACCGAGGCCATGGACCGGGCCATGGAGGGCGGCATTGACGATGTGGGCCTGGGCGTGCTCTTTGGCCTGGAGCTGTACCGCTATGAATTTGCCGGCTTGCTGATGCACGCCGAGCATCTGGAGGCTGTCCACGGCGTGGGTCCCCACACCATCAGCGTCCCCCGGGTGAAGCACGCCGATGACATCGACCCCAATGAGTTTAACAACGGCATCACCGATGAGACCTTCCTGAAGATCTGTGCCTGCATCCGCGTGGCAGTGCCCTACACCGGCATGATTATCTCCACCCGCGAGAATCAGAGCGTCCGGGAGCGGGCGCTGCATCTGGGAATCTCCCAGGTGTCCGGCGGTTCCCGCACCAGCGTGGGCGGCTACACCGAGGAGGAGCGCCCCCACGATACCGAGCAGTTTGACGTGTCCGACAACCGCACCCTGGACCAGGTGGTCCGTTGGCTGATGGAGCTGGGATACATCCCCTCCTTCTGCACCGCCTGCTACCGAGAAGGCCGCACCGGCGACCGGTTCATGAGCCTGTGCAAGGCCGGGCAGATTCAGAACTGCTGCCATCCCAACGCACTGATGACCCTGAAGGAATATCTGATGGATTACGCAGCTCCCGAGACAAAGGCTATCGGCGAAAAGCTGATTCAGGCAGAGCTGGAGAATATTCCCAAGGAGAAGGTCAAGGAGATCTGCAAGGATCACCTGGAGAAGATCGAGCAGGGCATCCGTGACTTCCGTTTTTAAAGGAGCGCAGCGTATGAGCTTAAACGACACCCCTTCCGGGGAACGGGTACATATTGGATTTTTCGGCAGGCGCAACGCGGGGAAATCCAGCGTGGTCAATGCTGTGACCAATCAGGAGCTTTCCGTGGTCTCCCATGTCAAGGGCACCACCACCGATCCGGTGTACAAGTCCATGGAGCTGCTGCCCATGGGGCCTGTGGTCATCATCGACACCCCCGGCTTTGACGACGAGGGCACCCTGGGAGAGCTTCGGGTGAAGAGGACAAAGCAGATCCTCAACCGGGCGGACTGCGCTGTTCTGGTGGTGGACGCCACCCAGGGCAAAACCGCTGTGGACGAGGAGCTGATCTCCCTGTTCACCCAAAAGAACATCCCTTATCTGGTGGCATATAACAAGACCGACCTGACCGCCGCCCCCGCTCTGAGGGACAACGAGCTGGCGGTCAGCGCCCGGACAAAAGAGGGCCTGGAAGAACTGAAAGAGCGCATTGCCCGCCTGACAAAAACAGGGGGCAGCGACCGGCGGCTCATTGGGGACCTGCTCACCCCCGGGGACCTGGTGGTGCTGGTGACCCCCATCGACAGCGCCGCTCCCAAGGGCAGGTTGATCCTGCCCCAGCAGCAGACCATCCGGGACGTGTTGGATTCCGGCTGTGCCGCCGTGGTGGTCCAGGAGGACGGCTTGACGGACACGCTCCGAAAGCTGGGTGCAAAGCCACGCATGGTGGTCACCGATAGTCAAGCCTTTGCCCAGGTGGCCCGGGATACCCCCAAGGACATCCCCTTGACCTCTTTCTCCATCCTGATGGCCCGGTACAAGGGCTTTTTGGAGGATGCAGTCCGGGGCGTGGCAGCCATTGACCAGCTGCAGGATGGGGATAGGGTCCTCATTGCAGAGGGCTGCACCCATCACCGGCAGTGTGAAGATATCGGCACGGTGAAGATCCCCAAATGGCTGCGGGAATACACCGGCAAGGAGCTGGTGCTGGAACATTCCTCCGGCAGGGATTTCCCGGAGGAGCTTTCCCGGTACCGGTTGGTGATCCACTGCGGCGGCTGTATGCTGGGCGACCGGGAGATTGCCTATCGCCGAAAGACTTCCGCGGACAACGGGGTGCCCTTCACCAATTACGGCATCACCATCGCCCATTTGAAAGGCATCCTAAAGCGCAGCGTAGAGCTTTTCCCCGACCTTTACGCCCTGCTTCCCTGACAGAGCTTCTTGGCAGCCCCCGAAATCCGGGGGCTGTTTTGCGTCGTTTTCTTCTCTTTTTGTTTGATTTCGGAACAGGTCTTGATTTCAAAAAACGTTTGGCTTATACTTGATTCCTAGAAAAGTCTGGTCCGAAAAGCGTCTCTTTGACGGGCTTAGGAGGATTCTTTATGAAATTGAACAAGACGATCTTGCAAGAGGGTCAAGCTCCCCAGGGCTATGCTCTGCCGGAGTACGACCGGGACGCCATGGTTCGCCGCACCGTGGAAGCTCCCACATGGCTGCATTTTGGAGCGGGGAATATCTTCCGCGCCTTTCCGGCGGTGCTCTGCCAGCGGCTGCTGAACCAAGGCGCGTGGGATACCGGCATCATCTGCTGCGAGGGCTATGACGGCCAGGTGGTCACCGATTCCCTGCGCCCCTATGACAACCTGGCGGTGACGGTGAGCCTCCTGGCGGACGGGTCCATGGAAAAGGAGATCGTGGGCTCCCTTGCCGAGAGCCTTACTCTGCCCGAGGACAGCGGCCGGGTGCAGGAGATCTTCCGGAAGCCCAGCCTGCAGATGGTGTCCTTCACCATCACAGAGAAGGGCTATGCCGTCACCCCGGCAGTGAAGGCGGATATGGAGACGCCCCCCCAGCAGGCCAAGAGCTTCTTGGCTCAGCTGGCAGCGTGCTGCTTGGCCCGGTATGAGGCATGTGCCCAGCCCCTGGCGCTGGTTTCCATGGACAACTGCTCTCACAATGGAGAAAAGCTGCGCGGCTCCTTTTTCCAGATCCTGGACGCTTGGAAAGCGGCGGGCTATGTGTCCGCAGAGGCCTACGCCTATGCCCAGGAGAAGCTCTCCTTCCCCTGGAGCATGATCGACAAGATCACGCCCCGCCCCCACGAGAGCGTGCAGAAAGCCCTGGAGGAGGATGGCCTGGAGGGCATGGACATCCTGGTGACGGAGAAGCACACCTATACCGGGGCCTTTGTCAACGCGGAAAAGCCCCAGTACCTGGTGATCGAGGATGCTTTCCCTGCCGGACGGCCTCCCTTGGAGAAGGCCGGGGTGCTGTTTACGGACCGCGACACGGTCAATGCGGTGGAGAGCATGAAGGTCTGCACCTGTCTGAACCCTCTGCATACGGCCCTGGCTATTTTTGGCTGCCTGCTGGGTCATACCACCATTGCCGGCGAGATGGGCGATGAGGACCTGCGGGAGCTGGTCACCCAAATGAGCCGCAAGGAGGGAATGCCCGTGGTCGTTGATCCCGGCGTCATTGATCCGGAGCAGTTCTTGCAGGAGGTGCTGACCCAGCGCTTCCCCAACCCCTTCATGCCGGACACTCCCCAGCGGATTGCCACGGATACCTCGCAAAAGCTGCCCATCCGCTTTGGCGTGGATATCGGCCTGCATCAAAAGCGGGGGGATTCTCAGGAGCTGCGGCTGATGCCCCTGGTGCTGGCAGGCTGGCTGCGGTACTTAAAGGGCGTGGACGATGCGGGGGAGGAATTCCCTTGCTCCCCCGACCCGCTGTTGGAGAAGCTTCGGCCGGTGGTGCGTGGGCTGCCCTTTGGAGAGCCTGTCACTGCAGAGAGCTTTGCCGGTCTGTTGGAGGACGAAACGGTCTGGGGTACGGATTTGAAAGCCGCAGGGCTTGTCCAGCGGGTGGTGGAAGATTTCAACCGGTTGAATGCAGGCCCCGGCGCAGTGCGGAAGACATTGCATGAAGCAGTGAGTGGGGCAAAATAAAAGTTAACGCAAAAGTTTTTGTGTTGCGTCCTCAGGACGCAACCGGCTTCTTTTCAAAAAGCTGCGACCTTAAAAGCCCTTAAACGGCGCAGCCGTTAAGAAATAAAGCGAACAGGGCGCACGGCGCCGCAGGCGATAGCCCTGCGAGCGGACCTGTTTTGGAGCATGATAAAAGGACATCTGAGCTTAAACTCAGATGTCCTTTTTTGATACCAGGAAAAGGGACGCTGCCCGATTCTATCGCCCTGTGGGCGCGTGCGAATCGGGCAGCTGTTTTTTTTGCTAACGGCTGCGCCGTTATGTAAGGTCGCAGCTTTTTGAAAAAAGCTGCTGCAAAAACTTTTGTGTTTTTACGTTTCCAGCTTCTCCAGCTTCTCCAGCTTCACCTTATAGGAAATCTTCCGGGGAGTTTTCATATCATCAAACTGAATCAAGTGGGCGCCAGCCTCCCCGTCGGATTCCAGTACGGTGCCCTCCCCGAAGAGGAAGTGCCGCACTCTCCGGCCCGGCTCCAGCAGGAAGCTTTCCTCGTCCGTGGGAAGATAGCGGGTGCTTCGGGCAATGTAGTCCTGGGCTTCTTGGAGCAGCCCCTCCGGGGGCGGTTGGGTGAATTCCAGCAGTTGGGGGTCAATGTCCAGGATGAACCGGGATGGGTACCGGGGGGAGCCGTCAAAGTTGCGGCCGTCCGCCTCGGAGAGGTACAGCCGCTGCTGCGCTCTTGTCAGCGCCACAAAGGCCAGACGCCGTTCCTCCTCCATTCCTGGCAGGGTGCGGACCTTCCGGGAGGGGAAAATCCCTTCGTTCATGCCGCAGAGGAAAACCGTGGGGAACTCCAAGCCTTTGGCCGCGTGGACCGTCATCAGCTTCACCCGGTCGCCGGGCTCACCGGTGTCGGCGTTGGTGAACAGCGCCACATGGTTTAAATAGTGGGGCAGGGTGACCTCTTCTCCGCAAGTGGTCTCAAATTCGTAGATGGACTGTTTCAACTCTGCCAGATTGTCCAGCCGCTCCTGACTGCCCTCTGTGCGGAGCATCTCCTCATAGCCGCTCTCGTTGAGCAGCGCCGAAAGGACCTCGGACACCGGCCGCTCTTCGTAGCTTTGAGAGAATTTCCGAATCAAGCTGAGGAAGGACCACGCCTTGGTCCCCTGGAACAGGGGGCCGTCCACGTTGCGCTCCAATGCCTGATAGAGGGAACAGCCCGTCTCCTCGGCTGCCTGCTGCAAAAAGGCCATCCGCCGTTTCCCCAGGCTGCGCTTGGGCACGTTGGCAATCCGCAGGAAGGACAGATCGTCCTGATAGGCGATCATCCGCAGATAACACAGGGCGTCCTTGACCTCCATCCGCTGGAAGAACTGCACGCCGCTGTAGATGGTGTAGGGGACCTCGTGTTCCAGCAAGGCCTGCTCCACTGCCCGAGTGACGTAATGCGCCCGGTAGAGCACCGCCATGTCCCGATAGGGCGTGCCCTGGTCATGGAGTTGCTGCATCTGTCCGGCAATCCACTGGGCTTCGGCGTCCTGATTTTCTGCCAGGCAGCAGGTCACCGGCTCCCCGGCGGGCAGGGTGGGGATCAGCTCCTTGGGGATGCGGTGCTGGTTTTTGCCGATGAGGGAGTTGGCTGTTTGCAGAATCTGGGGAGTGGAGCGGTAATTCTCCATCATGAGGATGGTCCTTGTGCCGGGGAACTCCTTGTCAAAGTCCAGCAGGAGCTTGACGTCGGCGCCTCTCCAGGTGTAGATGGTCTGGTCCGGGTCCCCCACGATGAACAGGTTTTTGTGATAGCCGCAGAGCACCTTCATCAGCTTGTACTGCAGCTGGTCGATATCCTGGAATTCGTCGATCATGATGTATTCCAGACGCTGCTGCCATTTCAAGCGGATGTCCGGATGCTCTTGGAAGATGTACAGGGAAAAGGTAATCAGGTCATTGTAGTCCAGGCCAAAGCATTTTTTCTCCTGATAGAGGTAGCCGTAAAAGATGATGTCCTCGGGAGAAACGGCGCTGTTGTACTTTTCCTTGAGGGTTTCCAGGGACATATCGATCATGTCCCGATAGTAGTCCGGCTCCTTCTGCAGCTTGCGTATCTCGATCATATCCCTGGCCTTGGAGAAGGTCATGTCCCGCAGGGTGAGGTTCCGCTCCTCGTAGATGATTTGCAGCATGGAGTCGATGTCGCCGTTGTCCAGCACCAAAAAGCTCTTGGGGTATTGAACAGCATGGCTGTCCTCCTGCAGCACGGAGACGCAGAAGCCGTGGAAGGTGTTGACGTAGCCGGTATCGTTGTCCCCGGTGAGCCGGTGAATCCGCTGGCGCATCTCACCTGCGGACTTGTTGGTGAAGGTGACGCACAGGATGTTCCCGGGGAGGATGCCCAGCTCGTTGACCAAAAAGGCAAACCGGTGGGAGAGGGCCCTGGTTTTGCCGGAGCCGGCCCCGGCGATGACCCGCACAAAGCCCTCGGTGGTGGTGACAGCCTCCCGTTGGGCGCTGTTGAGCTTCGCTAACATATCCATGACGCCTTCTCCCTTCTATCAAACATTTGTTTTTATTATAGCAAGGGGATTTGGGTTCCGCAAGGGGCAAGCGTGGGATTCCGCTGGAAAAAGAGCCACTGTACAAGGGGCGCTCTCTTGAGGTATAATAAAAAAATACGGCGCTGGCGTGCCGCAGCTTACACAGGGGGACAACGGGATGGATCAGAAGGGACAGGCAAAGGCACAAAGGGAAAAACGGCTGGTGATCGGCATATTGGCCCATGTGGACTCGGGCAAGACCACCCTGAGCGAGGCCATGCTCTACCGGGCGGGGGCTTTGCGGAAGCTGGGAAGGGTGGATCATCGGGACGCCTTTTTGGATACGGACGCCCTGGAGCGGGCCAGGGGGATCACCATATTTTCCAAGCAGGCGGTGCTGGCCCTGCCCCAAGCCCAGTTGACCCTGTTGGACACTCCGGGCCACGTGGACTTTTCCGCAGAGGCGGAGCGGGCGTTGCAGGTGATGGATTACGCCGTCCTGGTCATCAGCGGCACCGACGGCGTGCAGAGCCATACGGAAACCCTTTGGCGGCTGCTGGAACGGTATCAGGTGCCGGTGTTCCTGTTTATCAATAAGATGGACCTGGCAGGGGCGGACCGTCAGGGCCGGATGGAGGAGCTTCGCCGCCGGTTTGGGGACGGCTGCGTGGATATCCAGTCCCCGGACTGTGAGGAGGAGCTGGCCCTGTGCAGCGAGGAGCTGTTGGAGACTGTGATGGCGGGGGAGAACCCCACCCACAGCCAGTTGGCTCGGGCGGTGGCTCAGCGGAAGCTGTTTCCCTGCTTTTTTGGCTCTGCCCTGAAGCTGGAGGGCGTGGATGCACTGCTTTCCGCCTTTGAGCAGCTGACGCAGCCCCTTCCCCAGCGGGAGGACTTTGGCGCTCGGGTCTTTAAGGTGACCCGGGACGATTCCGGTACGCAGCTAACCTGGCTGAAGGTCACTGGCGGGGAGCTGAAGGTAAAGACAGAGCTTTCTGCCCGGAAGGACGCCCGGACGGCCTGGACCAGCAAGGCCGATCAGCTGAGGCTGTATTCCGGGGCAAAATTCCAATCGCTGGAAAAGGCCCTGCCCGGCATGGTTGTGGCAGTGACCGGGCTGGGGAACGCCTATCCCGGAGAGGGCCTGGGCTTTGAGAGGGACGCCTCCGCTCCGGCGCTGGAGCCTGTCCTGCGGTATCGGGTGATCCTGCCCAAGGGGTGCGACGTGCATACGGTTCTGGGGCAGTTCCGAGAGATGGAGCAGGAGGACCCCCTGCTCCATGTGGTGTGGGATGAGCGCTTGGGACAGCTCCATTTGCAGCTGATGGGGGAGATCCAGCTGGAGATCCTCCAAAGCGTGCTGCAGCGGCGGTTCGGGCTTGCCGTCACCTTTGACGAGGGGGGCATCCTTTACAAGGAGACGGTCACCCAGCGCGTGGAGGGCGTTGGCCATTACGAGCCTCTGCGGCATTACGCCGAGGTCCACCTGCTCATAGAGCCGGGCGCCCCGGGCAGCGGCGTGGAGATCGACACCTCCTGCCGGGAGGACGATTTGGCCGGAAGCTGGCAGCGGCTGATCCTGACCCACCTGGCAGAGAAAACCCACATTGGCCCACTGACCGGCGCGCCCTTGACAGATGTGAAGCTGACCCTGGCGGCGGGCAGGGCGCACATCAAGCACACCGAGGGCGGGGATTTCCGTCAGGCAACCTATCGGGCGGTGCGGCAGGGACTTCGCACGGCCCAGGCTCAGGGCGCCTGCCAGCTGCTGGAGCCTTGGTATGAGTTCACCCTGCGCCTGCCAGCGGACTGCCTGGGCAGGGCCTTGGCAGATATGCCCAGGCTCTGCGCCCAGTTCGAGCCGCCGGTCACCCAAGGGGAGGAGGCCGTCCTCACAGGAAAGGCCCCCGTGGCAGCGATGCGGGGCTATGCCCGGGAGGTTACCGCCTATTCCAAGGGGCGGGGACAGCTGTCCTGTCTGCCGGTGGGGTATGCTCCCTGTCACAATAGCCAGGAGGTCATAGACCGGGCCGCCTATGATATTGACGGCGATTTGGAGAACACAGCGGATTCCGTATTTTGCAGCCATGGGGCCGGTGTGATGGTCCGCTGGGACAAGGTGCCCTCCCACATGCATTTGCCCAGCGTCCTGGCCCGTGGGGAGCGCATGGCACGGGCGGCGCAGGAGGCAGAGCAGGAGGAGCCCCGCCCAGTGGAGGTCCGAGCCCAGGCGTATCGGGCGACCCTGGCCCAGGACAAAGAGCTGATGGCCATTTTTGAGCGGACCTACGGTCCCATCAAGCGGGACCCCCTTCAGGCCATGCGGCCCCAGAAGAAACGTCCCCAAGAGCTGAAGCTGTCACCCCAAGGAGCCCGGCGTCCCCAACAGGAGGGCCCGGAGCATCTGCTGGTGGACGGATACAATGTGATTTTTGCTTGGGAGGATCTCAAGGCCCTGGCTGGGGAGAATCTGGAGGCTGCCCGGGGCAGGCTGATGGATATCCTGTGCAATTTTGCGGCCTATCGCCAGTGTGTGCCCATCCTGGTGTTTGACGCCTATAAGGTCAAGGGCGGGGTGGGTTCCGTGGAGAAGTATCACAATCTGAATGTGGTTTACACAAAGGAAGCCGAAACCGCAGATATGTACATTGAAAAGGTCACCCATCGGATTGCCCGGCACTATCGCACGCGGGTGGTGACCTCCGACGCCACGGAGCAGCTGATTATCCTGGGCAGCGGCGCGCTGCGGGTTTCTTCCCTTGCCTTTCAGAAGGAGGTGCAGGAGGCAGAGCGGGAAATCCGGGAGATTTTGGCGGAATCGTGATTCTGGGCAGGAGGATTTGCTTTGTGAACTTTCTGTTAAGAAATTATTGAAAAAAACGGGAAAATATACTATACTAAGACGAATTCAGTCAAATCACCGTGGACGCTCCCCGCTTTTGGACGGTTGGGGCGGCCGCCGTCCAGGAAAGGAATCGTTGCAAATGAACCAACAACAAAATGCGGTAGGGTATCTGCCGGAAGAGCGTCCGAGCTTTGCTAAGCTGATCCTGTATGCCATTCAGCAGGTGATCGTTATGTTCCCGGCCACGGTCACAGTGGCGCTGGTAACCGGATTCCAGGTCTCCACCACCATCTTTGCCAGCGGCCTTGCCACCCTCTGCTTCATCCTCATCACCGGCAAGAAGATCCCTCTCTATTATGGCTCCAGTTTTGCGTACCTCACGGCCATCTCCAGCATGTGCGCTGCCGAGGGGTTTGAGAAGGTGGATGGCATTCTGCCCACAGAGGCCATCCAGTATGCCCAGTTCGGCATCATCTTCTCGGGCCTGGTGAGCATCGCGGCGGGCCTTTTGGTGCGGTACTTCGGCAAGAAGGTGGTAGAAACCATCCTGCCGGCCTCCATCACAGGTCCTGTGGCCATGATTATCGGCCTGACTTTGGCGGGCAACGCTTTAAGCGACGCCATCCCCGCCACTGCAGAGCTGACTGCGGAAACTGTGGCTTGGACCGCTGTGGCCCTGGTCACGCTGCTTTCCACCATCCTTTACGCCCGTTACCTCAAGGGCTTTTTGGGGCAGCTGCCCCTGCTGCTGGGCGTGCTCACCGGCAGCGCTTTGGCAGGGATCATCTATGCTGGGGGCTGGGCGAACCTGTTCCGGAGCGTGCCCGAAGCCGCATTGGACGCCTCCATTTGGAAGCTGGGGGACGGCTCCATTTTTGCTGTGCCGGCGTTTTCTCTCCCCAAGGTGAGCTGGACGGCTGTGGCAGCCATCATGCCCATTGCCATCGCCACCATCCCGGAATCCACTGCCCACATGTACCAGCTGGATGTCTATGTCAATGATGTGGCCAAGCGCAAGGGCAGCAAGAAAAAGTACGAGCTGATCAACCTGCTGGACCGCAACCTCATTGGCGACGGCATCTGTGATATGATCTCCGGTTTCGTGGGCGGACCTGCCGGTACGAACTATGGCGAGAACATCAGCACCATGGCCATCACCAAGGTGTTCTCTGTGCCGGTTCTGGCCGCAGCCGCCATCTTCGCCATGGTGATCTCCTTCTTCACTCCCCTGATCCAGGTGATTTACGGCATTCCTCTGGCGGTGATCGGCGGTTTGGAGGTCTACCTGTTCGGCGCCATTGCGGCCCAGGGCTTTGCCATCATGATTGATAAAAAGGTGGATATGTTCTCCTCCAAGAATATCGCTGTGATTGCTTCGATTATGATTATCGGCATCGGCGGCCAGTACGCATTTGGCGGGAACGTGCCCTTCTTTGGCATCCAGATCCCCTGCATTGCCGGTGCGGCGATTTTTGGCATCCTGCTGAACCTGCTCCTCAGCATTGGCGAGAAGCGGAAGAAAGCGGAGGAGTGATTGCAAAATCTGCGCCGGGCTTTGCGGCTGCGGAAGCTTTTTTCTGAACTGTAACAAGAGGCTGTCTTTCCATGAGGGAACTCTCATGGAGGGCAGCCTTTTTGTTTTTGCAGGGCCTTTGTAAGAAAGACGAAAGAAATACCTCTTGACGCAGTATACTATGCAATATATAATATCAGTGAACACAGAGGAAAGGAGAGAGCGTATGGACGCCCAGTTGAAAAAGGGTCTTTTAGACGTCTGTGTGCTGGTGGCGCTTCAGGAGCGGGACTCTTACGGGTACCAGATCATCAAGGATGTATCGCCCATTGTGGAGATCTCGGAGTCCACCTTGTATCCCATCCTAAAACGGCTGGAGGCCGCAGGATGCGTCACCACCTATTCCATGGAGCACAACAGCCGTCTGCGCAAATATTACCGCCTGACCGACGGGGGACGGCAGCGCATCCGGGACTTTCTGGTGGAATGGCAGGATGTCATGCGCGCGTATCGGTACATTGCCGGCTCTCAGAATCAGGAAACACCCAGGGATGAGGGGAGAAAGGATGGGACACCATGACCAAGCAGGTGTTTTTAAATGAACTGTCGGCAGCGCTGCACACCCTGTCCAGGGACGAGCGCTATCGCACATTGAGCTATTATGACGAGCTGATCGACGACCGCATGGAGGACGGTCAGAGCGAGGAGGACGCGGTCTCCTCGCTGGGAAACCCAACGGAGGTGGCCCGGGAGATCCTGGGAGAGGAGGAGGCGCCTGGCTCCACCGGCGCGGGCAGGAAGGTCTGGCTGATCGTGCTGCTGGTGTTGGGATTCCCCCTGTGGGGCAGCTTGGTGCTGGCTGCTGCGCTGGTGCTGCTCTGCGCGTATATCTGCCTGTTTCTTCCTGCGTTTGTGCTGGGGGTGCTTTCCTTGAGCCTTCTGGCGGGAGCCGTTTGGGGTGCTGTGGGCGCGCCGTTCCTGGCCTTTGATGTGGGCCTGTTCTCCGGGGGAGTGGGGGCCGGACTGTTCCAGATGGGAGCTTCCGTGGCAATGCTGGGGCTGGCCATCCTGTGCGCTCTGGGATTCTACTTTACCGGAAAGGTCACTGGGAAGGCCGGGAAGAATCTGTGGCGGTGGCTGCGGAAAAGCTTGATGAAGAAGGGGAGGGCAGCAGTATGAGTCAGAGGAAGAAACGCTTTTTCAAAATCAGTGCTTTAGCGGGCTGCATCCTGCTGGGCGTGGGGCTCCTGATGATCGGAGCGGGATACGTGGTCATGGGCATGAACCTGAACGCCTTTACCCATCCCCGGGGCGGAGCGGTGGCTCCCATCACGGTGGGCTACCCGGTGGACACAGTGGACGCCATCGAGGTGCATGCATCCATGGGCAGCGTCACGATTCAGGGAAGCTCCTCCAAAGACGCCCAAGAGGTGGAGGTACGGGCTGCGTGTGACAGCGTGTATGAAGTGTATGTGCAAAATGGAATCCTGATGGTGGAATCCCTGGACACCGGCACCAGCGACTGGCAGGGCGGCTGGAACTGGTTCCAGATGTTCCACTTCTACCCGGAGGGGGACTGGGATGTGGTCATCACCGTGCCGGAGAAGCTGCTGAGTTCCCTGTATGTGGAAGCAGGCTGCGGGGACATCACACTGATGGGGCTGAAAGCGGAGAAGGTGACCCTGGATTGCAGCCTTGGCAATGTGAAGCTGGAGGAGGTCTCCGCCTCCAAGGAGCTGACCGTGGCCCAGTCCATGGGTGATGTGGAGCTGGAGGACTGCACCGGAAAAGAGCTCACGCTGGAAAATGAAATGGGTGCTGTGACAGCCGCTGGCTGCGGCTTTGGAAAGAGTTCGGTGACCAGCAGCTCCGGCGATGTGACCTTGACGGACAGCACCTTTGAGAGCTTGACCGCAGAGACAGATCTGGGCAGCTGCATCCTGAAGGAAGTGGCTGTTGACGGCTTGGTGGAATGTACCGCGGATATGGGGGATGTGGAGCTGAAGCGCCTGAAAAGCCTGGATATCTCCCTCACCGCAGAGGCTGGCAATATCACTGGTACCATCCAAGGGGTGCAAGAGGATTACCGGATCACCGTGGAAACGGAGCTGGGGGTCTGCAATTTGACCAATCAGATCACCGGCGGCCGGGGGGAGCTGATGGCGGTCACAGAGATGGGCGATATTGATTTGAAATTCACCGGCTGAGGGGGCGAGGGTTTCAACAGCGCAAACGCGCCGCCGGATGTCCGGATAAACAAAAAAGGGGAAAAACCAACTGCAACCGGTTGGTTTTTCCCCTTTATCCACTTGTAAGGGAGGGAGCAAACGCTGTCCCTCAAAAAGAACAGCTGGGCTTTCTGGCATCCTTCGGAAAGAGGCGGAGCTCCCGAGAAAAGCGGCTTACTTCTTTCTGACGAAGGCCTTTTTGGGCATCTTGCAGACAGGGCAGGTCCAGTCTGCGGGCAGCTCCTCAAAGCTGAAGTTGGGGTCGTTGTACACATACCCGCACACAGAGCAGACAAAGCTCTCGCCGCTGGATTTGTCAAAGGTGCGGGCGGGGGGCAGATAGGTGGGGGAATGCTTGGGCGACGCTCCTCCAAGATTCTCCACGTAATACTGGTAGGTCATGGGGACGCCCACGGCCTCATCGCTGCCTGCCAAAATTTCAGCCACGAACACCACCTGTTCCTTGGTCTCCATTTTATCCAGAACGCGGCAAAGGAACCAGCAGCAGGTGTTCTCCTTGATTACGGGCACGCCTTCCACCAGGACCTTATGGCGCACATTTTCCAGTTTGTCCGTATCCTTGCCAGAGACAAACCCCAGCGCGCCGATCACCGTGGCAGGGGTCTGCTGGCTGAGCACGGAGATGGAGAAAATCCCCTCCTGCTCCACACAGCGGCAGCTGTAATTTTCCTTGCTCATGGCCACAGCTACCAGCGCTGCCTGGGAGGGAGTTGCCTTGGAAATCTGCATCACCGTGTTGACGATACAGGCATTGGGACGCTTGCCGTCCTTGACGCCAATGGCGTACATTCCATAAGAGAGATTGTTCAAAACCTGGGGTTTCATTGCTCCGTGCCTCCTTTATCGATGTCGTGCTTCTGTTCCATCATACAGCCTGTCAGGTTCCATTATGCTTAATCCTGTCCCAATACGCCCGAAAGCCCTGTTCGGTTTTGCTTTCCCCATACTGGAAGTAGTGGGCACCCAACAGATTGTCCGGCAAATACTGCTGGGGCAGCCAATGATGGGGGGCGTCATGGGGATATTGGTAGAATTGCCCCTTGCGCTCCACCTCAGCGGAGTCGTAATGCTTGTTTTGCAGGTTCCTGGGGATGGGCCCGGCCTTTCCTGCCCGGATATCGCCAATGGCCCGGTCCAAGGCAGAGTAGGCCGCGTTGGACTTGGGCGCCAAGCTCACCAGCACCGCAGCGTCCGCCAGGGGGATGCGGGCTTCCGGCAGCCCCACCATCAGTGCGGAATCCACTGCCGCCTTCACAATGGGGATGATCTGGGGCCAGGCCAACCCCACATCCTCACAGGCGCAGACCAGCAGCCGTCTGCACACCGAGGGCAGATCTCCCGCCTCCAGCAAACGTCCCAGGTAGTGGACCGTAGCATCCGGGTCCGAGCCGCGCATGGACTTTTGAAAGGCCGACATGAGGTCGTAATGCTCGTCGCCGTTCTTGTCGTAGCGCATGACGCTTTTCTGGGTCAGCTCCTTGGCAGCGTCCAGGGACACCTCCACATGGGGGCCGCCGCTGTCACAGGCCAGGACGGACAGCTCCACAGCGTTCATGGCCTTTCGGACGTCCCCGCCGCAGTGACCGGCAATATAGGCGCTCACGCCTTCCTCCGGCAAAATCGGCCTGCCGTCCTCCTGGGCCAGGATGCGAAAGGCCCGCTCCACCGCCTGCTCAATATCCTCCTTGCCCACGGGCTTAAACTCAAACACCGTGGAGCGGCTGAGTATGGCGTTATATACGTAAAAATAGGGGTTCTCCGTGGTGGAGGCGATCAGCGTGATGGAGCCGTTTTCAATGAACTCCAACAGGGTCTGCTGCTGCTTCTTGTTGAAATACTGGATCTCATCCAGATAGAGCAGCACGCCGTGGATTCCCTCCAGGGTGTTGGTGCTGGCCACGGCCTCCTTGATGTCCGCAGTGGAGGCCGTGGTGCCGTTGAGCTTTATCAAGTGCCGTTTTGTATTTTTGGCAATGATGGAGGCCACCGTTGTTTTCCCCACTCCCGACGGCCCGTAAAAGACCATGTTGGGCACCTCTCCGGACTGGATGATC
Organism: uncultured Acutalibacter sp.; assembly: GCA_963559705.1. GTDB lineage: Bacteria > Bacillota > Clostridia > Oscillospirales > Acutalibacteraceae > Acutalibacter. The sequence continues at coordinate 27,985 of CAUWLU010000028.1, forward strand.
CGCCGCAGGACCCGGCCTTGCCCCAAGAGATGCTGCTGTCCCACCACATCCTCCAATGCGGCGGGCCGCACGCGGTCTGCCAATGGCGCTGCCATGAAGCTCCCCCCTTCCTTACGTTCCTGGTTGATATGGCCTATTCTAGCATTTTTCCAAAAAAAGTGCAACAGTTTTCCGCGAACATACTTTCGGGAAGAAGCCTGCTCCTTTTGCTGAAAAACGCAAAGGGGATGCTGCCATAAGCAGCATCCCCAGCCAATGGTTTCGAAAGGTTCCGGAAGGACCCCGCGCTTACTGATAGAGGGGATGCTTTTGGCAAATGGCGTCCACCCGGGCGCGGATGGCGTCGATTTTTTCCTCAAAGCCGTCCTCCATACACAGGGCAATGCAGGCAGCGATCTCGTCCATGTCCTCTTCCTTCAAGCCGCGGGTGGTGACGGCGGGAGTTCCCAGCCGCACGCCGCTGGTGGTGAAGGGGCTGCGCTTCTCCCCGGGGACCGTGTTCTTGTTGGCAGTGATATACACCTCATCCAGGCGGCGCTCCAGCTCTTTTCCGGTGAGCTCGCTGTCGCTCAGGTCAATGAGCATCAGGTGGTTGTCCGTGCCGCCGGAGACCAGCTTGACGCCGCGGCTCAAAAGACCCTTTGCCAGAGCCTGGGCGTTGCTGACCACCTGCTTGCCGTACTCCTGAAAAGCGGGCTGCAAAGCCTCGCCCAAGCAGACGGCCTTGGCGGCGATAATGTGCATCAAGGGGCCGCCCTGGCTGCCGGGGAAAATGGCCTTGTCAATGGCCTTGGCGTGCTGTTCCCGGCAGAGGATCATGCCGCCCCGAGGCCCGCGGAGAGTCTTGTGGGTGGTGGTGGTCACCACATCGGCGTAGGGCACCGGGTTTTGATGGACCCCAGCCGCCACCAGACCGGCAATGTGGGCCATGTCCACCATGAGGTAAGCGCCGCAGGCATCGGCGATCTCTCGGAACTTCTGGAAGTCGATGGCTCTGGGGTAAGCGCTGGCACCGGCCACAATCAGTTTGGGGCGCACTTCCATCGCCTGGGCCATGAGCTTCTCATAGTCGATGCGGCCGGTTTCGGGGTCCACGCCGTAGGGCACAAAGTTGTACAGCGCTCCGGACATATTCACAGGAGAGCCATGGGTCAGATGGCCGCCCTCGGCCAGGTTCATGCCCAGCACCGTGTCGCCGGGCTGAAGCAGGGCAAAATATACTGCCAGATTGGCCTGGGCGCCGGAGTGGGGCTGCACGTTGGCATGCTCAGCGCCAAAGAGCCGGCAGGCACGCTGTCTGGCGATGTCCTCCACAATGTCCACGCACTGGCAGCCGCCGTAGTACCGCTTGCCGGGATAGCCCTCGGCGTACTTGTTGGTCAGCACAGAGCCCATTGCCGCCATAACGGCAGGAGAGACGATGTTTTCCGATGCAATCAGCTCCAGATTCCGGCGCTGCCGGGCCAGCTCCTTTTCCATGGCCTGGCCCACTTCCGGGTCGGCTTCTGTCACAAAACCAATGGTGTCCATCAGATCATTGAACATGGGGTCTACTTCCTTTCTGCACTCAAATTCCCCGCGGGACGTTTTCCTTATTATACCGAAAAAATCCCTTCCCCGCAACGCCCAACCGCGAAAAGCTTGCGGCATTGCGAAAAACCTTGTACAATAGAGGAAAGATCTGCTGAAAGGAGCGCGTTCCATGACAAAAAAAGAGCTGGCCCGCCTTGCGGTGGACGCCTTAAAGGTAGAGTATCCCGATGCCGTCTGTTCTCTGGAATATCAGGACCCTTTGCAATTGCTGATCGCCACACGGCTTTCCGCCCAATGCACCGATGCCCGGGTGAATCTGGTCACCCCGGGGCTGTTCGCCCGGTTTCCCACTTTGGAAGCCTTCTGCCAGGGTACGGAGGAGGAGATCGGGGAGCTGATCCGCTCCTGCGGATTCTACAACACCAAGAGTAAGGATATCTTGGGGATGTGCCGGATGATCCGGGATCAGTTTGGGGGCGTTGTCCCGGACACCATCGAGGCGCTGATTCAGCTTCCCGGCGTGGGCCGCAAGACCGCCAATCTGATTGTGGGGGACATTTACCACAAGCCTGCGGTGGTCACGGACACCCACTGCATCCGCATCACCGGAAGGCTGGGACTGACCAAGAACACAGCTCCTGAAAAGGTGGAGCAGGACCTGCGAGCCGTGCTGCCCCCGGAGGAGTCCAATGACTTCTGCCATCGGCTGGTGCTACACGGCAGAGCCGTATGTACTGCCCGGAAGGCGCTGTGCGAGAACTGCTCCATGGCTTCCTTCTGCAAAAAGGCCGGCGTCGGCCCCAATGGAGAAAAGCTGGCTGCAAAGGCCAGATCCAAAAAGTCCGAAGCAAAATGATCCCAGTATCCTCTTGACTTAAACCCAGCTTCACGTCTTATACTGATATTTTGAGGATCGGAATTTTTCTACATCTCACATAAAGGAGCATCTCCCATGGAAAAATCGAAAGTTTATTTCACCAACCTTCGCACCAGCTTTGACTGCAACCTGCTGCAAAAGCTGCGCAAGCTGCTTCTGGCTGCCGGTATGCAGAACATCGACTTCCAGAACAAGTATGCCGCCATCAAGCTGCACTTCGGCGAGCCTGGAAACCTGGCCTTCCTGCGGCCCAACTATGCCAAGGTGGTGGCCGACCTTGTAAAAGAGCTGGGCGGCAAGCCCTTCCTCACCGATTGCAACACGCTGTATGTGGGCGGGCGCAAAAACGCCTTGGATCATTTGGAATCCGCCCAGGTCAACGGCTTCTCTCCCATGTCCACCGGCTGCCAGATTCTCATTGGCGACGGCCTGAAGGGCACGGACGAAACCCTGGTGCCCATCGACGGCGACTACGTGAAAGAGGCCAAGATCGGCACCGCTGTTATGGATGCCGACGTGTTCATCAGCCTGACCCACTTTAAGGGCCATGAGGCCACTGGCTTTGGCGGCTGCCTGAAGAACATCGGCATGGGCTGCGGCTCTCGGGCAGGCAAGATGGAGATGCACAGCTCCGGCAAGCCCTACGTGGCGCAGGAGATGTGTGTTGGCTGCGGCTCCTGTCAAAAGGACTGCGCCCACAACGCGATCACCATCACCGACCGGAAGGCTTCCATTGACCACTCCAAGTGTGTGGGCTGCGGCCGCTGCATCGGCCGCTGCCCCGTGGACGCTGTCCAGGCTGCCAGCGATGAGGCAAACGACATCCTCAACTGCAAGATCGCAGAATACACCTGGGCGGTTGTCAAGGACAAGCCCAGTTTCCACATCAGCTTGGTTATCGATGTTTCTCCCTACTGTGACTGCCACAGCGAGAACGATCTGCCCATCGTGCCTGACGTGGGTATGTTCGCCTCCTTCGATCCCATCGCCCTGGACCAGGCCTGTGCCGATGCGGTAAACGCTCAGCCCAGCGTACCCGGCTCTGTTTTGGATGAACGGGACCAGTGCCATCACGACCATTTCACGGATACTCACCCGGACACCAACTGGGTCAGCTGCCTGGATCACGGCGTCAAGCTGGGCCTGGGCACCCGGGAGTATGAGCTGGTTACTGTAAAATAAATTCCAACTGGAAAGTAGCGTAGTTGCCTAAGAGGGCGGCGGGGATATGATATGTACCCAGGATTCTGGACACATTAAAAATTGAATTAGGTGCACATG
>CAUWLU010000029.1:0-31632 GCA_963559705.1 uncultured Acutalibacter sp.
TATGGAAGGCTTAAAAGCGTTGTTTTTAAAATATAAAGAAGTGATTCTTTATGTGTTTTTTGGTGGTTTGACCACTGTGGTGAATTGGGGCGGTTATTGGCTGCTGGCTGATTGGTGCCAGGTATCCTATTTGTGGGCAACCGCGATTGCTCAAATTGCAGCCATTCTTTTTGCGTATGTCACCAACCGCATTTGGGTGTTTGATAGTAAGGCAAAAGGCTTTTCTGCTATTTTCTGGGAGATGGTCCGGTTTTTTGGGTGCCGCGCCTTTTCTTTTGTGTTGGATTTGTTCTGTATGCGAATAGGCGTTGGAACCCTGAAGATCAATGATAAGGTGATGAAGCTGCTGTCAAATATCATTGTCGTGATCGTCAATTACGTATTCAGCAAGCTGATTGTCTTTCGGAATCCGAAACAGAGTCATTGACGGAACCAGCTGTTTTCAGTATAATAGAAATAAATTATGTCAATTAGGAGGATACGCCTATGGCGCGAAGGAACCACAGTCAGTCCGAAGCTTTCGAGGATGTTTCCAGTTATTCTTCCTCCAAGGAATACAAAAAGCGCAGGAAAAATCGAAGGGGAAGAGCAGTGCTTCGCGGCATTGCAGTCTTTTTTTGCTTGGCCTTTATTTTGTGCGGCAGTGGGATGATCTATGCTTCTACCAATTTATTGGCTGGCTTGACCACCACCACCATCGCTAAAGATAACGATACGCTGGGCATTGATGCGGAAAGCATTGTTATGGATGACAGCATCAAGAATATAGCGCTGTTTGGCGTGGACTCCCGCAGCAGCGAGTTTTCCGGACGTTCCGATGTGGTGATGGTTCTCACAGTGGACAATAAGCATCAAAAGCTCAAGCTGACGTCGATTCTTCGCGACAGCGAGGTGACAATCGACGGCGAACGCTTCAACGGGGAATATGTTTACTATACGGATAAAATCAATGCGGCCTATAATTTAGGCGGTCCGCAGCTGGCCATCCGTACCTTGAACCAAAACTTTGGCTTGGATATCCGCGACTACGTCACAGTGAACTTTGCGAATATGGCCGCTATTGTGGATGCCTTTGGCGGTGTGGATATCACCATGACTGCGGACGAGGTCTATGAGCTGAATGCGAACCTGTGGGCGCTCAGCCAAGAGGTGAAAGAAGAACAGGAGTACGACCTCCAGAACGGCACTGCGGAGGGCAAGAGCTATCCGGTGATCACCAATTCCGATTATATCACGGATGTAAATGGAGAGATCAACCTGCTGTATGGGGAATACGCTGACGGAACCTATCATCTCAACGGAAACCAGGCGGTGGCCTATGGGCGTATCCGCAACGTTGGCAACGACTATGCCCGTGTGGTGCGGCAGCAAACGGTATTCTCCGCGTTGGTGGATAAGGTGGCGGATTTGAACTTTTCCGATTACCCCAATGTGATCAAGCAAATGATGCCTTATTGCGAGACCTCCCTGGATCTGTCCGATGTGATGTCCATGGCGCCGATTTTGGTGAGCGGCTTCTCCATTCACAGCATCAGCGTGCCCAATATAGAGTATGAGACCGATTTGATCGACCAGCTGATCAACAACGTCTATCACATGATCTACGACCCTTCCCAGGCCGCTGAGCGCATCAGTGCCTTTGTGTATGAGGAGGATTCTCCCTATTGGGAAGAGTACGGCGACACCTCCCAGCGGCCGGATGCCAGTCAGGCTGTAGACGGTTAAAGAATAGCGGGGAGAATGGGAATGGGAAAGAAAGAATATACAAATGGGCCCCGTCACGGGGCTTCCCGCTCAACCCGGGGGAATGGCGGCTCCAAGCCTCGCCGGGAGCCGCTGCGGGACAATTATTACTATGAACAGCCTGCCCGGAATTGGCGGGAAGGCGACGATTTCCAAGATATCTCCAGCTACTCTTCCTCCGCGAAACGCAGGGCAGGGCAAAAGGCTGTGAAAAAAGAGAAGAAATCGCAGAAGAATAGCCGAACGGCTGCCAGACAGGGAGCTCGTGGAAGCAGCGGGCAGGATGTGTACAGCTCCAGCCGTCCCGCAAGGAAAAAGAAAAGCATCGGAAAAAAAGTGGCGGCTGTTTTTCTGGTGCTGGTGTTGGTGGTGACGGGGAGCATCGTTTATATGCTCAGCGGGCTTACCATGACCTCTATCACAAAAAATCCGGATGCGTTGGGGATCTCGAGCAGCGCTGTATCCGATCCGCAGATTACGAACATAGCTCTTTTCGGCTTGGATGCGCGGGAGGATTCCAATACGGGCCGCTCCGATGTGGTGATGATCCTCTCTGTGGATAATCGTCATCACACGTTGAAGCTCACCTCGATCCTGCGCGACAGCGAGGTGGCGGTTGAGGGCTATGGTTACGATAAGATCACCCATGCCTATGCCTATGGCGGGCCGGAGCTGGCCATCAAGACCTTGAACCAGAACTTTAACCTTGATATCAAGAATTATGTCACGGTCAATTTCTATCAGATGGCGGAGATCGTGGACGCCTTTGGCGGTGTGGACATGGAGCTGACTGCGGATGAGGTCTATCAGCTCAATGAAAACCTGTGGAATCTCAGCCAGGAGAATCCCGGAAAAATCGTATCCGCAGATTTTATTCCCAATATTTATGATGAAATCGACCTGATAAACGGCCCCTATCAAGATGGGACCTATCATTTAAACGGCAACCAGGCTGTTGCTTACGCCCGAATCCGATATATCGACAGCGATGATGTGCGAGCCTCCCGCCAGCAGCAAGTGCTCAGCGCTCTGCTGGATAGCCTGAAGAAAAAGAATATTTTCCAATATCCTGGGCTGGTCCGCAAGGTTTCCGTCATGTGCGAGACCTCCTTGAACGTGGGGGATATGCTTGGCATGATGCCCATTGTCCTTGGCGGGCTGCATTTGGAGACGCTTTCCATTCCTGGTGAAGAGGAGCAAGCCTATGGCGTCACCTTGGAATCCGGCGCTTGGGCCTATGAATACGATTTGACGGCTGCTTCACAGCACATCAGCCGGTTTATTTATGAGGAAAGATCCCCATACTATACTGGGGTGTAATATTTCAGAAAGGATGCGTTGCATCGTGAAGGAACCTGTACTTGTCATCATGGCCGCCGGGATGGGCAGCCGTTATGGCGGCTTAAAGCAGATTGACCCGGTGGGGCTTTCCGGAGAAAAGATCATTGATTATTCCCTGTATGACGCTAAGCGGGCCGGCTTTCAAAAGGCCGTGTTCATCATCAAGGAAGAACTCCTGGACGATTTTCAAGAGGCTGTGTTCCAGCGTGCCTCCAAGTATATGGAGATCCAGTGGGTTTTTCAAAAGCTGGAGGATGTGCCGGAGAACATGGAGGTTCCTGCCGGGCGGGAGAAGCCCTGGGGAACCGGTCAGGCGACTTTGGCGGCAGCCCGCGTGTTGGGCGACACCCCTTACGCGGTGATCAACGCCGACGACTTCTACGGCAGAGAGGCTTTTGAGAAGATGTATCAGTTCTTGAAGGAGGAACGCCGGGAGGAGGAGCTTCACTTTGCAATGGTGGGCTACTACCTGAAGAATACTGTCACAGAAAACGGCTATGTCTCCCGAGGCGTCTGCTCCACGGAAGATGGTATGCTGAAGAGCGTCACCGAGCGGACCCATATCGAGAAACGCGGAGACGGCATTGCCTATACCGAGGATGACGGCGAGACTTGGGTCTCCCTGTCTCCGGACACCATTGTGTCCATGAACCTGTGGGGCTTCACAGGAGGATTTTCTCAGGCGCTGGAGCGGGATTTTGCTCGGTTCTTCCAGGAGGATGTGCCGAAGAATCCGTTAAAGGCCGAGTTCTATCTGCCCTTTGTGGTCAACGATCTGTTAGAGCAGAACAAAGCCAAGGTCACTGTGCTTTCCTCAGAGGACAAGTGGTACGGTGTTACGTACAAAGAGGATAAGGAAACGGTGGTAAACGCAATCCGCGCCATGACGGAGCAAGGGGTGTATCCCGCTCCGTTGTGGAAATGATTCGATGAAAATGATTTGATGAAATGGAAAAGTCTCCCGGCAATCGCAGCCGGGAGACTTTTTGGGCAAAATCAAGCCCTTTGGCATCCTTCCCTTGTGGGGAGGAACCAAAGGGCGAGCGGCCGGAGCCCGCTTGAACAGAGATATTCCACGAAGCCGATGCGGGCCCCGGTCCTTTTGGACAACATCTTTGTTCTTCCAGGCAACAAACGCATTCCTGACCGCTTGTTTCTAGTATGGGCAGTGCGGCTGAGAATATACAACCATGGAAAAGAAAATTTTCCCGTTTGTGGGTTGCAAAATTCCCCCATATATGGTATGATAGCTTAAGAAATTTTGCTTGGGCAATCTATGCCCTTTGCAAGGATGCGACTCCGGTTACCTGGAGGACGAGCTTAGGAGGAATCAGACGAAAATGAGCGCTTTGGAAATCGTACTTGGCATTATCCTGATGATTTTTGCAATCGCCATCATCGGTGTTGTTCTGTTTCAAGAGGGCAACCAGAAGAACATGGGCGTGGTTACTGGCGGTGCAGATACGTTCCTGTCCAAGAACAAGGCAAGGTCTGTGGATGCCTTTTTGGCCCGCTGGACTAAGGTGATTGCGATCGGCTTTTTTGTCTTGGTCATTGTGACAAATATCTTGATGTATTTTGTGGTGTGAGAGAATTTCTCGGGCACAACGCGCTCCGCGGTTTCGCGGGGCGTTTTTTCTGTGGAAAGGGGGGTTAGGATGATCCGCTTTGTGCAAAGTGAGGAGGAGAAGTGTACGCTTCTTCGCCTTTGCGAAAAAACAGCCTTTGGCTGCAAGATCTCCACGATTGCCAGGGCCTATGGCTTTGACAAAAGCTTTGCCTGCTTTTGGGTGGATTGGGATGAGAACGTGGTCTACTGCCTGGTGGATGGCGTTATGCTGCTCTCCGGCACCGTGCTGGATGGAGAAGGCTGCCGCCAATTCCTTCGCATGGTTGGCGCTGGGCAGATCCTGTGCGCTGTGCGTAACGCGGAGGCGCTCAAGCTGAAGCCCCTGGCAAAAGGAGACATATTGAAACGGGAGCTGGAGCCGGGACCCGTCCCGCCGATGCCGTTGGATTCCGCGAATATCCGAGAGATTTACGCGCTGCTGAGCCAGGAGGGAATGGTGGGGGAGTTTGAGCCTTTTTATTTGGATCTCTCCCATAAGCTGCGGCATCAGGCTGCTTTGGCTCTCACAGTGCCGCTGAAGGACGGCATTTGCGGCTGTGCGCTGGTTTCCTCCATTTCGGAAAGAGCAGCGATTCTATCGGCTTTGGCGGTCCAAAAGGAGTATCGCCGCCGCGGTTTGGGTACAAAGCTTGTCCGCAAGATGGAGAGCTATTTTCCTGGAAAGACCATGTATGTGTTCCGGGAACAGAATAAAAATCGAGAATTTTATCGGGATCTGGGCTACGTGAAAACCGATACCTGGGTTCATGGTACTTTGTAAGGAGAATTTGCATGGAAGTTTACCCTAGTTTTCAAATCGCCCCAAAGCTGCTGGAGGCTGCTCAGCGGGCGGAGGAGCTGGCGCGGCCTCAGTTTCAAGAGATTGAAGCGATTCAAAGGTACAATCAGCAGAAGATGCTGGCGGCATTCAGCCGGGCAGGGGTCAGCGAAAGCCATTTTGTCAGCAGCACCGGTTATGGCTATGGCGATCGAGGCCGGGATGTGTTGGATCAGGTCTATGCATACGCCTTTGGTGCGGAGGACGCTTTGGTGCGCCACAATTTTGTCAGCGGCACCCACACCTTGACGGTGGCCCTTTTTGGAATGCTCCGTCCAGGGGATAAGATGCTCTGCGTTACAGGAACTCCCTACGATACCATTCAGGGAGTGATCGGCATGGAGGGCAGGGAAGAGCCGGGTTCCCTGAAAGAATTTGGGGTTCAGTATGAGGAGGCGGATCTGCGCCCGGATGGCACGCCTGACCTGGAGGCCATGGAGCAGCGGATCACGCCGGAGTACAAGCTGATTTACATTCAGCGGTCCCGAGGATATTCTCTGCGGCCCTCCCTGCGGGTGCAGGATATTGCTCCCATTGTAAAGATCGTCCGGAAGAAAGCTCCCAAGGCCATTGTGATGGTGGACAACTGTTATGGCGAGTTTGTGGAGCGGGAGGAGCCCCTTGCTGTGGGTGCTGATATTATCGCCGGTTCGCTGATTAAGAATCCCGGCGGCGGCATTGCGCCCACAGGAGGCTATATTGCAGGCCGTCATGATTTGGTGGAGCTTTGCTCCTACCGGCTGACCACTCCCGGCACAGGACGGGAGATTGGCTGCACCCTGGGGAACAATCGTGAGCTGTTCATGGGAGCCTTCCATGCTCCTCATGTAGCGGGAGAGGCTTTGAAAACAGCGGTTTTTGCCTCTGCACTGTTCTCCCAGCTGGGATTTGGCGTGACTCCTGCGCCGGAGGAAAAGCGAGGGGATATCATTCAAGTGATGATGCTGGAGAATCCCCAGAATTTGGTGGCCTTCTGCAAGGGCGTACAAAAGGGCGCCCCCGTGGATTCCTTTGTGGTACCGGAGCCCAGCGAGATGCCCGGCTATGACAGCCAGGTAATCATGGCGGCCGGAGCATTTACCTTGGGGTCCTCTATTGAGCTTTCCGCAGATGCGCCTTTGCGAGAGCCCTATGCCGCTTGGATGCAGGGTGGTTTGAATTATCACAGTGGCCAGTTGGGGATGCTCTTAGCAGCCCAGGAAATGGTGGAGGAAGGCTTGATTCAGTTGTAAGAGCCAGCTTTTTTGCGGCTTACATATAGAAAGGGCGCCCAGTGTGAAAGATACTGGGCGCCCTTTTGCATCGGGGGTCATAGTTTGCTTTTTATCGCTTGCAGCCGTGGCAGCTCTGGCAGTTTCCGCAGCAGCCCTTTCGCTTTTTTATATTGCGCAGGGCCAGGACCACTGCTGCAAGCAGCAGGATTATCAGGATACCGGTAATAAAAGCTCCCATAGAATCACCTCATACCAACAGCAGACCAATGTGGTATACGGCAAAGGTGACCAGCCAAGCCACTGCGATTTGGAACAGCGCTGTAAGCCCAACCCGTGTCCAACTGCCGGTCTCCTTCTTGATGGTAGCCAGCGTTGCAGCACAGGGAACATAGAGTAAGCAAAAGACCATCAGACAGTAGGCGTTTAACGCGCCAAAGCCGATGGAGGACAATGCAGCCATCAGGGAGCTCATACCCTCTGCAGAGGTGATGCTGCTTACACCGAACAGCACTGCCGTACTGGAAACCACCACTTCTTTTGCAGAGATTCCGGCAATCAAGGCCACAACGATTTGCCAGAAGCCCAGGCCGATGGGGGAGAAGAAGGGTACGATGAAGCGCCCGATGATGGAGCCGAAGGAGCTGGAGATGTCCTGAGAATATCCGGTAGGCCCAAAGTTTAAGAGAATCCACATGATAATGGACGCCACAAAGATGGTGGTGCCGGCTTTGGTGAGATAGTCCTTCACTTTTTCCCAGACATAGATGGCAATGGTCCGGGCGCTGGGCGCCTTGTATTCCGGCAGCTCAATGAGGAGGGAATTTTCCATTTGCTTTTTTCGGTCTGCAAGGTGTATGAGGAATGCACAGAAGATGGCAACGGCAATGCCCAGCAAATACATGGAGTAGGCTACCAACAGAGCGTTGTTGGGGAAAAAGAGCTCGGAAAAAAGCACATAGATGGGCAAACGCGCACTGCAGGACATAAAGGGAGTGATGAGCATCGTCTTAAACCGGTCCCGCTTGTTTTCCAAGGCGCGGGACGCCATGATTGCCGGTACCGTGCAGCCAAAGCCCAGGATCATGGGGATGAACGCACGTCCGGAAAGCCCCAGCTTTCCCATGATGCCATCCATTACGTAGGCCACGCGGGACATGTATCCGCTGTCCTCCAAAAAAGCCAATGCCAAAAATAGGATAAAAATATTGGGGAGGAACAGCAGGATGCCGCCCACGCCGGCGATGATTCCATCCACAATGAGGGAGGTGAGCATGGCGTTTACGTGGAGACTCTCCAGACCGAAGGATACGCCGGAGGAGATGGCGTCCAAGCCCAGCTGAAAATACCCTTTCAGCCAGTCGCCCACGGTAAAGGTGAGGAAAAACACCAGCGCCATGATGCACAGGAAAATAGGCAGTCCCCAAATGTGGTGGGTGAGAAGGCCGTCCACCTTGTCCGTGAAAGCTTCCTTTTTCGATTTGTTCACCAGGACTTCCTGAATGACCTCGTCGATGAAGTCGTATTTTTGGTTGATGATTTCCTGCTCATAACTGCGGTCTAAAATCTCAGGCAAATCCACCGGGTAATCCCGGGTGATTTCCGTGTCGTTTTCCAACAGCTTGATGGCGTGCCACCGAAGGTTTTCCAGTTCCGGATAGCGCTTTTCCAGGGCGTCCATCAGCAGGTCGATCTTGTCCTCGATCTCATCGCTGTAGACCATCACATACTCGTCGTGGTGATCGTGGCGGTGACGTGTTTGTTCCGGATGATGGTGGATGGGGGTGGCTGTTTCCGTGCGGTCCTTGTGGTGGGCCGCTGCGTGCATCAGAATATCCAAGCCGGTTTTTCGCCGGGCGGATACTGGGATTACAGGAACGCCCAGCATCTCCGGCAGCCGGTGCAGGTCGATTTCCATACCCCGCTTCTGGACAATGTCCATCATATTCAAGGCTAAAATGACCGGCTTCCCAAGTTCAATCAGCTGCAGGGTCAAATACAGATTGCGCTCCAAGGACGAAGCGTCTGCCACGTCGATGATGACATCTACGTCATCGCTGAGTATGTATTGCCGTGTCACCTGCTCCTCCATGGTGTAGGAAGTGAGGCTGTAGGTGCCGGGCAGGTCCACCAGTTTGTACTCGTGGTCATGAAATTGAAAGACGCCCTCTTTTTTTTCCACGGTGACGCCGGGCCAGTTGGCCACTTTCAGATTCGCGCCGGTGTATGCATTAAACAGCGTGGTTTTTCCACAGTTGGGATTCCCCACAAATCCAATGGATAGTTCATGCGGCATTTCCATGTTCCCCCTTAGTTTGGCGCTGTTACAGTGATGTGGGTGGAAATCCCCATCCCCACAGCAAACCGAGTACCTCGCACTTTGATGATCATAGCACCGTGGAGCTTTTTTCGCAGCACATCCACAGAGGCTCCCTCGATAAGCCCCAGCGCCTCCAAGCGGCGGCCCAGTTCTACGGGTAAATCTAGCTTTTTTATAACATACTGGGAACCAGCGTTCCCTTCCTGCAGCGTCATACGTTGCCACCCTCTCTTTTGATTCAAGCTCATTGTGCTGGATCAGGGACTGTGTTAGTCGTCTATAATCTAGCATATCGCAGGATTTTTGTCAATCTTTTCCCGCGGCTCCTCCGCTTTTGAAGGAGCGGCTTCCTGGAGCAGATTTTACACGCGGCTTTGCCGAAGAAGCCTTTGCTGGGGGTGAGATTTGTGGTATACTGAGTATCCCAAGGATTTCACATGGTGAAAAGGAGGCAATTTCATGCTGTTAGCGTTGGATGTGGGGAACACCAATATCACCCTGGGCGTGTTTGACGGGGATACGCTGCTGTTTGTATCTCGTATGGCGACGGATGTTTCCCGTATGGAAGATCAATATGCCATTGAGCTGCGGGATATTTTGCATTTATATGGAGTGTGCCGGGCTGACATTACCGGAGCAGTGCTGAGCTCCGTGGTGCCCAAGCTCACTGGGTATCTTTCCCATGGCTTGGAAAAGCTCTTCTCCATAAAGCCTCTGATTATCAACTATGACACTGCAAAGGATTTGCTTCCGGTGGCCATTCATCATCCGGAGACAATCGGGCCGGACCTGATTGCCGGGTGTGCCGGGGCGAAGGCGAAGTATTCCTATCCCTGCATTGTGGTGGATATGGGGACAGCCACTACCTTAGCGGTTCTGGATAAAAACGGCGTCATGGTGGGCGGGGCCATTGTGCCGGGCGTGGGGATTTCCCTGGATGCGCTTACCCAGCGGGCCGCGCTGCTGTCCTCGGTAAGCTTAGATTCTCCGGCGCATGTGGTTGGACGGGATACTGCGGAATGTCTGCAATCCGGTGTTTTGTACGGCGCTGCCGCTTTGCTGGACGGCCTGTGTGACCGCATGGAGGAGGAGCTGGGATATCCATGCCGGGTTGTTGCCACGGGGGGCCTGGCCGGTATGGTGGTGTCCCACTGCAGGCGCAGGGTGGAGTGCAGCGATACGCTGTTGCTGGACGGTTTGAAGTATCTCCATGATGCGATCACCCATACATGATGGAAATTTGTAAGAAAGTGTAAGAGGACTGTTATTTGCAAATGCAATTCTATCTGTGGTACAATACAGAAAAGATGTAGAGTGGGGGAAATCAAGAATCCTTGGAAGATCCTTGATTTTTTCGTAATATGCTCTACTATAATTCTTATAGAGGTGGAATGATGAAGCATGGATGGTAACCAACGCAATGAGCCGGAGCTTTTAGAAAAGAAAAAGAAGAAAAAGATCCCATGGAGCATGCTCTATATTGTAGCAACCATCGTAGCGGTGCTGCTGTTTGGATTGTTTAATCAAAAGTTCGGGGATGTGTTCCATACCATTACCAACCTGACCTCCGGCTTTTTGACATTGGGCATTGTGGTGCTTTTGCTGTACTTTCTTTTTGAAGGGGAAATTTTTCGCCTGCTGCTTCGCAGTCAGGGGCATCGCATCAGCTCGCTGGGCGGCCTTAAAAACGCTTTGATCGGCCTGTACTATTCCTATATCACTCCCAGCGCTACTGGGGGACAGCCGATGCAGGCGGCCTATTTGCTCAGGGATTATCAAGTGCCTGTGGGAGTTTCATCCGCAGTGCTTATCATAAAATTCATGTGCTTTCAGTGTGCCTTCGTGTTGGTTTCCGCAGTGTCGTTCATCGGTATGTATGACACGCTTACAACAGTCACTCCGGCGCTGATCCCCTTGGTGGTCCTCGGGTTGATCATCAACGGATGCTCCATTCTTTTTTTTGCGGCGCTCTTTCACAAGCCGATTCTTCACCGCCTTTGCCTGGCGGCAAAGTGGCTGGTGGGAAAATTCCGGTTCCTTCAGAAACGCACAGGCTTGCTGGCTGCTATCGACAAGTTTGAGGCAGACTTCGGCAGCTATACGGAGGATTTCAAAGGCAAGGGAAAGAAGCTTGCGGCGGCAGTGCTCCTGTCCATACCGCAGTTTGTTTTGCAGATGAGCGTAATCTATTTTATCTTTCGCGCTTTTGGGTATGACCAGGTTTCTTATTGGGAGATTCTGGCAGTGCAGAGCTTGCTGCAGGTGTCGGTGTCTTTTATGCCCATGCCGGGAGCCTCCGGTGCCCAGGAGATCGGCTTCTCCTCCTTTTTCCGGCATTACTTTGTCAAGGATGATCTGTATGCCGCTGTGATGGTCTGGCGCTTTTTCACCTACTATTTGGTGGTGATTGCCGGCGCTGTTTTAGTGGTGGCAGATCAGTTTTGGTACCGCAGGAAAAAGCTCAAGGAAGCAGCCCGCGTCCCTGCGGCCCAGGAAAACAAATTACCGCCCAACCTGCCATAACACATAACAGGAGGAATGTTCCATGAAGGCCATTGAAACTGAACGCCTGTTTCTCCGTCCATGGCGCCAGGAGGATTTGGAGGATCTGTATCAATACGCCAAGCACCCGGAGGTGGGGCCCCATGCCGGTTGGAAGCCTCATGAAAATCTGGAGGAATCCCAAAAGATCCTGGAGGGTTGGCTTCACGAGGACGACGCGCAAAGCTGCACATGGGCAATCGTTCCCAAGGATACCGGCCGCGCTTCTGGATCGATCTCCCTGGAGGATGACGGCCGCCGTCCCAAGGTGCCGAATTGCAGGAGCTTGGGGTATGCCCTGGCTCGGGAGGAGTGGGGGAAAGGCTACATGACGGAAGCCGCCAGAGCTGTACTGGGGTATGGCTTTACAGAGCTGCACCTCTCTTTGATTTCCATATATCACTTTGCTTATAACCAGCGCTCCCGCAGAGTCATTGAAAAATGCGGGTTCCAGTATGAAGACACCCTTCGTCAAGGCAGTTTCCTTTACGATGGCCGGATGGAGGATCTTTGCTGTTATTCCATGTCGTTCGAAGAAAATATGAAAGGAAACCCGGATGCAGCAAATCCATGACAGGGAGTCTAGTTACCCTTGGACGCAAGAGAACGGCGTGACCATTGCGGTCGCGCCGTTCTCTGTCCCTGAAAAAAGGGAAGGGGAGCTTTTATTCAAGGGGATTCTCCCCATTGTATACAAGAGTGTGACCAGGCCTATAAGCCGAGTTCTGTCGTGGACAGCCATCTATCTTGGCCGGACGTTGCCATCCGGCTCACGCCACCTCCTCGGAACGCGCGGGCCACGCTATTTGTTCCTCCACGGTGTTGCTTCGGATAGGGTTTACAGGGCCGCGTGGTCTCCCACGCGCCGGTGAGCTCTTACCTCGCCTTTCCACCCTTACCGGAAAAATCCGGCGGTATCTCTCTGTTGCACTATCCCTGGGGTCGCCCCCGGCGGCGGTTAGCCGTTATCCTTGCCCTGGGAAGCTCGGACTTTCCTCAGACGGACCGTTTCCAGTTCCGCCCGCAGCCGTCCAGCCTGCTCACACATCATTGTATTTTATCGTTGGATCTCGGTTTTGTCAATATGCTTTTTCCGAAAGCATCCGGTTTTTCTCGTCCCAAAGGCGCTGGGACAAATCCACATAATAATTATGGGGATTTTCAAAACGGGTGACTTCCTCCCACAGCGTATCCACCTGAGCTGCACAGTATGCTTTGATGGCATTCAGCGCCCGTGTTGTGTACACACACTGGCCGTTCTTGAAAATAGGCTGCAATAGGGACACCGCTGTAAAATTCTCCACGGTTTTCCGCTTCCAGGTATGCTCCGGATCAAACAGGACGTAGGGCTTCTCCTCGTCGATCACCTCATCGTGAAGCGTGATTACATCTGCAATGGCCTTGTCGGTTTCCTTGTCAAACAGACGCCAGACGCTTTTAAAGCACGGCGTTGTGATTTTGGCAACATTTTCGCTGATCTTGATTTTGGGGATGACATTCCCGTCCTTGTCCTCCACGGCAGCCAGCTTATAGACGCCGCCAAACACCGGCTCAGAGGAAGAGGTAATCAGCCGCTCGCCCACGCCAAAGGAGTCCACCTTGGCGCCCTGCATCAGCATATCGCGGATGATGTACTCGTCCAGGGAGTTGGACGCGCAGATCATGCAATCTTCAAAGCCCGCGTCATCCAGCATCTTTCTAGCCTTTCGGGAAAGGTACGTGATGTCGCCGCTGTCGATCCGGATTCCTGCCGGCCGGTATCCCTGGGGCACCAACACCTCGTTGAACACCTTGATTGCATTGGGCACACCGGATTTCAGCACATTGTAGGTATCAACCAGCAATACGCAGTTGGAAGGGTATTCCTGGGCGTATGCCTTGAAAGCATCATACTCTGTGGGGAACAGCTGCACCCAGCTGTGCGCCATGGTCCCAAGAGCAGGAACGCCGTAAAGCTGATCGCTGATGGTGCAGGCCGTGCCTACGCACCCGCCAATATAAGCGGCGCGAGCGCCCAGCTTTGCGCCGTCGAATCCCTGTGCCCGCCGGGAGCCAAACTCCATCACTGCCCGTCCCTGGGCCGCCCGGGCGATCCGGTTGCTTTTGGTGGCGATCAGGCTTTGGTGGTTGATGCACAGCAGCACCATGGTTTCCACAAACTGAGCCTGTATCGCGGGACCGCGCACTGTGATGATGGGCTCTCCCGGGAAGATGGGAGTCCCCTCCGGAACCGCCCACACATCGCAAGAGAATTTAAAATTTCTCAAATAATCCAAAAATCCCTGGCTGAAGATATGCTTCTGTTCCAGATACCGGATGTCCTCGTCAGAAAATTTCAAATTACAGAGGTACTCCACCAGCTGTTCCACTCCGGCCATGATGGCAAATCCGCCGTGATCGGGCACCTTGCGAAAGAACATATCGAAATAACAAATGGTATCCTGCAGGCCATTTGCAAAATATCCATTGGCCATAGTCAACTCATAAAAATCGGTGAGCATGGTCAAATTGTGTTCTTCACAATATTTGTTCATTTCCTAATCCCCCGTTTTACGTGCTTGTTGCGGCACATCTCATTACGCTTTATTATACCAGCTTTCTGAGAAAAGTATAGTGGAAATCGCTCATTCCTTCCTTTCCAATGAAAAATCCTGTTTTTCATTCCTCCAACTGGTCAAAAATACTTGAATTCAAAGTAATTTATACGCTTAACTATTGATTTTCTTGGCTTTTTTTCTTATAATTGAAGAAAAGGCGGATAGATTATGTATACTGGGAGGGTGATGTTATGCGACTGCGAAATCAACCCTTGGGCTGCAAGAATTTGATTGGCGCCCGTGTGGAAGCTGCGCGGAAAGAACAGGGGATGAAGCAGAAGGAGCTGCTTGCCCAACTGCAGGTGCGCGGTGTGGATCTCAGCGCTTCCGGGCTTTCCAAGCTGGAAGGGCAGATTCGCTATGTTACGGATTATGAGTTGTTGGCGCTTTCGGAAATATTAAGCGTCCCAGTACACTGGCTTCTGACCGGCGAAGAAAAATAACGGTCCCCGCGCTTTTTACACGCGGGGATTTTTTGTCCCTTTTCCGCGCATACTAATTGCAGCCAATATGGGGGAGGGGCCGCCATGTTTTCTGCAAATCGTTGGAAGGGGTTGATCCCCCTGCTGCTGTTTGGTTTGGGGTATTCCGCAGTATTTTTCTTGTGGGCAAGGACTTTCCTTTACACCCTCCCGTTTCTCTTAGGATTCCTCATTGCTGTCTTGATTCAGCCAGCGATCGCTTTTTTGGAAAAGAAATGCCATGTCAAACACGGGACGGCTTCTCTTGCGGCGGCAATCGGCGCCGTCCTTTTGCTTTGCACGATTTTGGCGCTGCTGGGAGTATTGGCAATCCGAGAGATCGCCGCCTTTCTCTCCCGAGCCTCCCAAAACAGCTTTGAGGAATTTGCCGAACCCGTTGCAGCCCTCTTGGTAAAGGCAAGGGATTTTTTGGAGCAATTCGATTTTGAGTTTCTGGAAATCCATCAAAAAGAAATCCTGGATGCCTTGCGGGGAAGCATGGAGCTGGTGACCTCCTGTCTCAGCGGCGTCTTTACTCTGTTGACCTCCCTTCCCGCATTGGCTGCCTTGGTCATTGTCGCAGTATGCGCTGTCTACTTTTTTGCCAGGGATATGGACAAATTATTTGCTTGGGGAAAAAGCCTGCTTCCAAAGCGCTTTCTGGACCATGTGAAAGCTGCGATACACAACTCTGCAGGCACCTGGAGAAAGTATTTTCTATCCTACCTGTTTCTCTACTTTCTCACCTTTTGTCAAACCTGCGTGATTCTAGCGGTATTGGGGCTTCCTTACCCGTTGACCATTGGCCTGCTGACGGCCGTGGCGGATATCCTCCCAGTTCTTGGGCCAGGGCTGGTCCTGATTCCGGTTGCTGTGTATCAACTGCTTATAGGACACTGGGCCAAAGCCTTAGGGGTTGTCATAGGCTGGTTTGTAATCAGCAGCCTGCGGCAAATGATTGAGCCCAAGCTGATCGCTTCCTCTGTAAAGATCCATCCCTTGGCGTCTTTAGCCGCTGTATATTTTTCCTTAGTTTCCCGAAATCTGTGGGTCCTTTTCTATGTGCTGGGGCTTTGTGTGCTATACGCTGCTTTTCGAGAAACCGGCGCGTTGCCCTCCCTCGCGCTTCCTCCCGAGAAGGCAGAGGAAAAAGATTTGTGAGCAGTAGTTGCTATAGAAAAAGAGGAGCAGTGGACGGCTGCTCCCCTTCCTTTATTGCGCGTGGAGAGAGGACATCCCCCAAATTCCTGCACACCGTGAGACGATGGCTGCCATGCTTACAAATGCCGGGACCGGTAAATCCGTAAGCCGCAGTAACTGCCGCAGATCAACGCAAGAGCTGCAATCACCAAAAGCAGGGGGGAGAGGTCAAAGCCCCCCAGGATCTGGATGGATGTGCTGCCCTGGGCAGAGCCGATGGCGTTTTGTGGAACCCAGACCTCCAAAGTGGTGAGGAACAGCGCGACTGCACCAACGCACACAATGCAGGACAGTACAAGTCCCACAAGGGTTCCCCCGCCTTTGCGCTGATCCAGCGGCTTCTGCACCTCACGGGCGTATTCCTTCGGATCGCCTAAGCGCTCTATCACTTGAGCTTCCGTCTCTCCATGTTCTTGAGCAGAGGCAAAGCTTTCCTCCAAATCCCGCAGAACTTCTCGCTTTTGCTTTCGCGGCAGGAAGAGGGAATGCTTTACCTGGCGAATGTATTGTTCTTTCATTGCAATGACTCCTTCCATTGGGAAATAAATCCATCCACGCAGCGGCTGTAATCCACCCAAAACGTGGTGAGCTCCTGCAGGGTCTGCAGCCCTTTTTCTGTGATGGAATAGTACTTTTTGGTTCCCCCGTTGGCCGCTGATGGGGCAAGGCGGGAGACGACCAGTCCGGCCTCCTGCAAGCGGTAGAGGATGGGATAAATGGTGCCCTCTTTGGCGTATCCCCAGATGCCCCCGCCGTTTTCATTGAGACAGGTGAGGATCTCATAGCCATAGGTTTCTTTTTTGGCAATCAGGCAGAGAAGCACCATTTCCAAAGAACCCTTTTTGAACTGCTGCACATAACGGTTATCCATAGCTCCTCCTTTCTATTGCTATTTAGCAATGCTAAATAGAACGATACCAGTATACCCCCTAAGGGAGAAAAAGTCAAGAAAAAAACGATTTTGGGGCACTCTCCGTAAGGAGGGTGCCCCAAGCTTTATAGTTGATATCTTTTCGGATTGTAGTGCCGCAATCCGATGCTTGCTGCTGAACATGCGGGCATGTTTTTATAGCTAGCCCAGTCAGCCTCTATCGTTACACTTTTCAATCAGCTTCGTATAGATACGCTCTATAAACCATGGTTCTTTCGGCACTTTCAGAGCATCTTCAAAAGACCACCATTTTACCGCCCGATTTTCTGCTTCGTTTACGATCAATTCTTCGTTTTCGTCGGCCTCAGCCAAATAAGTGATGTTCATATGCAAATGGCTTGGCACATAACTCTCCTTTTTTTCATGCCCGTCGACGGTTAATATTTCTAGGCTGAAAATTCCCGTACTCACTAAGAAGGCATTGCGAACGCCTGTTTCTTCCTGGAGCTCTCGCAATGCAACCGAGCGTAAATCTTCCACTCCGTCTGCATGACCTCCGATCCATGACCAGGAATCATAAATATTGTGATACACCATTA
This sequence comes from uncultured Acutalibacter sp., assembly GCA_963559705.1. Taxonomy (GTDB): domain Bacteria; phylum Bacillota; class Clostridia; order Oscillospirales; family Acutalibacteraceae; genus Acutalibacter. Next base: position 17,332 of record CAUWLU010000029.1, read on the forward strand.
ACGTTTTTGTACGTTCCTTATTTACCGTCCATATGGAGGTTGTAAAATGAGCGATCTTGTTTTCCCTCTCCAAATAATTATCGTTACACATCATGTAACGGAGCATGACCTCTTTATCGTGTTCTTCCTGCTGATTCGTCGGTTTATAATTCTTATATATCCTGAAATAAGGCCATTATTTTCCTCCTCTTCAAATATTTCTGATAACCGACCGAAAAAGTCAAAGGGAAATGCCGGAAGCCTTTCCCTTTGGCGCCCTTTTTTCTCGGAACCAGTGGGAGGTTATTTTCCTTCCCAGTTTTTCAAGATCTCCTCAGCGGACCTGGCCATTTCCCAAGAGAAATCCGAGACATATTTGCGGTTGAAAAAGGCTTGCGCTTTGTCGTTGGGATAATACGCTTGCAGCTCCTCGTTGGTGAGATCGTGATATCCGTTCTCCATGACGATCATAGTTTGGGGGAAGCGGCTGGTCTGAGGACGGTCCTTCTGCTGCTGGGTGGGGTAGCCAAACACCAGCATGGAGACGGGAGCTACAAACTGAGGCAGACCGAAGAGCCTTTGATGCTCCTCCCACTGCTCGATGATGTCCCCAATATAGCAGGAGCCGATGCCCAAACTTTCGGCGGCAACGCAAGCGGCGTGAGCGGCAATCACCGTATCATTGGCGGCTAAGATCAAATCGCTCAGCCGGGGAGCAGGAACGTTCTCACAGCCGGCTTGCTGGAACTTTCGGTACCACCGGCGGTAGTCCGCCAGGAATACCAGCACCATGGAGGCCTTGGCGATAAAGGGCTGATGGTCGCAGGTGACGGCCAGCTTGTCCTTTAGGGCCTGGTCGGTGATATCCAAAATGGAATAGAGCATGGAATTCCCGGCGGTGGGGGCGCGCATGGCTGCGCTGAGAATAGCCTGCTTTTCCTCAGGGCTGATGGGACGCTCCTCAAAGACCCGCACGGATTTCCGTTTCATCAAAAGCTCCAGCGTTTCGTTCATAGATAATTCCCCTCCAAATTCTGCAATTTTCATTTTATTATAGCACAGTGAAAAAGAAGTGACAAATCTTCGGTGAAAGAACTTGCAGATTTACAAAAACGCTAAGTTTTTCAGAAAAGCTTCTTGCAAAACTGGAACTATGGGATATAATACATACTTAGACAGTATGCCCTGTCCCTTTGGACAGCGGCGTTCATTATCACATAGTGTTACTAAAAGGAGTGTCGTTTTATGAAAATTGCAGTGATCGGCTGTGGCACCATCGCCAATTCTGCACATATTCCCGCCTATATGGAAAACGCTGAAGCAGAGATCAAATATTTCTGCGATATTATCCCGGAGCGTGCGCAGAAAGCCGTGGAGAAATATGGCTGCGGCACCGCTGTGAAGGATTATCACGATGTGCTCGCCGACCCTGAGATCGAAGCTGTTTCCGTATGCACCCCCAACAATGTTCATGCACAGATTGCCATCGACGCCCTGCGTGCCGGCAAGAACGTGCTCTGCGAGAAGCCCGCGGCCCGCACCTATACCGAGGCCCTGGAGATGCAGAAGGTACAGCATGAGACCGGTAAGGTTTTGAACATTGGTGTGGTCAACCGCTTCAATGACAGCGTCAACCGCATTAAGGAGTATATCGATCAGGGTAAGCTGGGCGACATCCATCATGTGTATGTCAGCTTCCGGTCTCACCGTTCCATCCCCGGCCTGGGCGGAGACTTCACGAATAAAGCGGTCGCCGGCGGCGGCGTTCTGATTGATTGGGGCGTCCATTATCTGGATATTGTGATGTATTGCTGCGGCGATCCCGCCATCAAGACTGCCACCGGCGAGACCTTCTGCAAGCTGGGCAAGAATATCAAGGATTATGTGTTCACCAGCATGTGGTCCAGTCTGCCCAAATACGACGGCGTTTACGATGTGGATGATTCTGTTACCGGCATGATCCGCACCTCCGGCCCTGTGATCACCTTGAACGGCGCTTGGGCTCAGAACATCGGCGTTGATGAATGCTTTATCGACTTCATGGGTGACAAGGGCGGTATCCGTCTGAAGTATGGCAGTGACTTTACGCTGTACACCACAGAGAATGGCGCTCTGATTGACTACACTCCCAAATTTACCACAAAGAATATGTTCCAGAACGAGATCGACGCCTTTATCGATTGCATTAAGACCGGAAAGAAGCTGCCTTCTCACATCGACACGGTGATTGTCACAGCCAAGATGATGCAGGCTATTTACGATTCTTCCGAGCAGCACAAGGAGATCGTGCTGGAGTAAACTATCCCATTGAAAGGAACAGATTGCTATGTATCAGTATCCCATTGGCGTTTTGCTGGAATCTTTTCGCCTTGATGTGATCGAGTCTCTTAATAAAGCACAGGCTCTTGGTATGCAGGGTGTTCAAGTGCGCGCAACCTTCAGCGAAATTACGCCCGACACCATGACCCCGGAGAAGTGCCGGAAGCTTGTGAAGAATGTGCAGGATAGGGGCTTGACGATTTCCGCTCTGTGCGGAGATTTGGGAGAGGGCTTCGGCAATCCCGAAAGGAATCCCTGGCTCATCGAGCAATCCAAGCGGATTATGGATTTGGCAAAGGAGCTGGGGACCGACGTGGTCACGACCCATATTGGAGTGGTGCCTTCGGATTCTTCCAATCCTCGGTATGCCATTATGCAGGACGCTTGCGGTCAGCTGGCTGCTTATGCGGATTCCCTGGGCGGGCATTTTGCCATTGAGACCGGCCCTGAGACAGCGCCTGTCCTCAAGGGCTTCTTGGATGGACTGCATTCCACCGGCGTAGCGGTAAACCTGGACCCCGCGAACTTTGTCATGGTCACTGGCGATGATCCGGTTGCAGCTGTGTACACGCTGAAGGATTACATTGTGCATACCCATGCGAAGGACGGCCGGCGTCTGCGTTATGTGGACCCGGAAATCCTCTATGGAAAGGTAGAGTCCGATATGCTTCAGGATCCCTCCTTTATCGAGCTGCCCTTGGGCCAGGGCGATGTGGATTTCCCGGCCTACTTAAAGGCGCTGGAGGATATTGGTTATCGTGGCTTCTTGACGATTGAACGCGAGGCGGGGGAGGACCCTGTGGCAGACATTGCTCTTGCTGTAAAATTCTTGCGGGAAACGATGGGCTAAAATTTTTATATAGGAGAAAGCGTTCTCGAAGATGGGTTCGGGAACGCTTTTTTCTGCGTGCTGCGGTTGTAAAATGTCGTTTGGTGTGGTAGAATCTCAAAGGTTTATAAAAAATACAGTTTACTTAGCTTGAGATCCGTAAGGGATGGAGGACAAAGATGAGAACGGAAACAGAACCTAAGAAATCATTTTTGACAAAAGAAAATATAAAAGCGTTTTTGTCGGTGAACCTTGGTGTGTTGCTGTTGACAATGGGCGTCTATTTTTTTAAGCTTCCCAATAATTTTTCCACAGGCGGGGTCAGCGGTATTTCCATTATCCTTAGCAGCATGATCCCCAATGTGTCCACAGCCACGCTGATGGCTATTTTCAATATTTTGCTGTTGATCCTAGGCTATCTGTTTTTGGGGCGGCAGTTTGGGTTTTGGACCACCTATTGCAGCTTGATGTATTCCTTTGAGACCTGGGCTTTGGAGCGCATCTATCCCATGGACAAGCCCTTTACCGATCAGCCTGTTTTAGAGCTGTGCTTTGCCATGATGCTGCCTGCGGTGGGCTCTGCGTTGATGTTCAACTATAATGCCTCCTCCGGCGGTACGGATATTGTGGCGATGATTCTGAAAAAGTACACCGGTATCTCAGATATCGGCAAGGGCCTTCTCATCAGCGACAGCGTCATCGCCCTGGCATCCTGCTTCTTCTTTGGGGTCGAGACGGGTATGTTCTCTGTGATGGGCCTGTTCCTCAAGGCTTTTGTAGTGGATTCCGTGATTGAGAGCATCAACCTCTGCAAATTTTTCTCCATCGTGACCTCGAAGCCGGAGGAGATTTGCGACTTTATCATAAAGGAGCTGCACCACAGCTCCACAGTGGTGGATGGTCAAGGGGCGTTTTCCCATGAAAACAGGAAGGTGGTGCTCACTGCGGTCCGCCGGGGCGAAGCAGTGCGCTTGCGGCAGAAGTGCAAGCAGCTGGACCCCCATGCTTTCATGTTTATCACGAATACCAGCGAGATCATTGGAAAGGGGTTCCGTTCGGATTGAGCGAAAAAAGGGCTGCGGTGTGCGGCTCTTTTTTTGATTTCCGGATTTTCGATTTTAATTTGAAAAATCCCCGCTTTTATGATATCCTTGTACAAAAGGGTCGCAGCTGTACGGAAAGGGAGGTTGGTTATGGGAAACCGGTATCAAGAGGAATTTGAGGAGATTTATAAAGCGCATGTTACCCGGCACAACAGCGAGAAGCTGCTGGATTGGTTAGAGACAACGGATTTTTTCACTGCGCCGGCAAGCACCAAATTCCACTGCGCGTGTGAGTTTGGATTGGTCCAGCACAGCGTGAATGTCTATAAGGTGCTGCGGGAAAAGTATTTTGAGGAAACGGACAGCGAGGAGAGCTTCGCGTTGTGCGGGCTTCTTCACGATGTGTGCAAGGCCCAATTCTATAAGGTTTCCACGCGGAATGTAAAAAACGACGAGACCGGTCAGTGGGAGAAAAAGCCTTTTTATGCTGTGGAGGACGCCTTTCCGTATGGCCACGGAGAAAAGTCCGTCTATCTGATCGAGCGGTTTGTGCGGTTAAAGCCTGCTGAGGCTGTGGCAATCCGCTGGCACATGGGCGGCTTTGACGAGGCTGTAAAAGGGGGCAGCTTTGCCATCAGCGCAGCTTTTGATAAATATCCATTGGCAGTAAAGCTTCATCTGGCGGATTTGGAAGCCACGTATCTGCGCGAGCACGGCACCTCCGAGATGCGCAATTAAAGGGGGGATGAGTATGGATGCCATAGCCGCCTTTGATTTGACAAAAGAATATGGCGGACAACTCGCCTTGGGCAGCTTGAACCTGCAAGTTCCCCAGGGAGAAGCGTTTGCCTGTGTGGGAGAGAAGGGATGCGGCAAGACCACGCTCATTCGGCTGCTTTCCGGCCTGACCCGGCCCACTTCGGGGGAATGTACGGTGTTGGGGCTTTCTCCCATGCATGAGCCGCAAAAGCTTCACATGCTGGCAGGTACCTTGCTGGGACACGCCAAGCTCTATACGGATATGACCCTATATGAAAATCTGCGCTTTTTCGCCGGGCTTCACGGGTTGGATGACAACGACTCTTTGGAGCGTTCTTCCTTTCTCCTTCACAAGCTGGATATTTGGGAGGCCCGAGATATGCAGGTGAAGGATTTGGCCACGGGTGTGCTGCGTCGGGCTTCCTTGGCCCGGGCTTTGATGCACAAGCCTCAGATCCTGCTGGTGGACGAGCCCTCTGGCGGCCTGGATTTGGAAGCAGCGGAGGCCATCCAAGGATTGCTTTCCTGCGTTGGCGCGGAGGAGGGCGTCACCTTGTTTTTGTGCAGCTCCAATATGGCCTTTGCACAGGTGCTTTGCGACAGATTTGCCATACTGCGCCAAGGGAGCCTGTTGGCGCGCGGTTCTATGGAAGCGCTGCGCCAGGGCGCGGGAGTGGGCTTTCGGGCTCGTCTGCGCCTCAGCCAAGAAAGCCCTGCCCCCGTTGGCTTCAGCAGAGTCGGGGACGCTTGGGAGCGCGAGATCAAAAGCCGTGAGGATATGCCGAAGATCATCACGCAAGCGGTGGAGAATGGACTGCAGCTGTACGAAGCGCAGCTTGTGCAGCCAACCTTAAAAGAGATTTATTCCGCCTGGCTGGAAGGCGGCCGAAAGAAGGTGACGGAAGAAGATGGAACGTCAGACAAAGCCCCAGAGGACGGAGAGCTCTGGGAGGAGGAACTCCCGGAGGGAGCCCCAGAAGAGGAGCTCGACTGGGGGGAGAGCTTCAGCGATAGAGAGGAAAACGCAGGAACGGCCCCAGAGGAAAAGCTCTCTGGAGAAGGAGCGCCCCAAGAAGAGGCTTGATCCCCATCGCATTTTTTCCTCCGCGGAAATCGTGTTGGTGGGCAAGGATTTAGGAATGATTTGGCGGGATAAAAGCGCCCGTGCAATCTTGATGTTTCTGCCGGTTGTGTTAGTGGTGGCGTTGCCGTTGATGTATTCCGTGGCGATCAACTTCCTGCCAGTGGACGGCTCCATCGCCCTGCCTGAAAAGCTCGCAGAGCTTGTGGGCGGCTTGGAAAATGTGAGTCCGCGCCAGCAGTGGATGGCTGCTTTTACCACGCTGCTCTGCCCGATGCTGTACCTATGTGTGCCGGTTATCTGTTCCGTTACCGTGGCGGCCCGCGTGTTTGTGGGAGAGAAAGAGGGGGATACGTTAGAAACTCTGATGCTCTCTGCCATGGATGCAAAATCGCTGCTTCATGCCAAAATAACCTGCTGTACGCTGTTGTCCATCGCGGTATCGGTTTTGGCGTTTATAGCCTTTGCCATCACAGTTTCGGTTGCGGACATCCTGATGGGCGCGCCATTTTTCCTCAATTTGGAGTGGCTTGTCTGTTTGGTGCTCTTAACCCCCTCGATTTCCCTTTTTTCAGTGGTATTCGTCGGCTGGGAATTGCCGCGCGTCCACTCTGCGGGAGAGTCCATGCAGACCATGGGGTATTTGATGCTCCCGCTGCTTTTGCTTTATCTGGTACAGTTTACGGGAGTGTTCCGCGTTACGGTTCCGCTGCTGTTGGGCATAACGATATTGCTGGTTGTGCTGTCGGTGGTCCTGTTCAATGTGGCCAGCCGCCAGTTTCAGCCGGATCGGTTGTTTGCCCATCTTCCGGAGGAGTGAGGCGGGGAGACGCTTTCTTGACAAGAGGCTTGAAGTTTGCTAAATTAAATAAATCATGGAAGATTTCTCAGGAAAGGAATGGAGAGAAATATGGAAATTCATTACACGCCCAAGGGCGTATGCTCTCGAAAGATTGATATTGTGGTAGAGTCCGGTGTGATTCAGTCCGTGAAGTTTACCGGCGGCTGCAGCGGCAATACCCAGGGTGTGGCCGCATTGGCACAGGGGATGAGGGTCAAAGAGTATCTGGAGCGCTGCAAGGGAATCCGCTGCGGCGCACGTCCTACTTCTTGCCCGGACCAGCTTGCTCAGGCGTTGACTCAGGCCGTGGAAGATGGGAGCATTGTTCTGTGACCTTCGGACCACCGGTGCCCATGATATAGGAAGAGCCCTTCCCACTCTGAAAAGAGAGGGAAGGGCTCTTTTTGCTCGGGACGGTGGAGTCCCGGCTTTCACCCGGCGGGTGAAGCGTCAGGTTTTAGCAGCCGCAGCCGCAGTTTCCACAGCCACAGTCGTTATTGGAGTTGTTGCCGCAGCCCCCGAAACCAAAACCATTGCCGCCGCAGCAGCACAACAGGATGAGGATGATGATGAGCCAAGTGCAGTTACCGTTACACATGGAAGATTGCCTCCTTTCGAGTTACACTCTATCTTATGGCGCCAGAGAAAAAGTGTTACAGGCAATTGGCTTCCCGTGATTTTGAGAGGATGGATTTGCGATTAAAAGAGTAAAAACAAGAGATATTGAAAGATAATTTGAGATAAATAAAAATAAATCAAGATATACCAAATTGACAGCAAGGGGAAACCGCGTATAATTAAAGTCAAAGAAAGTCAAAGACAAATAAAACTTTGAGGGATGGGAAACAGCAATGAGAATCAGTGACAGCGTTGCACAATATATTTTAGATCTGATCAATCAAGAGGACGGCACTGCCGAAATTCAGCGGAACGAGTTGGCGAATTATCTTGGCTGTGTCCCCAGCCAGATCAATTACGTGTTGACCTCGCGTTTTACCCCGGAGCAAGGCTATATTGTAGAGAGCCGTCGGGGGGGCGGCGGATATATTCGTATAACGCGGATGAGATTATCCAAAAATGATATGATCATGCATATCGTTAACAGCGTTGGAGATAGCTTAGACGCTGCCACAGCCCGGGCCATGACAGGCAATCTGCTGCAAAACGGTATGCTGGACGAGCTGTCTGCCGGACTGATCCGCGCAGCTTGTTCCGAAAATTCTTTATCTGCCGTGCCGAAAGAGATTCGAGATATGGTGCGCGCAGCGATTTATAAAAATATGCTGTTGGCCACCAGAAAGTAAGGAGGAATTCAGATGCTGTGTCAATCCTGCGGCAAAAAGACCGCTACCACCCATATAAAAACCATTGTCAACGGCAAGTTGATAGAATATTATCTCTGCCCGGAGTGCGCCAAGCAAAAGGGCTATGGCAATATCTTCTCTAACTGGGGGATGGACTTTGGCAATCTGCTGGGAGGCTTTATCGGCAAGGATATCTCCCAAAGCCAGGTTGCCCGGTGCCCCACCTGTGGGATGAGCTTTGACGAGATCAGCCAATCCGGCAAGATTGGGTGCGCGGACTGTTATCAAACCTTCCGCCGGCAGCTGCTTCCCGTGATCCAGCGTATCCACGGCACTGCCCGTCATAAGGGAAAGGTCCCAGGCGGCTCTGCTCTGCGGATTTCCGGGGGCCAGCATCAAATGATGCCGGTACGGGAATCCCCCTTGGACGAGAAAAGACGGCTGCTGAAGCAGGCCATTGCCAATGAGGATTTTGAACAGGCCGCTGTACTGAGAGATCAGATCAAGGAGATGGAAAAGCATGACTGAAACGGTAAAATGGTATGAGAAGGCCGGAAATTGCAGCGACGTGGTCTGCAGCACCCGCATTCGCTTGGCCAGGAATTTGAAAAAGTATCCGTTTCCCAGCAGGGCGACCGTGAATCAGAGAGAAGCTGTGGAACAAAGCGTCAAGGAAGCCTTGTTCTCTGGAAACAGTATTTTGTCCAGGGAATTCCGATTTCTGCCTTTGGAAAGCGCGTCCCAAGAGGAGGCGGTTTCTTTGGTGGAACGTCACATTGTCAGTCCGGAATTTATCTCTGACCGGCGTGGGACAGCAGTGCTTATCTCAGAGGATGAGAGCATTTCCATTATGATCAACGAAGAGGATCACCTGCGGATTCAGGTGTTGCGGGAGGGGATGTCCCTCAAAGAGGCCGCTGAAACCGCCGACCGTATCGACACACTTCTCAGTGAATCGCTGGATTTTGCATACGACCCGGAATTCGGTTACTTGACCCAGTGCCCCACCAACTTGGGGACGGGGATGCGGGCGTCCGTGATGCTGCACTTGCCCGCGCTGACGGAGAATGGAGCAATGCCCCGCATCTCCTCCAATCTCTCGAAGCTGGGGCTGACCCTGCGGGGGACCTATGGTGAGGGCAGCCAGATTGTGGGGGGGCTGTATCAGCTCTCCAATCAGATCACCTTGGGCCTCAGTGAAAACGAGGCGATTGAAAATCTGCGCTCCATCACCGTTCAATTGATGGAGGAGGAGCGCAAAGCCAGAAGCCGGATGATCCAGTCCATCACCTGGCAGGATAAGATAGACCGGGCCGCAGGCACCTTGAAATCCGCCCGCGTGCTTTCCAGCAGCGAATTTATGGAGCTGCTTTCCCTGATTCGTCTTGGCTTGTCCACAGGGCTGCTGAAGGGCCTGAACACAGAGGAGCTCAACGCTTTGATGGTCCATGTTCAGCCTGCCACCTTGATGGCCAAATCCGGCAAACAGTTGGATCAAAACCAGCGGGACATCCTGCGGGCCGACATGGTTCGAGAAGTCTGCGCTAAGATAAAGGAGTGAGTATGTATGACGTTCCGTTTTAAAGGATTTACTGAAAAAGCAAACAACGCTATGAATCTGGCCATTTCCTCTGCCCAAGAGCTGGGCCATGATTATGTGGGGAGCGAGCATGTGATGCTGGGCCTTTTGAAGGAGGGCTCCGGCGTGGCGTATACCGTATTGAATAAATTGGGCGTCACTGCTGATAATTACGAGAAGCTCATTGGGGAGCGCATCGGCACCGGGGAGCCCACCTCTCTTTCTCCGGAGGATTTTACTCCCCGGACGAAGCGGATTCTTCAAGTGGCCGCAGTGGCGGGCGCACAGCTGCACAACGCCTATGTGGGCACAGAGCATTTGCTCATTGCCATTATTGAGGACGGCCAAAGCTATGCCATGCGGTTCTTGGAGATCCTGGGAGCGGACCCCAGGCAGATCATAGGGGAGCTGTCCGCGATGCTCAACAATACAAGTTTTGCCAAGCAGGGAGAGCCCAGGCCCGGTGCTGGAGAGGATGCCCAGGGCAGCGGCAAAGCGTTGGAGCAGTTTGGACGGGATCTGACCAAGCTGGCGGCCCAGAATAAAATCGACCCTGTGATCGGCCGGCAGAATGAGATTGAACGCGTGATCCAGATTTTGTGCCGCCGCACTAAGAACAATCCTGTGCTGATCGGCGAGCCCGGTGTGGGCAAAACCGCTGTGGCAGAGGGGCTGGCCTTGAAGATCCAGGCGGGCGAGGTCCCCGAGCTGTTGAAGGATAAACGGCTGATCTCGCTGGATCTCACTGGGATGGTTGCTGGCACCAAGTATCGCGGCGACTTTGAGGAGCGGATCAAGTCCGCCATTGACGAGGTAAAGGCTGACGGCAATATCATCCTCTTCATTGATGAGCTGCACACGATTATCGGCGCCGGTGCGGCAGAAGGGTCGGCTGACGCTGCCAACATCTTAAAGCCTGCTTTGGCCAGGGGCGATTTCCAGGTGATCGGTGCAACCACCATCAACGAGTACCGCAAGCACATTGAGAAGGATGCAGCCTTGGAGCGCCGGTTCCAGCCCGTTATGGTGGGAGAACCTTCTGAGGAGGAGGCCGTGCAGATCTTGAAAGGGCTGAAGGATCGCTATGAGGCCCATCACAAGGTGACCATCACCGACGAGGCCATTGATACAGCTGTGAAGCTTTCTGCTCGGTATATCGCAGACCGTTACCTGCCCGACAAGGCCATCGACCTCATTGACGAGGCTGCCTCCCGTGTGCGCCTGCGCACCTTTACAGCGCCGGACGATTTGCAGGACCTGGAAAAACAGGTGAAGGATGTGGAGATCGATAAAGCGGCGGCAGTCAATGCCCAGGATTTTGAGCGGGCTGCCTCGCTGCGGGATCAGGAAAAGGAGCTGCAGGAAAAGCTGGAGCGGGCCAAGGATGAGTGGACCGCTAAGAACGAACGCAGCAACAGTGTGGTAGTGCCCGGCGACATTGCGGATATTGTGTCCATGTGGACCGGCGTGCCTGTAACCCAGTTGACCGAGGAGGAAAGCCAGCGTCTGCTGCGTCTGGAGGAAACCCTGCATCAGCGTGTCATCGGCCAGGAGGAAGCTGTTTCTGCCATTGCCAAAGCCATTCGCCGGGGGCGCGTGGGTTTGAAAGACAAGAACCGTCCCATTGGCTCGTTCATCTTCCTTGGCCCCACTGGCGTGGGCAAGACGGAGCTCTGCAAGGCTCTGGCCGAGGCCATGTTCGGCGATGAGAAGGCCATGGTTCGCTTTGATATGTCCGAGTATATGGAGAAGCACACGGTCTCCCGCCTGGTGGGCTCTCCTCCCGGATATGTGGGTTATGACGAAGGCGGTCAGCTGACCGAGGCCGTGCGCACAAAGCCCTACTCTGTGGTGCTGTTTGATGAGATCGAAAAGGCCCATCCCGATGTGTTCAACATCCTGCTCCAGATTTTGGAGGACGGCCGTGTTACGGACTCCCAAGGCAAGACCGTGGACTTTAAAAACACGGTGATCATCATGACCTCCAATGTGGGGGCGCGGCTGATTACAGAGAAGCAGAAGAGCCTGGGCTTCAGCCAGGAGGCGTCCCAGAGCGCTTCGGAGGAGGCTGACTTTGAAAAGACCAAGGAGTTGGTCACAAGTGAGCTGAAAGCACTGTTCCGCCCCGAGTTCTTGAACCGAGTGGATGACGTCATCGTGTTCCATAAGCTCACAAAGGAGGACACGCAGAGAATCGCCCAAAAGATGCTCGCCGCTTTGCAGCAGAAGCTGGCAGAGATGGATATTGCCATGAGCTTTACAGACGCAGCCGTGGCAGCTGTGGCAGAGAAAGGATACGATCCCAGCTATGGCGCTCGTCCTTTGCGCAGGGTGATCCAGAACCAGGTGGAGGATCCCATCTCCGAAAAGATGCTGGAAGGCGCTGTCATCGCAAATAGGGCATATTCCTGCGATTATCGTGAGGATGCATTCATTTTTGAGCCGGCCCCGGAGGCTTCTGCGGAAGCATAAGGCGCACGGATAAGGCAGCAAGCAAAGCGCCCGATCCTGGGATTTCTCCTGGGACCGGGCGCTTTGGCGTTTTATCGTCTGAAGCAGGTGGTGATATGTTTTTCGCATTGAGGGGGTGAGTAGATGAACTCATCCATGTGGCTGCCCTGAAAGAAGTATTCAGGGGGAGAGGGCCGTTTTTGCTCTGGGTCAAAGGTTTCGATGATAATCAATTTTATCTTCATGCGAGTGGGGAGGATGCTTTTGATAAACACGCTGGCTTGTTGGCCGGGGTAGATGTTCTCTTTGATCTCGGCCAATCCGGCTAGATTGGGGGCCAGCTCCACAAAAACGCCGTAGCTTTCCACGCTGCGAATGATCCCACCCACGGTTTCGCCTGGGCGGAATTTTTGAGCGTTTTCCTCCCAGGTCCCCAGCAATTCCTTGTGGGTCAGGGTAACGCGGCTGCGCTCTCGGCTTTTCACTGCCGCCCGAATATCCATCCCCACCAAGAAGCGCTCTCGAGGGTGTTCGATGCGAGAGACGGAGATGGAATCAATGGGCAGCAGGGATACAATGCCGCAGCCGATGTCTGCAAATACGCCGAAGGGCTCGATGTGAGTGACCCTGGCATCGATGACATCTCCTGGAGAGAGGGAGCAGATGAATTCATCCCGGCATTTCTCTTGGGCGGCTCTTCGAGAGAGCAATGCGGTGATTCTGCCGTATTCGTCCCGGATGAAATCCTGCACCACAAAGCACACGGGGCGATTTACCCGGGAAAGGATGGCAATATCCCGCACAGCCCCTTCCCGGATTCCCAAAGCGCCCTCCTCCCGGGGGATCAGTCCCCGCATGAATTTCAAATCCACAATCAAGTTGTGCTTACTGTCACACATGGAAGCTTTGGCCTCCAGGATCTTCCCGTCCCGCATGGCCTCTGCCAAGGAAGCGGGCGTTTGCAGCGAGGCCCGGTTCTCAAAGCTGTCTAGCAGATGTCCTTCTGGATGAAACCGCATTTTCCGTTCTTCCTTTCTCTGGGCTTGCAGCCCTTCCTGTGTAATGGTACAAACATCTATATGGCGGCAGTTGTGGGAAAATGCAGGAGAAAGGTTGCATATTTCTTATCTATCAGGTAAAATGGTACGCAGTGCGATTTACAAGAGAAAGGAAGAAAACGTTATGAAGCGAAAGATTCTGGCAGGGGTAAGCGCTTTGCTGTGCGCCTGTCTGCTTTGTGCCTGCGGCAATGCCGACAAGCCCACTCCCGCCGCTGCGGTGATTGGGACGGAGGACACTTTGGTCCCACAGGACCAGTTGACCCCAAAGGAAAGCGGAGAGAAGGTCGGCTATCAGCTGGAGATGCCCGAAAAAGGCGAGGAGATCGCCGTCGTCACCATGGAGACGGGAGAGGTGTTCAAGCTGCGTTTTTTCCCGGAGGAAGCCCCCAAGGCCGTGTATAATTTTAAGCTTCACGCCCTGCAGGGATACTACGATGGCTTGATCTTCCATCGGGTGATCGAAAATTTCATGATCCAGGGCGGCGATCCCGAAGGGAAGGGGACCGGTGGAGAGAGCGTTTGGGGCCAGGCCTTTGCCGATGAGTTTCATAAGAATCTGCTGAACATCGACGGTTCGGTTTCTATGGCAAATTCGGGAGCTAATACCAACGGCAGTCAGTTTTTCATCAACGCCACTGGCGGTATGACCTCGAATTGGGAGTATTTCCAGCAGGCCTATGAGCAGTACAAAGAGAACGCAGAAATGTTTGATGCCATGGGGATCGGTACGGTTGACATGAGTAAGATTGATGACAATGTCAAAAAGCTCTATGAGGAACAGGGCGGCAACCCCACCTTGGATGGGTACTACTCCACCGCAGGCACCGGGCATACCGTCTTTGCACAGGTGTTTGAGGGTATGGAAAACGTGTACACTCTTTCTCAGGCAGATACGGACGGCAACGATAAGCCTGTGGAAGATATGGTGATCCAGTCTGTTGAGATCGTCGCCTACGAAGGCTAAAAAAACCATAGAACGAAAGAAACCCCCGGAGAGCGAATTGAAATGACCCCAAAAAGTTAGACAATATTTTGCAGTAGAAAAAGTTCAAGCA
>CAUWLU010000030.1:0-29291 GCA_963559705.1 uncultured Acutalibacter sp.
GAGCGCCACCTTGCCAAGGTGGAGGTAGCGAGTTCGAGCCTCGTCTTCCGCTCCATGACGAAAGCCTGATCTGAAAAGATCGGGCTTTTTTTGTTTTCTTTTCTCTGAAAAAACCGTCTTGCTAGTCCCGGCTGTTTGTGCTACTATGTGACCAAAAGCCGAAAACCCGGCGATATTTTTGGAGAGGTGAGTGTGTTGAAGCAAAGCAGAGAGGTTCCCGTAACCTCCTTTCAACCCGGGGAGGGCCTTTTGGCCTCCTATCAAAAGCTGGTGCGGGAGGTGGTACTCCCCTATCAGTACCGAGTTTTGAACGATAAAGAGGCCGACGTGGAAAAAAGCCATGCCCTGGAAAATCTTCGCCTGGCTGCCCGGAAGAATCGGGGCGAGGAAGTGACCGAGGAGTTTTATGGCATGGTGTTTCAGGACAGCGATGTGGCCAAGTGGCTGGAGGCTGCCTCCTATGTCCTGGCGTTTCATCCGGATGCAGAGCTGGAGCAGAGGGTAGACGAGGTCATTGCCCTGTTGGGCGCTGCGCAGCAGGAGGATGGATACCTGAATTCTTACTTTACAGTGAAGCAGCCGGACAAGCGATGGACCAATCTTCAGGAGGCCCACGAGCTGTACTGCGCCGGCCACCTGATGGAGGCTGCCTGCGCCCACTATGAGGCCACTGGGAAAGACAGCTTCCTAAAGATCATGGAGAAAAACGCCGACTGCATTTATGAGCAGTTTATGCATCGCGACACCAAGGGCTACTCCGGCCACCCCGAGGTGGAGCTGGCCCTGCTGCGTCTTTACCGGGCCACCGGCAATGAGAAGTATCGGGAGCTGTGCGATCACTTCCTGGACGTGCGGGGAGAGTCCCCCAACTACTTTATAGAGGAGAAGGCCAACCGGGGCTGGACCCTGTGGGGGCCCACCGGCAACGACGCCCAAGACACCGACTACACCCAAAGCGCCCTGCCCGTGCGCCAGCAGAAGGACGCTGTGGGCCATGCAGTGCGGGCAGTGTATCTGTACACCGCAATGGCGGACGCTGCCGGGGAGAACGAGGACGAGAGCCTGAAGGCAGCTTGCCGGACTTTGTGGGAGAGCATCACCCAGCGGCGGATGTACGTCACCGGCGGAATTGGGTCCACTGTGCTGGGCGAGGCTTTCACCGTGGACTACGATCTGCCCAATGACACGGTATATGCAGAGACCTGCGCCTCCATCGGACTGATGTTCTTCGCCCGCCGGATGCTGCAGCTAGAGGCCAAGGGCGAGTACGGCGATGTTATGGAGCGGGCCCTGTACAACACGGTTTTGGCGGGTATGGAGCTTAACGGAAAGCGGTTCTTCTACTGCAACCCCTTGGAGGTGGTCCCGGGGATCTCTGGGAAAGCGGTCACGCAGAGGCATGTGGATCCCCAGCGGCCGGGCTGGTATGCCTGTGCCTGCTGCCCGCCCAACGTGGCCAGGCTTTTGTCCTCCATCGGGAGCTATGCATACAGCGAGGGCCCGGACAGCCTGTTTGTTCATCTGTACTTGGGCGGCACGGTGGAGAGCGCCAAGGGGTATTCCCTCTCCTGCCGAACGGAGTACCCCCACCAAGGCACGGTGAGCTTCCTCTTCCACGGCCGGGCAGATACCACGTTGGCTTTCCGCATTCCGGCTTGGAGCAGGCATACGACGCTCCGGGTCAATGGGGAAGAGCAGGATTTGGCCTCTTTGACCAAGGACGGCTATGCCTACCTGGCCCGGGCCTATCAGGATGGGGACGCCATCGAGCTTTCCTTTGATATGACGCCGTTCAAGGTGTACGCCGGCAGCCAAATCCCGGCGGATACAGGGAAGGCCGCTGTGCAGCGCGGTCCCCTGGTCTATTGTGCCGAGGGTGTGGATAATGGCGGCGATGTGCTTTCTTTGGTTCTTGCCGAGGAGGGCGGCATCTGTGAGGAGCCCTTTGACCGGGAGCTGCTGGGCGGCGTGGTGCCGTTGAAGGCGGAAGGCTGGCGCGTTCAGGGGAGCGCTGCGCTCTACAGCCGGGAGCGTCCTCAGCGGGAGCCTGCGGAGATCCGCATGATCCCCTATTATGCTTGGGGCAATCGAGAGCTCAATCAAATGCGTGTTTGGCTGCCGGAAACCTGAGCCCATTTTTCACAACAGGAGGAAAGTATGTTGAAAAATCAAGTGCTTTTACCGGAGAGCGGGTACTACAAAGCGAATCTTCACTGCCACACCACCCTGTCCGACGGCCACCTCACTCCGGAGCAGACGAAAGCGGAGTACATGGCGCAGGGATATTCCATCGTTGCGCTTACCGATCACCGGAGGTACGTCCATCACAGGGAGCTGGACGATGAGAACTTTCTCGCTTTGGCGGCTTTGGAGGTGGATTTGACCGAAGCCCCCCAGCAGGGACAGGAGTGGCCTGTGCTCAAGTGCTATCATCTGAATTTGGTGGACACCAGCCCGGAGGAGAACGCGTCGGAAAAGCAGAGCGGCTTGCTGCCGGAGTTCCCCTACGGCGATTTGGAGAGCCTGAACCAATACATAGCCAAAATGAACGAGCGGGGCTTTTTGGTGACCTATAACCATCCCTATTGGTCCCTGCAGGATTGGCGGGATTACAGCGGGCTTACGGGCCTGTTTGCTATGGAGATCTACAACCACGGCTGCGAGCATGATGGGCTGTACGGGTTCAATCCCCAGGTGTACGATGAGATGCTCCGCACGGGCCAGCGTCTGTACGCTCTGGCCACCGACGACAACCACGACACCAAGCCCATTGGTCACCCCCTGAACGATTCCTTTGGGGGATTTGTGCAGATCGCCGCCCGGGAGCTGACCTATCCCGCCGTGATAGAGGCGCTGCGCGGCGGCCGGTTTTACTGGTCCCAGGGGCCGGAGCTGAAGGGCGTTTCCATAGAAAACGGCGTCCTTCAGGTAAAGACCTCTCCCGTGGAGAAGATTTTTGTCACGGTGGAGGGACGGGATTCCTATAAAGCGGTGGTCGCTCCCGGAGAGAGCTTGACCGAAGCCCAGTTCCCCTTGACGGGGAAGGAGGGTTGGTTCCGCATCCAGGTGCGGGACAGCAGAGGGCTGTTTGCAGGAACCAACGCCTATTTTATGGATGAGCTGTAAAGCGCATGGATTGAAAAAAGGAGCTGTTGCATACTTGCAACAGCTCCTTTTTGGGTTGGGTTGTGGATTTCTTGAAACTGCCGGATGCTTCCAGCAAGGCTTCTGCCCAGCGTCCGCTTGTTGAAGGCTTACAGCGAGACTTCCTCTGCCAGCATCTGAGCAAACAGGGTGTTGGCCCAGGCAAACCAGGGACGGGTGAACTTGGCAGGATCGTCAGCGTCAAACCCTTCGTGCATATAGTTGGTCCCGGCGTGGGTGCGGGCGATGGCGTTCAGGCAAGCCTGCTTTTCCTCCTCGTCCGTGCTGGTGAGGATCTGCATGACAAGGCCGATGTGCCAAATGTATCCGTGGGGTGTGTGGGGACTGCCCACGCCCTGGGCAGCCTTGCCCACAAAGTAGTAGGGGTTTTCCTGAGAAAGCACGAATCGCCGGGTGTTTTGATAAATGGGGTCGTCGGCGGGCTTGTACCCCAGGTAGGGGATGGAAAGCAAGCTGGGGGAGTTGGCGTCGTCCATCAGGTTGTAATTGCCGAAGCCGTCGGTTTCGTAAGCGTAGATCTTCCCGTATTTGGGATGATCGTAAACGCCATAGGCCTCGATGCCCTCCCGGATCTCTTCGGCCAGGTTTTTGCAGCGCTCCGTCAGAGCGGAATCCCCATAGCCGCCTGCTTCCAGCAGCTCCACAGCCTTGTCCAGGGCTACGGCTGCCATCATGTTGGAGGGGATCAGATAGCCGAATTTGCAGGCGTCGTCCGAGGGACGGAATCCCGACCAGGTCATGCCGGTGAAGTTCACCGGACGGCCCTTTCCAAAGGGCAGCGTGTCGCTTTTGGGGCAATTTTCCCGGACAAACCAGTAGGGAGAGCGGTCATGGTGCTGCTCGGTAAGGAACGTGTCCGCAATGGTCTGCACCATCAGCCGGAACTCCTCAGTAAAGATAGAGCGGTCTCCGGTGACCTCAAAGTACTGGTGGGCCAGGTACAGCGGCGCACAGAGGGAGTCCACCTCGTACTTCCGCTCCCAAATCCATGCGCTTTGGAAATTGCTGTGGTCGTCCTCGCTGTAGCCTGTCTTGGGCTCGCTGTTGAAGGCGTTGGTGTAGGGATCCAAGTTGACATAAAACTCATACTTTTCCAGCACGCTGCGAAGGATCTGCTGCAAGTCAGGGTCCTCCTTGGCATAGGCGACATAGGGCCGCAGCTGAGCGGCGCTGTCCCGCAGCCACATGGCGGGGATATCCCCGGTGATGACAAAATAGCTGCCGTCCTCCAGTTGGGTGACGGTGGTCTCTATGGTGTTTAAGAAGCACTGTTTGGCAAGGGGCGCCAACTCCGGGTATTTCAGAGCGGTTTTTTGTTCCAGTTCATCGGCCTTTTGCAATAAGATCTTGGGGATCATAGCGGCTCCTCCTCTGCGGCATAGTTCCCCCGAAGGGGCTTTCCTTTATTGTAGCACAGAGGGGAGAGGGAGGACAAGCGGCTTTTTATTCTTTCTTTGACGGGGCTGCCACCTCCACGCAGTAATCCCTGGTCCCGCAGTGGGAGCAGGTGAGCTTTCTGGCCTTTCGATTGTGCTTGGAGAACAGGAAGTCTTTGACCCCCGGCCGGAACCGGGCGCCGCAGGCAGGGCAAAGATACTCTGTGTTCCGGTAATAGTACCGGGTGAGGAGCGTGCTGATGAGAGCTGCCAGGGCAAAGCCCACCGCAAAGGGCTGCCAGATCCCCTTGACGATCCAGAGGATCAGGCCGGCGATCTCCAGCAGGTCAGCCAAAATCCCCCAGGCGAGCATGACGCCGTGGATTTTCCGCAGTTTTCGTTTGTTTTTCATAAGCTGTTCCATGTCGGAAATGGAATTTACCGGGATTCTTTCCTCGCTTTTCAGGTTCTGCTCCAGCGTGCGGATGGCTTGCAGCTGCTGCTGCCGGTCGCGGATATCCTCCTCCAAAGCCTTGGCCTGTTGTTCCAGCAGAAGGCCCAGGACCTTGTCGGCGTTCTGGCTTTCCAGGATGCCCTTGATGGCGTCCAGGGACAGTCCCATGGTTTTCCACAGGCAGATCCGCTGGAGCTTTCCCAGGTCCTCCTGAGAGTACAGCCGCCGTCCCCCCTCGCTGAGCTGGGAGGGCGGGAGGATTCCCTTGTTGTCATAGAACTGCACCGTGCGCACAGAGACGCCTGCAAGCTTGGCGATTTCCCCGGTGGTATAGAGCGACATAGAACGCACCTCCTTGACCACATCGTAGCCCATGACGTTAGGTCACAAGCAAGGGGTTACGCTGGGTCATTTGAAGAATTTTTTTTGAAAAAGGGCTTTCTTGAGACAAAAAATCCGGAAAAAGCGGCTGCTCTTTCCGGATTTCGATTCCATCAGATGTGGCAGGCGTCGCACTCGGTAAGCTCGCCCACAATGGGAGTGGGGTCAATGCCCTGGCGCTTGTAGTAGTCCGCTACGGCGGCCTTGATGGCCTGTTCTGCCAGCACGGAGCAGTGAACCTTTACCGGCGGCAGCCCGTCCAGAGCTTCCATCACCGCCTTGTTGGTCAAGGTCAGGGCCTCGTCGAGGGTCTTGCCCTTAATCATCTCCGTGGCCATGCTGCTGGTGGCGATGGCCGCCCCGCAGCCGAAGGTCATAAAGGACACATCGGTGATCACATTGTTTTCCACCTTGATATACATCCGCATGATATCGCCGCATTTGGGGTTGCCCACTTCTCCCACGCCGCTGCAGTCTTTCATTTCGCCCACATTGCGGGGATTGGCGAAATGGTCCATCACCTTTGCACTGTATGCCATAAAGAATCGTTCCTTTCTGTTTCTATCGTAATAAGGCGCCCGTTTTCCGCGGTGCGGTTACATATAGCTGTCGTAATTGACCTTGCCCTCTTGGATGGCGTCCCACAGGGGGGACATGGAGCGCAGCCGCTGGATGATGGGAGGCAGGATCTCCAAAATGTAGTCCACATCCTCCATGGTGTTATAGTCCCCGAAGGACAGCCGCAGGGAGCCGTGGGCCACCTCATGGGGCAGGCCGATGGCCAGCAGCACATGGCTGGGGTCCAGGGAGCCGCTGGTGCAGGCAGAGCCGGAGGAGGCGCTGATGCCCTTGAGATCCAGCATCAGCAGCAGCGATTCCCCTTCCACTCCCTGGAAGCAGAAGCTGGCGTTGCCCGGCAGCCGGCGGACCCGGTCGCCGTTTAAGCGGCAGCGGTCGATCTTCAGCAGCCCGTCAATGAGCTTGTCCCGCATGGCGGCAAGGCGCTCCTGACGTTCCGCGATGGTGGAGCAGGCCAGGTCCATGGCCTTTGCAAGGCCAGCAATGGAGGCCACGTTTTCTGTGCCGCCCCGCTTGCCCCGCTCCTGAGCGCCGCCGTCCAGGAGGTTCTGGAGGACCACTCCGGCGCGGATATACAGAGCGCCCACACCCTTGGGCGCGTGGAGCTTGTGGCCGGAGAGGGAGAGCATATCGATATTCTGCTCTTTGACGTTGATGGCAACATTGCCCACAGCCTGAACCGCGTCGGTGTGGAACAGCACGCCGTGCTTGCGGCAGATGGCGCCGATCTCGGGGATGGGCTGGATGGTGCCGATCTCGTTGTTGGCGTACATGATGGTCACCAGACCGGTCTCCTGGGTGATGGCGGCCTTCAGCTCCTCGGGCCGGACCAGGCCGTCCTCATGGACGTCCAGATAGGTGACGGTAAAGCCTTCCTTTTCCAGGGCCTGGCAGGTGTGAAGCACTGCGTGATGCTCAAAGGAAGAGGTGATGATGTGGCTTTTGCCCTTGCGCTTCATGGCGTGGGCAGCACCCTTGATGGCCCAGTTGTCGCTTTCGGTGCCGCAGCTGGTGAAGTAGATCTCCTGGGGCTGAGCGCCCAGGCAGCGGGCCACCGTGGCCCGGGCCTCCTCCAGAGGGCCTTTGGCCTCCTGGCCCAAGGCGTACAGGCTGGAAGGGTTGCCGTAATGTTCTGTATAGAAGGGGAGCATCGCCTCCAGCACCTCTGGAGAAACAGCGGTGGTGGCGGCATTGTCCGCGTAAACTTTTCTGTCCATGGAAGAACCATCCTTTCTCAGAATCCTGTCCGGGGCAGAACAGGGAAAAGCCCCTGATTTCCGCAAGCATTCCCGAACTCAGCTTAAATATACACCTTTTTAGTATACTTTTCAATAGGCTGGAAGTGGATGGCGCAAAAAAATTTCCAGCCGGGCAGGGGGAGCAAAGGCGTCTTTGTAAGAATAACCGGAAACGCCTTCGCGGAAACTAGAAATATCCAGCGCCCGGCCCGCCCCGTCTTGACAGGGCAGGGGCAAAACGGTAAAATAACTCTATATAGTCAGCGCACGGGTTTTTCCCGGCCCCGCAGGATCTTGGACGGGGCAGCGTAAAAATGGCATCGTTGCGGCTTGGGCCGCATGTATTTTGATAGAGCGGAAAATAGGGCCGTTATTTTGATTTGAGAAAACGGAACCAGGGCGCGCTGCGCCCCGGGGAGCGTAAAAGCTCCCCACGGCCCGGGAATGATGGAGCGAGAAGGTGCTGCGCCGGAAAAGGTTCGAGTCCCGGTGCTTGTGCTGTCTGTACCCTTCTTGCCTCTTGCGCCGCGTTGCGGCCAGTCCCAGTGGAGTGTGCGGCCCTCTTTTACCAAAGCAAAAGAAGGATGTAGCAAGCGTTTTGATTGGCGTAATTTTTAAGGAGGAACATTGCGTGGCAGAGAACGGTAATGAAAAGAAAAACACACGGGCACGCCGTACCCCCCAGGGGGAAAAGAAACAGGACCAGGTCCTCAGCGGAGCGGTGGATGCACCCAAGCTGGGGCGCATCGGCAAAATCGCCGGGCCGAAAAAGACGGAAAAGAAAACAGAGAAGAAGCCGGAAAAGCCGGAAAAGTCCGTACAGAGGACCAAGACGAAAACGGACGCCAAAAAACAGGGCTCCGGGAAAAAGAGCGGAGAAAAGGCGGCGTCCTCTCAGAAGAAGGAGGAGGCTCCCCGCAAGACTGCCGGCCGGGGCGGCCGCAAGCCGCAAAAACCGGCCCTGAGCCAGACCGTGTCCCAGGTGGAGGCGTTAAAAGCCCAGGAGGCCAGCCAGGAGAAGCACATTGTCCGGAAGGGCCGCGGCAGCCGCGCCAAGAAGAAGCCGGCGGTAAAGGCCTATTTCCTGGGGGGGCTCAATGAGATTGGAAAGAATATCACCCTGTATGAGTGCCAGGGGGATATGGTGATTGTGGACTGCGGGATGTCCTTCCCGGACGACGATATGCCCGGCGTGGACTGCGTGATTCCCGATTTCGCCTTTTTGGAGAAGAACTGGGACCGCATCCGGGGCGTGGTGATCACCCACGGCCACGAGGACCACATCGGAGCGGTGCCCTATTTGCTCAAGAAGTTCAGCGTGCCGGTTTACGGAACCGCGCTGACCATCGGCCTGATCGAGGGCAAGCTCAAGGAGCACAATGTCAGCTCCTCCCATCTCCATGCGGCCCCGGCGGGGTCCCATGTGCAGCTGGGCTGCTTTGACGTGGAGCTTATCCATGTGAACCACTCCATCGCCGACGCCGTGGCGCTGGCCCTTCACACCCCGGCGGGCACCATTGTTCACACCGGCGACTTTAAGATCGACATGACCCCCGCTGAGGGAGGGATGATCGACCTGGCCCGGTTTGCGGAGCTGGGCAAGGAGGGCGTCCTGGCTTTGCTGGCGGACTCCACCAATGCGGAGCGGCCCGGCTTTACGCAGACCGAGCAGACGGTGAACAACTCCTTGGACTCCCTGTTTATGCGGGCGGAGGGGAAGCGGATCATTGTGGCGACCTTTGCCTCCTCCATCAGCCGCGTCCAGATGATTATAAACTGTGCGGTGAAGTACGGCCGCAAGGTGGCCCTGTCCGGCCGGAGCATGGTCAACGTCATGGGCATTGCCAGCGAGCTTGGCTACTTGGACATCCCCGACGGGGTCCTGGTGGATTTGAACCTGATCAACCGCTACGAGCCCGGCCAGCTGGTGCTCATCACCACCGGAAGCCAGGGCGAACCCATGTCCGCCCTGACCCGCATGGCTTTTTCCGATCACCGTCAGGTGGCCATCAACCCCAATGATTTCATCATCATCTCCGCCCGGCCCATCCCCGGCAACGAAAAGACCGTGGGCGCTGTGGTGGATGAGTTGTTAAAGCAGGACTGCACCGTCATCTACGAGAGTATGTACGACGTCCACGTCTCCGGCCACGCCTGCCAGGAGGAGCTGAAGATGATGCAGGCGTTGACAAAGCCCAAGTATTTTATCCCGGTCCACGGCGAGCAGAAGCATCTGCGCAAGCACGCCGGGCTGGCCCTGATGATGGGAATGCCCCGAGAGAATATCTTCATCGGGGATGTGGGCAATGTGTTGGAGCTTGCCGAGGACCACCTCAAGCAGCTGCCCGATGTGCCCGCCGGCGAGGTGATGGTGGACGGCCTGGGCGTGGGCGATGTGGGAAGCATTGTGCTGCGGGACCGGAAGCATCTGTCCGAGGACGGGCTGATTGTGGCGGTCTGCTCCATCGATCAAAAGAGCGGCAAGGTGGTTTCCGGACCGGACATTGTCTCCCGCGGATTTGTGTATGTGCGGGAATCGGAAGCGCTTATGGACGAAGCGCGGGAGCTGGTGTATAATACACTGGAGGAATGTGCCCGGCACAATGTGCGGGATTGGAGCGGCATCAAGCAAAGCATCAAGGATGAGCTCTCCCGGTTTTTGTATCAAAAGACCCGCCGCAGCCCCATGATCTTGCCGATTATTATGGAGGTGTAATCCCAGGGCGCAAAGGCAGACGAGGATGTGAAGCAGCGTGAGACGGAAAAAGGTTTGGGTGGTATCCCCGCTATTTTACTTGATGGCAGGGGCCATGGTTCTGATGGCGCTGGCCAGCTGGCGCTATAATAAGATTCTGTTTCTGGTGGAGGGCACGGTGGCTGGCATTTCCCTTTTGGTGGTGCTGGTGTCGGACCTGCTGTACCGGCGCAATATCTCCACCACAGTGAAGGCTGCCCGCCGGGTGCTCAGCGGGGAGGAGGAGGCTGCGTTTCAGGCCTTTGCCCTGCCGGTGGCGGTGGTGGCTCCTGCCGGAGATATCGTGTGGGCCAATGAGGCCTTTGCGGGCTCTCTTTCCGGAGGAAAAAGCTTTTTGGGGGACAATGTGCTCAAGTACATCTACCCCAAGACCTTCCGCCAGGTTATGGGCGAGCGGGGCACTGCCGTCTCTCACAATGGGCGGGAGTACACTGTTTACGGCGCCAGGGCGCAGGCAGGGTATATTCTCTACTTTGTGGATGACACGTATTTTAAAGCGATCAGCAAGGAATACCGCGAGCGCCGTCCCGTGGTGTGCCTGGCCGCCTTCGACAACCGCGAGGAGATGGTCCGGGGCAGCTTCGGCGGGGATGATTCCCGCATCATTGCAGAGGTGGACGCCATTATGCGCCGCTGGGTCATTGAGGAGATGGACGGCTTCATCCGCCGGCTGGAGAATTCCCGCTATCTCTTTGTGGTGGACGACGCCCATATCGAGCAGGCAAAACAAAAGCGGTTCCATGTGCTGGACGAGGTGCGCGCCATTCGCAGCGCCCGTACAAACATGAGCGCCACCATCTCCATCGGTGTGGGCAGGGGCGCCAATGATATCGCAGAGAGCGAGCGCTGGGCGCGGCAGGCTCTGGATATGGCCCTGGGCCGCGGCGGCGACCAGGTGGCAGTCAAGCAGGAGGGGGATTCCTATGAATTCTTCGGGGGCCTTTCCAAGGGTGTGGAGAAGCGGGACAAGGTCCGCACCCGCGTGATTGCAGCCACGCTGTCCGACCATGTGAAGGCCAGCGACCAGGTGTTCATCATGGGCCATAAGAACTCGGATTTGGACAGCGTGGGCAGCGCTGTGGGTATGTGGGCCGCCATCCATAAGGGCTTGGAGAAAAGCGTCCATGTGGTGGTCAACCGCAACCAGACCCTGGCCGGGCCGCTCATCGAAATGACCGAAAGCGCTTATCCCGGCGAGCAGCTGTTCATCGGCCCGCTGGAGTCGCTGCAGGCCGCCACAGACCGTTCCCTGCTGATTGTGGTGGACACCCATTCGGTGAATTTTGTGGAGAGCCGGGAGCTGTTGGACCGGGTGCCCCGGGTTGTGGTCATCGACCATCACCGGATGATGGTCACCCACATCAAGAATGCCCTGATCTTCTATCACGAGCCCTATGCCAGCTCTGCCTCAGAGATGGTGACGGAGCTGGCCCAGTACATCAAGTCCTCGGCCATTGACGGGGCGGACGCCCAGGCGCTGCTGGCCGGCATCATGCTGGATACCAAAAACTTTGTGCTCAACACAGGTGTGCGCACCTTTGAGGCTTCCGCGTTTCTGCGGCGGCGGGGCGCGGACACCGTGGCAGTGAAAAGGCTCTTTTCCGACTCTCTGGATACCTATAAGCAGAAATCCCAGCTGGTGTCCGGGGCGGAGATCTATCGCGGGTGTGCGATTGCCACCTCCAACTGGGACCATGGAGATATCCGCATTGCTGCGGCCCAGGCCGCCGATGAGCTGCTGTCCATCCAGGGGGTGCGCGCCTCCTTTGTGCTGTACCGGACCGGAAGCGACGTGGGCATCTCTGCCCGCAGCTTGGGGGATATGAACGTGCAGGTGATCCTGGAGGAGTTCGGCGGAGGCGGCCATTTCACCGGGGCCGGCGCCCAGGTGAAGAACGTCTCTGTGTCCGATGTCCGCCGGGCGCTGATTCGAGAGCTGGATGACAAGCTGGAGGACGGCACGGAGGAGAATTGAGAAAAATCCAGGCGGCAAAGCCCGCCGTTTTAGAAAGGAAGGATCAGCCATGAAAGTGGTGCTTTTGCAGGATGTGAAATCCATTGGAAAAAAGGGGGAGCTGTGCAACGTCTCTGACGGCTATGCACGCAATTTCCTGCTGCCTAGGAAATTGGCGAAGGAGGCCAATGCCCAGGCCATGAACGAGCTGAAAAACGCCGAGGCTGCTCGGGAGTACAAGGTAAAGACCGAGACGGAGAAGGCCCAGAAGAGCGCGGACGCCCTCTCTGGAAAGACGGTGAAGATCTACGCCAAGCCCGGTCAGGCCGGAAGGATCTTCGGCTCTGTCACCGCCAAGGAGATCGCCGAGGAGATCAAGCGGCAGTTCTCCATTGAGGTGGACAAACGGAAGGTGGCTCTTTCCATGGATATCAAGGCTTTTGGCACATATCCTGTGGAGATCAAGTTCTACGGCGGCATCACAGCCCAGGTGAACGTGACGGTCTGCGAGAAAAACTAAAGGGGTTCCGGTTATGAATTTTGAAAGCGGCGGCCAGGCACAGCCGGGCCTTTCCATGCCCTTCAGCCTGGAGGCGGAGCAGTCCGTTCTGGGCGCTATCCTGCTGCAGCCGGAGTGCCTGCCCACGGTGGTGGACGTGCTGCCCCGCCCGGATTATTTCTACGGGGTGAACAACCGGCAGATCTATGGCGCCGTTTTGGAAATGTTCGCCATGGACCAGGACGTGGACGTGTTCACGGTGCTGGACCATTTGCGGGAAAATCCTGATTTTGACGAGACAACCGGCAGGACGTACCTGCTGCAGCTGGCAGAACAGGTGCCGGTGCTCTCCCATGCGGAGAGCTATGCCAAGATTGTCCGGGACCGGTACGAGCGCCGCACGCTGATGCAGGCGGCCAGGACCATCCTGGAGGACGCTTCCTCCGGGGACATGGAGACTGCCCTGCTGCTGGATTCTGCCGAGCAGCGCATCTTTGACATCCGCCGCAGCAAAAGCCAGCAGGGCCTGCAGCCTGTGCGGGAGGTGCTGCTGGACACCTTTGACCGGCTGGCAAAGCTCAACTCGGAGGAGCGGGAAAAGTACCAGGGCCTGCCCACGGGGATCAAAGAGCTGGACAACACCATCACCGGCCTGAACCGGTCCGACTTGATTATCCTGGCGGCCCGGCCCGGCGTGGGCAAAACCAGCTTGGGGCTGAATATCGCCCGTCATGTGGCAGTCAGCGCCAAGCGGCGAGTGGCCTTTTTCTCCTTGGAAATGGGCAAGGAGCAGCTGGCCTCCCGCCTGCTGTCCACCGAGGCCCTGGTGGAAGGCACCAAGCTGCGCTCCGGCGATTTGAACGATGGGGAGTGGGCCAGGCTGATTGAGGCCGGGGACATCCTTCATAAAGCTGACATCTATTTGGACGATACGCCCAACCTCACAGTGCTGGAGATGAAGGGAAAGCTCCGCCGCTTGGATTACGTGGACCTGGTGGTGGTGGACTACCTTCAGCTGATGAGCGGCACCCGCCGCAACGACAACCGGGTCAACGAGGTGGCAGAGATCACCCGAGGCTTGAAGGTGCTGGCAAAAGAGCTCAATGTTCCGGTGATGGCGCTGTCCCAGCTGCGCCGTCCCACGGAACGCACCAAGGACCATCGGCCCGGCCTGTCCGAGCTGCGAGATTCCGGCTCTATCGAACAGGACGCCGACATCGTTATCTTCCTTCACCGGGAGGCCTACAATGCCACCAGCGAGGGCGGCCAAATCACCGAGGATATGGACCAAAACGCCGCGGAGATCATCGTGGCCAAGAACCGTCACGGCGAGACCAAGTCCATCCCCGTCCATTGGCAGGGCGAGTATATGCGCTATACCTCTCGGGAGTTTATCCGTCATGAGTAAGTGGTTTTTCAAAGCAGATCTTACAGCCCTGCCGGAACAGGGCAGCGTGGTGGTGGGCTTTTCCGCAGGGGCGGACTCCACTGCCTTGGCCCACTGGCTCATGGGGCAGGTCGCCCCGGAGCGTTTGGTGCTGGCCCATGTAAACCATCTCCTCCGTGGGGAGGAGTCTGAGCGGGACGAAGCCGCCGTCCGGGAATTTGCCGGGCGGTATGGGCTTCGCTTTGCTGTTTTCCGGGAGGATGTGGCCGCCTTGGCCAAGCGCCGGGGACAGGGCTTGGAGGAATGCGGCCGGCAGGTGCGGTATGAGTTTTTTCAATCACTGGCCAAAGGGGAGGGGGATCGGATTCTCACTGCCCACCACAGTGACGACAACGCCGAAACCGTGCTTCTGCATCTGTGCCGGGGGACCTCCCTGCCGGGGCTGCTGGGAATCCCGCAGCAGAGGGGAAAGGTGCTGCGGCCCTTTCTCCAGGTGACCCGCCAGGAGATTTTGGACTACTGCCAGGCCATGGGGCTGCCCTATGTCACCGACAGCACCAATCTCTCCCACGATTATGCCCGGAACCGTCTGCGGTGGGAGGTCCTCCCTGTGCTGGAGGAGGTAAATCCCGGGTTTTTGACGGCCATTGCCCGCATGACCCAGAACCTGTCCCAGGACCAGGACTGCTTGGCGGCCCAGGCGGCGGCGCTGTTGGGAGAGGCGCGGATTCCTCTGGGCCTGGACGCCGTCAGGCTCCGGCAGGCGCACCCGGCGCTCACCAGCCGGGCGCTGCTGCTCTACTGGAGGGAGCGGACTGGTGAGGGGGCTTCTTTGGAAAAAAAGCACATGGACGCTCTGCTTTCCTGCCTGGAGCGGGGGGGAGAGACGGATCTGCCCGGCGGGATGCGGGGCTGCTGCTCCCAAGGGGTGTTTTCCCTGGAGGAGCCGGAGCGGCCGGAGGGCTTTTCCATGGCGGTATTTTTGGGCGAAACCCTGCTTCCCTGCGGAAAACGGCTGAATCTTTGGGTGGAAGAGGTGCCCCAGGAGGGCGTTAATCCAAAAATTCACAATTTGTTGTTTAAAAACGCGCTGGACTATGATATAATTACAGGCAATTTAAAGGCCCGCACCCGGCGGCCGGGGGATCGGTTTCCTCCAGCGGGGCGGCGGGTGACAAAAATGTTGAAGCAATTGTTTCAGGAAAATAAGGTCCCAGAGCCCCAGAGGGACCGGATTGTGCTGCTGGAGGACAGCGGGCGTCCGGTGTTCTGCGAGGGCGTGGGTCCTGCGGAGGGGTTCCAAGTGACGGCAGCCACGCGGCGGGCTCTGATGGTGGAACTTTGCGAGGAAAAAACTTGAGGTTATCGGAGAAGGGGACTGGGATTATGGCTGAAAATCTGGATATGCGTCAAGATATTGAAAGCGTACTGTTTACGGAAAGTCAGATGGAGGAGATCGTACAGCGGATCGGTAAGGAGGTCTCTCGGGATTACGCCGGGAAAAACCTGCTGCTGGTCAGCGTGCTGAAAGGCTCGGTGGTGTTCATGGCGGATCTGATGCGCGCCATCACCATCCCCGCTCGGATTGATTTCATGGCCACCTCCAGCTATGGCAGCGGAGCAAAGACCAGCGGTGTGGTAAAGATCCTCAAGGACCTCGATCTGGAATTGGCAAACTACGACATCCTCATTGTGGAGGACATTTTGGACAGCGGCAAAACCTTGCACTATCTGATGGAGCTGCTTCAGTCCAGGGGCCCCAGCAGCATCCGAATCTGCACCCTGTTCGATAAGCCCGACCGCCGGGAGGTGGATGTGTTCCCCACCTATGTGGGGGCCGTCATTCCCGACGCCTTCATTGTGGGCTATGGGCTGGATTACGATGAAAAGTACCGCAACCTTCCCTTTGTGGGCATCCTGAAGCCCAGCGTCTATGCATAAGAGGAAGAAAAGCGGAGAAAGTTCTTAGTGGATACAGGAGGATAAATTCTTGAACGGAAATCAAAAAAAGCTGCGAAACCTGCTGCTGTATATCGGAATTCCGGTGGTGGTGCTGTTTATCATCATCTTCCTTTTCAACAACAGGATGCCGCAGGGCGCGACTTACAAGTATTCTGACGTCATCGATCGCTTCCAAAGCCAGGAGGTCTCCGGCTATCAGCTGAACCTGGGCACCGGCGAGATGTCGATTCAACTGACCGACGGCAAGGTGATCCCCTATGTGCTGCCCAGCGTGGATCTCTTCTATATGGATGTGAAGGATGACATCAACGCTTACAATGCAGCGCATCCCGACAATAAGATGCTTCAGGATATCATCCGGCCCCAGGAGACGAGCTGGCTGATCAGCCTGCTGCCCACGCTGATCCTGTTTGCGGGCCTCATCATTTTCTGGGTCATCATGATGCGCCGTTTGGGCTCCAGTATGGGCGGCGACAAGCAAATGAACTTCGGCAAGGCCAAGATCAAGGAGATGAGCGACGAGAAGCGCAAGACCACCTTTGCCGACGTGGCCGGCGCTGATGAGGAAAAGGAAGAGCTGAGAGAGATTGTGGAGTTTTTGAAGAACCCCTCCAAGTTCAACTCTCTGGGCGCCCGGATTCCCAAGGGTGTGCTGCTGGTGGGTCCTCCCGGAACCGGTAAAACCCTGCTGGCCAGGGCTGTGGCCGGTGAGGCCGGAGTTCCCTTCTTCTCCATTTCCGGTTCTGACTTTGTGGAGATGTTCGTGGGCGTGGGCGCGTCCCGTGTCCGCGACCTGTTTGACAAGGCAAAGAAAAACCATCCCTGCATCATCTTCATCGATGAGATCGACGCGGTGGGCCGGCAGAGAGGCGCTGGCTTGGGCGGCGGTCACGACGAACGTGAGCAGACGCTGAACCAGCTGCTGGTGGAGATGGACGGCTTTGGCGCCAATGAGGGTGTCATCATGATTGCCGCCACCAACCGCCCCGACATCCTGGACCCCGCCCTGATGCGTCCCGGCCGGTTTGACCGCCAGGTCATGGTGGGCTATCCCGACATCAAGGGCCGCGAGGAGATCCTGCGGGTCCATGCCAAGGGCAAGCCTTTGGCCCCGGATGTGGTGCTTTCTACCATTGCCAAGTCCACGGCGGGCTTTACCGGCGCGGATTTGGAAAATCTTTTGAATGAAGCGGCTCTGTTGGCTGCCAGAAAAAATCATCGGGCCATCACCATGGAAGAGATCGAGGAGGCCACCATCAAGGTGGTGGTGGGCACCGAGAAGAAGAGCCGCGTCATGAGCGAAAAGGAAAAGAAGCTCACCGCCTATCACGAGGCGGGCCACGCCATTGCCACTTACTATTGCGGAACCCAGGACCCCGTCCATCAGATCTCCATTATCCCCCGGGGTATGGCGGGCGGCTATACCATGCACCTGCCCACCGAGGACCGGACTTATAAGAGCCGGGACGAGATGCGCGAGGAGCTGGTGGTGCTGCTGGGCGGCCGTGTGGCAGAGGCTTTGGTGCTGGATGACATTTCCACCGGCGCTTCCAATGATATCGAGCGGGCCACGAAGATCGCCCGGGCCATGGTGACCAAGTACGGCATGAGCGACAAGCTGGGCCCCATCACCTATGGCACCGATGACAGCAACCCCTTCCTGGGCAAGGAGATGGGGCATATCAGCAACTACTCTGAGCAGACGGCTGCCGAGATCGACGAGGAGATCCAGGACACCATCTCCACGGCCTATGCCAAAACCGAGAAGATCCTGCAAGAGCACATGGATGAGCTTCACCGCTTGGCCGCCGTGCTCTATGAGAAGGAGAAGGTGGACGGCGTGGAGTTCCAGCAGGTGATGGACGGCAGCTTGCTTCCCGGCGGGAAAGCCGAGGAGGCCCCGGAGCAGGAGCCCCAGGAGGCTCTGCCCGGCGACGCTGGGGAGGAACTCCCCTCCGAGGACGTCCCCGCTCCTCCGGAACAGGAATGATTTGAACAGTTCGGCAATCAAGGGAATGGTCACATTCCCTTTCTTGCTGTTTAGAAGCAAGTGGCATGCTTGGGAAATCAGGAGGAAACATGGCAAAAAAACAGACCTACGGCAACGACAGCATCAAAAGTCTGAAGGGTGCGGACCGGGTGCGGCTGCGGCCCGGGGTGATTTTTGGCTCCGACGGCATCGACGGCTGCCAGCACTCCATCTTCGAGATCCTCTCCAATTCCATTGACGAGGCTCGTCAGGGCTTTGGCAAAGAGATCACCATTACGCGGTTTTTGGATCACTCTGTGCAGGTGGAGGACCATGGCCGGGGAATCCCGGTGGACTACAACACAAAAGAGGAGCGCTATAACTGGGAGCTGGTGTTCTGCGAGATGTACGCCGGGGGCAAATACGACAACAGCTCCGGCGAAAATTACCAGTACTCTTTAGGCCTGAACGGCTTGGGCCTGTGCGCCACCCAGTACGCTGCGGAATACATGGATGTGGATATCCGCCGGGACGGGTGCCGTTACACGCTCCACTTTGAGCAAGGCGAGAACGTGGGCGGCCTGCATAAGGAGCCCTACGGCAAGAAGGACACCGGCTCCCTCATCAAGTGGAAGCCGGATCTGCAGGTGTTCACGGACATCGACGTCTCTTTGGAGTACTATCTGGACACCCTGAAGCGTCAGGCGGTGGTCAACGCGGGGGTCACCTTCCACTTGAAAAACGAAGTCGCTCCCGGCAAGTTCGAGACCACGGATTTTTGCTATGAAAACGGCATTGAGGATCACGCCAAGGAGCTTTGCGGCGAGGATTCCCTGACCCCGGTGCAGTTCTGGCAGAGTGAGAAGAAGGTCCGGGACCGGGCGGATATGCCCTTGTACAATGTGAAGGTCAATGTGGCGGCGGCCTTTTCCAACCGGGTCCATGTGACGGAGTACTATCACAACTCCAGCTGGCTGGAGTACGGCGGCGCTCCGGACAAGGCGGTGCGCAACGCCTTTGTGTACCAAATCGACGCCTACCTCAAGCAGAACAACAAGTACAACAAGAACGAGAGCAAAATCACCTTTCAGGATGTGGAGGACTGTCTGGTGCTGGTGATTTCCTCCTTTTCCACCCAGACCTCTTACGAGAACCAGACGAAGAAGGCCATCACCAACAAGGGTATCCAAGAGGCCCTGGTGGAGATGCTCCGCCACAACCTGGAGGTCTACTTCATCGAGAACCCCCTGGACGCCGAGAAGATCGCCGGCCAGGTGCTGGTGAACAAGCGCAGTCGGGAGGACGCTGAAAAGACCCGCCTGAACCTAAAGACGAAGCTCACCGGCAAAATGGACATCACCAGCCGGGTGGCGGAGTTTGTGGACTGCCGCTCCAAGGAGACCAGCCAGCGGGAGCTGTTCATCGTGGAGGGTAAATCCGCTTTGGGCTCTGTAAAGCAGGCCAGAGATCCCAACTTCCAGGCGGTGATGCCCATTCGGGGCAAGATCCTCAACTGCTTGAAGGTGGACTATGACAAGATCTTCAAAAATGAGATCATCATGGATCTCATCAAGGTGCTGGGCTGCGGGGTCCAGGTGAAGAGCAA
This sequence comes from uncultured Acutalibacter sp., assembly GCA_963559705.1. Lineage (GTDB taxonomy): Bacteria > Bacillota > Clostridia > Oscillospirales > Acutalibacteraceae > Acutalibacter. Next base: position 19,326 of record CAUWLU010000030.1, read on the forward strand.
GGCCAACAAATCCATCGGCGCGTTTGACATCAACGCCCTGCGGTGGAACAAGGTGATCCTCTGCACCGATGCGGACGTGGACGGCTTCCACATCCGCACCATGCTGCTGACCATGCTCTATCGGCTGACCCCGGACCTGATCTCTCAGAACAAGGTGTTCATTGCGGAATCCCCCCTGTATGAGATCAACTCCAAGGACAAGACCTACTTTGCCTACAACGAGCGGGAGAAGGACCAGTTCCTCCAGAAGCTGGAGGGACAGAAGTACACCATCCAGCGCTCCAAGGGCCTGGGTGAAAACGACCCGGACATGATGAACCTGACCACTATGAACCCCAAAACCCGGCGGCTGATCCAGGTGAATCCCGGGGATGTGGAGAGCGCCGCGGAGATGTTCGACGTGCTGCTGGGGGACAATTTGAACGGCCGCAAGGACTACATCGCCCAGCACGGCGGCGAGTATTTGGACGACCTGGACGTGTCCTGACGGGAATAGGAGGAAGCAATGGCAAAAAAACGAATGCAGGCAGAGCGGGGAGGCTCCTCGAAGGTGCAGGGCTTCATCGCAGGGGCGGGGGAGATTGTCCAGCAGGACATCAGCGATACCCTGCGCCAGAACTTCATGCCCTACGCCATGAGCGTCATCATGTCCCGGGCCATCCCGGAGATCGACGGCTTTAAGCCCTCCCACCGGAAGCTGCTGTACACCATGTACAAGATGGGGCTTTTAAGCTCCGGCAGGACGAAGAGCGCCAACATCGTGGGCCAAACCATGAAGCTGAACCCCCACGGAGACGCCGCCATCTATGACACCATGGTGCGCCTGTCCCGGGGCTATGAGGCGCTGCTGCACCCCTATGTGGATTCCAAGGGAAACTTCGGCAAATTCTACTCTCGGGACATGGCCTGGGCCGCCTCCCGTTACACAGAGGCGCGGCTGGATCCCATCTGCCGGGAGCTGTTCCAGGATATCGACAAGGACACCGTGGACTTTGTGGACAACTACGACAGCACCATGAAGGAGCCCACGCTGCTGCCCGCTGCGTTCCCGTCCATTTTGGTCAACGCCAATACGGGTATTGCCGTGGGCATGGCCAGCAATATCTGCCCCTTCAACCTGGCAGAGGTGTGCCGCACGGCCGTCGCCCTGATTCGCGACCCGGATGCAGACCTGTTCGAGACTCTCCAGGCGCCGGACTTCCCCGGGGGCGGGCAGCTCATCTTTGACCGGGAGCAGATGGAGAAGATCTACCAGACCGGCCGGGGGAGCTTCCGGGTGCGCAGCCGGTGGAGCTATGACAAGTCCGCCGGATGCATTGACGTCACCCAGATCCCTCCCTCCACCTCTGTGGAGGTGATTGTGGAAAAGGTGGTGGACCTGGTACGTCAGAACAAGCTCAAGGAAGTGGCGGACATCCGGGACGAGACGGGCTTGGACGGCTTGAAGATCACCATTGACCTCAAGCGGGGCACGGACCCGGACAAGCTGATGCAGAAGCTGTTCAAGCTCACCACCCTGGAGGACAGCTTTGCCTGCAACTTCAATGTGCTTATCGGCGGAGCGCCCCAGGTGTTGGGCATCCGGGCGCTGCTGGACGAGTGGACCGCCTTCCGCATGGAGTGCGTTCGCCGCCGGACCTACTATGATCTGCAGCAGAAGCGGGACAAGCTTCATCTGCTCAAGGGCTTGGAGCTGATTCTGCTGGATATTGACAAGGCCATCCGCATTGTCCAGGAGACCGAGGAAGAGGCCGAGGTGGTCCCCAACCTGATGATCGGCTTTGGCATTGACCAAATCCAGGCCGAGTATGTGGCAGAGATCCGTCTGCGGCACCTGAATCGTGAATATATTTTAAAGCGGACTCAGGACATCGCAGACTTAGAGCGGGAGATCGCTGAGCTGGAGGGGATTCTGGGCTCCAAGACCAAGGTGCAGAAAATCATCATCAAGGAGCTGGAGGCGGTGGCGCAGAAGTACGGCCAGCCCCGCCGCACCATGATCCTCTACGCCGACGAGGTGGAGGAAGCCGAGATCGTGGAGGAGGTGCCGGACTACCCGGTGAACCTGTTCTTCACCAAAGAGGGCTACTTCAAGAAGATCACGCCCCAGTCCCTGCGCATGAGCGGGGAGCAAAAGCTGAAGGAGGGCGACGAGATCGTCCAGCAGGTGGAGGATCAAAACAACGCAGAGCTGCTGTTCTTTACAGATAAGTGCCAGGTTTACAAGATGAAGGCGGCGGACTTCTCCGACACCAAGGCCAGCGTTCTGGGAGAATACATCCCCGCCAAGGCTCAGATGGACGAGGATGAGCATGCGGTGTATATGGCCGTCACCCACGATTATGACGGCTATGTGCTGTTCCTCTTTGAAAACGGCAAGGCGGCCAAGGTGGAGATGAGCGCCTATGCCACCAAGACCAACCGGAAGAAGCTCCTGAACGCCTACAGTGACAAATCTCCCCTGGTGGCGGTGCTGTACCTGAAAGAGGATCAGGAGCTGCTGCTGACCGCCTCCTCGGGGAGAATGCTGCTGTTCCACACCGGGCTGATCCAGTCCAAGGCCACCAAGAACACCCAGGGGGTCCAGGCCATGACGCTCAAGCGCGGCCAGCGGCTGATGGGCGTCCGGCTGTATGAGGAGGGGATGCTGAAAAATCCCAACCGCTATAAGAAGAACCTTCCTGCCCTGGGCGCTCTGCCGGACCCTGAGGACACTGCCGGAGAACAGCTGGAGCTGTAAGTCCCGGGGCTGCCGCCCGGGGAGGGAAAGAGCCTTTACCTGACGGCGGCTTTGTGGTATAATAACACAGATATTCTGTATGGGAGGCGGAGCGCTTGCGGATCTTGGGCATTGACCCCGGATATGCCATTGTGGGCTACGGCGTCATTGAAACGGCTGCGGGCAAGTACCGGGCCATGGAGTACGGCGCCATCACCACCTGTGCCGGTGAGGACTTCGGCCTTCGGCTGCTGGAGATCCACCGGGGCATGGAGGAGATCCTCTCCCGATTGCGGCCCCAGGCTGCCTCCGTGGAGAAGCTCTATTTCACCAACAACAAGACCACCGGCATTGGCGTGGCAGAGGCCCGGGGGGTGATCCTGCTCTCGCTGGCGCAGCACGGCGTGCCCCTGTTTGAGTACACTCCCATGCAGGTGAAGCAGGCGGTGACGGGCTACGGCAAAGCGCAGAAGCCCCAGGTCCAGGAGATGACCCGGCGGCTGCTGAACCTGCCCAAGGTCCCCAAGCCGGACGATACCGCAGACGCATTGGCCATGGCTATCTGCCACGGGCAGGCAGCGGGCTCTCTGCTGCGGGCGTCGCTGCTGCAGCGGCACCACAAGCCGGAGCAGGTGATCTGACGGCCCGCCATACCGTAAGGGAAAGGAATTGCCATGATCTATTCAGTCACAGGAACCTTGGTCCACACGGAACCCGGTGCTGCCGTGGTGGACGTGGGAGGCGTGGCCTTTCGGTGCATGACCTCCATGTATACCCTGCGGGCGCTGCCCCGCATTTCGGAAAAGACCACCCTGTATACCTACCTCAATGTCCGAGAGGATGCCCTGGATCTGTTTGGCTTTGCCACCAAGGGGGAGCTTTCCTGCTTTAAGATGCTTACCTCCATCAGCGGAGTGGGGCCCAAGGTGGGGCTGGCGATTCTTTCCCAGCTCAGCCCGGAGGATGTGGCCATGGCTGCCGCCGCCGGGGACGCCAAGCGTTTTACCAAGGCCAACGGCGTGGGCCAGAAGCTGGCTCAGCGCATTGTGCTGGAGCTGAAGGACAAGGTCAAGGATCTGTCAGGGACTGTGGGGATGGAAGGGATGCCGGAGCCCGGCGGGCCTTCGGCGTCAGGAAATGCATCCCAGGCGGTGGGCGCGCTGGTCACGCTGGGGTATTCCGCCTCGGAAGCGGCGGCGGCAGTGGGGCGGCTGGACAGCGCCCTGCCCACAGAGGAGCTGATCCGGTTGGCGCTGAAGTCCTTTGGCAGTGGAAAATAATGACACAGGAAAGGAGGGCTCCCCATGCCGGTAGAGCCCTATGGCGGCGAGATGGATCTGGAAGGCGGCTGGGACTATGAAAACCGCATGGTGGAGCCGGGATACACTCCGGAGGACCAGGCGGTGGAGAACCCTCTGCGCCCCCGCACCTTTGAAGAGTATATCGGCCAGGACAAGGTCAAGGAGAATCTGAAAATTTACATCGAGGCCGCCAAGAGCCGGAAGGAATCCCTGGACCATGTGCTGCTCTATGGACCTCCCGGTTTGGGCAAGACCACCTTGGCAGGCATTGTGGCCAATGAGATGGGGGTCAATCTGCGGATTACCAGCGGCCCGGCCATTGAAAAGCCGGGGGATCTGGCCGCCCTTTTGACCAATCTGAACCCTGGGGATGTGCTGTTCATCGACGAGGTGCATCGGCTGCCCCGCACAGTGGAGGAGATCCTCTACCCGGCCATGGAGGATTTTGCCCTGGATATCATCACCGGAAAAGGCCAGATGGCGGCTTCCTATCATCTGCCCCTGCCCCGGTTCACACTGGTGGGCGCCACCACTCGGGCCGGACAGCTCTCTGCGCCTTTGCGGGACCGCTTTGGTGTAGTGCTGCGTTTGGAGCTCTATACGCCCCAGGAGCTGGGCAAGATCGTCTCTCGCAGCGCGGGGATTCTCCACGCGCAAATCGAGGCGGACGCTGCCTTGGAGGTCGCCGCCCGTTCCCGGGGAACTCCCCGGATTGCCAACCGGCTTTTAAAGCGGGTGCGGGATTTTGCCGAGGTGATGAGCGGCGGGGTGGTCACCCTGAACACCGCGAAGATTGCCCTGGACCGCATGGAGATCGACGAGCTGGGCCTTGATGCCAGCGACCGCAATATGCTCAGGGCTATCATAGAAAATTACAGCGGCGGCCCCGTGGGCCTGGAGACCTTGGCGGCCGTTATCGGCGAGGAGGCCGTCACCATCGAGGACGTCAACGAGCCGTACCTGATGCAGATTGGGTTTCTCACCCGCACGCCCCGGGGGCGCTGTGTCACAGCCGCTGCCTACCTGCACATGGGCTACCCTGTGCCGGGGAGGCTTCGGGATGAGGACGGGGGCCAGCTGACGTTGGGAGAATCCTGAACATTTTCTGAAATACTGCGAATGGGAGCGGCAGGGCATAGTCCTCTGCTTCTTTGGAATACTACCATGAAAGCCACTGGTTTCAGGTGGCGAATTTACTTGGAAGGATGGATCACTTATGGGTAGATTGTTTGGAACGGATGGGATCCGCGGCATTGCCAACAAGGACCTGACCTGCGAGCTGGCAACCCAGCTTGGCCGTGCTGCGGCCAAGGTGCTCACGAACAAATCCAACCGGCACCCCCGGGTGCTTATTGGTAAGGATACGCGGCTTTCTTCGGATATGCTGGAGACGGCCATGGCTGCGGGCCTGTGCAGCATCGGCGCCAGCGTGGTGACGCTGGGCATGGTGCCCACTCCGGCGGTGGCCTACCTGGTGGAGAAGTACAAGGCGGACGCCGGGGTGATGATCTCTGCCTCCCACAACTCCTTCGAGTACAATGGCATCAAGATCTTTTCCGGGGACGGGTATAAGCTGCCCGACGATTTGGAGGAGAAGATTGAGGATATCATCCTGGGCAAGGAGGACATCTCCCATGAATTCCCCACGGAGGACGGCATCGGCACGGTCAGCCACGCGGACAACGCAGTGCGGGACTATATCGACCATGTGAAGAACACGGTCCACTTCTCCTTGGACGGCTTGAAGATCGCCATTGACACTGCCAACGGCTCCTCCTCCGTCACAGCGGAGACGCTGTTCACCGAGCTGGGCGCCCAGGTGTATATGCTCCACGATAAGCCCGATGGCATCAATGTCAACCGGGATTGCGGCTCCACCCACATGGAGTCCCTGATTGAGTACGTCAAGACCCATGATGTGGACGCGGGCGTGGCCTTTGACGGCGACGCCGACCGCTGCCTGATGGTGGACGAAAAGGGCAGCTTTGTGGACGGCGATTTTATCATGGCCATCTGCGCCCTGGATATGAAGAGCCGGGGAAAGCTTGCGGGCAACGCCGTGGTGGGCACCATCATGACCAACTTGGGCTTCCAGCGGTTCTGCGAGGAAAACGGCATGAAGTTTGAGGCCACCAAGGTGGGCGACCGCTATGTGCTGGAGGAGATGCGCCTGGACGGCTACAATTTTGGCGGCGAGCAGAGCGGCCATGTGATCTTCCGGGATTTTGCCACCACCGGCGACGGCCAGCTCACAGCTTGTCAGCTGCTGAGCCTGCTGCGGCGGCGGGAGGCAAAGCTTTCCTCCCTGGCCACGGTGATGGAGCGGTATCCCCAGACCATGGTGAACATCCGGGTTTCTCCGGAGGGAAAGCTGGCCTTCTACACCGATCACAAGGTGAGAGCGGCCATTGACGCTGCTTCCCAGACCCTGGGCCAGGATGGGCGGATCATCGTGCGGCCTTCCGGCACCGAGCCCCTGCTGCGGGTGATGGTGGAGGGCCAGGATGAGGCACTCATCGAGAAGCTGGCCCAGGATGTGGCAAAGGTGATCCAGGAGGAACTGGTATAACGGAAACAAGAGAAAGGCGGTAGCCTATGCGCGCGGCACAGTGGCAGGATTATGAACTCATCGACACCTTTTCCGGGGAGCGCCTGGAGCGCTGGGGGGATGTGATCCTCATTCGTCCGGACCCCCAGATCATCTGGTCCGGAGAGCGGGAGGACCCCCGGTGGGGTCAGGCGCACGCCCGGTATCAGCGGTCCAGCTCCGGGGGCGGAAAGTGGACCGAATATAGGAAGGTCCCTCCCGTGTGGAAGATCCATTGGGAGGACCTGACCTTCCGCCTAAAGACCATGGGCTTTAAGCACACGGGGATTTTCCCGGAGCAGGCGGTGAACTGGAGGTTCGCCATGGAGAAGATCCGCGGGGCCAATCGCCCGGCGGAGGACCCGGTGCGGGTGCTCAATCTCTTTGGCTACACCGGAGCAGCGACCCTGGCCTGTATGAAGGCTGGCGCCGCTGTGACCCATGTGGACGCCAGCAAGGGGATGGTCCAGTGGGCCAAGGAAAACGCCCAGGCCAGCGGAATCGAGGAGCTGCCGGTGCGGTGGCTGGTGGACGACTGTGTGAAGTTTGTCCAGCGGGAGCAGCGCCGGGGCCGTACATACGACGGGATCATCATGGACCCTCCCTCCTATGGCAGAGGCCCCGGGGGCGAGGTGTGGAAGCTGGAGGAACAGCTCTACGGCCTGATTGAGATGTGCGTGCCCATCCTCAGCGAGAACCCGCTGTTCTTCCTTTTAAACTCCTACACCACGGGGCTGTCCCCCTCGGTGATGGAGTACCTGCTGGGGGTGCTGCTGCAAAAGCGCTTTGGCGGCAAGGTCAGCTCCGATGAAATCGGCCTGCCAGTGACCAGCACGGGGCTGGTGCTGCCCTGCGGAAGCACCGCCATCTGGGAGCGGTGACAAAAGTCAAAAGTTTCGTCCACCTTTTCAAAGGTGGTGGGGGTTGGGGCAAAGCCCCCAAGGTCCTATCTGCGTCAAGCGGAGAAGGAAAACCAGCTGGCCGATTCGCACGCGCCCGTAGGGCGAGAGAATCGGCCAGCGGCCCTCCTTTGGAAAGCTTTTCCGAACAGCAGGTTGACCTGAGCTTGGTCTTTCCGGCTGCGAGCCCCAGTCCCACACTCTGCCGGCTTTTCGTAAAGAAGCTGGTGCAAACACGTTAACGCCGCTTTGCGGTTACGATCTTTTTTGAGGTGATTCCCATGCCCTTTATCCAGACCCAGCAGGTCCGGTTTGCCTATGACCCGGAATCCGTGGATGCCAAGGAGGTCCTCCACGGGGTTGATCTCTCCATTGAGGAGGGGGAGTTTGTGGCCCTTTTGGGGCACAATGGCTGTGGAAAATCCACCATGGCCAAGCTCTTTAACGGGATGCTTGTTCCCACCGCGGGCAAGGTCTTTGTGGATGGAATCGACACCAGTGCGGAGAAATCCCAGTGGGACGTCCGCCGGAAGGTGGGGTTGGTGCTGCAAAATCCGGATAACCAATTGGTGGCCGGCGTGGTGGAGGAGGATGTGGCCTTTGGCCCGGAAAATCTGGGGGTGCCCCCGGAGGAGATCCGCCGCCGGGTGGATGAAGCGCTGAAAGCCGTGGATATGTACGAGTATCGGGAGCATGCGCCCCACAAGCTGTCCGGGGGGCAGAAGCAGCGGGTTGCCATTGCGGGGATCATTGCCATGGAGACCACCTGCATTGTTCTGGACGAGCCCACCGCCATGCTGGACCCCCGCGGCCGAGCCGAAGTGATGGAGACCATCCAGCGCCTGAATCGGGAAAAGGGCATCACCATCGTGTTGATTACCCACTATATGGATGAAGCGGTCCAGGCTGGCCGGGTGGTGGTCATGGACGAGGGGAACATCCTCCGGGACGGCACTCCCCGAGAGGTGTTCTCCGACGTGGAGTTTTTGAAGCGTCACGACCTGGACGTGCCCCAGGCCACAGAGCTTGCCTATCGCCTGCAGGCGGCAGGCTTGAAGCTGCCGGGCATCCCGCTGAACGAGAGGGAATGTCTGGATATGTTTCGGCGCTATCTGGTCGTGGATGCCATGTGAGCCCAGGGAAAGGGGAAACGAATTTTGGCGATCATCGAGACAAGGGAGCTGGGATACCGGTACAGTCCCGGCACACCCTTTGAAAAAACCGCTGTGGACAACGTGTCCATCCAGATCGAAAAAGGGGAGTTCCTGGGTGTGATCGGGCACACGGGCAGCGGCAAATCCACCTTGATCCAGATGCTCAACGGCCTGCTGCAGCCCACCTCCGGTCAGGTGCTGCTGGATGGCGTGGACATCTGGGCACAGCCTAAAAAGATCCGGCAGGTGCGCTTTAAGGTGGGCATGGTGTTCCAGTATCCGGAGTACCAGCTCTTTGAGGAGACGGTGCTGAAGGACATCATGTTCGGCCCCAAAAACATGGGCCTCTCCGACAAGGAGGCCGAGGAGCGTGCCCGGGAGGCTGCTCATTTCACCGGGCTGAAGGAGGCGCTTTTGGAGAAATCCCCCTTCGAGCTTTCCGGCGGCGAGAAGCGCCGGGCGGCCATTGCCGGGGTCATTGCCATGGACCCGGACGTGCTGATTCTGGACGAGCCCACCGCCGGACTGGACCCCCGTGGCCGGGATGTGCTGCTGGCCCAGATCACCCAATATCATAAGACCCGGGGCAATACGGTGCTGCTGGTGTCCCACAGCATGGAGGACATCGGCCGCACTGCCGATAGGATTCTGGTGATGAATCACAGCCATGCAGCCATGCTGGATGAGACGAAAAAGGTCTTTGCCCGAGGGGACGAGCTGGAGGCCATGGGCCTGCGGGTGCCCCAAATCACCAAGATCGTCCAGGAGCTGGGGCGAATGGGGCTTCCGGTGGATTCCTCCACGTTGACGGTGGATGACGCCCTGCACCAACTGATTCCCATTTTGAAGCGGAAGGAGGAGCTGCGATGATCTCTGACATCACGTTGGGCCAGTATTTTCCCAAGCGCTCCCCCATGCATCGGGCAGATCCCAGGCTGAAGATCTGCCTGGTGATTTATGCGATTGTACTGCTGTTTGCAGCTGGAAACTTCGCCTCCTTGGCCCTGGCTTTGGCTTACATCGGACTTGGCATGGCCCTGTCGCAAATCTCCTGGAAGCTCTATTTCAAGAGCTTGAAGCCCATTTGGTTCCTGGTGATCTTCACCGGTGTGCTGAACATCTTTTACGGCACTGGGGAGCCTTTGTGGCAGTGGGGGATTTTTAGGATTACCACCAACGGTATCTTGAACTGCATTTTTGTGTCCGTGCGGATCACTGCGTTGATTTTGGCCAGCTCGGTGCTGACCTTTACCACGTCGCCCACCCAGCTGACCGACGCCATTGAGCGGCTTTTGAAGCCCTTGGC
>CAUWLU010000031.1:0-24728 GCA_963559705.1 uncultured Acutalibacter sp.
CGCGCTTGACTGGGGGTCAAGAGGCCGTGAGTTCAAGTCTCGCCACTCGGACCAAGCCGACAGAGGAATTTCTCTGTCGGCCTTTTTTGTTTTCTTTCTGTTTCGCTTGTGATATAGTAGAGCAAACAGGTTTTCAGGAGGCGCCTATGAAGAGGTTCCGGGAGCGAAAAAAGAATATCGTATTATTGCTTGGTCTGGCCGCGATAGTCTTGGTCCTTTGCCTGTGGCTTTGGCAGGGAAACACCGGCCTGACCGTCACTCGCTATGAGCTGGACCTCCTTCCGACGGAGGGGGACTTCACCATAGCTCAGGTGTCCGATCTGCACAATGCTCAATTTGGCCGGGAAAACCAGCGTCTCCTATCCCTGCTGAAGGAGGAGGCCCCTGATATGATTGCTGTGACCGGCGATCTCATCGACAGCCGCTCCACCGACCCTTCCGCAACTTCCGATTTCATGGCACGGGCTGCGGAGATCGCCCCTGTCTACTATGTCACGGGGAATCACGAGGCCAGGGCGCCCGCTGCCTATCAGACAATCAAAGACGCTATGGAAGCAGCGGGGGTTGAGGTGCTGGAGGATGAAGCCGTCGCTATTCCAGGCCAGCCCATTGAGCTGGTCGGCCTGGACGATGGAGCTTTTGAACGGGTCCCGGACCGGGCTTTGACGGATGGCGCAGGATGGAACCTGCAGCTGGCCTTGGGCGAGCTAGCGAAAGCCTGGGAAGGGGAACCGGCTGTCTGTCGGGTGCTTCTGACCCACCGCCCCGAATACGTGGAACTTTACGCCCAGTACGAGGTGGACCTTGTGCTGGCCGGCCATGCCCATGGGGGCCAGATTCGCGTGCCAGGCTTGGGCGGGCTGTACGCACCTGGTCAGGGCTTTCTCCCGGACTATGAGGAGGGGCTTCATCAGGTGGGGGAGACCAGAATGATTGTCAGCCGGGGATTGGGGAACAGCCTGTTCCCGCTGCGAGTGAACAACCCGCCGGAGCTTGTGGTGGTGAGGCTGACCTGACGGCTGGGAAAAAATCCTGCTGCCCGGGGGCCGATGGCAGTTCCGTTTGTTTCAAAATAATAGAAAAGAAAGGGGATGCTGCTCACAGGCGGCATCCCCTTAGCGGATCTGGTTTATTCGTTTACATGATGACAGGTGGGGCAGGTTTTGCCTCCAGGAGGAAGCTGTGTGCCGCAGCGATTGCAAAAAGTCACAGCGCTGGCAGCGCCCTCCTCCGGGGGGACGATTCTGCGCAGCTTTTCCTCCAGGCGGAGCTGCGTGTCCGTTTGCCGGTCCAGCAGCTGGATGATCTCAGAGAGCCCCCACAGCACGCACCCCAGGAACAAGCTGAAAAGAATGAAAAACAGCGCAACGATCCACTGCTGGAAATCGCTGCCAAATAAGACGATCACACCCCAGGTACACCCGCCGATGCCGATGATCGCACCGATGATCTTTACAAGAAAGCCCACATTGTTTTTATCCATACAGCTCGCCTCCTTTTTGGTTCTATTTCTAGTATATCAGACCCAAAAAGCGCCGGCAATCGACTTTTTTACTAAAAATGCAGGCTCTCCTCTGTAGGACTCCACAAGCATTTCCGCAGGTCCACCCGGCCATCCGGGAGGAAGGGGACCCCCTCCTGCTCCAAAAGCTGGCGCTGAATCTCTTTGCCGCCAAAAGCCTGGTCGCAGCAGAGGGAGCCGTCCCGATACAGCACCCTGTGACAGGGCAGACCTTCCGGTGCTCTTTGCATGGCAGCACCCACAATGCGGGCGGCCCTGGGGGACCCTGCCAGCATGGCAAGCTGTCCATAGGTGGAAACCCTCCCGGCAGGAATTTGGCTTACAAGACGATAGATGCGCTTTGGAAACGTCTCCAATTTCGTCACCCCTTTTTTCTACACTGTAGCACGTGGGGGAAACGGTGTCAAGTCAGGGGGCATTTGGTCGGGAAAGGAAACAATTCCCCCAGGGGAGTTGATTTTTCTTTGCTTGTCCAGTATAATAAAAACAATCAAAAATCTTTCCGTTTTGGGAGGCACGCTTTATGTTAGTTTCCGCAAAAGAAATGCTCACTAAGGCCAAGGCAGGCAAGTATGCTGTCGGTCAGTTCAACATCAACAATCTGGAGTGGACCAAGGCCATTCTGCTCACTGCCCAGGAGCTCAACTCTCCTGTGATCCTCGGTGTGTCCGAGGGCGCCGGCAAGTATATGTGCGGCTATAACACTGTCACCGGCATGGTGGAAGGGATGCTCAAGACCCTGAACATCACCGTTCCCGTTGCGCTGCATCTGGACCACGGCTCCTATGAGGGCGCTCTGCAGGCCATGGAGGACGGCTTCTCCTCCGTCATGTTCGACGGCTCCCACTACGGGATTGAGGAGAACATCGAAAAGACCAAGGAGATCATCCGCATCGCCACTGAGAAGGGGATTTCCGTTGAGGCCGAGGTAGGCGCTATCGGCGGCGAGGAAGACGGCGTTGTGGGCAGCGGCGAGGTTGCTGATCCCGACGAGTGCAAGATGATCGCCGAGCTGGGCGTCACCATGCTGGCTGCCGGCATTGGCAACATCCATGGCGTGTACCCCGAGAACTGGCAGGGCCTGAACTTTGAAGTGCTGGCCAAGATCCAGGAAAAGACCGGCACCATGCCCCTGGTGCTCCACGGCGGCACCGGCATCCCTGCCGAGATGGTGAAGGAAGCCATCACCCTGGGCGTTTCCAAGGTGAACGTGAACACCGAGTGCCAGCTCGCCTTTGCTGCCGCCACCCGCAAGTATGTGGAGGAGGGCAAGGATCAGCAGGGCAAGGGCTTCGATCCCCGCAAGCTGCTGGCTCCCGGCACTGAGGCCATCAAGGAGACTGTCAAGGAAAAGATGGAGCTTTTCGGCTCCGTTGGCAAGGCGTAAGAGCCTTTTGGATGAAAGAGGCTTGTCCTCGTTTTGTCCGACAAGCTGATTGGAACAGAGAGGGACGGTACGGTTTTCCGTACTGTCCTTTTTTGTTTTTTGTTTGTTTTCTTGTATTTTCCATTGCACTATGGTATAATGACTATGAAATTTTATTCTGCCGGCGGAGAAATAGGATGTTTCTGTGTTTTGGGGCGGTTCTTTAAGTTGTGGAGGAAATCATGGAAAGCAAACTGTGTGCCAATTGTTTTGCCGAGCTGCGGCCCGGCGGCGGGGTTTGTCCTGTCTGCGGATGGGAGAATAATCGGCCCCAGCCCGCCGAGGCTCTCGGGTGCCATAGTGTGGTTGCTTCCCGGTATGAGGTGGGGCGCGTAAAGGCAGTGAACGGAGAGGGCTTCACCTATGCCGCCTTTGATCTGATTATGAGAAAGCCTGTGGATTTGCGGGAGTTTTTCCCCCAATCCCTTGCAGCGCGCAGCCAGAACGACGGCACGGTCACTCCGCGTCCTGGGAAAGAATCCATGTTTGACAAATACTTGGATGACTTTATCGAGCTGCAGAAAAATATCAGCCGTCTGCGGGAAGTGACCGTGGTTCACTCTGTTCTGGACATTTTGGAGGAGAATTACACGGCCTATGCGGTGTATGAATATGTTCCGGCGATCTCTTTGCGGCGTTATGTGGAAAGCGCGGGAGGCGCCCTGTCCTGGAACACGGCAAACCGGATGTTTCAGCCGGTGCTGTCGGCGTTGGGCTTGATGAATTCCCTGGGGCTTTCCCATATGGGGGTGTCGCCGGACAACCTGCGGGTCACCCAGGAGGACACCCTGCTGATTACGGGATTTTCCATTGTTTCGGCCCGCCGTGCCGGTACGGAGCTGGAGCCTGACCTGGCCCCTGGGTTTGCCTCTCTGGAGCAGTACAGCACCAAGGCTCCCTGCGGCGAAACCAGCGATGTGTATGGCTTTGGCGCCACGCTGCTGTTTGCTCTGACCGGCCAGGCGCCCCAGGAGGCCCCCCGCCGCCTGAAAGATCAGCGGCTGATGATCTCCCGGGAGGTGCTGCACTCCCTGCCGCCCTTTGCGGTGACGGCCATTGCCAACGCTTTGCAGGTGCATCCCAGCAAACGCACGTCCAGCTTGGAGCGGTTTAAAGCGGAATTGAATGCGGCCCCCGCATTGGTGACCGAGGTGGATCAAACCGAGGCCATCCGGCGGATTCCCCCGCTGGATTTGAAGATCCCCCAGGGCCGGGGCTTGCCGCCCTTTGTGTGGCTGATCGGCTCTGGCGTGGTGACGCTGGTTGCTTTGGTGATCGTGGCGTCCCTGTGGCTGGGAGAGAGAGGGATGTCCTTTGGGGATTTGACCCAGCTGTTCCAAGAGAGCAGCGCTGCGGAGCAGTTGGAGGACGTGCCCAATTTGGTGAACGCCAGCTATGAAGATGTCCTGCAGAAGGTGGAGAGCGGGGAGTATGCCTTCCAGGTGAAGGTCACCGCGCAGGAGTTCAACGATACGGTGGCAGAGGGCTGCATCAGCAGTCAAGTCCCCTTTGCGGGGGAGCCCCTCCCGGAGAACGGCACGGTGAGCGTCACCGTCAGCCGGGGCAGCGCTACCCGCACCCTGCCGGACTTTAACGGCGTCAGTTATGAGAAATTGCAGCAGGTGCTTGTGGAGAGCGGCTTTGTGCCGGAACGGGTGGACGAGGCCAGCGAGGACGTGGAGGCCGGTTATGTCCTGCGGTATCAGGACCGCCAGGTGGGAGATTCCCTGGATTACGGTTCCGCGGTGACGGTAGTGGTCAGCTCCGGACCGGCAGAGTAAAGGAGGAAGCGTTCATGCCCAACGTGTCCGAGAAAAAGCTGAAGCTGCTGTATCTAGCGCGCCTGCTGTGGGAACGGACGGATGAGCGCCACGGCGTCACCCTGCCGCAAATGATGGAGGAGCTGGAAGCAAGGGGAATCACTGCCGAGCGGAAGAGCTTGTATGACGACCTGGAAACCCTGCGGCGGTTTGGGTTCGATATCCGCACCCGCAAGGGCCGGACCTTTGTGTATTACTTGGCAGAACGCCCGTTTTCCCAGGAGGATCTGCGCTGCTTGCTGGACGCCCTGGCTCGTGACGGGGAGCTTCCTGAGGACCGCAGCCGGGAGCTGGCGAAAAAGCTCGTTGGATTGGGCAGCCAGTATCAGGGCGAGGCGCTTCTTCGCGCCCCAAGCTCCGAGGGGTCGAAGGAGAGCAGAGCGGGGGAGAAATTGTCCCTGGAGTTTTCCAAGAGCTTGCTGCCCCAGGTGGAAAGGCGTTTTGGCAAGCTTTCCCGTGTGGAGACCTTACAAGGAGAAAAAATGCGTGCCCAAGTGGTTGGAGCAGTGGAGCCTTCCCTGTTTAGCTGGCTTTTTGAAATGGGCTTGGAGGTGCGCTTGACCTCGCCCAAAAAGGTGGCGGAGCAGTTCCGAGAGCGTGCAAAAGCCTTGGCAAAAGCGTATAAATCCTAGATGCCGGTCCTTTGGGGGCCGGCCTTTTTTTGCCTGTCAGGGGCGCTTCTGCGGAGCAGCCAGTAGAGGAGCGCAAAGATCCCGGCGGAAAGAGCCGTCCCGGCTCCCGCTGCCACCAGGGCGTTTGCAGTGTTGCGGAAGGCTCCCCAGGAGCAGGCCACAGAGAAGGCGGCGCACAGAAGGGGAAGGACTCCATGGCGCCAAAGGGACAGGCACACTCCGGTGACCTTCAGCAGGCGGTGGAGGCTTAGGGAAGCGTTAAAGATCGTGCTGAAGAATAGGATGGTCACGTAGCTTTCCATGCCGAAAAAGCGCAGCAGGCAGAGGACCAAGGCAACCCGCAGCAGGGAATCCGCGAAGTTGTATTTCATGGAGTTGAACTGTTCGTCCAGCCCCTTTAACAGGCTGTCCACCACCACATCCAGGTAGATCAAGGGCGCTAAAGGCGCCAATACCCGCAGATAGGTCCCGGCAGCGCCGCTGTGATAAAAAGCCTGCCCCCAGCTGTCGCCGAAGGCCAGGAAAACGCCGGAAAAGAAGATGCCGAAGGCCAGAGCCATGCCCACGGCCTTCCCGGTGATGTGGGCGACGGAGCGCCGGTGGCCAAGCTCCCGCTCCTTGGCGATTTTGGGAATCAGCAGGGAGGCGAAGGAGGACAGGAGGGAGGAGGGGAAAAACAGCATGGGCATTGCCATGCCGGAGAGCAATCCGTATTGGGAGAGCGCTGCGGAATAGCCCAAGCCGAATTTTTGCAGCTCCCGGGGGATCAGCAGGTTTTCTCCGGTATTCAAAGCGCTTCTTGCCGCGGAGCTCAGTGTGCAGGGAAGGGCAATGTGGGAGAGCCCCTGGAGGACCCTTTGGGCCTTCTCCCGGTGTGCGGGAGTGTTCCGGCGCAGGCTCCTGCGGTAGGAGAGCCAGCTGCACAGAAAGGACGCAGCCTCGCCCAGGGTGGAGGCAAGCATTGCTGCAAAGCAGGCGGCTTCCAGGCTTTGGGGGGCAAAGCGCCAAAAGAGAAAGACCGTCGCACCAATGGTGAGAAGCTGCTCAACCGTGTCGGAAAAGGCGGTGGATAGGGATTCGTCCACGGCCAGAAAATACCCCTTCATGCAGGTGCAGAGGGACATGAACGGCAGTCCTACGCCTAAAATCCGCAGACAGGGTGCGGCCAGGGGATTCCCAAGGAACAGGGAGGCCGCCGGTTTTGCCAGGAAGAAAAGCGTTGTGGCAATGGTCAGACTGATGGACATACAGAAGGCGAAGCACCGGGCCACGGTGGAGCGGATCACCTGCCGCCTGTTTTCCGCAATGGCTTTGGCGGTCATCCTGGTCACGGCGAGGCTGATGCCCGAGGTGGAAAGGGTCACCGTCAGCATGAAGATGGAGAAGATCAGTTGATAAAGCCCCATGCCCGCCGCCCCCATCTCCTGAGAGAGAAAGGAGCGGTAGCCCATATTGGTGATGCGAAGAAACAGGGATACTGCGGTGAGCAAGGCCCCTTGGATGAGAAATTGTCCTTTTGTCATGGACGCCTCCGGTTGCAATGGAGTAAAGGATGGGATATAATACACACAGAATCTAAGAAGCGAGGAATTGGCATGAGCGAAAATTGGACGGAATTACAGATAAAGGTGCCGGCGGACCGGGCAGATCTGGCGGGGGACATCGCCAATATGGTGGTGCCCTATGGCATCTATATGGAGGACTACTCTCATTTAGAAGAGGAGGCCATGGAGATCGCCCACATCGACCTGATTGACGAGGAGCTGCTCCAAAAGGACCGGGAGCATGCCATCATCCACATTTACATCAGTCCCGAGGCAAATCCGGCGGAAGCTGTATCCTTCTTGGAGGAGCGCTTCCAGGCAGAGAAGATCCCCTATGAGATCGACCGGGACTCCTGTGTGGAGGAGGATTGGATCAACAACTGGAAGAAGTATTTCCATCCCATCCCCGTGGGCGAGAAGCTGCTGATTCGCCCTCTGTGGGAGGAGGAGTACGACGCCCAAGGCCGCACAGTGCTCCACCTGGAGCCGGGCCTGGCCTTTGGCACCGGCACCCATGAGACCACCCGTCTCTGCCTGGAGCTTTTGGAGAAGTACGTCACCCCGGGGATCGACTTCCTGGATATGGGCTGCGGCAGCGGCATCCTGTCCGTGGCGGCGCTGCTGCTGGGAGCCAAATCCGCCGTGGGCGTGGACATCGACCCCCTGGCGGTCAAGACCGCTGTGGAGAACGCCCGGACCAACGGGGTGGAGGACCGCTTCACCGGCATCTGCGGCAATCTGGCAGAGAAGGTCACCGGCAAGTTCCAGGTGGTGGCTGCCAATATCGTGGCAGATATCGTCATCCTCCTGAGCAAGGACGCCCCCCGGTTCCTGAACCCGGACAGCACCTATATCGTCAGCGGCATCATCGACACCCGGGAGCAGGACGTGCTGGACGCCATCGCCGGTACCTTCCAGATCCTGGAGAGAAAAGAGGAAAAGGGCTGGGTGGCCATGGCGCTGAAGCTGAAATAAAGAAAAGCAAAGAAAAAAGAGAGAGGGGTACCTCTCTCTTTTTTATAGCTCAATCGTTTGGATCTTCCAAGGTAACATCCTGACGCAGCAATTCTTCGCCGGTGTTGGCATCGCTTACTACGAAGGTCAGCACTTCTCCGTCAGCGGGTTGATAGAGCCGTGTGCCCTCCAATTTCATCCGGTAAAAGCTGCATTTGAATTTTGTGGGCTGCCGTTCTTGGTCCTCTGGCCGCATAAAGTAGTTGTCTCCATGGAGCAGATCATAGGTTGCATTTTCAGAGCGCTGGGAGCCCACTTCTTGGCCTTCTTTGTTATAGGCCGTCACTTGGATATCCCGGTATTCATCCTCTGCCCACAAAGAGACGCTGATACCAGGAGAATCAACGCCCTGATACACTGCTTGCACACTGTGCAAACTGAGCCCGTTGGTGAAAACCGGCTGTTCTCCAAAATCTCCGGAGGAGGAATACCAGGAGATAGAATCGTAGAAGAAGGGGCTGTTTACGTCTAAAGCTCCTCCGTCTTGGTAGGTGGTGCTGGGCGTTACGGTCTTGCTTTCCAGATCAATGGTAAACTCGCTGAGAACCGTCCCCTTCCGCTTGTCCTCATAGATACGAAAGACAAATTGCTGTGTCCCGGCAGGAACACCGGCAAAATAGAGCGTACAATCCTGAGCTTCCTTTTGGGTGAAGAAGGGGTCATAATCTCCCGGGCCATCCCAGCTGCTGCTTTCGTTCAGTGAGAAATCAATCTCTTGACCGTCTAACGTGAGCAACACCGGATCTCCCACGGCGCCAGTGCCATCCCTGAAGCCAAAATAAGGAAAAGTCAGCGTGATCCCAGTACGGAAAGGAGTGGACTCTACAGCGTGGATCACTGTGCCGCTGCCATCTTCCGCTTGGCAGGAGAAGGACTTGTTTAAGCTGGCATCCACAGTTACGTTGAAGGTGGCATGGAGACCTGGTTCATAGGGAAGGAATTCCGTTTCCCCAATACCGCCTTTCGCAGAGGCCACGCGTGCCCATGCCGTGGGGATGGAAAGCTCAATGGAGAGCTTCTCCCCATGTTTTTGAGACTGTGGCAAATGGAAGGTCGCGCTCCCTACAAAATGGCCGTTTCCTTGGGCGTAAAGTACTCCGGAATTATAGCTGTCGAGAAAAATTCTTTTCCCATTGACGGTCACGGAGGGATTTTTGTCCGGTTCATCATAGCCCCCGTTAATAGCAAGCCAGCTGTAGTTTTCGGAGCCTTCCTGGGGGATTCCGAGATCCATGGAAAAAGAGACCATTTCGCCATCACAAAAGGCATCCAGTACATCCAGTGTGTACTGCCCTGAGGATGCAGAGACGTTGACGGTTTGCACCTGGTCATAGGTGTCTAAAAACTTTCCAACAGGGGATTTTCCCGTGCTGGAGAATGGGCCGGAATTGCTTTGGAAAAACCGCCCGATTCCAGGCAGGTTTTCCGCAAAAGCCGGAAATGCCGCATTGATGCCGAACATCAGCCCGCAGCACAGGCAGGCGGCGGTGGCGGTGACCCACAGGGCCTTGTGGCGGCGGCGCACAGGGGCTTCCTGCTGGACACCCAGCATCCGGTAGGTGTCCTCAAAGCGCTGGGTGGCCTTTTCCGAGAGGTTTCGGCGGGGGAGCTCCTGTTGGAGCTGTTCCAAAAACGCTGGATTCTTCATGTACATTCTCCTTTCTCCTGCAAGTAGAGCTTCTTGAAGCGATCTCTGCTGCGCGTGAGCCTGACCCGCACTGCGCCCTCCGAGATGGAAAGCACGTCGGCGATCTGCCGCACCGTGAGATCATCGTAGTAATACAGGGACAAAATGAGCTGGTCCTGGTCACCGAGCTGCTTCATGGCGCTGCCCACATCCAGTGAGGTGTCCCAGTCCGGTTCGTCGCCGGATTCGGGAAGCTCCTCCACAAAGGCATAGCGGCTTTGCTTCCGTTGGATGTCCCTGCACTTGTTCAGAAGGATTTTTACCAGCCAGGTTTTAAAGTAGCGGTCCTTCTGCAAAGTGGGAAGGGCTTCCCAGCAGGCGAGGATGGTGTCCTGGATGGCGTCCAGCGCGTCCTCCTCCTGGCGGAGCGTCAGCAGGGCGGTGTTGTAGAGCAGCTGCCTATGCTGGTCCATCAGCAGGGCAAAGGCATCCTTGTCCCCTTTTTTCGATCGTTTCACAAGGTCCTTCACGGATCTCCCTCCTTTCTCTTACACCTATTAGTCGCAGGAGAGGGGAAAATGTTACACAAAGAAGCGAATGGAATGAAAAAGGCCCCCCGCCGAAGCGGAGAGCCTTCAAAACACGATGTTACAGATTGGCCTTCAGCCAAGCGATGTCCTCTTTCAGGCAGGTGATGCGGTCGTTGTCGCCGTAGTTGGCCTCGCGCTCCACCACATACAGGACGTCGTTCCGCTGAGCGTCGGCAGCAGCCTTCACGGCCTTCCAGTCCACAATCCCAGCGCCCTGGGGCACGTTGAGCCTGTCCCGCTCCTTCATCATCTCCAAGATTTCCGGCGGGATGATGGGCTTGCCATTTTCATCCATTTCAAACTTGGGATGAGAGGGCTGATGACGGGATTCCGGCTTGTCAGGACCGATCACAGCGCCGTTTTCCTTGATGTGGATGGCGGCGATGCGGCCGGCGTGCTGCTGGATGTACTCCACAGGATTGACCCCGGCGGCAGAAGCCCAGCCGCAGTCAATCTCAAAGGCCACGGTCTCAGGATCGGTGTATTCCATCAGCCAGTCCATCAGGTATTTTCCGTTATCCACGAAAAACTCGTTGGTGTGGTTGTGATAACCGACGGTGATACCGTATTCCTTGGCGAGCTTGCCCAGGCGGTTCAATTCCTCGGCCACTTCCTTGGCCTCCTCCTGGTTGCAGAAGGCGGTCATGGGGCAGGCGACATATTTCACGCCCAGCTTGGCCAGATAGGGAAGATCCTGCTCAATGGCGTCCATGCCCACATGGGCGGACACTGCCTGGATGCCGGATTCCTCCAGCACCTTCACCACGTCCTCCGCAGGGATTCCCTCATAAGCGCGAATCAATTCCACGCCGGAAAACCCAAGCTCAGCAGCCTTGCGCAGCCTGTCCAAAAAGGAGAGGTTGCTCTCAAAGCCGAAGGAATAGATTTGCAGATTGATATTATCCATTTGCGGTATATCCTCTCTTTAAAAGACGGCCTGCGGCTTAGAAGTAGACGGGCTTGCCGGTCTTGGAGGACTGATAGATAGCGTCCAGGATCTTGGTGACCACAAAGGCCTGGTCGGCGGTGACGAACAGCTCGCCTTCGCCGCGGAGGGCCTTCACCCAAATGTCATGCTCCTTGGAAATGGGAGCGGGGCCCTGGCTGAAGCCGGGGATGTAAGAGGCGATCTTGTTGCCGACCATGGTCATGGCGGGCTGGCCAGCCACAACATGGTTCAGGCGGACCTGATCGGACAGGGTGTCCAGGCCGCCCTTGGTGCCGGCCAGCATGGTGTGAGCCTCGCTGTTGGCGCCGGACTCACGGCTCATGTTGATGGCCCAGGAAGCGCGCAGGTTGATGACAGCGCCGTTCTTCATCTTGATGTGACCGAAAGCGGAGTCCTCCACGTCGTAGGTCTTGTTGTTCCAGCTATCGGGCTGGCCCATGTGGTTCACCTGGCCCTGATACTCGGGATCCAGCAGCTGGCCCAGCTTCTCGAAGGAGGTGCCCACCACATAGTCCACGTCGTAGTTGTTCATCAAGAACAGGGTCAAATCCAGAGCATGGGTGCCGATGTCGATCAGGGGACCGCCGCCCTGCTTGGACTTATCGGTGAACACGCCCCAGGTGGGAACGCCGCGGCGGCGCAGGTAGGTGGCCTCAGCGTAGTAGATGTCGCCCAGCCAGCCGTCGTCCACAACAGCCTTGGCAACCTGGTTCACGGGGAAGTGACGGTACTGATAGCCGATGGTCAGCATCTTGCCGGAGCGATCGCGGGCGTCCAGCATCTTCTGAGCGTCAGCGGGAGTGGCAGCCATGGGCTTCTCGCAGAGAACATGCTTGCCAGCCTCCAAAGCGGCCACGGTGATCTCGCAGTGGGCCACGTTGGGGGTCAGCACATGAACAGCGTCGATGGTGGGGTCAGCCAGCAGCTCATGGTAATCGGTGTAAACCTTGGCGTCGGGAGTGCCGTATTCCTTGGCAGCCTTCTCAGCGCGCTCGGGGATCAGGTCGCAGAAAGCAACCATGTCAACATATTCAGTCTGCTGAGCCATGCCGGGGAAGTGCTTGCCATTGGCGATGCCGCCACAGCCGATAAAGCCGATTTTCAATTTTGCCATTGTAGGGTCTCCTCCTAAATAAAGTTGAATGATTCTATATGTTTACCCGGTGGAACCGAGTGAACTGGTATTATTTTAGTACACGTTTTTCCAAAAGTAAAGGGTCATTCTCCCATAGATTTTAGAAAACTTCCCTTTTTCAAGGGGAGAAAATAGAGCATCCCCTTGCTTTTGGGGTGATTTTTTAATACTGCTTGCCCCAGTAGACCATGTGGCGGGCGGGCTTTCCGCAGCATACGCACACGTCCGAGAGCTGTTCCTCCTGGAAGGGGATGCAGCGGGACTTAACGCCGCCGGTCTCCTCCTTGATCTTCTCCTCGCAGGCGCTGTCGCCGCACCACATGGCTTTGATAAAGCCGGGGTGGTTCTGGGCGATGTCCAGGAACTGGTCGTAGGAGGTGGCGGTGAAGGTCTTTTGCTCCAGGTTCTCCAGCGCCTTCTGATAGATGGCATCGTGAAGGGCAGAGAGGGAGGTTTCCACAGCAGCCTCCAAATTGTCCAGAGAGACAAACTGCTTTTCGCGATTGTCACGGCGCACCAGCACGCACTGATTCTGCTCCAGGTCCTTGGGGCCGATCTCCAGCCGCAGCGGCACGCCCTGCATCTCGTATTGGGCAAACTTCCAGCCGGGGGAGTTGTCGCTGTCGTCCAGCTTCACCCGGAAGCTCTCAGAGAGCTTGGAAGCCAGCTCCCTGGCCTTTTCCAGGACGCCGGGCTTGTGCGCGGCCACAGGCACAATGACCACCTGGATGGGGGCGATCTTGGGCGGGAGGACCAGGCCGTTGTCGTCGCCGTGGACCATAATCACCGCGCCGATCATGCGGGTGGTCACGCCCCAGGAGGTCTGATGGGGATGCTGCAGCCTGTTTTCCCGGTCGGTAAAGGTGATGTCGAAGGCTTTGGTAAAGCCGTCGCCGAAGTAGTGGGTGGTGCCGCCCTGCAAAGCCACACCGTTGTGCATCATGGGCTCGATGGTGTAGGTGGCCTCTGCGCCGGCAAACTTCTCCTTTTCCGTCTTTTGGCCCACCACGGCGGGGATGGCCAGGGTCTCCCGATAGAAGTCCTCATAGACCTTCAGCATGGCCAGGGTGAACTCCTGGGCCTCCTGGGCGGTCTCATGCATGGTGTGGCCCTCCTGCCACAAAAATTCCGTGGAGCGCAGGAAGGGACGGGTGGTCTTTTCCCAGCGCACCACGCTGCACCACTGGTTGTACAGCTTGGGCAGGTCCCGGTAGGAGTGGATGATATTGTGATAATGCTCGCAGAAGAGCGTCTCGCTGGTGGGGCGCACATACAGCCGCTCCGGCAGCTTTTCGCCGCCGCCCTCGGTGACGACGGCGCACTCGGGTGCAAAGCCCTCCACGTGGTCCTTCTCCTTTTGCAGCAGGCTTTCGGGAATGAAAAGGGGCATGTACACGTTTTGCACGCCGACCTTTTTAAAGCGGGCGTCCAAATCGTTCTGCATGTTCTCCCAAATGGCATAGCCGTAGGGCTCGATGACCATGCAGCCCTTGACGCTGGAATAGTCCATCAGCTCGGCTTTTTTCACCACATCGGTGTACCACTGGGAGAAGTCCTCCTCCATGGAGGTGATGTTCTCCACCATCTTTTTTTGCTGTGCCATAAAAAACAAATCCTTTCGGGCAGATTATGTACTTCGATTATTATATATGCGATGTCGCGTTTTTGCAAGGAAAATGCAAAGAAAAAACCCGGACGAAACCGTCCGGGCAATCGCATTGCTTTTTCATTTTTAGAGCGGCTGCAGGTTAGGAGTGGCTCTCGATGTACTCCACCAAAGCGCCGACAGTCTTGATGTTCTCCACTTCCTCGTCGGGGATCTCCACTTCAAACTCGTCCTCGATGGACATCAGAAGATCCACAACATCCAGAGAATCCGCACCCAGGTCGTCTGCGAGGGTGGTTTCGGTGGTGATGGAGTCCTCCTCGACGTCGAACTGCTCGCTGAGAATCGCCTTGACTTTTTCTAACACCATGTTTCGTTCCTCCTAAAAAATGTTCTGAAAATGTTTTGGGGGCCGCTTTTGGGGCCGCGGGTATGCAAGATATGGACAAACCCCGTGCTTGTGTGATACAATCCATAGGCTGGCGGTTGCGCCCCAGGCTGTATCCGTCACCATCATTGTATTGAGTATGTTCCGCTTTGTCAACCATGAATTGAAAATATTTTGCAAAATTCAGGAAAGAAGGGTGTCTATGCAACTACTGAAAGCGGCTGTCATCGGCCACCCCATCGGACACACCATGTCGCCCTTTATCCATCGCCGTCTGTTTGCGCTGCAGGGCGTCCCGTTTTCCTATCAGGTCCTGGATGTGCCGGAGCTTCCTGCTGCGCTGCCAGCGCTGCGGCAGTTGGATTGCTTTAATATCACCATCCCCCACAAGCAGGCCATCCTGCCTTTTTTGGATTGGATGCAGGAGGACGCCCGGCGGTTCGGCTCGGTGAATACGGTGAAGGTGGATGGGGGAAAGCTGCGGGGGTTTACCACGGACGGTCCGGGGTGCCGCAGGGCTTTGGAGAACCACGGCGTCCCCCTGGAAGGGGAGCTTTTGACGCTGGGCAATGGCGGCGCAGCCCGGGCCATTGCCTTTGAGGCCGTGGGCCAGAGGAAGGGCTCCCATTTGACGGTTGCCTGCAGGGAGGAAAGCCTGCCCAAGGCCCGCGCCCTGGTCCAGGAGCTGCTGGACTATGCCGGGGATTTGGGGGACCGGCGCTTTACAGCAGCCGCGGTGACCTACGACGCCCTAGAGCGGCAGGGCGCCCGTTTTGATCTGCTGCTCAACGCCACCAGCGTGGGGATGTATCCCAAAACCGGCAGCAGCCCTGTCAGCGGGGAGGTGGTCTCCCGGTGCGGCGCCGTGTTCGACGCGGTGTATAATCCCGCGCAGACGGAGCTGCTGCGCTTGGCAGAGGATGCGGGCGTCACGGCGGTTGGAGGCATGGAGATGCTGGTCCATCAAGCTGCGGCGGCCCATGAGCTGTGGTTCGGAGCAGCCTTCCGGCCGGAGGACCTGGCGCTTCTGTGCCGGGATGCTCAGGCGGAGCTGGGGAGACTTTTCCCGGGAAATGACGCAGAAAAGGGGGCCTTGCTGTGAGCGAGGGCGAGAAGCGGGAGAACAGGCAGCCGGCTCAGCTCGGACGGCGCCGGCGCAGGAAGCGTCCCAGGGCCAAGGCCCAGCAGGGGAACATCATCCTGTGCGGGTTCATGGGCTGCGGAAAATCCAGTGTGGGCAGGCGCGCGGCCAAGCTGATGAACCGGCAGTTCTGCGATTTGGACAGCTATATTGAAGAGAAATCCGGCATGACGGTCAAAGAGATCTTTGCCAAGGAGGGGGAGGCCGGCTTCCGGGCGCGGGAGGCGCAGGCCGTGGAGGAAGTGGCCGCCAAAAAAGGGATGGTCATTGCCAGCGGCGGGGGGACCGTCCTGGCTCAGCACAATGTGGATGCCTTCCACAAGCACGGGGGAAGGATTCTCTTTCTGGATGTGCCCGTGGCAGCTCTGCAGGAGCGGCTGAAAAACGATAAGCGCCGCCCCTTGCTGCAGGTGCCCGACCGGAGAAGGGTCATTGCAGAGCTGTACGAAAAGCGCTGCCCCCTATACCGTGCCGCAGCGGATCTGGTGATTGACGGAGGGGCTCCGGCTGTGGTGGTGGCCAGGCGGGTGGCTGAGCAGTTCCGGAAGGCGGCTGGTTCATCGCTTTTTGGTGGTGAAGCAAAAAAGCCTTGACAAATCCCCCGGCCTGGGGTACCATTATTGCAGATTTGATGAAGAAACTGGATTGCGGAGGGACAAAGGCGGCATGATTTCTCAAAGCGCGAAGCGATTTTGCTATTATTTCAGCTTGAGCCTGCGATTTATGGCCCAGGCTTTTTTCGCGTGGGAAAACAGCGGCTTTGTTTGTTCATAGCATGAAAGAGAAGGGTCCCCTGGCGGCAGCGTTCGTCAGGCGCTTGCGCGGAGCTTTTCAAGGCCCCCGCAGGAGGGGAGGACCCAATCAGAAAACGCATGCTGAAACTGGGCGGAGCCGTAAGGCTCTGCCTTTTTTATGCAGATTTCGTGAAAGGAAGGGAAACGCAAATGATTATCGTACTCAAACCCCATCAAAAGCAGGAGGTTGTGGACGAGTTCGTCCAGAAGCTCACAGCCCGCTATGATGTGCAGGTGAACACTTGGGTGGGCACCCACAGCACAGTGCTGGGCCTTATTGGGGATACCACCGCCATTGACGGGGAATACATCGCGGCCCAGAATTTTGTGGAGAGCGTCAAGCGTGTGCAGGAGCCTTATAAAAAGGCGAATCGGAAGTTCCATCCCGATAATACGGTGATCTCCTTGCCGGGCGGGCAGAAGATCGGCGATGGCCGGCTGGCCCTGATTGCAGGCCCCTGCTCTGTGGAGAGCGAGGCGCAGATCTGCGGCATTGCGGAAAGCGTCAAAAGCTCCGGGGCCCAGTTCCTGCGGGGCGGCGCCTTCAAGCCCCGCACGTCGCCCTACTCCTTCCAGGGAATGAAGGCCGAAGGGCTGGAGCTGCTCTCCAAGGCCAAGGAAAAGACCGGCCTGCCCATTGTGACGGAGATCATGAGCATGGAGCATCTGCCCCTGTTTGAGGACGTGGACGTCATCCAGGTGGGCGCTCGGAATATGCAGAACTTTGAACTGCTGAAGCAGCTGGGCAGATTGAACAAGCCCATCCTGCTCAAGCGCGGCCTGGCCAACACCATCGAGGAGCTTCTCATGAGCGCCGAGTACATCATGGCCGAGGGCAACGAGCAAGTCATCCTCTGCGAGCGGGGAATCCGCACCTATGAGACCTTCACCCGCAACACCCTGGATATCTCCGCGATTCCGGCCATCAAAAAGCTCTCCCATCTGCCCGTGATCGTGGACCCCAGCCACGCCTCCGGCATCAACTGGCTGATCGAGCCGCTGGCCCTGGCTGCTGCCGCCATCGGCGCCGACGGCCTGATTATCGAGGTGCACAACGACCCCAGCCACGCTCTGTGTGACGGCGCCCAGTCCATCACGCCGTCCCAGTTTGAAGCGCTGGCAGAAAAGGTCACCAAGGTGTCCGGCCTGGTGCGGAGCTTTTAAGCCATGGAGATTATCATTGTGGGCTTGGGGCTGATCGGCGGCTCCGTTGCCAAAGCGTTGAAACAGAATACCTCCCATCGCGTGCTGGGGATGGACGTCAGCCAGGACGCGCTGTTGGACGCCTGCTCCTGCGGGGCCATTGACGGGAAGGCCTCCCTCTCTGACCTGGAGCGGGCGGACCTGGTCTATCTCTCCATCTACCCCGAGGACATCCTGGCCTTTGTCCGGGAGCATGGCGGCCGACTCAAGCCGGGGTGCATCCTCACGGACGCCTGCGGCATCAAGGGGGAGATCTGCGCTGAGATGGACCGGCTCTCTCGGGACGAAAAGGGGGAGCGCTGCGCACCCTATGAGTTTGTGGCCGGTCACCCCATGGCGGGCAAGGAGCAAAGCGGCTTTTCCGCCAGCGACCCCAGCATTTTTATAGGTGCGTCCTATATCCTGGTGCCGGGGACTGCACAGCCCTGGGCAGTGGAGGCCGTAGAGGACCTGGCCAGAGCCATGGGCTTTGGCAGGGTGGTGAAGGTCACCGCCCGGGAGCATGACCGGAACATCGCCTATACCTCCCAGGTGCCCCATGCCCTGGCCTGCGCTTATGTGCTCAGTCCCAGGTGCAGGCAGCATCAGGGGTTTTCCGCAGGGAGCTATCGGGATGTGTCCCGGGTGGCGGCCATCAACGACGCGCTGTGGAGCCGCTTGTTTTTGGACAATCGGGACAGCCTGGTGGAGGAGCTGGACGAATTGCTCTGCAATCTAAGCCGAATCCGCAGCGCCGTGGCAGAAGGGGACCAGGAGCGGCTGCAGGAGCTTCTGCGGGAAGCCGCCCGCATCAAGGCAGAGGTGGGCTGACGCCCGGAAAGGATGGTTTGACATGAAGCTTGCTATTGAAACGGCGCGTCCGTACAGTGTGTATATCGAAAGCGGCTTGCTGGACCGGGTGGGGGAGGCCGCCCAAAGGACCCGGAAGCCCGGGTCCCAGGCCATGCTCATCAGCGACAGCAACGTGTTCCCTCTTTACGGGGAGCGGGTGTCCGCATCGTTGGAGCGGGCGGGGTTTGCAGTGTCCTCCTTCGTCTTTCCCGCGGGGGAGCCTTCCAAGCAACTCTCCACCGTGTGCCAAATGTACCAGGCCCTGGCAGAGAAGGGGTTCACCCGCACGGATTTTATCGTTACCCTTGGCGGCGGGGTCACCGGGGACATGGGAGGCTTTGCAGCAGCCACCTATCTCCGGGGGATTCCCTTTTTGCAGGTGCCCACCACGCTGCTCTCTCAGGTGGATGCCAGCGTGGGAGGAAAGACCGGGGTGGACCTGCCCTTTGGCAAGAACCTTGTGGGAGCCTTCCACCAGCCGGAGGCGGTCCTCACAGATCCGGATACCCTAAGGACCCTGCCGGAGCATTTTTTCCGGGACGGCATGGGGGAGGTCGTCAAATACGGCTGCATTTCCGACCGGCCCCTGTTCCAAGCGCTGGAGGACGGCACTGCCCTGGAGAATCGAGAGGAGCTGCTGGCCCGCTGCGTTGCCAGCAAAAAGTCCTTTGTGGAGGAGGACACCCAGGATACGGGCCGCCGGATGATGCTGAACTTTGGGCACACCTTTGGCCACGCGCTGGAAAAGCTCCACAGCTTTGAGGGTCTTTCCCATGGGGAGGCGGTGGGCATTGGCATGGTGCTGGCCAGCCGTGTGGGAGAGAGGCTTTCCATCACGCCCGCGGGCACGGCAGAGCGGATTTCCGTGGTGCTGGGCAAGTACGGTCTGCCGGTTTCCAGCCCGTTTTCCTGGGAGGAACTTGTGGACGCCACTGCCCTGGATAAAAAGAGCGATGGGGACCGTCTGCGGCTGATTCTCTTGAAGGAGCTGGGAGAGGCGGTCATCCACCCGGTCACACGGGAGGAGCTGAAGCAGCTGGGAAAGGGAGGGGCATCATGGCGCAGGTGATCTATGGAAACCAGTTCGCAGGGGGGAGCGTGGAGATTCCCCCCTGCAAGAGCGCGGCACACCGGCAGGTGCTCTGCGCGGCGCTCTCCCGGGGGGAGTGCCGTCTTTCCCCAGTGGACATGAGCGAGGATATCAAAGCCACGGTGGCTGCTGTCACGGCCCTGGGCGCCAAAGCGGAGTACGATGACCGCAATGCTGTCCTCACCTTGGACGCCGCGGGCTTGGGCTGCCGGAACGCGGTGATCGACTGCGGCGAGTCCGGTTCCACCCTGCGGTTTCTCATTCCCATCGCCGCTGCTTTGGGAGCTTCCACCCGGTTTTTGGGCCGTGGAAGGCTGCCCCAGCGGCCCTTGGGGGTTTACGCAGAGCTGCTCCCGGCCCGGGGGGTGGAATTCCGCACCCAGGGGGGCCTGCCCCTGGAGCTTTCCGGCCGGCTGAAAAGCGGCGTCTACCGGCTGCCCGGGGACGTCAGCTCCCAGTTTGTCACAGGGCTGCTGTTCGCCCTGCCCCTGCTGCCGGGGGACAGTGAGATCATCCTCACCTCTCCCCTGGAGTCCCGGGGATATGTGGAGCTGACCCTTTCTGTCCTGGAGGAGTTCGGCGTGGCGGTCCAGGAGCTTCCCCAGGGCTGGCGCGTGCCGGGGGGGCAGACCTACCGGCCCCATGACTGCCGCGTGGAGGGGGATTGGTCCCAGGCGGCGTTCTTCCTCTGTATGGCGGCGCTGTCCCCCACGGGGGCGCCGGTGGAGATCCACGGCCTTCGGGAAAACTCCCTTCAGGGGGACAAGAGCTGTGTGGAGTGGTTCCACCGGTTCGGCTTGGAGATCTCTTGGCGGGGAGAGGTGCTTTCCGCCTGCAATCCCCGGGCGGGCCGGCCCTATGGGGGTCTGCGGGGGCTGACCATCGACGCCTCTCAGATTCCGGACATGGTCCCGGCCTTGGCAGTGTGCGCGGCGTTCAGCCAAGGGGAGACCCGGATCGTCAATGCCCAGCGGCTGCGCTTGAAGGAGAGCGACCGCCTGGCGGCCATGGCAGAGGCCATCAGCGGGCTTGGCGGCAGAGCGGAGGTCACTGCCGACGGCCTGGTGATTCAGGGCGCGCCCTGGCTGCAGGGCGGCACAGTGCAGGGCAAGAACGACCACCGCGTGGTGATGGCCCTGGCAGCGGCGGCGCTGCGGTGCAAGGGTCCGGTGGGGGTCACCGACGCCCAGAGCATTCGGAAGTCCTACCCGGGATTTTTCCGGGATTTTACCAAGTTAGGAGGGAACGCCCATGTCCTCGACCTGGGGTGAGCGGATAAAGCTCTCGATTTTTGGGGGCAGTCATACAACGGCAATCGGCGTCAATCTTGACGGCCTGCCCCCGGGGGAGATGGTTGACTGGGAGCAGGTCCTGGCCCAAATGGCCCGGCGCGCTCCCGGCCAGGACCCCACAGCCACCCGGCGCAGGGAGGCCGATGAGCCGAAGGTCCTGTGCGGCCTTTTGGACGGGGTCACCACAGGAGCGCCCCTGTGCGCCGTCATTGAAAACACCAGTCAGCGCTCCAAGGATTATGAAGGGCTGCGGGTGCGGCCCCGCCCCGGCCATGGGGATTACACCGCCTATGTGAAGTACGGCAACCACCACGATGTCCGCGGGGGCGGTCACTTTTCCGGCCGCCTGACAGCGCCCCTGGTGTTCGCGGGGGCGGTTGCCCGGCAGATTCTGGCCCGGCGGGGAATCACAGCGGCTGCCCATGTGGCCTCCATCGGGGAGGTGCAGGACGCCCGCTTTGATCCGGTGACGCCGGATCACCGGCTGATGTCCCGGCTTTCCCGGGAGTATTTCCCTGTGATCGACCAGGGCGCCAAGGAGCGTATGCGCCAGGTGATCGAAGCCGCCCGGCTGGATTGCGACAGCGTGGGCGGCACGGTGGAGTGCATGGTCACCGGCCTGCCGGTAGGTGCGGGGAACCCCATGTTTGACGGGGCGGAGAATCTGATCGCCTCCCTGTGCTTTGGCATCCCGGCCATGAAGGGCATCGAGTTTGGTGCTGGGTTTGCAGCGTCCTCCCGGCGGGGGAGCCGGAACAACGACCCCTTCTATTATGATGAGAACGGCGCGGTCAAGACGAAAACAAACCATTCCGGCGGAATTCTTGGGGGCATCACCAATGGAATGCCCCTGGTGTTCCGGACAGCCTTCAAGCCCACGGCGTCCATTGCCAAGGAGCAGGATACCGTGGATCTGCAAACCGGCGAAAACGTGAAGCTGGTGGTCAAGGGACGCCACGACCCCTGCATCGTGCCAAGAGCCGCCGCTGTTGTGGAGGCGGCAGCCTGCATCGCCGTGCTGGAATTGCTGGCCCAGAGTGGCCTGCTGTAGGCCCTCGGGAGGAAATCTAAAAAAGAAGGAAGGATCGCCTGTGGAAAAAGCGGAATATGAGGCCCGGCTCGGAGAGCTTCGGGAGGAGATTGATGGGATCGACGGGGAGCTGCTGCCCCTGTTCCTGCGGCGTATGGATTGCTCTCAGCGGGTGGCCCGGCTGAAGGGGGAGGCCGGGATGCCCGTGCTCAGCCTCCAGCGGGAGCAGGCCATTTTGGACAGGGTGCGCCAAAGGGGCGGCGAGGACGGGGACGCCGCCGCAGCGCTGTACAGCTCTATCATGGCCATCAGCCGGGCCAGGCAGCACCAGATGCTCCAGGGGGGGAGCCCCCTGCGCCAGCTGGAAAGGACAGCCGCCCGCACGCTCCCCACAGAGGGGGCCAGGGTGATGTGCCAAGGAGTGCCCGGGGCGTTCTCTCACAAGGCTGCCCTGAGCTTTTTCGGGGAGCTTTCCCCCTCGTTCGAGCCCACCTGGAAGCAGGTCTTTGAGGCTGTGGACGCGGGGCGTGCGGATTTCGGCGTCCTTCCGGTGGAGAATTCCGCTGCCGGTTCGGTCACCGGAGTGTACGATTTAATCCTCCGCTACCGCTTTTATATTGTAGGCGCGGTGGATGTCAAGGTGGAGCATTGCCTTGCTGCGGGCAGGGCCACGGGGACCCCTGTGAAGGCAGTGTCCCATCCCCAGGCCCTGTCCCAGTGCAGCGAGTATTTGGAGGCCCATAGCCTGCAGGGTATGGAGTGGTCCAACACAGCGGCCGCGGCCCAGTATGTGGCCCAGCAGAGCCCGCCCGGCGTGGCGGCCATTTGCTCCAAGGAGGCGGCGCTGGAATATGGGCTTGCCATCCTTCAGGAGAATATCCAGAACGAAGCGGAGAACACCACCCGGTTCATTGTCATCTCCAAGGAGGCCATTCTGCCGGAGGACGCCGGGAAGATCAGCCTGTGCTTCTCGCTGCCCCATATCACCGGCTCCCTGGCCAATGTGCTGGACCGCTTTGCCTATGCGGGGCTGAACCTGACAAAGATCGAGTCCCGGCCCCTGCCGGGCAAAAACTTCGAGTACGATTTTTACCTGGATTTTACCGGAAACATCCATCAGCCCCGGACAATGGATCTCATCTGCGCGCTTCAGGACGAGCTGCCGCGGTTTTCCTTCCTGGGGAATTACAGCGAGCGCTGAGCCTTGGGCGGCCGGTATTTTTTCACTTGATAGGAGGGAAGGCTTTTATGGAGGAGATCACCTTGGAGCGGGTGGGGGCGCAGCCGCAGATCGATACGCTCACCGCCATTGCCCGGCAGGTGTGGCACGAGACCTTTGACCCCATTTTAGAGCCGGGTCAAACCGATTATATGCTTGACAAATTCCAGTCGGACCACGCGGTGAAGGACCAGATGGCCCATCAAAATTACCGGTACTATCTGGCCAAGCTGGATGGCCGTTACGCGGGCTTTGTGGGTTTTTCTCCCCGGTATGAGGGAAGGGAGGAGATGTACCTGAGCAAGGTGTACCTCCTCTCAGAGTGCCGGGGCCGGGGCGTTGTCCGGAGGCTTTTCGGCCTGGTGGAGGAGGAGGCACGCAAGGAGGGCCTGTCCCGCATCCGCCTGACTGTGAACAAGCGCAATACCCATGCCTTTCAGGTTTACCAGCATTATGGATATGAGAATGTGGAATCCGTCAAAGCGGACATTGGGTCCGGCTACTATATGGATGACTACGTCATGGTCAAGCGCCTCGACCGTTCTTGAGCAGGGCGGGGTCAGCTGGTTCCCCGGATTTTTGCGGCTTCCTACCGTTTGACAGCATCCTCCCACAGCGGGTGGTATCATAGTGCCTCGCGGGCTGTCATATTTTTGCAGCCTGTCCCATACCTATGGAGCATAGAATCCAAAAGACAAGGAGAGTGGCCTATGAGAACAATGAAGCGTATGTGTACATTGCTTGCCGCTGTTTTGCTGATGACCCTTGGGGCTGCGGCAATGGCGGGAACGGTTTCCGCAGCGGGGATCTTTTCGCATATCCGGGTGACGGGCTATGACAAGAAAATGGACTATACGGCGGCGATTCAGCGGACCCTGAGGGATGGGAGCGCCTATGCCCTGCAGGTGGGGGCGATCTATGAAAAGCAGCGCAATTTGAAGATCCGGGACCTGGGGTTGGATTTGAAGCAGACGGACTATTTTGCGAAATATACCACTGCAGCAGAGATCCAAGCGGCCTTTGAGGCGGACGCCAAGCCCAAGTACACAGAGGAGGAGCTGGACCTTTTATCCAGGCTGATCTACGCAGAGGTGGGCTGCACCTGGATTCCCGACTGGGTCCAGAGAATGGTAGGCAGCGTGGTGCTCAACCGGGTGAAGAGCCCTTATTATCCCAACACCATCCGGGAGGTGATCTATCAGTCCGGGCAATATTCTCCCACATGGAACGGCTCCATCCATTGGACGCCGGATGCCCGCACTGTGGAAAATGCCCGGTATCTGCTGGAAAACGGCAGCATCTGTCCCTCCAATGTGGTGGGGCAGAATTCCATCATCACCGGCAGCGGCGTCTACCAATCCTATTACGACCCTGTTTTGGGGACCACGGTCTATTTCTGTTATCAATGAGAAAAAACATCCTCTTTTTAGGGGATGTTTTTTCTTTGCAGGGCCCCTCCCCGCAACTCCCCCGCTTTTGCAGGAGGGGATTGCAAAACCGCCGGCTTTATAGTATTCTACTGAAAAAGAGAAGTCCTTTTCATCAAAAAAGGTGCGAAGGACGTGCAGACGAAAAAAGATATTGAGGCGTTGCGTATGGGATACAAAAAATGATATGGGGTGTTTTGATAAGCGTGCTTTTCTTGGGTTTGCTGAACGGCTGCAGGGGGTATTCCCATGATTTTAATTCTTGTGAAGAAGCGAAACAATATGTATTGGCAAAATTAGAAGACAAGTACAAGGAAGAGTTTACCATTACAGAAGTGAAGAAGTACAAAGAAGAAAAAATTGGATTGAATTGGATTCAGGCAGAAGTTTCTGGTAAAGAAAATTCTTCTCAAACTGCTACTGTATATGCACGAAATACTGGACTTTT
>CAUWLU010000032.1:0-24391 GCA_963559705.1 uncultured Acutalibacter sp.
CGACCTCTAGCGTGACAGGCTAGCGTTCTAACCAACTGAACTACCGGGCCATATTCTAGGGTAATAACCCCACATTGTGTGACCATACCCCAAAATCTGATGTGTATGGTGGGGACAATAGGACTCGAACCTATGACCCCCTGCTTGTAAGGCAGGTGCTCTAACCAGCTGAGCTATGCCCCCATAAGCCCTTCACACATTTTGTTTGCCGCACCAGCGACGTTCACTATATTACACGATAACCGCGAATTTGTCAAGCGCTTTTTTAAATTTTTTTCGTTTTTTTTCAATTTTCTTTTTTAGAGGCCTGTTTTGCCAATTCTGCGATGTCCTCCTTGGTGAACACATACTTCTTTCCGCAGTAATGACAGACGGTCTCCACATCCCCGTGCTCATCTCCATGAAGCTCCAACAGTTCCTTGCTTCCCAACGTCAGCAAGCCCCTGGCAAACCGCTCCTTGGTGCAATTGCAGACGTAGTGCACGGGTGCCTGATCCAGAATCTCCACCTGGAAGCCTTCCAAGGCCGCACGGCACATTTCTTCCGGAGTCATCCCTTTGGCCAGCATGGTGGTGACCGAATCCAGCTTTGCCACATTCTGCTCCAAACGCTCCAAAGCGGCGTTGTCAGCCCCAGGAAGGGCCTGAATCAGCAATCCTCCGGAAAGCAGGGCTTCCCCACTCTCCTTGTCCACCAGGACTCCCAGAGCGCACACCGTGGGCGTCTGCTCGCTGCTGGCATAATAATTGGTCAGGTCCTCGGCAATTTCTCCGCTGACCAGCTCCACCTGTCCGATATAGGGGTCCCGCTCTCCGGTATCCCGCATAACGGCCAGCAAGCCCTGGCTGCCTACGCCGCCGCCAACGTCAATTTTCCCGTTGGCTTTTAAGGGCAAGTCAACTTCAGGGCAATCAAGATAGCCGCGCACATTCCCATGATAATCAGAGATGGCGACTATATTGCCCAGAGGCCCGCCCCCGTTGACTTTTAACGTCAGGGAAGCGCCCTCTATTTTCATCATATTCCCCATGAGGGATGCACCAGTGAGCAATCTTCCCAAAGCAGCGCAGGCTGTTTTGGAGAGACCGTGCACCTGTTGTGCAGTCCGTACAATCCGGCTGGAATCTATGGCAGAAGCCATCAAGCTGCCATCCGAGGTGATGGTGCGTAAGATATTATCCATAAGTATGGTCATCCTTCCTTACTTTTCCCTTGCTTTTCTGGCGGCAAATACGAGACGCTGGCTGTTCTCCCTGGGCGGATCAAAGGTCAGCTCGTCAAAAACTTGAACATCGTCATAGCCGGCGCGATGCAGCCGCTCCAGGACCCCCTCTAACGGATAAGCCTGCTCACTGAAGCGCTCTGTACTGCGAGCGTAAAGATCTTCCTCCGGCTCAAAAAAGTCCAGCTGAATATCCACCCGCCCATCTTTGTGACAGCGATTCTGCCAGACACAATATACCTGATCCGTATCATACACATAGGTCTCGTTGCCCAGCACATGATGGTGTTTATAAAGGGTATTCATGTCAAAGATAAAATACCCCCCCGGGTTCATAAAAAATGCCACCCGCTCCATCACCTTTTGCAATTCTTCGCCATTGCGTAAATGATTCAAGCTGTCCAAGGTGCAAACCACAGTATCCACTGTGCCATACAAGTCAATGGACTGCATCTTCTGACAGAGGAACAGAATATCCGCCCCAGCGTCCGCACATTTCATCCGAGCTTCTGAAAGCATCTCTACAGAGCTGTCGATGCCGTAGATGTCCACTCCGCGGCGGTAGAGCTCCAATGTCAGCGAGCCGGTACCGCACGCCAAATCCAGCGTCAAACCAGGGGAATGCCCCAGGCGTTCCATCAATTTGAGCAAATACTCTGCACGCCTGGGGTATTCTACATTCGAGGTCAGTTCATCGTAGTATTGGGCAAAAAAAGAGTAGCTCACTCTTGGTTCTCCTTCTTATCCAGGCGGCCGAATACCAGCTCATAGCCATCGCTTCCATAATTCAGAGACCGGTTTACTCGGCTGATCGTAGCAGTGGATGCTCCCGTTTCTGCAACAATATCGCTGTAAACGCGCTTGTGGCTGAGCATGTGAGCCACTGCCAGCCGCTGAGACATTGCTTTCAGCTCCGGCACGGTACACAGATCGTCAAAAAAACGGTAGCACTCCTCCGGGGTCTCAAGGGCCAAAATTGCCTGAAAGAGAAAATCTACGTTTTTGTCGTGAATCTTTCCGTTCATAATTCCGCACATCCTCTCCAAATTGTTACGCTTCAAAATTTTAGCATAGAAAAGCGAAAAAGTAAACAGAAAAAATTAAACATCATTCCGGACCAAGTCCTCATAGGTTTCCCCCTTGACCGCAATCCGTGATTCTCCCTGGGAAACCATCACAACGGCAGGCTTTAAATTGCGGTTGTAATTCGAGGCCATGGAGTAATTATAGGCGCCCGTGGAAAGGACCGCCAGAATATCGCCCTCTTCCGGCTCCTGAATCGGGGTATGCTCCTGAATCAAGTCCCCGCTCTCACAGCATTTGCCTGCAATGGTCGCAATGTAATCCGCAGGCTGATCTGCCTTGTTTGCCACCAGGCAGGTGTAATCAGATTGATACAGGGCATAACGGGGATTGTCAAACATACCGCCGTCAATCGCCACGTAGCTTCTCACATCAGGAATCGTCTTGATGTTCCCCACCGTATAAAGAGTGAGACCCGCCTCGCCCACAATCGAACGGCCGGGCTCAATATAGATGCGCGGCAAGGGCAGTTCCAGCTTTTGGCAGGTTTCATGAATCACAGCAGAAACCGCCTCCATGTACTCCTCATAGGGAATGGCGTCATCCTGTTCGGTATAATGAATCCCAAAGCCGCCGCCAAGGTTCAAAGTTTCCAGCGTCAAGCCCAGTTCATCCCGGATCTTTGCATAGAAGGAAAGCATCACTTCGGCTGCATGCACAAAGGGTGCCTTCTCCAAAATTTGAGAACCAATGTGACAGTGAAGGCCCTTTACAGAGATATGCGGAAGTTCCTTCGCACGGCGCAAAGCTTCCATCGCCTCACCATTGGCAAGATCCAAACCAAATTTGGAATCCACCTGGCCTGTCCGAATGAACTCATGAGTGTGGGCGTCGATGCCGGGCTTGATCCGAAAAGAAACGCTGACCGTAACATTGTGGGCAGCAGCCACTGCTTCCAGCTTCTCCAGTTCCGAGAGATTGTCCACCACAATATCGCCAACGTTGTTTTCCACTGCCATCGTCAGCTCGCCCATAGTCTTGTTATTTCCTTGGAAATGGATCTGATTGCCGGGCACCCCCGCCAAGAGAGCTGTGTAAAGCTCTCCGCCAGACACCACTTCTACATCCAAGCCTTCACTGAGGACAATGCGGTAAATCTCTTTGCAGCTGAAAGCCTTGCTGGCATAGATGGGCTTCCCGTTTCCGCCGTAATTTCTCGCAAAGGATGCCGCATACCGACGGCAAGTGTCTCGAATCTCGTCCTCACTCATCACATAAAGCGGGGTGCCGTACTGTTCTGCAAGGCGTACTGTATCGCACCCGCTTATTTCCAAATGACCAGCGTTGTTGACGCTTAAACACTTTGCAATCATGATCGTTCCCCCCATTTCACTTATTCTGTCATGCCTTCCACAGCTTGACTTAAGTACTCCTGCAGATCCGTCAAGCCGGTACCCTTTACAGAGGAAAAAGGTAGCCAATGGATACCCTCATTTTGGAAAAGTTCATCAAAAAGGGCTGTCTGCCGCTCCGTCTCAGAGCGGTTCAGCTTATCGCTTTTTGTGCAAACCACGATAAACGGCCTATCCGTCTGCTGAAGGAAGCTCATCATCTGCAGATCGTCCGCTGTGGGCTTATGCCGCATATCGACCAACTGTATCACAAGCGCAATCGGGCGTTCCTGGGCAAAATATCCCTCTACCAAGGAAGCCCAGCGGTTCTTCTCGCTTTGGGATACTTTTGCATAACCATAGCCCGGCAAATCCACCAGCCTGCATTCCGGCAGCCGGAAAAAATTGATGGTGGCTGTTTTTCCGGGCGTTGCGCTGACTCGCGCTAAAGCCTTCCGGTTGACCAGTTTGTTAATCAAGGAGGACTTTCCCACATTGGACTTTCCAGAAAACACAATTTCGGGCAAGGTCCCCTTGGGCAGCTGATCCTTCCTGCCGGCGGCCAATTCAAATTCTACTTTTTGAAAGTTCACAGCAGCCTCCTATCACGGAACGAGTTCCGGCGAATTTTGATGCGGAGCTGCCATTTCCTCAGACAAAGCTGGCATCTCCTGGCTGATCGGCCGGGGCATATGGAGCAAAGCGGTCTCCAAAACAGTATCCACACGCTTGACAGGAACAAACTGAACATTGCTTTTTACCACACTGTCCACTTCTGCCAAATCCGGCACATTCTCCGCAGGGATCAATACTGTTTTGATGCCGTTCTTATAGGCTGCCATGGATTTTTCCTTCAGGCCGCCAATTGCCATCACTCTGCCCTGTAAAGTGATTTCACCTGTCATGGCAACGTCGTGCTTTACGGGAATCCCGCACAATGCAGAGGTGATCGCCGTTGCCATGGCAATACCGGCAGAGGGACCATCCTTGGGGACAGCACCCTCCGGCGCATGGATGTGAATATCACATTTTTCATAGAATTTCGGTGAAATCCCCAGCGCTCCCGCACGCGTTCGGATACAAGTGATCGCTGCATTGGCGGATTCCTTCATCACATCGCCGAGAGAACCGGTAAGCTGGATTTTTCCAGTTCCCTCCATAACAGCCACTTCAATGGGCAGCAATTCGCCGCCCACGCTCGTCCATGCCAGGCCGTTGACCAATCCAATGGTATCTTCTCCGGTCAACTGGTCCTGCGTATACTTGCGGGGCCCCAAAAGGCTCTCTAAGTTTTCAGGCTTTACCGTATAGGAAGTAAAATCCTCGCCATCGGATACGATCATCTTCGCCACCTTCCGGCAGATGGAGGCAATGGTCCGTTCCAACGTTCTCACGCCTGCTTCGCGGGTATAGCCCTCAATCAGCTCTTTGACTGCGGCCTTGGAGAACTTCAGCTGAGACGCCTGAATCCCATGCTTTTTCAATTGCTTGCGAATCAGATGCTTTGTGGCAATGTTGATTTTTTCCTCCAAAGTATAGCTGCCCAGCTCAATGATATCCATGCGGTCATACAGCGGACCGGGAATCCTTCCGGCATCGTTTGCA
This sequence comes from uncultured Acutalibacter sp., assembly GCA_963559705.1. GTDB lineage: Bacteria > Bacillota > Clostridia > Oscillospirales > Acutalibacteraceae > Acutalibacter. The sequence continues at coordinate 5,242 of CAUWLU010000032.1, forward strand.
GTAGTGATAAACAGCACCTTGCTCAAATCAAAGGGCATATCAATATAGTGATCGGTAAACTCCGCATTCTGCTCCGGGTCCAAAACCTCCAGCAGCGCGGAAGCCGGATCTCCCTTGAAGTTCTGTCCCAGCTTGTCGATTTCGTCCAGCAAAATCAAGGGATTGTTCACTCCGGCTTGCTTCACTGCATTGATAATCCGCCCTGGCATGGAGCCCACATAAGTTCTGCGATGCCCCATAATTTCAGCCTCATCGCTGACGCCGCCCAGGGAGACCCGCACATACTTGCGGCCAGTCGCCTCCGCTATGGAGCGCGCGATGGAGGTTTTTCCTACGCCAGGAGGCCCCACTAAGCAGATGATCTGTCCTGTTTGTTCCTGGGACAAGCTCTTCACCGCCAAGATCTCAACAAAGCGCTCCTTGACCTTTTCCAAACCGTAATGATCGCGATCCAGAATGCGCTGGGCGCGTTTTAAATCCAGTTTCTCCTTGGAGGATTTTTTCCAAGGCAGCTCCAGGCAGATATCCAAATACATCCGAATGACGCTGGCTTCGTGAGAACCAAAGGGCATCCGATAAAGCTTGTCGCATTCCTTCAGCAGCTTTTCTTCGCATACGGGTGTAAGGCCCAAGGCCAGGACCTTCTCCCGAAGCTCGTCCGCCTCTTGCTGAGGGCTGTCATCCTCACCCAATTCACTGGCAATGGCCCTCATCTGCTCTTTGAGAAAATATTCCCGCTGGTTTTCATCCATCTGGGCCTGCGCCTTTTGATTGATTTCGTTTTCTACCGAAAGGATCTTGATTTCCTCGGTGATGATATCGATCAGCGTCTGCATGCGCTTCAAAGGACGCAGCTCCTCCAAGATACACTGCTTGCGCTCAAAATCAATGGAAATATTGGATGCAATGTAATCGGCCAGTCTGCCGCAATCCTTTTCCTGAAGGACCCCCAAGAGCACATCGGGCGGGACGTGTTTGAACAGTCGGATATAATCCTCAAACTTCTCATGAATGATCCGCAGCAATGCCTCGGAACGGTAGGAGGGTTTATAGGTGAGCACAGGACATTTTGTGATATTTCCCAGTAAATACGGGTTTTCCTGTGTCAGGAAATTGATTTCACCCCGGCAAATTCCCTCCACATGAAGCTTGATCCCTTCCTCAGAATGATGTACCACCTGCTTGATCCGGGCGATCACTCCAACTTTGAACAGATCCTCCCCCACCGGTTCCCGATCGTCAAACGTGGTCTGCGTGACGAGGAATATCAATCGGTCGTCAGAGATCGCTTCAGAAATCGCCAGCACAGACTTTTTCCGCATCACATCAAGCTGCATCATCATGCCAGGAAAAAAAACCAAACCACGCACGGCTAGAACGGGCAGCAACAAATTGTTTTCGATCTTAACGTTTTCGTCTGCAAATGTTTGTTGCATCATGTACTCCTATAATACCAGCAAAAGGCTGGGGCCGGCGCCTCAGCCTTTTTGATGTTTTTTATGATACCGAATCCCGGTCCTTGCGATTTTTCCTCTTGGGCTGTGTAATCTTGATTTTCACCGGTTTTCGATCTTTATTGCAGGTGATCTCCGGAGGAGCGCCATTCTCCACTGCTTCCTTGGTGATGACGACTTTTTCAATCGTGTAATCACTGGGCACGCGGTACATCAATGGCATCAGGATATCCTCCATGATGGACCGCAGGCCGCGAGCGCCGGTTTTGCGCTCCAAAGTTTTTTGTGCAATGGCAGTTAACGCATCCTCGGTAAATTCCAAATCCACTTTATCCAGATCAAAAAGCTTTTTATACTGGTTCAGCAGGGAATTCTTCGGCTCTCGCAGAATCCGCACCAAAGCAGCTTCATCCAAAGCGCTCAGGGCGGTGATCACCGGGATACGTCCCACCAGCTCGGGAATCAGACCGTACTTGACCAAATCGTGAGGAGTGACATCCTTCATCCAGTCGATTTCATCCAATTCCTTCTTGCCATGCACCTCCGCGCCAAATCCCAGAGAGCTGGATGCTTCCCGCCTCTGAACGATTTTTTCCAAGCCGTCAAAGGCGCCGCCGCAAATAAACAGGATATTGGCCGTATTGATGTTAATAGCCTCCTGTTGGGGGTGCTTCCGCCCGCCCTTGGGCGGCACACCGGCGACCGTACCCTCTAAAATCTTCAGCAAAGCCTGCTGCACGCCTTCCCCGCTGACGTCACGGGTGATGGACTGATTTTCGGACTTGCGGGAGATCTTATCAATCTCATCGATATAGATAATGCCGCGTTCCGCACGGAAAACATCATAATCCGCCGCTTGAATCAAACGCAGGAGGATATTTTCCACGTCCTCTCCCACGTAACCGGCTTCGGTCAATGTGGTGGCATCCGCAATGGCAAAGGGGACATCCAAGAGCTTCGCCAAGGTTTGAGCTAAATAGGTCTTACCCACACCAGTAGGGCCAAGAAGCAGCACATTGCTCTTAGCGATCTCCACATCGTCATTGGAGAAGTAAATGCGCTTATAATGATTATAGACCGCAACGGACAGGGCCATTTTCGCAGCATCCTGACCCACCACGTATTCGTCAAGCTTCTTTTTGATCTCCTGGGGCTTGGGAAGGAGGATACCCACCTCTTTCTCATCGCTTCTCCCCATCTTCAGCCGGTCCTCGTCCTCAATGATGGACATACACAAGCGCACGCACGCATCGCAAATATATACCCCAGAGCCGGCAATCAGCCGGTCCGCCGCAGACTGAGGCTTGCCGCAGAAGGAGCAGCAGATCTCGTGATCGTTGCTATTTGGCATCCGTCCACTCCCTTTCTCTTACCGGTGTTCGATGACCTTATCAATCAGGCCGTAATCCAGGGCTTCCTGGGCAGTCATAAAGTTGTCGCGCTCCGTATCGCGCTGGACCACCTCCAGCGGCTGCCCGGTGCGTTCGGAGAGGATACGGTTCAACCGGTCCTTGATGCGCAGGATATGGTTGGCGTGAATGCTGATATCCGTTGCCTGACCCTGAGCGCCGCCGCTGGGCTGGTGAATCATGATCTCGCTATTCGGCAGTGCAAAGCGTTTTCCCTTTGCACCAGCAGCCAGCAAAAACGCTCCCATGCTGGCCGCCATGCCCAAGCAAATGGTCGAAACATCGCATTTGATATACTGCATTGTGTCATAAATCGCCATACCGTCGGTGATGACACCGCCGGGGCTGTTGATATACAGCGAGATATCCTTCTCAGGGTCCTGTCCTTCCAAGTACAGCAGCTGAGCCACAATCACTCCGGCAGAGGCGCTGTTTACCTCCTCGTTGAGCAGAATGATACGATCGTTAAGCAGCCTGGAGAAAATATCATAAGAGCGCTCTCCACGGTTGCTTTGTTCAATGACATAAGGAACCAAACTCATACGCTGGGCAACTCCTTTCAGAAAACATCCTATAGTATGAGGGCAAACAGTAAGGTTTATTCCAGCAGTAGATGATTTAGCCCTCGCTTTTTTCCTCTTCCGCAGCTTCTGCCTTCTTCTTCGTGGTGCGCTTGCGGGCAGGCTTCTTCTCTTCCTTCGGCTGCTCCTCTTCCTTTTTCTCCACGATGACAGCGCTTTCCTTCACCAGGTCAATGGCCTTCTGGTTCTGAATGTCGCCGTTGATGCCCTCCACGGTCACCAGGTTCTTCACATTCTCCAAAGGCATGCCATAAGCGTCCGCCAGCTTCTGATACTCAGCCTCGGTTTCCTCCTCGGTGGGCTTCAGATTCTCAATCTCAGCGATCTTCTCAAGGCCCAGACGCACCTTCACCTGGCGCTCTGCCTGGGGCTTGTACTGAACGCGCAGATCGTCAGTCGTCTGGCCGGTATACTTCAGATAAGTCTCCAGCTTCAGGCCCTGGGACTGCAGACGGTAAGCGAAAGCGTTGATGATCTCATCCACTTCGTTCTCCACCATCTCATCGGGGATCTCAGCCTGGACCTTCTCAATGATAGCGTCCACCAACTGATTCTCCACATCGTTGTCAGCGGCCTTTTCCTTCTGATCGTGCAGGCGGGTCTCGATATCCTTGCGGTACTCGTCCAGCGTGTCGAACTCACTGACGTCCTTGACAAACTCGTCGTCAACAACGGGCATTTCCTTTTTCTTGATCTCGTGCAGCTTGATCTTGAACACTGCGGGCTTGCCCTTCAGCTCTTCCGCATGGTAATCCTCGGGGAAAGTGACGTTGACATCGAACTCCTCGCCCACATTGTGGCCCACAACCTGCTCCTCGAATCCGGGGATAAACTGGCCGGCACCCAAAGTCAGCTCATAGTTTTCGGCCTTGCCGCCGTCAAACTGCTTGCCATCCATATAGCCGTCAAAGTCGATGTTGACCATATCGCCGTTCTCAGCAGCACGATCCTCCACCGTGACAATGCGGGAGTTGCGCTCGCGCACACGGTCGATTTCGCGGTCGATGTCCTCTGCGGTGGCTTCCACAGGCATCTTGGTCACCTCAATGCCCTTGTAGCCTTCGATGGAGGCCTCGGGCTTCGTGACCACGTTCAGCTTGCACTGGATGCCCTTGTCCTTGCCGATCTCGTCAATTTTGAATTCGCCGATGCTGATGACCTGCAGGCCGGACTTCTCCACAGCCTCCATCACCATGGGACGGTACAGGTGGTCAATGGCAGCCTCATAAAAGACTTCCTCGCCGTAATATTTCTCAATGAACGCACGGGGGGCCTTGCCCTTCCGGAATCCGGGAACGTTCATTCTTTTGCTTTCGCGCTTGTAAACAGCATTGACTGCATCGTTAAACTCTTCGGGGCTGACTTCCAGCTCCAGCTCATAGCGGTTGGTTTCCACTTTGTTAGTTGCTTTTACATTCATATTTCTGATTTCCTCTCAAAATAAACTTACAGAAGTAACTGTATAAGTATATCACAGGCCGTCCAAAGAATCTACAGCTTTCCAACAAATAATTTGGGAAAACCGAAAAAAAACGGCTCTATTCCACCGGTACCGGACAAAACTGGACATAGTCGGCAGAAACGAGATGCATCCGCACGCCCTTATACTCGCCCACCAAAGCTTTTTGCGCCGCATTCTGCCCATGGATATGTCCAAAATAGCATTGGGTAACGTGATTTTCCGCCAACAGCTCCAACAGCTCCTGACACTCCATGTCATCATACACAGGAGGATAATGCAGGAAAGCCACGAGATCACCACCCAGCTTTTTCCCCTCTGCAAGGGACATCGAGAGCCGCCCGGCTTCTCTTGCCACAATCTTTTTGTCCTCCGCGGTCTCCGAGTTGTATAGCCACCCCCGAGTTCCGCACAGCACTTTTCCCTCTGCCAAATAGGCGCAATTGTGGAGCACCTTCATCTCGTAAAAACCGTGCTCTGCCAAAAACTGATCGATCTTGTTCCGCGTGGACCACCAGTAATCGTGGTTGCCCTTGAGCAAGATTTTCTCCCCCGGCAGACTGTGCAGAAACTGGAAATCCTGCAGAGCATCCTCCAGCTTCATGGCCCACGAGATATCCCCGGCCACCACCACAGTGTCCCCCTCTTTGACCACCCGTCTCCAGTTGTCCTCCAAGCGCTGGACATAATTCTGCCAGCCTCGGAACACGTCCATGGGTTTTTCTCCATTCAGGGAGAGATGCAGATCTGCGATTGCAAATAGGCTCATGGGTTACCGCCTATCCCCAAAGCATCCCGCACATAATCGGCCGCCCCGTCCTTGGGAATCACCTGAGAGAACCGTTCCGGCTTCTCCCTCAAGGAGCGCAGCTGAGCCGGGGCCTCCACGCCGGTAAGCTCTTCCAGCTTTCGCAGATTCTCAAAGTCGTCTTTCTTCAGAAGATCCGCCTGCAAGGCGTCCAGGACGCTGCCGGAAAATTTATAGGGGTTGGCTGTGGAGGCAATCACCGTGGGAACCTGAGCAGCGCCGGTATCCTTGAGGTACTGCCGGTAAACGTCAACCGCCACAGCAGTGTGGGTGTCGCAGAGATATCCCTCGCTGTCCCAAAGCTCACGGATGCACTCATAAGTGCTTCCGTCTCCGCAAAAACCTCCGTAAAAGAGCTCCTGCACCTTGGCCTTCACGGCATCGCTTACGGAATACACGCCAGTTTCCGCCAAATCCTTCATCCAAGAAGCCAAAACCTGGCTGTCCTCTCCGGAGAGGTCGTAAAGAAGCCGCTCCAGATTGCTGGAAATCAAGATATCCATGGACGGCGACGCTGTGGCGTGGAATTCCCGCCGCCGGTCATAGGTCCCCGTGCGGATAAAGTCGGTCAAGACCTTGTTGGCGTTGGAGGCGCATACCAGCTTGCGAATGGGCAAGCCCATTTTTCTGGCGTAATAGGCAGCTAAAATGTTGCCGAAATTCCCCGTGGGCACCACCACATCCATGGGCTCCCCCAAAGAAGTCTTTCCCGTGCGTACAAGCTCCAGATATGCATACATATAGTATACGATTTGAGGCAGCAGCCGTCCCCAGTTGATGGAGTTGGCGCTGGAAAACAGCAGATCATGCTGGGCCAGCTCTGCTTTTACTTCCGCGTCCGTGAAAATCTGCTTCACGCTGGACTGTGCATCGTCGAAGTTCCCCTCGATGGCGCAAACAGACACATTGTCCCCTTCCTGGGTAGCCATTTGCTGCTTCTGCATCGGGCTGACGCCATCCCGGGGATAAAACACCAAAATCCGAGTGCCCGCAACGTCCTTAAAGCCCTCCAAAGCTGCTTTGCCAGTATCGCCCGAGGTGGCGGTGAGAATCACAGCTTCCTTTCCAGCCCCCACCTTCCTCAAAGCAGTTGTCAGAAACTGGGGAAGAATTTGAAGAGCCATATCTTTAAACGCGCAGGTGGGACCGTGCCACAGCTCCAGCAAAAACTTATTCTCTCCTTGATTTATCAAGGGCACAAGCTTTACAGGACAGGCGTTTCCGAATTTCTGGGAGGTGTAAGCCTTTTCTACACAAGCCGAAATCTCCTCCTGAGTAAAATCGGTCAGGAATTTTTGAAAAATAAATTTTGCCAGAGCAGGATAATCCAATTTTGCCAAATCAGAGAACTCCCCAGAGAGATCTGGAAAGCTTTCTGGCACAAAAAGACCGCCCTCATCGGATATTCCTTGGGCAATTACCTGAGAGGCCTCCAGCCGCAGCTGGGAATTGCGAGTACTTTTATAAAGCATCTGCATCACCTGTACTTTTGAAATAGATTCTTCGTCTTTTTTGGGGGAAAGCGCCCCCTCTATCGCGGGTATAACTATACCGTACTTTTTCTGTTCTGTCAAAGCAATTTCTGTTCGCGGAAAAGCCGAGCAGCGTTTCCGTAGAAGATTTTATCCACCAGGGCCTCCGGATACTTCTGCAAAAACAGCTCATAGAGCGTCGGGATGGCAGCGATGCCCGGCATATCAGCCGGCAAAGCAGCGCCGTCCCAATCCCCGCCCATGGCCAGGACGTCCTCCCCGCCCAAAGCGAGGAAATAGTCCGCATGACGCAGCACATCCTCCATGGAGGCTTTTTCCGGCTGATCGTTGAGAAAGGCTGTGTAAAAATTCAGCCCCACCAAACCGCCTGTTCTGCGGATTGCTTCAAACTGCTCTTTTGTCAGATTTCGAGGATGGCCGCAGATCTCCTTGGCGTTGGAATGGGATGCCACCAATGGCTTTTCCGCAATCTCCACCACGTCCCAAAAAAGCTCCGGGCTGGCATGGGACAGATCCACAAGGATTCCCGCCTGTTCCATGGCCTTTACCGCAGCGCGGCCAAAGTCTGTCAATCCAGTCGTTCCAGAAGCCGTGACGCCCCTGCCCAATTCCGTTGCACCGTTCCAAGTCAAGGTACACATGCGCACACCCAGGCGCTGAAAATCCCGGATGCGCTCCAGCCTTCCACCCAGGGCCGCACCGCTCTCCACTGTGAGAATCGCGCCGTGCTTCCCTGCTTTTTCCAACCGCTCCAAATCTCCGGAAGCGCTCAGCCGGCTGAGGCAATGCTTGTTTTTTTCCACCTCGTCCAAAAGGCGCTGGGCCACCTGAAGAAACCGCTGCCACGCTGCTTCCCCGCGCAGCTCGTCAGGGAGCCAGACTGCATAACACTGGACATAGCGCTCCCAGTCCTTCACAGATTCCAAATCCACATGAAGCGCGTTTTGAGCCAAAGGGATATCCTTTTGCGCACATTCCGTCATGGTATCGCAATGCAGGTCAAAATAACGCATTCGAACCCCTCCCATATCCTAGTAAGCTCAATAAAAGACATTTTCAAGGTACTCTTCTCCGACAATGCGTCCCTCTTGCAGGTAAACGGCCGCAGCATCAAACCGAGGCTGCAGATCTGTGGGATACTGCTGCAAAAACAGCTCTGCCGTGGCAACAAGCTTTTTCCGCTTGGCTGGGGTGATTGCTTCAAAGGGAGAAACCAAGCTGCCCTGAGAGCGTGTTTTTACTTCCACAAAGGCAAGATATGGTTCCCTCTGAGCGATGATGTCGATTTCTCCAAACCGTGAATGAAAATTCCTTGCCACGATTTTGTATCCCCGCGCTTCCAGCCACTGGGCAATGTGGTCCTCACCAGCCTTACCGGACAGCCCGCTCACAGGTGCTTCTCCCCCAGGTTCTTGAGAAAGCTCCTTCTGTGGATGGGAAGCAGCCCATAAGCTTGAATCGCTTCATAATGCGCTTTCGTACCGTACCCCTTGTGTTTTCCAAAACCGTACTGGGGATACGCTTCGTCCCACTCTCTCAAAAGCCTGTCTCGGCTGACCTTCGCCAAAATCGAAGCCGCTGCAATGCTGGCGCACTGAGCATCCCCTTTCACCACGGTTTCCCCGGGAATGGCAAGGGGCGGCATTCGATTGCCGTCTATCAAAGCCCAGCCCGGCTGGGGCGCAAGCTCCTCCACTGCCCGTTTCATGGCGAGAAACGTCGCCTGAAGAATATTGATCTCATCAATTTCCTCCGCGCTGGCCCATCCGATGCCCCAGGCAACGGCCTTTTCGCAGATGATTGGAAACAAAGCCTCACGTTTTTTCTCCGTCAGCTTTTTGGAATCGTTCAAACCGGGAATCGAACAGTCCAGCGGTAAAATCACCGCTGCCGCGCAGACCGGTCCGGCCAAGGGGCCCCGGCCCGCTTCGTCAACGCCGCACACCGGGCCATGACCGGCAGATTCAGCCCGGCGCTCCCAGCAGTACCAGTCAAAATTGTCCGGCAAGGGCTCCTTTGCTTTTTGTGCCACAATGCCTCCCACCTATTCTCTAATAAACTCAGGGGCGTTCCAAAGTGATACGGCCCAGCTTTCCGCCGCGGTACTCATCCAGCACGGTGATAGCGGCCCGTTCCGTGTTCACCTCGCCGCCGGAAATCAGCATCCCGCGCTTGCGCCCCACGCGCTCCAAGATCTCATATCCGGGCAGCTGCTCCTCCGGTGAGATATCTGTTTTGTATCGTCCATTTACCGCATTGGGATAGAGCTCCATGAGCAGCTCCAAAAGCCGAGCAGCCAAACCCTCAATGTCCAAAATCTCGTCCCGCACTGCACCGGTAAACGCCAAATGTTCTCCCACAATAGGGTCCTCAAACTTTGGCCACAGCACGCCGGGAGTGTCCAAAAGCTCAAATCCCTTGCCCACTGTAAACCACCGGTTCTGCCTTGTGACGCCTGGACGGTCCTGGACCTCTGCCTTTCCGGCCTTTCCGCCATAGATCATCCGGTTGATGAAGGAGGATTTTCCCACATTGGGAATGCCCACCACCATCACTCGAATGGGGCGGCCCACCATGCCTTTTTTCTCCCACGCCTCAATCTGCGGCTTGAGCACCTCTCGCACAGCGGGATAAAAGGCGTTGACTCCCTTTCCTGTTTTGCTCTCCAAGGGAATTGCCTTTTCCCCCAACCGGGCATAATGAGCAATCCACTGGGAGGTCTGAGCAGGATCTGCCATATCGCTTTTATTCAAAAGGACAACCTTGGGCTTGCGCTGGATCAAATCGCGCAGCACAGGGTTCGAGCTGCTTTGGGGCACGCGGGCATCCAAGATTTCCGCCACAGCGTCCACCAGCTTCATATCTTCTACGATTTTACGGCGGGTCCGGGCCATGTGCCCGGGAAACCACTGAATCGATTGCACGTCTGCCATCGTTTCGCCTCCTTTCACATCAGAAGCCCCGCGGGATCAGCGGGTGTAAGACCGTTCACCCAACGCGGGACACGTTTTGCGGTATGCAACCTTTTATCAAACGCTTTACACAAAGCCAAATTTGCTGATCGGAAACAGATTGAAAAAGACCTTTCCCAAAACGTTTCTGGCATCTACCATGCCAACCTCAACAGAGCGGCTATCCAGAGAGCCATCCCGGTTATCCCCCAATACAAACAAGCACCCTTCCGGCACGATTTGGGGAAATGTCAGCATTTGTCCAGGCCGGTCTGCCACAAACGTGATGCCGTCCTCAATGCCGTACACAGAACCCGGAACAACCTCTCCGTCCACCATGACCTCGCCCAGCTCCTGGTCAAATTCCACAACCTGGCCCCCTGTGGCGATCACTCGTTTGATGATCGGCTCATCCAAGGCATTTACCACAATCACCACATCGCCCGGGCGCGGCGCACCAGTCAGCGCAGTGCTCAGCACCCGATCCCCATGGTAATAGGTCGGCTCCATGGAGCTGCCATCCACTGTGATCACTCTTACCACAAATGTGAACACCACAGTAACGAACACCACCGCCATCACAATGGTTTCAACCCATTCCATCGCGGAACGGATGAACGAAGCGCCGCCTTCGTCCTTTCTCGGCGGACTTGTCTGTACCATATCCTCCATGATGCCCTCCTTCCTGTAAAGGTGTATTCCATTACACAAATCCCAGCCTTTGGAAGGGGAACAAATGAAACACAGCCTTGCCTAAAATATTCCGTTCGTCAATCATTCCCACATCCTGATACCGGCTGTCCTCAGACACAGCACGATTGTCCCCCAGCACAAACACGCATCCCTCGGGGACCGTTTGGGGAAATTCCAGAAGCTCAAAAGAACCGAACGGCTCTCCGGTGACACCGTTTTCCAAGCCAAACTGGGTTTCATCAATCGCCTGGCCGTTCACCAGGACCGCTCCGGATTCGTAGTCAAAATCCACGGTTTCCCCTTCTGTGGCAACCACCCGTTTGATGATGGGCTCTTGCAGCACGTTAACAATCACCACCACATCGCCCCGCTTCACACGGCCGACATCATTGACCACCAAGACCCGATCTTCTTCGTGAAAGCTTGGAACCATGGATGTCCCCGTCACAGTCACTACACGACCGACAAAGGTAAACACCACCGCAATCAGCACTATCGCAAGAATCACTTCTTCAGCCCACTCTAAAATGGCGGTGATGATCTTGCCGGGCTTTTGCTTTACTGGGACTTCCGTACTCTGCTCCATGTCACGCCTCCCTAAGTTAGACCAATTTCTGCAAAGAGCCATGCAATTTTAAATAGCAAAAAAGGGACAGCAAATGTCCCTTTCTCACACAAAGTATCCTGCTTTTTTACTTGAGCTGCTCCTTAACCTTAGCGGCCTTGCCCACACGGTCACGCAAGTAGTAGAGCTTTGCACGGCGCACACGGCCCTGACGGACCACGTTGACAGCCTTCACATTGGGAGAATGCAAGGGGAACACCCGCTCCACGCCAACGCCGTAAGACACGCGGCGCACGGTGAAGGTTTCGCTGATGCCGCTGCCCTTGCGGGCAATCACAGTGCCTTCAAACTGCTGGATACGCTCCCGGTCACCTTCGCGAATGTTCACGTCCACGCGAACGGTGTCGCCGATGGAGAACTGGGGAACCTCGTTCTTGAGAGATTCCTGAGAAATCATTTTAATTGCGTCCATTTGAAATTCCTCCAAATCATTGATGTCAGACATTCATGCCGGTTGGCAGCGGACTGTCCGCTTCTATCCGCTTGGAAGCTGCAAAACCTGCCTCTTCCTGCGGTTCGACCCCCACGGGTAAGCTTTCGAGAATGCCCGCGGACTTCAAATGCTTAAATATTTTAGCACACCGTCCGCAAAAAAGCAAGTTGAAATTACCGCAATTCAAGAAAATCTTTCCGAAGCAGTCTTTTTCTGGTGATGGAACAGTAAGGTTCCTCCCCTTCATACCGTTTGAGAGCTTCCAAAAGCAGTGCGGGATTCGTGCTGCCGTTCATGCTGCAGGGCAGCCGCAGCCGCAGGATCAGACCATCCGCCGCAGGCTCTGCTTGGGCGCCGGCGAAATCCGGTTTGATATCAAACTCCTTGTCGCCCTTTTTGGTGTGCTTCAGCACGAGAATGTTCTCCCGCTCCAAAAGCTCTCGGAGCTTTGCCAAAAGGACGTCCGGATCCCCGCTTTCCAAAAACATCTCGTAATCAGCAAACTGCACCTCTTCAAAGCTGTCCACGGGCTCCGATGCGCCCAGCACCTGTAAATCGGCTGGCAGATGTGCATTCATCCTAGCGGGGATCTCCTCCAAGGGGACCTCCTCCATCAGCCGGATATCCATGCACTCCCGTTCCCCGCAGACCCCTAAAGACAAGGGCATGGCATAGGTCATATAGATGCGGGGGTTAAAGCCCTCCGTATACCATACCGGCAAGGCAGAAAGCTTAATGCCCCGGGCCATATTCTTTGTCAGATCCAAGTGGGAGATATACCGCACCGCTCCCTTTTTCTCAAACCAGATTCTCACGTTTTTCAACGCAGATTCCCCCTTTATAACAGGATACTCCGCAGTGAGAACACTGCTCACGGCAGTTGGGTGTGGTTTTCGCCTCATAGGCCCGCTGGCACTCCCGGATAAAGAATTCCTTCTTCACGCCGTAATCCAGGTGATCCCAGGGGAACACTTCGTCAAAGTCCCTGTGACGGTTGGCGTAAAAGGCGGGGTCCAAGCCGCAGGCCTCAAAGGCCTCCATCCACTTTTCAAAATCGAAGCAGTCCTCCCAGCCGTCAAAGCGCAATCCAAATTCCCGGGCCTTTTCCATGACAGCGCAGAGGCGGCGGTCACCCCGGGCAAACACAGCCTCCAAAAAGCTGGTCTGCGCCCCATGATAGCTTACCGAAATCCTCTTGGAACGCGGGCTTCCCTTGAGAGCCCGCTGCTTCTCCTGAAGAACGTCCATGGTGTCCTGTCCAAACCACTGGAAAGGAGTAAAGGGCTTGGGCACAAAGGCCGCCGCACTGAGGGAAACCTCCACGCCCTTTCCCTTGGGCTTTTCTTTATTGGCGTAAAAGGCATCCACCACCTTTTGGCCCAGCCCCACAATGGCCTGCACGTCCTCCAAAGTCTCGGTGGGAAGGCCGATCATAAAGTAGAGCTTGATCCTGGTCCAGCCTTCGGTGAAGGCCACATTTACTGTGTGGAGCAGCTCCTCCTCGGTGACATTCTTATTGATCACATCCCGCATACGCTGAGACCCTGCTTCCGGCGCAAAGGTCAGGCCGCTCTTTCGCACGGAGTTGATGCGCTCCATCAGCTCCGGCGAGAAATTGTCCACACGCAGGCTGGGCAGGGACAGACTTACCTTCTCCCCCTCCGTCCACTGGTGCAGCGTGTCGATCAGCTCGTTGAGCTTGACGTAGTCGCTGGTGGAAAGAGATGACAGGGAAATCTCGTCATAGCCCGTGGAGAGGCACAGGTCCCGGCATTGACGGTCAATGGTCTCGATGCTCTTCTCGCGATAAGGGCGGTAAAGGAATCCTGCTTGACAAAACCGGCAGCCGCGGATACAGCCCCGCAGCACCTCTTCCGAGATACGGTTGTGCACCACGTCAATCAGCGGCACCACAAAATCCTTGGGGTAATATGCCTTGTTCATGTCCATGATGGCCCGCTTCCTCACCGTTGCAGGCGCCCCATGGGTGGGAGTGTACGCCTTCACCCTGCCATCCTCATGGTAGGCAACGTCATAGAATGCCGGAACATACACGCCTTCGATCTGAGCTGCCTGCTCCAAAAATTCCAGCTTGGATTTCCCCTCCCTCTTGCACTGGCGATAGAGCTCCATCACCTCAACATCCACCTCTTCTCCGTCCCCCAGACAGAAGAGGTCGAAGAAGTCGGCCAAAGGCTCCGGGTTGCAGGCGCAGGGACCGCCTCCCACCACAATGTTGAACAAATCCGGCCGGTCGGCGCTGCGCAGGGGAATCCCCGCAAGCTCCAACATATTCAAAACATTGGTATAGCTCAATTCATACTGCAGCGTAAAGCCGATGAAATCGAACTGGTTCACCGGGTCGCCGCTTTCCAATGCGTAAAGCGGGATCTCCTCCCGGCGCATTTCCTCCTCCATGTCCACCCAGGGCGCGAACACACGCTCGCACCAAAAGTAATGGACCTGATTGATGGCTCCATAAAGAATCTTGAGGCCCAAATGTGACATGCCGATCTCATAGGTGTCCGGAAAACAAAAAGCAAACCGCACGTCCACCTGAGCCGGGTCCTTTACAACGGCATTCAGCTCTCCGCCCACATAGCGCCCGGGCTTCTGCACCTTCTGCAATGCGTGCTCTAATTTTTGATCTCTTTTCATGGAAAAACCTCGCTTATCAGTAAATCAGAAATAGGGGTCAATGGATAAACATGGCGTCGCCAAAAGAGAAGAAGCGATAACTCTCCTGAACAGCCACATTGTAAGCGTGCAGGATGTGTTCCCTGCCCGCCAAAGCGGATACCAACATGATCAATGTGCTTTCCGGCAGATGAAAATTGGTAATCAGCGCGTCCACACCTTGGAACTCACAGCCGGGATAGAGGAAAATATCCGTCCATCCCTCGCTCTCTTTGAAGCAGCCCTCCCGCCGGGCAACGGATTCGATGGTGCGGCAGCTTGTTGTGCCCACAGCAATCACCCGCCCGCCCTGGGCCTTGGTGCGGTTGATCAGGTCCGCCACGGACTGCGGCATGTGGTAATGCTCGGAGTGCATTTTGTGATCTTGGATATCTTCCACACTGACCGGCCGAAAGGTCCCCAGGCCCACGTGCAGCGTGACAAATCCCAGTTCCACGCCCTTTTCCTGAATCCGTTTCAGCAGCTCCGGGGTAAAGTGCAGGCCGGCTGTGGGCGCGGCGGCAGAGCCTTCTTCTCGGGAGTACACGGTCTGATAGCGCTCTTTATCCTCCAAGCGCGCCTTGATGTAGGGCGGCAAGGGCATCTGACCGATTTGGTCCAAAATATGGAAAAACATACCATCATATTGGAAATGGATCAAACGGTTCCCGTCCGGCAGCACGTCCTCCACCTGGCAGCGGAGCAAGCCGTCGCCAAACACGAAGCGGCTCCCTTTTTTTGCGCGCTTTCCAGGACCGGCCAGGGCTTCCCAAGTGTCGTTGCCCTTGTTCTGCAGCAGCAGGAACTCAACATGGGCTCCGGTATCCTCTTTGACGCCGTAAAGCCTGGCGGGCAGCACCCGAGAATCGTTGAGGATCAGGCAATCCTTGGGGGTGAGATAGTCCAGGATCTCATAAAAGCGGCGGTGCTGAATCTCACCAGTATTCTTGTCCAGAACCATAAGCCGGGAATGGTCCCGGGGCTCCACCGGGGTCTGGGCAATGAGTTCTTCTGGAAGCTCAAAATCAAAATCACTTGTCTTCATTTCAAAAAATCCTCTTTCCTTACAAAAATAGCGGCAATTATCCGGAGCGCAGGGCCGCTGCACAGCTCTCGGAAAATTTCATAGAATAAATCACGGCATAAAAATTGACAACGGAAGGAATCTAGGGTATGATAAAAACGAAATAGAGGCGCGGCTCTCAAGAGTAGCGGGAGGGAGGCTGCCAAAGTCTGTGAACTCCTGTGAAAGGGTTGGCCGCCGAAGGGGAATATCAGGCGGGTATTGTCCTGGCTGCAGCGGCAAAGAGCCTTGCGGCTGTCATCACTTGTGATGGAGTGCTATTTTTAAGCAAAGCTTCCCGGGTATCAGCGGGAAACAGCATTTCTATTATAGGAGATGAACAGCCGGTTTTCAACCGGTTTTTTCTTTATCCCCCTTTTTTGCCTGTCAAATCACCTAGAAAGGATTTTGAAAAGTATGAAGCAGTATCGCGTCGGGATTATCGGATGCACTGGCATGGTGGGCCAGCGCTTTGCCACCCTGTTGGAAAATCACCCCTGGTTCACTGTCACAGCCCTGGCTGCCAGCGCACGGTCCGCCGGAAAGCCCTACGAGGAGGCCGTCTCCGGCCGCTGGCTGATGAAGGCTCCTCTGCCTGCTTCCCTGGCAAAGCTGCCTGTCTATGACGCGGAAAAGGACATCGAAAAGGTGGTCTCTTTGGTGGACTTTGTGTTCTGCGCCGTCAATATGAAGAAGGAGGATATCCGCGCATTGGAGGAGCTCTACGCCCGCCACGAATGCCCGGTTGTCTCCAACAACAGCGCCCACCGCTCCACTCCCGATGTTCCCATGATTATCCCGGAGATCAACGCCGATCATGCCCGGGTCATCGAGTCCCAGCGGAAGCGTTTGGGCACCAAGCGCGGTTTTATCGCCGTGAAGTGCAACTGCTCCCTGCAGAGCTATGTCCCCGCCATCCATCCCCTGATGGATTTGGGCGTCACCAAGGTTTTGGCCTGCACCTACCAGGCCATCTCCGGTGCGGGCAAGACCTTTGAGACCATGCCGGAAATTTTGGACAACGTGATCCCCTTTATCGGCGGCGAGGAGGAAAAATCCGAGCAGGAGCCTTTGAAGATTTGGGGCCATGTGGAAAACGGCGTCATCGTCAACACCACCACCCCCTCTATCACCTCTCAGTGCCTGCGCGTGCCTGTTTCCGACGGTCACATGGCCGCAGTGTTCTTCTCTCTGGAAAATAAGATTTCCCCGGAAGAGATCATCGAACGCTGGGAGAAGTTCCGCGGACCTGCTCAGGAACTGGAGCTGCCCAGCGCACCCAAGCAGTTCCTGCACTATTTCACCGAGGACAACCGGCCCCAGCCCAAGCTGGACCGGGATTTGGAGGGAGGCATGGCAGTTTCCGTGGGCCGTCTGCGTCCTGACACCCAGTACGACTACAAGTTTGTGTGCCTCTCCCACAACACGCTGCGGGGCGCTGCAGGCGGAGCGCTCCTCATGGCAGAGCTGCTGTGCGCGAAGGGCTACTTTGACTGAACCTCTGGAGGTAATTTATGAAGCAAGTGATTTTTACCGGCGCCGCAACCGCCCTGGTGACCCCCTTTGACAAAAACGGGGAGATCTCCTGGGATGAACTGGAAAGGCTCATTGAATTCCAGATTGAAGGCGGGATCGATGCGATCGTCGCCTGCGGCACCACCGGCGAAGCCGCCACAATGACCACTGAGGAGCATACGGAAACCATCCGCTTCATCATTGAGAAAGTGAAGGGCCGGGTCCCCGTTATTGCGGGAACCGGCAGCAATGACACCAAGTTCTGTGTGGAGCTTTCTCAGGAGGCAAAAGCCTTGGGCGCCGATGGACTGCTCTTGGTGACCCCCTATTACAATAAGACCTCCCAGAAGGGCTTGATCGAGAGCTTTCGCTACGTGGCGGACAGCGTGAAGATGCCCTGCATCCTGTACAATGTCCCCAGCCGTACCGGGTGTAATATCCAGCCTGCCACCTACAAGGAGCTTTCCAAAAACCCCTACATTGTAGCGGTAAAAGAGGCAAACGGCGATATTTCTGCCACCGCGCGCACGGCTGCTCTGTGCGGCGACGAGCTGACCATCTATTCCGGCGAGGACAATCAGACCCTTCCCATTATGGCACTGGGCGGCAAAGGCGTGATCTCTGTTTTTTCCAATGCCCTGCCCGGCGTCATGCACCAGCTGACTGCTGCGATGCTCCAGGGTGACCTGGCCGCAGCCCGCAAGCTCAGCTTGGAGTATCTGGATCTGATGGACGGCTTCTTTATGGACGTAAACCCCATCCCCATCAAAGAGGCCTTGTACCAGATGGGTTTGGTGCAGACAAACTATTGCCGCATGCCCCTGACCACCATGACCGAGACCGGTGCGGAAAATCTGACGGCTCTGCTGAAAAAGCACCGCTTGCTCTAAGGCCTGTAAGGCCTGTCCCCTTTGTGTAAAAGAAAGGAAGTCTCAACATGACCACTATCATTCTCTGCGGCTGCTGCGGTAAAATGGGCGCAGCAGTTCAGAATTCCGTCAGTCAAAGGGAGGATTGCTCCATCGTCGCAGGGGTGGATCTTTTTGGCGGAGAGGGAAAGCCCTTTCCCGTATACGCCTCCCTGGATCAGGTAAAGGAGCAGGCACAGGTTGTGGTGGATTTTTCCCACCCCTCCGCCCTCTCCTCCATCCTGGACTACTGCCGCATCCATCCCGGCACAGCGGCTGTACTGTGCACCACCGGCTACAGCCCGGAACAGACCCAAGAGATCCAGGAAGCCGCCAAAGAGCTTCCCCTGTTCTATTCCCGCAATATGTCCCTGGGGGTCAACCTTCTGATTGAATTGGCCAAAAAGGCTGAGAGCGTTTTGGGAGACTCCTTTGATGTGGAAATCGTTGAAATGCACCACAATCAAAAGATCGATGCTCCCAGCGGGACTGCGCTGATGATTGCCGACGCCATCAACGAGGTGCGGGAAAATTCCATGCAGTATGTATATGACCGGCATTCCCAGCGGAAAAAGCGGGAGAAGCGGGAAATCGGACTCCACTCAGTGCGGGGCGGCACCATTGTCGGGGAGCATCAGGTGATCTTTGCCGGACAGAGCGAGGTCCTCACCCTGTCCCACTCTGCCCAGTCCAAGGAGCTGTTTGCCGCCGGCGCTGTGAATGCCGCTGTGTTTATGCCCGGCAAAGCTCCCGGCCTGTATGATATGTCCCATTTGATCTGAGGAGGAATTGGAATGAGCGCTTCCACTGTCATCAGCACTGTTGACAATATCACCCTGGTCACCTTGCAGGACTTTCCTGCCAACGTGTCCTCCATCGCAAAGGTGTTTGATACCATCTCTCAGTACGGCATCAACATTGATATGATCTCCATGGCGCCCACGCACGGCTCCACCACGGGTTTGTCCTTTACCATCTCTGACGAGGACATGATCGACATTCTGGGGTTCACATCAAAGCTGAAGCAGGAAACGGATATCGACGTGATCGTAAGCTCTGTCAACCACAAGATTTCCGTGTAT
>CAUWLU010000033.1:0-23286 GCA_963559705.1 uncultured Acutalibacter sp.
GTATTCTCTCATTTTTTCCCTTTCCCGTCTACCCGTTCCTCCTGTTGACGGTTACTGATATTCAGTCCATCACAAATCATTTTAATCGTTACAATTTTGGGGTTGAGACTCTTGCCATAAAGAATATTCTTTATGGACGAGGGTGGCAGACCTGATATTGTAGCTAAAGCATTTATTGTAATATTACGCTCATTGCAAAGTTGCAGTATTCGATTGCGAACTGCTGTTACTGTGTTCATAAATTGTCCTCCCTTACGTTGTTAGCGTAAGGGATTTCATTTGCGTTTGTAGGCTATGCGTGATACTATTAGGCTATGTATAGCCTAATAGGGAGGTATGAACGTAACCGTCAACCCCAGCCCCGCAGTAGACAAAGGAACCAGCTATTCCTCGCTAGGATGGCTGGTTCCTTTGTCTACTGCGGGGCTGGAGTTGACGCTTACGGATTATCGGTCGAAGTAAAGCGGATTAAGCAGATAACTGTCACCTTTGGGCCGCCCGCCTGTTGCCTGATAATATGATCTCTTTTTCAGATAGCCATATTCAATGAGCAAGTCCAACGCAGGGAGCATATCATCCGCCCTTTTGAAACTCTTGTTTCTGCATAGATGGTACAGACCGCTTTTTGTAAATTCCCGCCTTGCTTGGCTTTCCACTCTCCGCAGTATGTATTTGGCCTCATGGAGTGTTTTGTCGGCCCCCATAACAGAATAGGCGTATTGTGCGTGTTCCAAGAAATATTCGGTGATTTTAATGGCCCGCTTCATCGTGCGTCCTGATACGAGAGTCTTGTCCGGAGAAATGCGATTTTCTACACAGTGGAGTATACCCGCAATCCTCAGTGCAGTTCCCGCACACTTTCCGCCCCAGTCAGACATATCTTCCAAGTCTGTCAACAAACGGGCTTCAATCTTTTCAGAGAACTGTCTATAAACATCGAGAGCGTCACCATCCAGTCTAATAATCGGCATATCCGAATTGGGATAGGGTAAGGAAAGCAAATCAAGTAAAATTTTCTCGTATTGTTCGTTGAGTTCCTTTTGTATAGGGGGAGTGTCAAAGGGACGATGTCCCATCATGGAGTTAGGCTTACTGTATAAAAAGCGCCCGGTAAGCCCTCGTCCCCGAAAGGCATCATTATTGAGCATTCCCTCCAATACACTTTCCTGCGCCGACAAGAGCATAGTAAGCGCAGGAGCGTCGAGGCACTCAGCTTCCCGCCCCTTACGGTCTACCCGAATCGGATCGCCAGAATAGGCTTTTAATACGGTATCAATAGACACCACATTGGAGGAATACTTTCCATTAAAAATATCGAACAAACCACCCTCCGTAGAAATCACCGTTATAATGCCGTTATTATCCGCCATAAGGGAGGTTAGGGCTTCGGGGGTAATATCATCGGCGATTAGGCGCAAGGGCCTTATACGGCGCTGTTCCAGCTCATAGCATTGGCGTCTTGCCGTATCCGCTTCATCACGCAGACCCTTCCTTTCATACTTTTCAATCTGCGCCCTCCACTTATTGAGTTGCGCTTCTTGTTCGGCAATCATCGGTTGTCTGCGTTTATTTTCCTCCATCTCATATTTATAGATGGCCCTCGTCATTGTTTTAATAATGCTGCTCTTGCGCTCCCCTGACTTAGCAATAATCAGAAAGTATAGGTTTAATTGCTCGTAATAATCTGGCTTCCCTTCAATGACAAATTTCCCCTGCACTGCCGCCGCAACCAAGGCCAACGCAGCTATGGCCGGCATATCAACTGCGGTAGCAGTGTTTTCTGATACAGCCATCACATAATCCCGAAGTTCAACTGGTAACCGTTTAACGGGGAAGGGTGGCAACTGGTATTCCTCCAATAACTCCGGTTCATGCCATTCTGGCTGGCATAGTTCGTTGGAGAATTTATCAATGGCTTCTCCCACCGTTAACCCCTCCGTTGCCATCAGATAGTCGATGATACTGCCCCCGACCTCTCCACTGGAAGAAAAGCAGTAAAATGTATTGGTGTCCCGATAATAGCGCAGGTCGTTTTTATGCCCACATACCTCGCAATTTTGGAAACTGACCGTGTTTCCACTTTCAGAATATGGGCCATTCCGTTCAATCAGATATGAGAGAAAATCAAACTTCTCTATCTGCGCTTCCAACTCCGGATTTCTCCGCAGCTCTAAAGAAATGATATTCTTTTTGGTATTTTCGCTTTTCGGTTGTTCACGACAAGGGATTGCTAATATGTTCTCCACTGAGATCCTCGCATTTTTGCTGTGCAGGACTACTTCTTTATTTGTGCCCAAGAACAGGCGGTTAGCATTGGTGCAGGCTCTATCACTCTGTGGGAAAATAGAAACCAGACGCTCAACAATCGCACACCGTATATCAGGGTCGTTGATATCCGCTATCTCAATGCCAATCAAATCAAAACATCCTACGGGAATGAATTCAACAAGAACAGTATCAACCGCATTTTGAGAAACAAGCGATACATAGGGGTATATACATACCGGGATAAGGAAATTCCTGATGGACTCCCCCGCATCGTTGATGAAGATTTGTTTTGGGAGGCACAGCGCATTATGGAGAAAAACAAAAAAAGCCCCCGCACGAGCGAAGGCTAAAGTAGATTATCTCCTTACCACAAAACTGTTCTGTGGACACTGTAAGGCCGCCATGACTGGTATCAGTGGGACGAGTAAGACAGAGCGGAAATATCACTATTATCAGTGTGTGACCAACCGCCGGGACAAATCCTGTGACAAAAAGACGGTTGGAAAAGAGTACATAGAAGATTTGGTGGTCAACAGACTGCGGGATTTCCTGACCCCAGACAATATCAGTACGATTGCCAGAGAAGTTGTTGACCTCTGTGAACGAGAGAGCAACAACGGCAACACAAGGAGGCTTAAAAAACTGCTTGCAGAAAATGAGCAGGCCACAGAAAATCTGCTGAAGGCCTTGGAGAGTGGACAGGCCGTTGATATTATTGCTGACCGGATTGCACAAAAGAAGAAAGAGCATGAGAAACTGTCCCTTCAACTTCTTGTGGAAACCTCCCAGCATCCGACCCCCAGCGTGAAGGAAATCCGCTTTTTCCTAAATCAGTTCCGCAAGGGGGACATCAACGACCCCAAATACCGGCAGGGGCTGGTGGATATGCTTGTCAACAAAATCTACCTCTATGACGACAAAATGACCGTCCTGTGCAATACACAAGACGGTCACTTTGATGTTGACCTTAAGGAAGTGAGTTCACTTAAGGGTCAGTTGGTGGACCATCAGGGACTCGAACCCCGGACCGATCGGTTATGAGCCGACTGCTCTAACCAACTGAGCTAATGGTCCCCACAGGGGAAATCGTCCCCCCGGAATACAACTGAATTATCATATCATGTTTTCCAATTTTTTTCAAGAGGGGCTCACGATTTTTTCACGGCATTTCTTCACGGTTTCAAAAACGCTTTTCCAGCAGCGGGCGCGCCGCCCTTTGCGAAAGCCCTCACGCCTTTTGCGGCTGGGACAGCCGAGCCTTCTGAATCAGATCAATCAGAACAGACGACACCGTGACCGTTACCAGCGAAAATACGATTCGACCAGCCGGGATGTAGGTCAGGGACAGGGCCAATACGGTCAAATCCGTGAAAAGGTAGGAAAAGGAAAGCCGCCAGCGCGTCACCTTGGAAATCACCAAGGCCAGGGCGTCGTCCCCGCCGGAGGAGCCTCCCTGCCGGACGATCAGGCCAACTCCGACCCCCACAAACAGGCCGCCCAGCACTGCCGCAGCCAAGGGATACGCCGAAAGATCCGGCAGCATGGGCGGGAACAGCTCCCACAGCTTGTAGAACAGTGACACGCTTAAAGTGGATAGGACGCTGATCTTGATAAAGCGCCCGCCCAGGTATTTCCAGGCCAGCAAATAACAAGCTGCATCCAGCACGGGCGTGATGTAGGCCGGGGAAAACCCAAGCCAATGCTCCACCAGCAGCATGGCCCCGATCACACCGCCCTCTGTAATGCCCACCTGCTGATGGATGTTGTGAATGCCAAACGTGGCAATTGCCGCTCCTATCACAATAAATAGAATCCGCTTTCCGGATAAGCCCTCCAAAAGCTTCTCCTTCCATTGAGTGATTGCACGCAAGTTAAAACCTCCTTGTAATATGCCGTCACGATCCCTATAATAAAGGATATAGCAACTATACTGTCAAGGTGATTTTATGGACAATCTTTTTTCCATCGGGGAGCTTTCCAACTATCAGAATATCTCAAAGCAGACGCTGATCTTCTATGACAAGCTGGGCTTGTTCAAGCCCGCCTTTGTGGACCCCAACAACGGATACCGCTATTACAGCGCCAACCAGTTGGACGAGCTGGACACCATTTTGATTTTGAAAAAATGCGGGCTGTCCCTTCAGCGGATTCAGGAGCTGCTGAGCCACTACACCACGGAAAGCAGCTTGAAAGTCCTAAAGGGCCAGCTGGGGGTCATCGACCGGAAAATGGAGGACCTGCGCCTGATCCGCAGCAGGCTGGCCCAGCGCTGCGCTCAACTGGAGACTGCGGAGCTTCACAAAGAAAAGGAAGGCCCGCATTTGGAAAGGCTCCCGGTTCAATGGATTCTCTCCCGGCCTGTGGAGCCCCCCTACACGCTGCGGGAGGTGAGCATCGCCACAAAGCAATGCTTTGCCCAGGCCTTCCAGGAAAAGCTGCCCATCTTCTTCCAGAGCGGCGTCTGCGTCCCCTTGGAGCGCATCCGGGACGGCCGCTGCACAGAGGCCTCCTTGGCGTTCCTCCCCACCGAGAAAACGGACCGCGCTCAAAACATCCAATGCCTGCCAGAGGGCCTCTGCGCCGTCAATTACCACCGGGGGGATTACCTCTCCATTGGGAGCAGCTATGAAAGGCTGCTGGCCTTCTGTCGGGAGCAAAAGCTGAACATCACCTCGGATTCCTATGAGTTCTGCATCAACGACTACATCACCACTGGGGACGAAAACGAATATCTGACGAAAATCCTATTCTATGTGGAGGAGCCCTCTTTTTGAGCGCTGGGGGGAATCCCGAACCGCTGTTTATAGCGGCGGGAAAAGTTCGCCAAGTCCGAAAATCCCGACATGGCCGCCGCTTCCGTCACGCCGTAGCCCTGGGCCAAAAAGTCCCGGGCCTGCTCCAGCCGCAGCTCCATCAGATAGGCCTGGGGCGGAAGCCCATAGGCTTGGCGGAACAGCACCGTCAAATAGCGCCGGTCTATGTGCAGGGCGTCCGCAATACCCTGAATGCTTACCGACTGCATATAGGAGGTTTCCAAGTAGGTTTTGGCATAGGCCGCATAGGAATTGGCGCGGTCCTGGGAAAGCGGGCTGTTGCAGGACAGAAGCCACAGCAGCTCGTACAGCAGCGAGAACACCCTGCCATCCTGAGAGCCGTCCTGGGGCGTCTCCATGGAGAGGTCCCGCAGCTGCTCAAACAGCTTTCGCACCGGCGGGCGCCGCAGCACCGGCGATTTGAGAAAATCCGGGGTCTCCTCCGCTCGAAAGCCCAGCCACACATAAGTCCAGGGCGTCTCCTGGCCGGCGCAGTAGGTGGTCAGCTCCTCAGGAAGGATGACGAACAGATCCCCTGCCCGCACAGTGTGGGCGATCCCCCCTCGGAAGAAGGTCCCCTCCCCCTCCAGCACATAGTGGAACAAATGGTAGTGCCGCACTGCCGGACCAAAGCTGTGTCCGGCGGCACACTCCTCATAGCCATAATTCAAGGGGACCAGGCTGTGCCACCAGCCCGGCGCCACCGCGCTCTCCACTTTTTTCACGAAATGCACCTCCTAATGATGTTGGCTCTCTCTTGCTTCTGTTTCCATTTTATCAAAAGAGCCCTCCTTTTTGCAATAGCTTTTCCAGCGGCATCCTGTTAAACTAGAGCCAGTCCCGAGGGGAACGGCAGCAGAAGCGGCTCCCCCGCTGTTTGAAACGAACTCTTATTGTTACAGGAGGCATTGCTATGTTGAAAATCACCTTCATGGGCGCCGGAAGCACCGTCTTTGCCCGCAACGTACTGGGCGATGTGATGTGCACTCCCGCTCTGCGGGAATGTGAGATCGCCCTCTATGACATTGACGGCCAGCGGCTGGATGAGAGCTTCCGCATTCTCTCCACCATCAACCAGAATATCAACCAGGGCAAGGCTGTCATCAAGACCTATCTGGGTGTGGAAAACCGCAAGGAAGCGCTTCGGGGCGCAAGGTTTGTGGTCGACGCCATCCAGGTTGGCTTCTATGAGCCCTGCACGGTCATCGATTTCGAGATCCCCAAGAAGTACGGCCTGCGCCAGACCATTGCAGACACCCTGGGCATCGGCGGCATCATGCGGGCGCTGCGCACCATCCCCGTATTGGAGGACTTTGCCCGGGACATGGAGGAGGTCTGCCCCGACGCCCTGTTTCTCAACTACACCAACCCCATGTCCATGCTCACCGGCTACATGCTGCGCTACACCGGGGTTCAGACGGTGGGCCTGTGCCACAGTGTTCAGGTCTGCTCTCAGCACCTGCTGGAGAGCTTGGGCATGGAGGACAAACTGGAAGGCCGCAAGGAGCTGATTGCCGGCATCAACCACATGGCCTGGCTGCTGTCCATTCACGACAAGGACGGCAACGACCTCTACCCCGAGATCCGCAAGCGCGCCAAAGAAAAGAACGCCTCGGAAAAGCACAACGATATGGTGCGCTTTGACTACATTGACAAGCTGGGCTACTACTGCACCGAGTCCAGCGAGCACAACGCGGAATACAACTGCTTCTACATCAAGGACAAGTACCCGGAGCTTATCGACCGGTTCAACATTCCTCTGGACGAATACCCCCGCCGCTGCGTCAATCAGATCAAGGGCTGGAAGGAAATGAGTGAAAAGCTCCTCTCTGACAAGGAGCTGTCCCATGAGCGCTCTAAGGAGTACGCCTCCTACATCATGGAATCCGTCATCACCGGGAACTCCCTGCAGATCGGCGGCAACGTGCTGAACACCGGCCACCTCATCGAGGACTTCCCCCAGCAGGCCTGCGTGGAGGTCCCCTGCCTAGTCAACGGGACCGGCGTCCATCCCACCTACGTGGGCAGCCTGCCCCCTGTGCTGGCCGCTATGAACATGACCAACATCAACACCCAGCTTCTGACCATCGAGGCCGCCCGCACCCGGAAAAAGGAGGATATCCTCCGCGCTGTGATGCTGGACCCCCACACTGCAGCCGAGCTGTCCATTGACGACATGGCCAAGATGATCGACGAGCTGATTGAGGCCCACGGCCCCTACATGGAGATGTACCACTGAGCCGCTTTCCCATTCTGATTCAGAACACAAAGAACAGCTTCTCGAAAGGGAAGCTGTTCTTGTTTTACGCAGTTTTTTCCATAGAAAAAGGCCCCGCAGGGGGCCTTCCTCTTTTTATAGCTTCTTACACTTTACAAAGTTAGGCATGGTACTCCATGGGGTAGGTCAAATAGCAATGGGGGTCCAGCTGGTCGCAGGCAACAAAACCTGCGGGAGCGTTCAGCAGCGTGGGAATCCGGTTGACAACCGTGGCGCAGGTATGCTCCACAGTAGCGGGCTTCACCACATGGAACTCTGTGTTGGGCTCGCCGGTGATCCACCAATCGCACTGGTCGCCGTCCTCGGGGCCGTACACCTTGCCGATGGTTTCCTCTTCAATGGTGATGCCCTGCATGGTCTCGATGGTGACCACAGCGGACATGCCAATGCAGTTCCCGGCCTTGATGGTCTTGCCCAGGGTGGAGCTGTATACGTCGTGATCCACGATATAGGGCACATGCTTCTGGTCGATGGACTTGATGGTGAGGCCCAGCTTGCTGCAGATGGCCTCGCTGGCGTTCCAGGCGTAGGAGGGCTCGAACTCGGCAGGATGGGCGATCTGCGCCTCAAACTCCTCGGGGGTCAGGTCGCAGCCGTGTGCCTGGGCCAGGGCCAAGCCGTAATCCTCTACATTGTAGCTGTATGCGCCCTTGATCTTCTCAATGCGGTTGCAGCCGCTGGCCACCATGGCCACCATATTGATCCAGAAAATATCCTGCATACCGGAGCCGGTGATGGTGCAGCCAGTTTCCTTGGCCAGGGCGTCCAGCTTGTTGATCTGAGCAGCGGAGGTGGTCCAGGGATAGATGGCCTCCTCGCAGGTGGTGATCACATTGATGCCCCGGGCAACGCACTTCTCCACGTGGTCATAAATATCTCCGATAAAGCTAAACAGCGTGACAATGGCCACATCCGCCTGGCACTCGTCCAAAACCTTATCGGCGTCATTGGAGATGATAACGCCCGTCTTTACACCCAATTCGGCAAAATCGCCCACGTCCATCCCAACGATTTCCGGGTTGACGTCGATAGCGCCGACGATCTGCGCGCCATGCTCATACAGATAACGCAGGGTGTATTTCGCCATCTTGCCGCAGCCGTACTGAACTACTTTGATTTTTTCCATAACACAAAATCCTCCTTGTGACACAGGTCGTTTCAGAGGGGAATGAAAAATCCATCCCCTTTTTGTTCTGCCCTTAGTGTAAACCCTCATGCAGGCTGAGGGTCAAGAGAATTTGTGAAAAAAATGGCAAAATCATTTTTGAAAGCTCACCGGCACCTGCAGCCGCATGAACATACTGCGGGGATCGCTGTCAAACACCTGGAAGCCCGTCATCACCTCGCAAAAATAATCGCCCGCAATGCAATACTGATTTTGGGCGCAATACTCCCGCAGGCGGCGGGCATAGTGAATCTCATCGTCGAAATTATCCAGATAGACGCAGGCGTACATCCCGCTCTCCACCACCTGAAGGCCCGGGATCTCCTCCCTGCGGTTGGCAAGGAGAAAAATCCTTTCCGGCACGAACCGGTCCGCCTCAAAATCCCCTTGAAGTATGGACGTGCCCGTGTTGTAGGAATGGATTTGGGTGAACCCCGCCTCCTCCAGATACAGACGCAGCTCCCGCAGGGCGTCCTCATAGCTGTGGACGTCGTCGCTGTAAAAATTGGCCCGGCAGGGGATGCCCCAAGCGTACCGGCGGTCGATGTACTCCAGCGAGAGCGTCCCTGTAACCGGGGATTTCCGATAGCGCTCAATGGAGAGGATCGCCCGCTCCACGGCATCGTGCTGGGCTTTTAATTCCCGCATTTGCTGATGGATCTGCTCATTCTTCTGGCTGAGGATCTCCTCGATCAGGGAGACGTCCTCCTTTTGCAGCGCCTGGACAATTTGGGAGAGGCTCATCCCCAGCTCCTTCATGTAGACGATCACATCCAGGCGGGCGTTCTGATTGATGCTGTAATACCGGTAGCCCGTCTGAGGGTCAATGTAACGCGGCTTCAGCAGTCCCTTTTCATCGTACAGCCGCAGCGTGGAGATGGACAGTCTGTTCAGCGCGGCCATCTTTCCAATGGAGATCAAGGTTTCTTTCACTGTGCAGCCCTCCCAAAACTCTCATCTTGATTTAGAGTTTAACCGGTTCTTGCAAAAAAAGCAACCACTGTTTTTC
Organism: uncultured Acutalibacter sp.; assembly: GCA_963559705.1. Classification (GTDB taxonomy): domain Bacteria; phylum Bacillota; class Clostridia; order Oscillospirales; family Acutalibacteraceae; genus Acutalibacter. The sequence continues at coordinate 9,534 of CAUWLU010000033.1, forward strand.
CCCACGAAAGCCCCTGCCCCTTTCGTGATAGTACAGAAAAGCCGTGGACTTTCCCCCTGCAAAATGATATAATATGCCGTGAAACAGCCGCTTGCAGGCAGGGCTTCTGAGAGGGTCCTCAAGAAATCGGACGGGAGTGAAGTTTGTATGAACCCAACCTTACAGGCAGTGTGGAACAACACGCCGGACAACTATCTGCTGCCCTTTTTTTGGCAGCACGAAGGCAACCGGGAAAAGATCCCCGAAAAGCTGGATAAGATCTTGGAGAGCGGGTGCCGGGCCGTCTGTGTGGAATCCCGCCCCTTTGAGGGCTTCTGCCAGGACTCCTGGTGGGAGACCCTGGGGCTGATTTTGGAGGAGGCCAAAAAGCGGGACATGAAGGTTTGGGTCCTGGACGCCAAGCACTTCCCCACCGGGGACACCAACGGCGTGCTGCCGGAGAAATACCCGGAGCTGCGCCGGTGGTATCTGCGGGAGCAGCACCTGGACGTCATGGGCCCGGCGCCGGACACCGCGCTGCTGCTCCCTCCCTGTCAGGAGGAGGAAGAGCTGCTGTGCGTCTGCGCCTTCCTTCGGACAAAGGAGGGACAGGGCATGGCGGGCGAGCCGCTGGTGCTTCCCGTGGAAGCCGGTCAGGAGTTTCTGTACTGGGACGTGCCCCAGGGCTGCTGGCGGGTATTTTTCCTGTACAAAACCCGCCGGGGCTGCCAGGAGATCACCCGCTGGAAGGCTGATCTGCTGTCCCGGCAGTCGGTGGCCGCGCTGATCGAAGGCGTATACGAGCCCCACTATCAGCACTTTTCAGCGTACTTTGGCAGCACGCTGGCTGGGTTCTTCTCCGATGAGCCCGGGCTGGACTGCCAGCACCTGGGGCCATGGGGGCAGGACCCCGGCATGTATTCCCGCACAGTGGGCGAGCCAGGTCTGGCGCTCCCCTGGCACGATGAGCTTCCCGCACGGATGGAGCAGCATGGTTTGCAGCATCCCCTTGCGCTGCTGCCCGCCCTGTGGTACCCCCTCAAGGACAATGGAGCGGAAATCCGGCTGGCCTATATGGATGGGGTCACCCGGCTGTGGCAGGAGAATTTCTCCCACCAGGTGGGCGGCTGGTGCAGGGCTCACGGTGTGCAGTACATCGGCCACATCATCGAGGATATGAACGCCCACGCCAGGCTGGGATGCAGCGCCGGACATTTCTTTCGGAGCTTGGACGGCCAGGACATGAGCGGCATTGACATTGTGCTTCATCAGGTCCTGCCCGCTATGGGGGAGTATCAGACCGCTTCCCTGGCAGGGGGCGGCATGGCGGACCCTGAATTTTTCCACTATATGCTGGGCCAGCTGGCCGCCTCCCAGGCGCGGCAGAATCCTCGGATGGAGGGCCGTGCCATGTGCGAGGTCTTTGGCGCATACGGCTGGGCCGAGGGCGCTCCCACGCTGAAATGGCTGATAGATTTCCTGCTGGTGCGGGGAATCAACCACTTTGTCCCCCACGCCTTTGACGATTTCTACTTGGACGGGGACTGCCCTCCCCACTTCTGGGCAGAGGGCAACGACCCTCAGTTTTCGGGCTTCTCCCAGCTCATGGGCTACACCAATCGGGCAGCCCATCTGCTGTACGGCGCTGAAATGGAGGCTGCCGGGGCAATGCTCTACCACGCTGAGGCAGAATGGATGGACAAGGATCGGGTCATGTTCTCCCAAAAGCCCGCCAAGGTCTGTTACGACGCCCACATCCCCTATGAGATCGTCTCTCTGGACTACCTGGAGCAGGCCTCTCCCAGCCATGGCGTATTTGGCAACAACTACCGCTTCCTAGTGGTCCCCTCCAGCGCACACCTTCCCAAAAGCTTCTGGCAGGCGGCCCGGAGGCTGGAACAGGCCGGTGTTCCCATCTTCTTTGTGGAGCCCCTCCCCGCCCGGGAGGGGAAGCTCCCCGGCAAGGCAGTGACGCTGGAAGAGCTGCCGCAAAAGCTCCTGGCGTTGAATCTCGCTCACGACTACGCAGCGCAGGAGCCTCTGCTGCGCATCGCCCGGTTTACCAGGGACGGGATGACCTGCTTCTTCCTGTTCAACGAAGCCCCCAGAAAGGTGGAGGAGACCATCCGCTTCCCAGCCTCCGGCGAGTATCTGGTATGGGACCTCCTCAACCAGGCCTGTCAGCGGGGCCGTGCGCGGGAGGGCCGGGTGGCCGTCAGCTTGGAGCCCGGGCAATCGGCGCTTTTCCTCTGGGGCGGGTTCGCTCACGAGGAGTGGAGCGCTTTCCCGGAAGCCCTTCCGCTGACAAAGGTCCAGCACTTAGACCTGCTGTGGGACATCGACCTGCGGGAATCCGGCAGGGACCAGGAATTCCGGCCCTTCCGGAAAGGAGCGCCCCTGTGCAACGTGACCGGCAAGGATGGGCTCCCCACATTCTCTGGGGAGATCCGGTATCGGACCACGGTGGAGCTGGAGCCCCACGGGCCCGCCGTCCTGGATTTGGGCCGCGTCGGCATGACGGCCAGACTGTCCGTCAACGGCCAGGACCTGGGCCAGCGGATCTGCGCGCCTTATAGCTGGGACATCTCTCCCTGCTTGGTTCCGGGAGAGAGCCGCCTGGAAGTGGTGGCGGCCAACTCTCTTGCCAACCGCATCCAAGATCCCTTCTCTCAGTACATGGCCATTCCTGCCAGCGGCATCCAAGGGCCTGTTCTGCTCAAATCCCTGTGATAAGGCATCTGCAAAGAGCGCAAAAGGGACGGCTGCACGGATGCAGCCGTCCCTTTGCCTTCCTGGAAGCTCCCTGTTACCTCTTATCGAAGGAGGGGTTGAAGGCGTAGAAGTTCTTGGAGTCCAGCGTATCGGTGAGCAAGCGGAGGCCTTCACCAAAGCGCTGGAAATGGACGATCTCCCGCTCTCGCAGGAACTTGATGGGGTCCCGCACATCGGGATCATCGGTAAAGCGCAGGATGTTGTCGTACGTCATACGGGCTTTCTGTTCTGCGCTCAAATCCTCATGGAGATCCGCAATCGTATCTCCGGTGACTGCAAAGGTATTGGCGTTAAAGGGTGCGCCGGATGCCGCCACCGGATACACGCCGGCGGTATGGTCCACAAAATAATCGTCAAAGCCCGCCGCTTTGATCTGCTCCGGCGTCATATTGCGCGTGAGCTGATAGACAATGGTGCCCACCATCTCCAAATGGGAAAGCTCCTCTGTGCCAATGTCCGTAAGGATCGCTTTCAGCTCGGGCAGCGGCATACTATACCGCTGGCTGAGATACCGCAGTGACGCACCGATCTCGCCATGGGGCCCGCCGTACTGGGATATAATCATCTTGGCCAGACGTGGGTTGGTGTTTTTGATGCGAATGGGATATTGCAGCCGCTTTTCATAGACAAACAATCAATTCCCCTCCTTTTCCCAGGGCCAGGGATCGCTGATCCAAGCCCAGCGGCTTGTCTCCGTGCCCCGTTCCCCCATGGGTCCAAACTTTTCCTCATATTCCCTCTTGGAGCGCTCTGCTTTGGAATGATATTCCTCCATTCGCCGGGCAGCCTCCTTGTCGTTGGGGTGGGTGTCCAGGAACAGATGCAGCTCCCAACAGGCGAACCGCGCCGCATAATAGCGCCTTCGCAGCATTTGTTCTTCGTTCAACGAGGCTCCCCCCTTCTGCCGTAAAACGGTTTATCCAAAACCGGGAACAATGTCCCGGAATCCAAAGCGCGTTCCAGCTGATGCAATTCTCCCGACCACTGCTGGTATGGCACATACGCCATGCCGGGCACAGGATTTTTGGGCAGCGGACTGAGCGAGTCGTACAATCCGCAGGCCATGCCCATGGTTTCTTCTGCCAATTTCCATGACCCCTTTCCGTGAGTTTCGGGGATGCTTGTCGGCCCTGTCCCCTCAATACAGAATATGCGTCTGAAAACAATGGGTTCCTTTTTTGGGGCACAGCAAAAAAGCCAGCCCTCAAGGGCCGGCCTTCTCGTTTCGGGAATCCAAAGAAAAAAGGGCTGTGCATTTTTCAAGCGCAAAAATGGCGTCTGTATTTTTATCGCATTGCGGCAGCTCGATAAAACTGCTATAATAACAGAAAGCCCTAAGGACGGGGCATCTTTTTGCAGGGAGGAACCGCAGCGTGTTCAAGTTTCAAAAGAAAAAATGCACAAATGAAACCATGGGCAAGGTCATGAAAAAAAGATGGAATGGAAACGTATGGTTCTTGACCGCTGAATACCTTGTTGAAGGGAAACCCTATCGGCGAACGGAACAGCTTCGGTATCAAAAAGTAACCACCCATAAAATCGCCAACATTCCAATCGGCATGGCGTCGCGGGCCCCCTTGGGCAACTTGACAGAGGGCGACCCCGTGCGCGTCAAATACAACCCCCAAAAGCCCAAGAAAGCATATCTGCCGGACAATGTTGGGATGCTGCTATCCTAAAACGCAAAATGCAAGAGATTTTACAAAGCATGGGAGATACCCAATCAATGTGTGGTATCTCCCATGCTTTTTTGTGCTGTATCAAGGCTCGTTCTGCTGCGGGGACCCGTGGCAGAATGAGCGTTTTTTATACTGCAGGCTGCTGAAAAATGCAGCGCCCTTGCGCCTCCCTCAAAATCAGGAGGGGCGCTTCTGTTACATCTTGCTGATATCCTCGGAGGTAAGGATCTCGAAGCCATTGGCGTGCAGGGCCTCCGCTGCCTTTTGACCGTTATCCACACGGATAATGACATAGGCCCTGCCCTTGTCGCGGCTGATAAAGGCATACATATACTCCACATCGAAGCCCTCGTCAGAGAGCATCCGAACAGCTTTTGAGAAAGAACCGGGCTTGTCATCCACACCCACGGCGATCACCTTGGTGAGGGTGACGGTCATCCCATGATTCTTAAGCGCCTCCACTGCCTCTTTGGGCTTATCGACGATCACCCGCAAAATGCCAAAATCCCGGGTATCCGCCACAGAAATCGCACGGATGTCGATATCCGCTCCGGCCAGGACTTCCGTGACCTCGGCCATGCGGCCGGGCTTGTTTTCAATAAATACAGAAAGCTGCTGGATCTGCATACTGTCACGTCCTCTCCTTAAATTCCCCATGAGCTGCCTCGCGGGGCTGTATCATCTAACCACATTATACCAGAGGGCCTCCCCTTTGACAAGACGAGAACTCTGCTTTATGAAATCCGTTTGTCAAGGACCCGCTTGGCCTTGCCCTCGCTGCGCTCGATGGACTTTGGCTCCAGCAGGGTGATCTTTGCGGCAATGTTCAGCGTGGAATGCAGCGCGTCCGCAATGATATGCTCCACCCGCTCCAAGTTTCGCACGGTGTCAGAGAACATATTCTCATTCATCTCCACCTGAACCTCCAGCGTGTCCAAATTGTTTTTCCGGTCCACGATCATCCGGTAGTTGGGGTCCATGCCCAAATCCAGCAGCACGCTCTCAATCTGGGACGGGAACACGTTGATGCCCCGAATAATCAGCATATCGTCCGTGCGGCCCTTGGGCTTGGTCATACGCACCGTCGTGCGGCCGCAGGCGCATTTCTCGTGGGTGAGGGAGCAGATGTCCCGGGTGCGGTAACGGATGAGGGGCAGGGCCTCCTTGCCGATGCAGGTGAACACCAGCTCGCCCTCTTCCCCGTCGGGAAGCTGCTCTCCGGTGGCCGGGTCGATGATCTCCGGGAAGAAGAAGTCCTCCTGGACGTGCATCCCGTTCTGCTCCTGGCACTCGCAGGCCACGCCGGGCCCTGCGATCTCGGACAGGCCGTAGATATCATACGCCTTGATGGCCAGCGCTTTTTCGATCTCCCTGCGCATTTCTTCGGTCCAGGGCTCCGCGCCGAAAATGCCGATGCGCAGCCGCAGGCTGGAGGGGTCGATCCCCTTTTCCCGGACGGTCTCGCCGATGTACATGGCATAGGAGGGCGTGCAGGCCAAGATATCCGAGCCGTAATCCTGAAGGATCTGCACCTGGCGGCTGGTGTTGCCGGAGGACACGGGGATCACCGTGGCGCCCAGCTTCTCGGCGCCGTCGTGGAGGCCCAAGCCCCCTGTGAACAGCCCATAGCCATAGCTGACATGGATAAAGTCCTCATGGGTGCCGCCGGTGCCCACAATGGACCGGGCTGCACTGCGCGCCCACACATCCAGGTCGTTCTGGGTGTATGCCACAACGGTCTGCTTGCCGGTGGTGCCGGAGGAGGCGTGGACACGGGCCAGGTCGTCCCGGGGCACGGCAATCAGCCCAAAGGGATAGGTGTCCCGCAAATCCTGCTTGGTGGTAAAGGGCAGCTTCGAGAGGTCGTCAATGGAGCGGACGTCCTCCGGCTTCACCCCGATCTCATCAAACCGTTTCCTATAGAGCGGCACGTTTTCATAACAGCGTTTGACCATTTCCACCAGCCGCTGGGACTGGATTTCCCGAAGCGTTTCCCGGGAGGCACATTCAACCTCCGGCTCAAAATAATTTGGCATGGGCATGTTCCTTTCTATGCTTTGAATCAACCGCCGGGTCCTCCCCGGCTTCCATTTCAACTGTGGCTTCCCTTCGGCCTTAGGCGTTCCAGCCCAGCTCGAAGGCCTGCTTGTTCATCTCCAAGAACTTGGGGGGCACGCAGCGCTCCACCGCAGACAGCCAGGTCTCCTTTTCGCCGCCCAGACGCTTGGCCATGGCGCCGATGAGCACCACGTTCACCGCTTTCTGAGAGCCGACGTCCTCTGCCAGCTTCAAAGCGTCCACTGCCAGGACCTTGACGCCCTTCTCCTCCATCTCCGAAAGCAGGTCCTGGGGATACTGCTTTTCCCCGGTGACCACGGGCATGGGGTCGATCTGCTGGGTGCTGGTGACCACCACCCCGTCCTCCTTCAAATAGGGCAGGAACCGGGCGGCTTCCAGCTGCTCAAAGGCCAGCACAATGTCGGCCTCTCCCGTCTCGATAATGGGGGAATACACCTTTTCGCCCCAACGGACATAGGTCACCACGGACCCGCCCCGCTGGCTCATGCCGTGAACCTCACTGACCTTCACGTCAAAGCCCTGGTCCATCATGGCGTCGCCCAGGATGCGGCTGGCAAGCAGGGTGCCCTGGCCGCCCACACCCACAATCATTACACTTTTATTCATATATCGTTACCACCTTTGTTTCTCCAAAAACAGTTTCACATATCCGCGCGCTCAGCCGATGGCGCCCTTGGGGCACAGCGTCTTGCATACGCCGCAGCCCACGCACTGGGTGCCGTCGATGACGGCCTTGCCATCCCGATAGCTGATGGCGGGGCAGCCAATGCCCAGGCAGGCCTTACAGCCGATGCACTTGTCGCTGTCCACTGCCAGGGGCGGGTTATGCTTGACATACTTCAGCAGGGCGCAGGGCCGGCGGCTGATGATGACGGAGGGCTCCTCCGCAGCCAGCTCCTCCTTCAGCACCCGGGTGACCTCCTTCAGGTCATAGGGGTCCACCACAGTGACCCGCCGGATGCCAATGGAGCGGCAAAGGGCCTCCAGGTCAATGGCAGAGGCAGGCTCGCCCTTGATATTGTACCCGGTGGTGGGGTTCTGCTGATGGCCGGTCATGCCGGTGATGGAGTTATCCAGCACAATCACCACAGAGTTAGAACGGTTGTAGGCAATGTCCACCAGGCTGGTGATGCCGGAATGGGCAAAGGTGGAATCGCCGATCACGGCAACCGCCTTCTTCTCCCCTTCCTCGCCCCGCGCCTTGTTGTAGCCGTGGAGCGCGGAGATGGAAGCACCCATGCAGATGCAGGAATCCATGGCCCCCAGGGGAGCGGATGCGCCCAGGGTGTAGCAGCCGATATCGCCGCTGACATAGACCTTCTCCCGCTTCAAAGCGTAGAACACGCCGCGATGGGGACAGCCGCAGCACATCACCGGGGGACGCACCGGGATCTCCGCATCCAGAGAGAGGCTCTGGGCCTCCTCCCCAGCGAGGAGCTTCCTGACAATCTTCTGAGAGAATTCGCCGCAGCGGGGGAACAGCTCCTTGCCGATGACGGGGATGCCCATGGCCTTGCAGTGGGTCTCCACAAAGTCGTCCAGCTCCTCCACCACATAGACCTTTTCGCACTTGGCTGCAAAATCCCGGATGAGCTGCTGGGGCAGGGGGTACACCAGGCCCAGCTTCAAATAGTTGACGCTGTCCCCCATGGCCTCTTTCACATACTGATAGGGCGTGCCGGAGGCGATGACGCCGATCTTTGCGCCGTTGTCCTCCACCCGGTTCAGAGAGGTGGTCTCCGCATAAGCGGTCAGCATACGGGTGCGGGCCTCCACCTTCTCGTGCTTGGCTCTGGCAAAGGCGGGCAGCATGACGTTTTTGGAGGGGTCCTTTTTATACTCCTTCAAGGGCAGCTCCTTGCGCTCCCCGTCCTCCACAATGCTGCGGGAATGGGCAATGCGGGTGGTCAAGCGCAGGATCACCGGCGTGTCGAACTGCTCGGAAAGCTCGTATGCCAGCTTGGTGAAGTCCTTGCATTCCTTGGAATCCGCGGGCTCCAGCATGGGGACCTTGGCAGCCCGGGCATAGTTGCGGGAGTCCTGCTCGTTCTGGGAGGAGTGCATCCCGGGATCGTCCGCCACGGCCAGCACCATGCCGCCTCCCACGCCAATATAGCTCATGGTGAACAGCGGGTCCGCCGCCACGTTCAAGCCCACATGCTTCATGGCGCAGAAGGAACGTGCCCCGCCGATGGAGGCGCCGCAGGCAGTTTCTGTAGCCACCTTTTCGTTGGGCGCCCACTCGCAGTAGATCTCCGGGTACTTGACCGCAGCCTCGGTGATCTCGGTGCTGGGGGTGCCGGGATAGGCGGAAACCACCTGCACGCCAGCCTCATACAGGCCACGGGCTACCGCCTCGTTGCCCAGATATAATTTTTTCATAGTGATTCTTCCTCTCGTGTTATTTCAAGCCAAAAGCCTGAGCCGCTGCGCGGTCCCCTCATTCCTCCGGCTGGTTCCGCAGATCCAGCACGCGTTTTGCCTTGCCCTGGAACCGCTCCAGGCTCTTGGGGGAAACCAGGGTGACCCGGGTCTCCAGGCCCAGCACGCTCTTCAGGCGGTCGTGGATCTTCTTCTGCAGCGCCTGCAGCTCTCCAAAGCTCTCCAGGAAAGAGGTGTCCACCAGCTCCACCTTGACCTCCAGCGTATCTAAGAAATTCTTTTTACGCACCACCAGCTGATAGTGGGGGCCAACATTCTCCATGCCCACCAGCACGCTCTCAATCTGGGAGGGGAACACATTGACGCCCTTGATAATCAGCATATCGTCCGTGCGGCCCATGACCTTATCCATACGCACATGGGTGCGCCCGCAGGCACAGGGCTCGTAATTCAGCCGGGTGATGTCCTTGGTCCGGTAACGGAGCACCGGCATGCCCATCCTGGTCAGCGTGGTGACCACCAGCTCGCCCACCTCTCCGGGAGCCTTTGGCTCCAGGGTTTCCTGGTCGATGATCTCCGGCAGGAAGGCATCCTCCGCAAAGTGCAGGCCGCACCGGAGATGGCACTCTCCCGACACGCCGGGACCGGTCAGCTCCGTCATACCGTAGTTGTCGGTGACCGTGACCCCCAGGTTCTCCTCGATGCGCTGGCGCATCTCCTCCGTGCAGCCCTCGCTGCCCAGGATGCCGTATTTCAAGCTGGCATAGGCCTCCTTGGGATAGGGGCTTTCCCGGACCAGCTCGCCCAGGTACAGCGCATAGCTGGGCGTGGCCACCAAGCCGGTCACGCCAAAGTCCCGCAGCATCATCAGCTGCTTTTCGGAGTTCCCCGAGGAGGCGGGGATCACCGTGGCCCCCACCTTCTCCAGGCCGAAATGCAGGCCCAAGGCTCCCGTGAACAGCCCATAGCCAAAGGAGACCTGAATGATATCCTCGCTGGTGACGCCGGCGGCCGTGACGATACGCGCCACAAAATCGGACCAATTGTCAATGTCCTGCCGGGTGTACGCCCCCACCGTGGGCTTGCCTGTGGTGCCCGAGGAGGCGTGGATGCGCACGATGTCCTTTATGGGCACGGCCAGCATTCCAAAGGGATAGTTGTCCCGGATGTCGTCCTTGGTGGTGAAGGGGATGTACTGCACATCGGAGAGCGTCTTGAGCTTGTCCCCCGACGTGATGCCCGCCTTGCCCAAGCGCTCGTGATAGAAGGGCACATTGTTGTAGCAATAGTCCACCATCCACTTCAAGCGCTCCAATTGCAGAGCTTCTATGTCCGCCCGCTTCATGGTCTCGATGTCTTTTTGAAAAAACCTTGGCTCCATGACCTTTCAAACCCTCTTTCCCGACAGCGCCCAGACTGTGCCGCCGGTATTCTACTTTCACTGCCTGGCGCTTTAAATCAAAAAAGCAGTCTGGGTCTATTTTACAGGTTTCCCGTCCTATTTGCAACACTTTTTCTGCATTCTTCCATCTTTAACACCAACCAGGGCAGATGACACTCGAATTTCGGGCCAAAACGGTGGTCCTTGCTCTTTTCAAAAGTGGTCTCGATGGTCTGCCAGGTGTACTCTGTGGCCATCTCGCAGGCGTCCTTCAAGGAAGCACCGTTGAGCAAGGCGCCCAACAGCGCCGAGGCAAACAGGTCCCCCGTGCCGTGATAGAAGCCTTCGATCCGGTCCGTCAAATACAGGTGGACCTCCCCGGTGCGGGAATCGTAACAGGCCGTTCCCAGGGTTCCCTCCTTCTCCCACACGCCCGTCAGCACCGCCATCTTGGGCCCCAGGGCGCAGAGGCTCTCTAAAATCTCCCGGATCTCTTCGCGGGTGTAGGGGCCCGGATTATAGGGCCTTCCCAGCAGATAACAGGCTTCGGTCATGTTGGGCACCACAATATCCGCTTTCCTGCACAGGCGCCCCATGCCGTCCGCCATCTCCCGGGTATAGGTTTGATAGAGCTTCCCCCCATCCCCCATCACCGGGTCCACCAGGATCAGGGTATCCTCCTCCCGGAACCAGTCGAAGATCTGCTCCACAATGCCGATTTGCCCGGCACTGCCCAAAAAGCCGCTGTACAATGCCTGGAATTTCGCCCCGATACTTTTCCAATGCTCTGCCATGGGCAGCATATCCTCGGTGAGATCCCGATAGGTAAATCCCCCAAAGCCGCCGGTATGGGTGGACAGCACCGCCGTGGGCAGAACGCTGGTCTCCACCCCGCAGCAGGTGAGCACCGGCAGCGCTATGGTCAAGGAACACTTGCCCACTCCGGAAATGTCGTGAATGGCAAGGCAGCTCATCTCTTTATACTCCATGAAGATCACGCCTTCTCTCTTAAATTTATTTTCATTTGAACGGTATCCGTCAAAAACGCAACGAAACCAGTGTAGTACAGCCGGGAGCGATTGTCAAACGGGAAATTCCCACCGGCTTCGGAAAGCATCCGGCAAAGCGCACAAAGGCAGCGGAAAAACTTTGGCTGAAAGCCGGAGCTTTCCCGCAACCAATCCGGGCTTTCCGGGATTCTTATAGATGGAAACACAGAGGGGATACCCAGCCGTATCCCCAGCGCAAAAGGAGGTTAGGTTGTCATGAAAAAAAGGCCGTTTCAAAAAGCGTTGTGCGCATTGATTTCTGTACTGCTGCTGTGGGGCTCCGCACCGGCGGCAGCGGCAGCCTGGGACAATCCCTTCCAGGATGTGAAGAAAACCGATTGGTTCTATCCCCATGTGGCCCAGGTGGTGAGGAAAGGCTATTTTGCAGGCACCTCCCCTTCTGCCTTCTCCCCACATTCCAAGATCACCAGGGGGATGTTCGTCACAGCTCTGGCAAACCGGGAAAAGGTGGATCGGTCCCAGTACCCCGGCAGCCGCTTTCAGGATGTGGACCCGGACGCCTGGTACGCCCCCGCTGTGCAATGGGCAGCGTCCTGGGGAGTTGCCGCCGGTATGGGCGACGGGGCCTTCACCTTCGACACCCCAGCTTTGGAGTGCTTTGAGCCCAACACCCCACTCTCCCGGCAGGACGCGGCGGTGATCCTCATGGCTTACTGCAGGAATCTGGGAAGCTCCGCGCAGCCGTCGGGGAACCGTTTGGAGGATTTCTCTGACCGCGGCGAAGTGGCCCTCCCCGCACAACTCGCCATGGAGTGGGCCGTGGAGACAGGAGCGCTTGCCGGAAGCGATGGGAAGCTCCTGCCCCGGGAGGTCCTGACCAGGGCGCAGGCTGCCGCGCTGCTGAACAATCTGGACCGCTGCTTCCCCAATGAGGGCGGGGCGTTTCCCAGCAACCCGGTACAGCTCTCCATCGTGGAGGAGCTGCCCTTCGGGGACGGGACCTACACCTACCACATCCCCCGGATTCAGCTGGATGGAGTCAACACCGCTGCGCTGAACACGGAAATCGCCCAAACCTACATCTATGCCCTCAATCAGTCCGGCAACAACATCACCGGGGGAAGCCCGCCGCTCTACAGCGAAATCAGCTATTTTTGGAGCGTGTACGAGGACGTGCTGTCCCTGGTCACCTGGGGCTATCAAAACGCCTCCTACGAGTTCCATGTGTGGAATGTGAACATGACCACCGGAGAAGTCCTGGACAGCCGGAAGCTGCTGGAGCGCACCAAAAACCAGGAGGCCGCCTATACGGAAGCCACCAGGAACGCCCTGAACCGCGCCTTCGATCAGTGGGTGCAGATCCGGGGCCCGCTGCCCGCAGAACAGGAGCAGGACCTGCGGGAATGGACGCTGCTCCCCGGAAACTGCGGGCTCGACGATTGGGAGCTGGTGGACGACTACACCTCCCACTCCATGAAGGGGAACCAGCTGTTCCTAAGCGGCCGGTACGGTCAGCTTTGGATGGTTGGCTGCGTCTGGCATGATGTGGGCTCCCAGCGGCGTCATGTCGCCCTCCCCTTAAGCCTGTACAGCGAACCCAGCGTCAATTAAAGCAAGCTCCTCGGAAAGGGGCTGCCGGGTCACCGGCAGTCCTTTTTCTTGTTCCTTTTAGCGCCATTTTTTAGCGCAAATGTCAATAGTAAATGCGAAAAAAATTGAAAATTTATTTTTATAACGCGTCAAGGCATTCGCGGAAACACATTTCAGAAGTCTTCCACCCTAATATTTCACGCGGATAGTTATTGATCCATTGTTCAAGGTTCTTTATTTCGGCGGTTGATACCTTCCCGAAGTCTGTTCCTTTCGGGTATCGCCGTCGTATCATTCTATTTTGATTTTCGTTTGAGCCTCGTTCAAAACTGCTATACGGGTGACAATAGAAAAAGCTCGTTCGCTTTCCTTTGCGGATCGCTGATTGTTCCAGCCTTTCCACATTTGAGAATTCCCCGCCGTTGTCAACGGTGATTGTTTTGAATACCTTTCGGAAGATAGCACCGAACCGCCGTTCTATACGGTCAAGTGCCTTTATGGTGCTTTCTTCCGTTCTATCCGGCATACGCTCTATAATTTCTTTCCGCGTCTTCCGCTCCGTCAGTACAAGAAGGGCTTTTTTTGAAGTCTGCTTCCCGCTGTAAACGGTATCCATTTCCCAATGCCCGAACACTTCGCGCCCCTCCACTTCGGCGGGGCGTTTTTCTATGCTCTTCCCGCGTGGGGCGCGTTTGGCTGTCTTCACTTTGCGATATTTCCGCTTTCGTTTTGCCTTCTCCGGCAAATCATTATTTGTCAGCATAAGAAACACGCCCTTTTCTATGTAGCCGTAAAAGGTGCTTGTGCAAATCGTTGTTTTGAATTCCCGCCCCTCTAAAGCAATGTCGGCAATGGCGGCGGCGGGGGATCGTCCTTCTTTA
>CAUWLU010000034.1:0-22878 GCA_963559705.1 uncultured Acutalibacter sp.
GCTAGGATGGCTGGTTCCTTTGTCTACTGCGGGGCTGGGGTTGACGCTTACGTTCATGGCAAGCCACAACAAAAAGTTTGAAGGGAAGTGAGCATTATGTCTACGACAATCGAGCAGTTGGAACTTGAAGTACAATCTAATTCTACATCTGCCGTTGGCGGCATAGACGCACTTTCCGAGTCTCTTAGACGGCTGAAAGCCGCTACCGCTCCCGTGAGCAAGGGCGGCGTTGGGCTTGGCGCACTGTCGAACTCTCTCAAGAAGTTCAGTCAGAGCGTTTCTGGCTTGACGGGGCTGACCCTTGCACGGGAGCAGGTACAAGGACTGGTGGACGCACTCAAGCCTTTGGAGAGCGTTCAAAAGTCCGGCTTTGGCTCTCTTGCAAACGGACTGGATAAGCTCGTAAAACTCGCCCCTCAGATTGACACCGTAACGGAGTCTCTGAGGAAGACCGACCTTGACTCTTTTGCCGAACAATGCAATCGAGTTGCTACTGCCATTACCCCTCTTGCTACGCAGATGGAGAAGGTGGCGGCTGGCTTTTCTGCGTTCCCGGCAAAAATCCAGAGATTGCTCAAGGGCAATACGAGCCTTGCGGCAAGCAACACGACACTCGGCAAGTCCTATGTGAACCTCGCCGCAAAAATCAGCTTGGCGTATATGGGCATGAGAAGAATCGCCGGTGTCATTGCAAGCTGGATTACTGACTCCAACAGCTACATCGAGAACATGAACCTGTTCAATGTGTCTATGGGTCAGTATGCCGAAGAAGCTCAGAGGTACGCAGAGCAGGTCGGTGAAGTCATGGGTATCAACCCCGGCGAGTGGATGAGAAATCAGGGTGTCTTCATGACAATCACTGACGGCTTCGGCGTTGCAAGTGACCGGGCTTACACCATGAGTAAGAATCTTACTCAGCTCACCTATGATTTGGCTTCGTTTTACAATATCAGCACCTCTGACGCTTTCCAGAAGTTGGAGTCTGGTATCTCTGGCGAACTTGAGCCGCTTCGTAGACTCGGCTATGACCTGTCTGTGGCTCGTCTGCAACAGGAAGCCTACAACCTCGGTATTGACAAGAGCGTTATGAGTATGACTCAGGCTGAGAAAGCCGAGTTGCGCTATTACGCTATCATGACGCAGGTAACAAATGCTCAGGGCGATATGGCTCGTACTCTGGAAGCCCCTGCGAACCAGCTTCGTATTTTGCAAGCGCAGGTGGAACAGGCTACTCGTGCCTTGGGCAACCTTTTCCTCCCGATTCTGAAAGCTATCCTGCCTTATGCAATCGCTCTGGCGAAAGCAATCCGCATGGTCGCTGAGATTATCGCAGGTTTCTTCGGCGTTTCGATTCCTGAGTTCGACACGGGAGCGGATGCAATCGGCGGTATCGCAAGCGGCGCAGATGAAGCGGCTGACGGCTTAGGAGACGCTTCTAAGAAAGCAAAAGCACTGAAAAACGCACTGCTTGGCATTGACGAGCTGAATGTTATCACCCCTCCCGATGATAGCGCAGGTGGCGGGGCTGGTGTCGGCGGCATTGGCGGCGGTGGCGGTCTCGGCTTCGAGCTTCCTACCTATGACTTTATTGCAGACGCAGTGAACGAGCAGGTGGACAAAATCATGGCGAAGATTCAGCCCTTCCTCGATTGGGTGAGGGAAAATATTTCTGAAATCCTCGCCGGTGTCGTTGCCATTGGTGCGGCGTTCCTCGCTTGGAAGATTGCCAAGGGTGTGCAAGACTTCCTCAAGTGGCTGTCCACTATGAAGGGCTTTAACATCGTAGGCAGTATCGGCTTCAAAATTGCGGGGCTTGGACTGTTCTTGGACGCTTGGAATACCATGAAAGAAGCTATCCAAGACATCATGGAAAACGGCGCAAACTTCACCAATGTCACCAAGCTAATCAGCGGTTTTGCAGAAGCCCTCGGTGCGGCGTTCCTCCTGTTTGGCAACATCAAAATGGCGGGAGCAATGCTGGTTATCTCCGGGCTGTCTGGTATCGTCTCGGCAATCAGCGACATGGTGAACAACGGCATAAATTGGGACAATGCGCTGTTCCTCGTAAAGAACATCGGTCTGTTCCTGAGCGGCATTGGTCTGTTCACGAAAAACACTCAGCTTGGCGGCGTTGGCTTGATTATCGCTGACGCAACCCTGATTGTGGATAACCTCAAGGGATTTCTCGAAGCAATCAGGACTGGCGATTGGTCTGGCGTAGACGCTGTAGAGATTGCCGCAGGTGCGCTGATGGTGGCTGGCGGGTTCATTCTCACATTAAAAAAGTTCGACCAGTTGAAGGACAAGGCTGACGCTGGACAGGCGGCAACGCAAGCCTTTGAAACGGTCACTGACACTACTTCCAAGCTGGACACGACCATCAACACCGGGCTGTCTCCAAAACTCAAGTCTCTGGCGAAAAACCTTGGCTTGGGGTTGGTCGTAATCGCTGAGGTTACGGCGGCGGCACTGCTCATTGTGGGCGCAATCGCACTCATGGGCAAGGGGCTGGAACAGGTCGGTGACGCATGGGAGCCTGTCATTGCAAACGGGGAAACAGTGGCAACAGCAATCGGTGTTGGCGCAGGTATCTTGGCGGCTGTCGGTCTGGCGGCGTATGCTCTCGGCACTGGCGGCAAGACCATTGCGGTGAACATCGGTATCGGTACGGCTATCCTGCTGGAACTCGGCGTTGCCGCAGGTTTGTTCATCGTTGAGATTTGGGCAATCGGCAAGGGCTTGGACGAAATTGGACAAGCATGGGAACCTGTGCTGAATAACGGTGAGCGGATTGCTACCGCAATCGGTGTCGGCACTGGTCTGCTGGTCGCAATCGGTGTTGTCACGGCGGCTCTCGGTGCGGCTACGGTCGCTTCTGCCGGTCTGTTGCCATTGGCAATCGGACTTGGTACGGCACTGCTCGTGGAGCTTGCGGCGGCGTTTGTCCTCTTTGTAGAGAGCTTGGTCGCAGTGGCAGACGAGCTGAATTACCGGCTTGACCCTCCGCTAATGGCACTGAATGAAAAGCTCCCCGGTCTTTCCAGCAATATGAGCGATTTTGTGGACTTTATGACAGAGTTCGCAGGACAGGTCGTTCGGTACACGGAAGTTTCCGCTATCGCTGGCCTGAGCGCAACGATTGACACGATCATTGGCTGGTTCACACAAGACCCGATTGAGAAACTGGCGAACGATGTGGAAAATATCTCCAATCAGACCGCAGACCTTAACGACAAGCTGGAAATCGCCGTTCCTGAGTTGCAGACTGCCGCAGACCTGTTGCAGGAATACAAAGACCTCCTCACTCAGATTGAAAATCTGTGTGACAGCAATGTAGAGCTGTCTACGGGTATGTTCGTCAACATGAAGGAAGTCGGGCAGAGCCTTGTCACAGGCTTTGTGGACGGTATTCAGTCGAAGTCCGGGGATTTCAAAAATGCGGCGAGAGACTTGGTAGAGGGGTTCAAAGCACAGCTCACCAGCAGTGCGGAGACCTGCCGGTCTGTCATGATCGCTTGGGCAAACAATGTAAAGAACTGGTTCACACAGAGTAGTTACGGAGGTATCAACCGTACCACTTTCCAGAACTACGCCAAGGATATTGTGTCCGGGTTCGCTTCTGGTATCACCAGTTCCTATAGTAGCTCTAAGTCGAGCGTAACAACATGGGCTTCCAATGTGAAGCAGTGGTTCACCGGGGAGGGGTACGGTGCAGTAAACCGCAATACCTTCCAGAACTACGCCAAGGATATTGTCAGCGGGTTTGGCAGTGGGATTACAACCTCCTACAACAGTTCCAAGTCCAGCATGGCTTCTTGGGCGAGCAATGTGAAGTCGTGGTTCAGTGAGATCGCTTCCTACAGTGCGTTTTACAACATCGGCAAAGATGTGGTGAACGGGTTCAACGCTGGCATAAACGATTTTTACTCCACTACCGCTTCCTATATGCGCAAATGGGCAAATGCGGCTAAGAACGCATACAAGGCGGCGTTGGATTCCAATTCCCCGTCTAAAGTGTTCATGCGTATTGGCGAAGATACGGTGCTTGGCTACAATATTGGCATTATGAACCTTGGAAGCACCACTAAGAGCGTTGTGGACACTTGGGCAAACTCTTTCACCAGCGTAA
This sequence comes from uncultured Acutalibacter sp., assembly GCA_963559705.1. Taxonomy (GTDB): domain Bacteria; phylum Bacillota; class Clostridia; order Oscillospirales; family Acutalibacteraceae; genus Acutalibacter. The sequence continues at coordinate 4,130 of CAUWLU010000034.1, forward strand.
GCCCCGTCATGCGTTTTGCGGTGGACACCTCCGCTCTCAAGTACTACACCAGCGATGCTTTCTCCAAGTCGGTGTCCGCTGATGTGACAAGTAGCCGTAATTTCTCCGTTACCGGCTTCAAAGAGGGCATGGAGGAATTTTACAGGGAGTATATCGAACCTACGCTGTCTCAGATGGCAGACGATATGCGCCGACAGGCTGACAAAAACGAACAGACCATTGTACAGATCGGAAACCGTACTGTCACTGACGCTGTAACCACTCAGCGTAAGGCCAATGGTTATGTGTTCGTGAAGTAAGGAGGTGCGGGATATGTCCTATATCGCAATCAACGGCTATGAATTGCCCCCTCCCAAACGAGGGGTACACCCCATAATAACAACAGTAGTAGACGCTGGCAGAAATGCCAACGGCTCTGTTGTGGGTCAGCGTGTGGGTCGAGACCAGTACAAGATTGACGGTCTTGAATGGCCTTGGCTCACCGCTGAACAGTGGGGGCAGATTCTCAACGCTCTCAGCAATTTCTTTGTCTATGTAACATTTGTAGACCCCGTTACCAATTCCCGGAAGACCATTAAAATGTACCCCGGCGATAGGACGGGAGAACCCTATTGGGCAGACAGTAGCGGTAAACCGACACACTACAGGAATTGCAAGGTGAATCTGGTGGACTGCGGCGAGTAAGGAGGGATTTTATGCAGAAGGTTTCAAAAGCATACAGAGAAAGCATGAAATCCTCTCTCCGGGAGAGGGCATACATCATGCTCTCTTTCGGCCTTATTAACCAAGAAGCCCAAGCGAAAGCCACTGTTGAGGACGGGGATTTTGCGTATTACGCGAACGCCAAAAATGTCCTCGGTGAAAAAAGTGATGATACGGTTTACGCCACGCTTGAGGAAAATTTTACACGGGTGGACGGGTCAATGTTCTTCCTGCCACGGGAGAACCAGTCTGGCACTTACTTTGATACCGGGATTATCAGCGATAAGCTACTGACCGAAGCAATCTTCGAGCTGACGATCAACCTCAACATTGTAGCAACCGATTTTAAGGGTATCACCATCAATTTCGGGGAGAACTACCCGGTTGATTTCGACATGGTGAGCAGTAGCGGACAGGTTATTGAGTTCCGGGGCAACGATCAAGCGGTGTTCTCCACCGAGGAAGTGTTGACCGACACCACGCAGGTGAAACTTGTGTTCTACACCATGAAAAACCCGAAAAGTCGGGTGCGTATTTACTCTATTCGTTTTGGCTACGGCTTGGTGTACTACAACCAAGATGTTATGAGTTCGTCCCTTGAGAGCTATGTGTCTCCCATCGGGGCAGATGTGCCGCAGATTGATTTCTCGGTACAGCTCAAAAACTACGACCATTATTTCAATGTTGACAACCCTAAATCCGCAATCAACTTCCTTGAGACCGGGCAGGAAATGGAAATCTATTATGGTTATCAGCTCCCGGAAACAGGGGAAATTGAGTGGGTTCGAGGGAACCGGCTGTTGTGCTCGGAGTGGGAATCGGACGATTATACCGCTACGATTCGCTGTCAGGATATTTTCAGAAATATGGATTCTGAATACTACAAGGGAATGTACAACAGCGCAGGGGTGAGCTATTACGAACTGACGGAAAAAGTTCTGCAAGACGCTGGGCTGACGGATTATTATATCGACCCTCAGCTAAAAACGCTTTTTACAAAAAACCCTATACCGAGGGTACAGCACAAAGAAGCGTTGCAGATTATTGCCAACGCTTGCAGGTGCGTCCTCACACAGACAAGATTCGGAACTATCCAGATCAAGTCCAATTTCGTCCCGGAAGCGAGCGCAAGCGCAAAGACACAGGCTGTGTACTCCAATGCGGATAAAATTCTGGACGATACCGTCAAGGACGAATACGCTTCGCTGAACACAAATTATACCACAGCGGACGGGAAAATGTTCTTCCTCCCCCGTGACCTCAGCGGAAAGAGCTTCAACACAGGTTTCGTCTCTGCGGAGCTTTCCGATGAAAACGGGCTGTTTACAAACAACCCTGTGGTTACGATTGAGCAGGAAGTGGCCTGTATGTATTATGGCGCAAAGTTTGTGTTCGGTAATACCTTACCTGCGGCGTTCACTATCCGCACTTACAACGACAGTCAGCTTGTGACGGAGTATGAAGTAGGAGCGGACGAAATCGAACGGGTCACGATACTCCACATCGACCTTGATGATTTCGACACCATGGAGATTGAGTTCACCAAAACCGCAGAGCCGTATAACCGCATTGTATTGAACAATTTCAGCTTTGGCGATATTACGGATTTTACCATGACCCGGACAGACATGACTTCTTCCCCGAAAGCCATCAAGCAGGAGCTTATTAAGGAAGTGATCGTCCCCTGCTACAGCTATCAGAACGGCACACAGGAAGATAATCTTGTGGGTGAAGATGTGGAGGTCACTGCCGGTGATGTGGAAACTTTCTTTATCGGGGAACCCTCGTATGGATTCCGGGCAGTGCTGGAAGACACGGACGGAGGGGTCACGATTGAAGATTGGGGTAACTACTATATTACGGTGAAGTTCAGCGTGACGGGCAAATATCGTTTGGAAATTTACGGCTATCGGTACAAGATCGTAGAGCGGTACGCAGTCAAGACCCTCAACAACCGGGGGAAGACCATCAAATGGGAAAACCCGATGATGTCCGACATGGGCATGGCGAACGACCTCGCTGAGTGGCTTGGCGATTACTACGCTTCTGGTATCGAATATGAGTACGACACGAGAGGAAACCCGGAAATTGATGTGAACGACATTGTGTATCAGGAGAACGAGTTCCACAAGGACATGAAAGTGAACATCTACCGTCAGACACTTAACTTCAATCAAAGTTTTTCGGGCAAGGTAACTGCCCGGAGAGTAGGAGGTGCGAAATATGGCTTGGCAAACCCCTAAAACTGATTGGTACGGGGCTACTGATTCTGATGGGAATTACACAGGGGACAGGTTTAACGCAACCGATTTTAACCGTATTAAGAACAATCTTTCTTACCTACGGGATTTGGCAAGCCGCCTTTATGACGAGTTCTCCATCGTTTCTCTCGGAGAAGACCGCACCCCTGCGGACTACTTCTATGCTGACGAAATCAATCAGCTTGAGGAAAATCTGAAAACAGTGAACAACGGCTCCCTAAACAGGGATTACGGAAACCCGCCGACCTATGTTGACAACGGAAATGTGATGGATTTCTACGAACTCAACCGGCTGGAAGGAGCAATCCTTGATCTCTATGACAGGCTTACCAATGAGTTTGAGGGCAGACGAATGTTCACTTGGAGCTTTGGGACGAAAGGAGGAGAACTGTAATGGCATGGGAGCTTTTACCTGTCAATTACACTGACGCAACTTGGAGCGGATTGAAAAAATACACCGAAGTCCAAAACAGTGACGGGACTGTCTCATTTCAAGATGTGACAGTGTACAGCAATAAGGAAAATTCGTTTTTTGGCGCAAAAGAAGCCAACCGCATGAATGAAGCCTTGAACACCCTCATGTCGATGGTGGAGAACGGCACTGACCTCTATACGGCTTTTCAGAACTATTTCACCACACAGAAAGGTTTGTTTGAGGACACCGCAGACGCTACACAGGAGGATTTCACCGCCTATGTAGAGGGGCTGGAAGCTCAGGGTGACAGCATTATCCAGACAATCAAGACGGACTACAGCAAGGAGATCGCCGATTTTGAAACTCAGCAGGAACAGCTATTCAACACTTGGTTTGAGTTTGTGAAAAACCAGCTTGGTGAAGATGTGGCGGGAAACCTGCAAAACCAGATTGATTCACTCGATGTAAAAACCGATGGATTTGACCCTCGAAAAACCGTTTTTTCCGCAGACGGGCAGACCATCACCGAGACTTACGGCAATAAAAAGATCGAGACTAACTTCGTTTCGGCAGACAAGATTGTCCAAAAGCTGTATGAGGGCGAATTGCTGACCCTGACGAAGACGATCACCTTTAGCGGTGACGGTCTGACAATTAACGAGGAGGTAAAGTAAATGAGTTGGGCAGAAGCAAAATGGACTGTAGACCAGATTTTGCAGAAAGTTGGGCAAGCCCCTAACAATATGAGGGCGTTCACCGCTTATGCGAAATCCAAAACCAGTGTGGGTCTGAAATTTCTGGAACCCGCAGACAGCTATGACAGCACAGGGAACCTGCTCTGTTCTGTCGGCGGCGTAATGATTCGCATGGGCGAGGAAAGCTATCCCACCAAGCCTACCGAGGGTACGCTGGTTGTCGACAATAAAGACCTCGGCAAATACGAAAACGAGGAATATGTTGTGAGAAGTCTCACAGAGGGGACAACCTATTATTTCTCCGCTTTTCCGTATTCCACGCAAGGCGTGTATAACCTGTCGAGCAATGAGAACAACCGTGCGAACGCAACTCCCGCCAACGGTGAGACCGCCAATGTCACCATTACCATTGACGATGACAGCGCATTTACCAGTGTCCTTATCACCTGCGTAGACGAAACGGACGGGCAGTACACCAAGACCGCAACCCTCACTAAAACTCAGAAAACAACCTCCTTTAATATCCCTATCGGGCATACCTACCACATCGAGTACGGAGCGGAGGACGGTTATTCCAAGCCTGAGAACACCAGCCCGAAGGTGTCTGTTGCAGGTGCGGTATCGAACTATGAAGCAACCTATCACCACTTCACCGCCACTATCAATGTGACTTACCCTGCCGGGGCAACGCTGACCTGCTCTCTGGACGAGACAACCTACACGGCTACGACCACGACTGGCACTTACCAGTTCCAAGTCCACAAGGTAGGCACATGGACGGTAAAGGCCGTAAGCGGCGGCGAGACCGCTTCCGAGCAGGTTATTATCACCTCTGACGGGCAGACCGAGAGCGTAGAGCTGTCGTTCGTGAAAATCTACGGTATCAGCCGTGATGTCACCACTTCTTCCCCCGCATGGGCGAGAACCGATAACGCTGTCGGCATGACCGCCACCGCTTCTGTAGGGGCAAGCGCAGGTCACAGCGATTTTGACAACGCTATGCCTTGGAAAGGTATGGTACGGGAGACCTTATCCACCAACGATGTGATGGTTAAAATCCCGAAGTTCTATTATCGCCGCTACAAGGAAGGGAATGTGGAACACATTCAGATTGCGGACAAGCCTACTGCCGGGTTCTCCGTGCACCCCCTGTTCAATCATGCGGGGCAGGAGAGCGAGTACGCCTATGTGGGTGCGTATAAGACTTCCAGCAATAACAAGTCTGTCACTGGGGCGAGTCCGCAGGTATCGCAGACGAGAGCGCAGTTCCGCAGTAACGCCAAGGCAAAGGGAGCGGGTTGGAGCCTGATTGATATTGCGGCGGTATCTGCTATCCAAATGCTCATGCTGGTGGAGTTCGCAGACAACAATGTGCAAAACAAAATCGGCAGAGGATATTGTGACGGTAACAGCGGCTCTCTGAGAACTGGTTCCTGCGATTCCGTACCGAATCTCACCGGCAGACCTTCTGGCACGGACGGTAAGACTGGCGTTGTCTACAGAGGTATTGAGGACTTCTGGGGCAATGTGTGGGAATGGGTAGACGGTGTGAACTGGAACAACGGCACTTACTATGTGTGCAATGACCCGTCCAAGTATGCCGATGATACTACAAGTTACTACGGCCAGCTCTCATTCAAGGGAAGTACGAGTTGGGGTAGTTCTTATATCACAGAAGAAGGTCTTGACACAAGCGCATTGGGAAACACCCATGTCATGCTCCCCGCCACGGCTGGTAGCGGCAGTGAGTCCACCTATTACTGTGACGCTTGTTGGAGTAGCACAGGTTGGCGAGTGTTCCCGCACGGCGGTTTTTGGCTTGGTGGGTCGCTATGCGGTCTGTTTGCGGCTTATTTGGGCTACACTTCGTCTGTTTCCGGCGCGAGCATTGGCTCTCGCCTGCTTTATATCCCCTCCTGAGGGGGTGTGGGGGATTCCCTCCCCCACATAGGTGGGTGAACACGCCATATTAAAATTGAAAACACATTAAGGCGAACAGTAAAAGCGAGTGTTCCAACACGGCGGTAATTGGAATAATGGGTCGAAATGCGGTCTGTTTACGGCTAATTTGAACAACACTTCGTCTAATTCCAACACGAACATTGGCTCTCGCCTACTTTTGTTAAAAGGTAATATTCATTGGTCGCTGTTTCGCCGTACCCATTGGTAAAAAATAGTTTGGAGGGATAGGGTTAGTAAGTTCACTCTCGAAAGCCCTATGAGAAACAAAAGCAAATGAAACGCTATGGCTTTTTATACGAACAGATAGTTTCGGTCGATAACTGTAGGCTGGCTATCATAAACGCTTCCCACAAAAAGAAAAACCGAAAAATGGTGAAGAAGGTCTTCGACAATTTGGAGTATTACGCAAACGACCTGTCGGAACGCCTGATTCACATGGATTTCCTCTCCCCGTACAAGACCCGTATCATCAAGGACGGGCTATCCGGGAAAGAGAGGGAACTGCAAGTCCCGGCGTTCTATCCCGACCAGTGCGCTCACCACGCTATCATGCAGATTCTCAAGCCGATTATTGAGAAATCCTCCTATCATTGGAGTTGCGCCAATATCCCAAACCGGGGGATTGACCTTGCTTGCAAGGGTGTGGAGCGAGCCACGATACGGGATAGGAAACACGCCAAATATTGCGTGAAAATGGACATCAGCAAGTTCTACCCGTCCATTCCACACGGCAATCTGAAAGCCCGTCTGCGGGAGAAAATCAAGGACGAAAAGGCATTGCAGATCATCTTTAGGGTGATTGATTCCCATAGTCCGGGGCTTCCCATCGGGAACTATACTTCCCCTTGGCTTGCAGAGCTATACCTGCAACCGCTGGATTATCTTATCAAACAGAAGCACAGAATACGGCACTATGTCCGCTATGCTGACGATCTGGTTTTGATAGACAACAATAAGCGGAAACTGCGGAAAGCCCTCTATGACATCTTTGCGTTTGTGGAAAGCCTTGGCATGAAAGTGAAGCACGATTATCAATTATTCTGTATTCAGCGGTATTGCAAAGAGAAGAAAGACCGCAAGGGACGGAAGATTGATTTTGTGGGAAGGTGCTTCGGTATAGGTTTTACCACTATCCGCAAGCGCAGGGCGTTGGCACTTATGCGGCAGAGCAGGTTTATTCAGAAGCTACAGCGGGAAAAACGCCCTGTCTCATATCGAATGGCTTCCGGGTTTTTGTCCCGGTGCGCCTGTTTTAAGCACACTGATTCCTATGCCATGCGGAAAAAGTATTACGAAACCGTCAACATCAAACAGTTAAAGGAGGTTGTCAGCAATGAGAGTAAGAGGAAATGTCTCGCCCGAATCGCTTAGTATTGAGCCGTTCGCACCCATGCCGGGGTATGTGGAGGTTCGTCTGAGGGAGAACATCAAGGACATTACGGCGGTTGATGAAATGACCGATCAGGAAGTCCCCATGTTCGAGTATGACGAGTACACCTTCCATCTGGCAAATAAGGAGGGTCTGCGGGAGGAAATCGAGGGTAATATGAGCGACTGGCTTATCACAGGCAGAACCCTTGAAATCAATGAGGGTGCAAGCATTGTGCAGGATATGAAGGAAGCTCTGGAAATTGTGGGGGTGAGTTTATGAACATGATTGAACAGGCACAGGCTATCCGGGAAGCTATGGATTACGCTGGGGCAAGTCTGGACGAGGACACCGCACTGATTTGCGTTGCGCTCTACCGTCCTTGGGCGGTTGGCGTTTCTTACAAGGTAAATGATTATTTTACCTACGGCGTGAACAGCGTGGGAGACCCTCAACTCTACCGGGTAGTACAGGCGCACACTTCTCAGGCAGACTGGACTCCTGACAGCGTACCCGCTCTGTACACCCCAATCGGTCTCACCGAGGAGGGCTACCCCGTCTGGTCTCAGCCTACAGGTGGACATGACGCTTATAACACCGGGGACATTGTTCAGTACAACGGCAAGCTGTACAAGTCTCTGATTGATGGGAATGTGTGGTCTCCCGATACCTACCCGCAGGGGTGGGAGGAATATACCCCCTGACGAGTAATCAAATTTTGTCGAAGGAGAACCCCGATGGACGAGTTTTTGAAGGTTTTTGGCGATATTACGATCTCCACCGTTGCGATTATCATTGTCGCTCTGGTGTTCCTTTGGAAGATATACAATATCGTCAAAAACCACCTGATTGAGAAGTACAAGCAGGAAGAAGAAAAAGAGAAGAAGGTGCAGAAAATCATCGAACAGGCAAGCCATTATCCAGAATGGCGGCAACAGAGCATTGACATTCAGAAAAAATTTTCTGACGCTATCGCCGCTATTGAGGTTTCTCAGCGCACCAATCTGGAAAGTTTGAACCGGCTGGCAAAGATGATCGCCGAAAATGAAGCTACCACCTGCCGGTACAGGATTCTACGCTTCAATGATGAAATTCTGCACGACCAAAAACATACAAAAGAGCATTTCGACCAGATTCTTGACGATGTAACCCGGTACGAAAAGTTCTGCGCCGAACACCCTGAGTACGAGAACAACAAGGCTGTTATGGCTATCGAGAACATCAAGAGGGTCTATCAGAAATGCTCCAATGATAACACATTCTTATAAGGAGGAATGACGAAATGGCATACACAAACAGTTCCTTGGTGAAGTACACCAGTCTCAGCCCGAACCATTCCGGGCAGAGGACACACAGTATCGACAGAATCACTCCCCACTGTGTTGTGGGACAGCTTACCGCAGAGGGTATCTGCGCCTGTTTCCCGAAAGGGCGGGAAGCGAGCTGTAACTACGGTATCGGCAAGGACGGGAAAGTTGCCCTCTGCGTAAAGGAAAAGAATCGCTCTTGGTGTTCGTCCTCTGCTGAGAACGACCAGAGGGCAGTTACCATCGAGTGCGCTTCTGACAGCACCGCCCCGTATGCGTTCAACACCGCTGTTTACAATGCCCTGATTGAACTGTGCGTGGACATCTGCAAGCGTAACGGCAAGAACAAGCTCCTGTGGCTGGGCGATAAGACCAAGACTCTGAACTACGCTCCGAAGTCCGGGGAAATGGTACTTACCGTCCACCGCTGGTTTGCTAACAAGTCCTGCCCCGGCGATTGGATGTACTCTCGCATGGGAGACCTCGCTACGACCGTCACAAAGCGTCTGAGCGGCGTTTCTGGCGGGGGTAGTACAACTACTACCCCTACGGGAAAAACGCTCTACAGAGTGCGTAAGAGCTGGTCTGACGCAAAGAGTCAGATTGGTGCTTTCTCTGTTCTGGCAAACGCCAAGTCTCTGGTGGACAAGAACCCAAGCTACAAGGTCTTTGACGAGAGCGGCAAGGTGGTCTACGAGAAGGGTAGCACCTCTACTGCGTTCAAGCCTTATACAGTGCGTGTGACCGCTACAGAACTGTATATCCGCAAGGGAGCTGGCACGAACTACAGCGCAAACGGTTTTATTAGGCCGGGTGTCTATACCATCGTGGCAGAGTCGAGCGGTCAAGGGGCTACCAAGTGGGGCAAGCTGAAATCCGGGGCTGGCTGGATTTCCCTTGACTACGCTAAGAAGCTCTAATGGCACGGCGTAGACGGAAGAAGCAGAAACCCGCTTCGGAGTTCTCCAAGAAAATTGTGGTGGCAGTGTTCGCTATCAACATCATTGTGATTGCGTTCGCTCTCATTATGATGTGGCGCACCTGCGACCTCTCTCCGATGGCATACCTCGTTCCAGCAGTTGCCGCAGAGACCGCAACGGGGACAGGCTTCTACTATTCCAAGGCCAAGGTTGAGAACCGTATAAAGCTGATGAAGCATTACAACATCGAACCGTCCGAACAATCTTTCAATGAACAAGGAGGATATTACAATGGTTGATCTTACCCCTATCATCACCGCAGTGCTGACGCTGATTATCTCCCTGATTTCCGCTTTTCTGATTCCCTATATCAAGGCGAAGACCACTGACGAGCAGTTCAACACTATCAAACTATGGGTGCAGGTTGCCGTACAAGCTGCTGAAATGCTCTATGTGGGCAGTGGCAGAGGTGAGGAAAAGAAGAAATATGTGGTGGATTTCCTTAACAGCAAGGGCTTCACGCTGAACACTGAGGAGATTGACAACCTCATTGAGTCCGCTGTCTTGGAGCTGAAACAGTCGCAGATGAAGTAGTTAAAGTAGTTCAAAATCGGTTTTTGCGTAAACTTTCTCTATATACGCGCGTACTATGCAAAAGTTATACGCAAAAACCAAAGAACCACTACTTCAACTACTTCTATAAGAATAATAAGAATAACTTTACAAGACAAGAGGAGGTAGGCAAAATCAGCCTACCTCCTCTATGTTTACCACAAACCCGAAACAGTGTTTTATGAAAAACAAGGTGTTCGGATTTGCACTGTTTGGTGGACCCAAAGGGATTCGAACCCTCGACCTCTCGGATGCGAACCGAACGCTCTCCCAGCTGAGCTATGGGCCCAAAGAAGCTGCTTGATGATAAGACAGCTTCTTTATTTTAGCACAAAGGGTGCGGATTGTAAAGCGTTTTCCTCAGTTTTTTGCTTTTTCCTTTGCAGGTTGGAAAAGCTGAATGTGCAGCCATTTGCCGCGGTACAGGCGGATCATGAAAATCACCCCGCGGACACACAGCTCGGCAGCCATGGCCAGCCATACGCCAATCAGACCCATACTGCCCACCAGTGCCAGGGATAAAGTGATCCGCACGCCCCACATGGTGCCCAGCCCAATGAAGAACGGCCCTCGGGAATCCCCAGCGCCTCTCAGACAGCCGGATGCCACAATGGATGCTCCAAAAAGGGGCTCTGCAAAGGCTACGATCCGCAGTACGCGGCTGCCAAGCTCGATGACCTCTGGATCTGCAGAGAAAATTTGAATGAGCTGTGAGGAAAAGAAAAACAGAATCGCCCCGCCAAAGGTCATAAACACTACGCCCATCCAACTGATCATCCGGGCAAACCGCTGGGCCAAATCCTTCCGCCCTGCGCCGATGGACTGGCCTACCAGCGTAGTGCCGGCCACCGCTACGCCGGAAGCGGGCAGATAGCTGATGGATTCTGCGGTCACTGCCAGGTGGTTTGCCGCCACTGCTACAGTGCCCACTCCGGTGATCAAACCAGTGATGACGATTTGAGCCAGACTCACCGTGGCGCGCTCCAAAGCCACGGGCAGGCCGATCTTCCAGGAGGTCATCAGGCACTGGCGCTCAAAGCCATAGCGCTGCCGGAAGCTGATCTGCACCGGGGATTTTTTGCGAAAGAGTACGATCAAGAACAGGATGGCCACAATGGCAGTGGACAACGCCGATGCAAAAGCAGCGCCAGCCACCCCCCAGCCAAAGCCCCACATCTGGAACTGACTGCCGAAAATCTCTACGGTGCGGGGGGCATAGATAAAGAGCGTGTTCAAGATGATGTTGAGCACGTTGATCATCAGGTTCAGGATCATGGGGGTGTGGGTATCCCCAGAGCATCGCATAATGGCGCTGAACATATTAGAGCCCAACGTAAAGGGCATGGCGCAGGCGATGATGCGGAAATAGGTGGAAGCCTTCTCGTGAATGGAGGGATCGGCTCCCAACATTGCGGGCAGGAAAAAGCTGAGCGCAAAGCCAATGATGCCCATCAGCGCACCAAAAAGCACCACAAAGCGCAGACCCTGCCAGGTGACCTTTTTGGCCTCCTCGCTTCGGCCGCCGCCCAGGTGTTGGGCCACCTGTACGGAAAAGCCGACGGCGGCAGCGTTGAATAAACCGCCGAACAGCCAGGTAGTAGAGGCGGTCAGCCCCACGGCGGCGGTGGCGTCAGATCCCAAAGAGCCCACCATGGCAGTATCCACATACTGCACCAGGGTGAGCATGATCTGCTCGACAATGGCGGGCCAGGCCAAAAACAGCACGGAGAGCAGGGTGCCCCTCAAATGGGGCAGGCCCGGGGCCGCCAGCATTGCGGAGATACGATCGTTGCCCTTCATAGCAAATAATCCATGCAGGCGCGGCCATCGGTCTCCCGCAGCTCAGAGACAAATTTCCCAAAGGCCACATGGGCGGGGTGTTTTTGATAGATCTCCAAGTCCTCCATGCTGTCGAATTGAGAGATCAGAACATAGTCAAAATTGCCGGCTGCGCTGCCGGGCGCCGCCAGATGGACCTCCATACCACGGATCTGGGGGATTTGGTCCTTCAGGGCAAGCATACGGGCTTTGGCCTCCTGCAGATTTTCTGCCTTGGGCTTGCCGCAAGCCTCCTGTTTGAATCGGAACATGACGATATGCTGAATCATTCCTACCCTTCCTTCCCTTGAAAATTTCGTCGCATATACATCTATAATAGCTTGTTTTTTTCAAAAAAACAAGAGAGAGAAGGGGGAATGGGAAAGCATTTTCCAAATTATTACAAATTTTGGAAAAATTGTTGGTTAAAAAGGAATTCCTCCCCATCGGGCTTCAGGGCTCCCGCCCGCTGATTGTACTCCTGGGAGCGGACCGGATCTCCCATGCGGTACCAGCACACGCATAGCTGGATGCAGGGCAGATAGCCGGAGCATTCCGGAAAGACGAACCCGCCTTTTCCGTCCTCTCTAGGGCGGTTGAGGGCGGTTTCATACCAAAAGGCGGCGGTGGGGTAATCGCCTTTTTGGAAGAACCAGCTTCCAAGGTCACAGCACACCTCCGCACGGGGCGGGCCAAAGGCCAGCGCTCGAGTCAGCGCTCGAAAAGCATCCTGCTCTCTGCCCTGGCGCAGACAACAGTGAAATAGGTCGCGGCAGGCCTGGATCTGATTTTCCACCCAGCCCTCCCCGCTGTCCAGAAAAGCCTCCCACTGGGCGGCGGCCTCTTGATCCCGGCCATGGGCTGCCAGCTCTCGGGCATAGTAGAATTGCTCCCGGGGGGAGAACTGTTTGCCCTGGGCCAGCAGGTTTTGATAGATGCGCAGATTCCTGTCCGGATCTCCGGCACGGAGCTTTCGATGGGATACGGCGGCGCCGTCCCAGCAGAGGACCCTTCCCGCAGGAGCGATGGCCTCATGAACGGCGCCCTCCCAGACCAGCCCGGCCAAGCGGCGGATCAGCCGCTCCCGGTAGTAGGTGAGGGTGGGGTGACCGGCCTGGTCGAAAGCAGCGTGATAGGGGAGCATCACCACATCGGTTTCAGGGGGAAGCACGCGTTTCAGCTCCAGAAAAGCCTCCCGAGCTTCCGGGGTGATGACGTCGTCAGCGTCCAGCCACAGGCAGAACTCTTGGGTGGCCTTGGAGAAGGAGAAGTTCCGGGCAAGGGCAAAATCCTCGGACCAGGGGAAGGAGAACACCCTGGCGCCAAATCCCTGGGCGATCTCCACAGTGCGGTCCGAGCTGCCGGTGTCCACCACGATCAGCTCTTCCGCCAGTCCTTGGACGGAGGAGAGGCAGCGGGGCAGTGCGTCCTCCTCGTTTTTTACAATCATGCAAAGGCTGATGGTGACCATAGCCAGCCCCCCTTTCCATACTACATGTACGGGAAAGCCGAAGCTCTCCCAGAGAATTGGAATGCAATTAGGTGGCCGTGTCGCCCAGGCGAACCACGGTCAAGGAGGTGCCGCTGAAGGGGAAGCCTGACTGCCCGGGCGCTGCGGTCAACGTGGTGGGAGAGGCATCGGCCTGGAAGGGCACGGTAAAGGATAGGTTGGAAATCTCCTCGGAGGTGGAGAAGGTGTGGGTGGCGGAGGCTCCCGGCAAAGTCGCGCCGTTGAGCAGCAGGCTGACCGTGAGCACGGCGGGGATGGCTTCCCCGGTCGCTGTGCTGACAGTGCTGTGGAAGCTGGCCTGGTAAATTCCAGGCTGATTGATGACGATTTCGGGGCTTCCGTTTTGATGGGACAGGGCCGTTCCGGAGGAAATAGGAGTTGCGCTGAAATTCAAAGGTGCAGCGGCGGTTGAGGTCTGCGTGCTGTTGTTGGTTGCGGCAACCAAATCTGAGGTTGCTGCCACGCCAGTAGGCCCAGTTGCGCCGGTGGGCCCGGTCGCTCCGGTAGGCCCGGTGGCTCCCGTTGCCCCGGCAGCGCCAGCTTCGCCGGGGAGTCCCTGGGGTCCGATGGGGCCAGTCGCTCCGGTAGGGCCGGTGGCTCCCGTTGCCCCGGCAGCGCCAGGTTCACCGGGAATCCCCTGGGGACCGATGGGACCAGTTGCACCAGGGAGGCCCTGAGGCCCGATGGGGCCAGTTGCACCAGTGGGCCCGGTGGCTCCCGTTGCCCCGGCAGCGCCAGCTTCGCCGGGGAGTCCCTGAGGTCCGATGGGGCCAGTCGCTCCGGTAGGGCCGGTGGCTCCCGTTGCCCCGGCAGCGCCAGCTTCACCGGGAAGCCCCTGAGGGCCGATGGGTCCGGTCGCGCCAGTAGGCCCAGTGGCTCCCGTTGCCCCGACAGCGCCGTTTTCACCGGGAATCCCCTGGGGACCGATGGGCCCGGTCGCGCCAGTGGGCCCAGTGGCTCCCGTTGCCCCGACAGCGCCAGCTTCGCCGGGAAGCCCCTGGGGACCGATGGGTCCGGTCGCGCCAGTAGGCCCGGTGGCTCCCGTTGCCCCGACAGTGCCAGCTTCGCCGGGAATCCCCTGGGGACCGATGGGCCCGGTCGCGCCGGTAGGCCCAGTGGCTCCCGGCACCCCGGCAAAGCCGTTTTCGCCGGGGGAACCCTGGATTCCTTGGATGCCCTGGGGGCCGGTGGGACCGGGAATCCCCTGAGGACCGCGGGGGCCCTGAATTCCCTGGATTCCCTGAGGTCCGGTGGGTCCAGTGGGACCGGTCTTACCCGGCCAACCCTGGGGGCCTTGAGGGCCTTGGGGACCCTGCGGTCCTGGGACAGGGCAGCAGCAGGGTGTGCAGCCGCAGCAGGGATCGTTGCGGCCGCAGTCGTTGGGACGGTAGATATTCATAAAGACCATCCTTTCTTTGACGGATCAGAGGGGCGGAAAAGCGCCTCTCATTGACAGAATATGCGGACAGGCCGGATCTGTGCCAGTCCCTGCAAATATTCCTCCAAGCACACTCTGCGGGCGGTGATTTCCTGGGCGGCTTCTTTGCCCACATAGCGGTAATGCCATGGCTCATACCCTACGCCGGTTTCTGCCTCCTTGTCCCTGGGGTAGCGGAGGACGAAGCCGTACTCCCAGCAGTGGGACAGCAGCCATTGCTGTTCCGGGGTGGATTCCTGCTCCTCCTCCAGCAGCTGGAATTCCTGGGCGACGATATCCACCGCCAGGCCCAGCTGATGCTCGCTCTGTCCGGCGGGGACCACCCAGCGGGAGGCCTCCTCCTCTGCCTGTTCCTGGGAGAACCCCCGGTCCAGGTACTTGTCCACGCCCTGCTGATGGAGGCTTTCCTGCTCCTCCCAGGTGCGGAAGGAGGAACAGATCAAGGGGGACAGCCCCTGGGCTTTCATATCCTCCAGCATTTCGTCCAGGCTTTCAGCGGCCCGGCTGTCAAATTGGCCGTCCTGTACAGCGGTCAGCTCCACGGTAAAATCCTGGGGCAAAGGGTGATCCCGGTTGACCAGGCGCAGCTCCCAGGGGGCTTCCTCCTCCTTCTGAGGAATGACAGCGAGCCCTCCTTGAGAGGGGGGCGCTTCCTCTGCGGGGCTGGCTGCGGTCAAGGGAGTGCGAGGCCACAGCAGGATGGTCAAAACAGCGCAGAGGACCACTCCCAGCCAGGGAGTCCACCGTTTTCTAGCGCTTGGCTTGCGGGCGTGGCGAGGCGTGCTTCGTTTCATGAGGAAACCTCCTTTCCATTTCTGAGCATTAGACGGAGCTTAGGGGAAAAAGTCTGACAGCCTTCGGCTTTTTTGCAGCAAAAAAGACCGCCTCGGCTGAAGGCGGTCCCGGTTGCATCAGGGTTCGTCATGATGCCCCTTTTTTCGCTTTTTTACACACTCAGTAAGCAGGTACTCAATTTGGCCGTTGATGGACCGGAAGTCGTCCTCTGCCCAAGCGGCCAGATCCTCCCAGAGCTTGGGGGAGATGCGCAGCAGGAGCTGCTTTTTTGCCTTTTCTTTTTCCTCCAAAACAGCTCCTCCTCTCCTTTTTCATTATGTTACCGCGAAACTTCCAATTGGTCAATAGATGGAGCCGCTGTTGACAATGGGCTGCGCGTCCTTGTTGCCGCAGAGCACCACCAGCAGATTGCTGACCATGGCAGCCTTGCGCTCCTCGTCCAGGTCCACGATGCTGTTGTCGTTGAGCTGCTCCAGGACCATTTCCACCATGCCCACAGCGCCCTCTACGATCTTTTTTCGGGCGGCCACAATGGCTTCTGCCTGCTGCCGCTGCAGCATGGCTGCGGCGATCTCCGGAGCGTAGGACAGGTGGGTGATGCGGACCTCCAGGATTTCCAACCCGGCCATGGCGACCCGCTCCTGCAGATCCCTTTTCATCATGTCGGCGATCTCCTGGCTGCTGCCCCGCAGGGTCTTTTCCCCCAGGTCGTCATCCTTCATCAGGTCGTAGGGGTACATCCTGGCGATGTTCCGGGTGGCAGAGTCGCACTGGGTGCTCAGGAAGGTGCGGTAGTTCTGCACGTTGAAAACAGCTTTTGTGGTGTCGACGATCCGCCAGATCACCACGGTGCCGATGACGATGGGGTTGCCCCGCTCGTCATTGACGGTCTGCTTTTCGTTGTTGAGGGTCATGGTTTTCAGGGAGATTTTCCGGCTTCCCCCCAGGTTGACGCTGGTGCTGCCGCTGATGGTGGTTATAGCGGCGGGAGTAGCGCCGGGATTGATCCCCTCACAGAAGGGGTTGACCCAGAAGTAGCCGTCCTTCTTCAAGGTGCCGTAATACTTGCCAAACAGGGTGAGCACCAAGGCTTCGTTGGGGTTCAGAACCTTCAGCCCGGGCATGAGGAAGAGGTCCAGCACAAACACCAGGCAGCCCAGCACGATCAGGGTCACGGCCAAGGGCGCGTTGGTGGGCCAGAGAAGCACTGGTCCGCAGATGGCCACGGCAATGCTGCCGAAAAACAGCACCAGGATCAGCGCCAGCATCACAAAGCCGTTTTTGGATTTCGCTTCCTTTTCCGTGTAGCGATTGACGATTTTCTCCTGAACTTCCATAGAATACGACTCCTTTTCAAGCTTTCTGTTTGATATCATTATAATATTAAAATAGATTGCCGTCAAGAGGGGAAGGTCTGGTTTTGACAGAAAGTCTCTTGCGCTATGCACAGAATCCACCTATAATAAAAGTGATTTTTGGAAAAGGGAGGGCTTTTTATGGAAAATCGCTTCACTGTCCGGCGGCTGCCCAATGGCGTCGCGGAGATCACGGACCCCTCAGGGGTGCACAGCTTCCTGGTGGAAGGAAGGGAAAGGGCAGTGCTCATTGACGCCATGGTGGGACTGCGGGGGCTCAAGGACCTGGTGTCCACCTTGACAGAGCTGCCTGTGGAGGTGGTGCTGACCCACGGCCACATGGATCACGCCGGAGGTGTTTATGAGTTTGGCGCCTGCCGCATCCATCCGGAGGACGCCCCCATGCTGGACGGCAAAACGCTGCCCAGCCGCATCGGCTACATGAACGGCCAGTGCCAAGCCATGGGGGAGCCTTGCCCGTTCCCGGAAGAGGAGTTTCTTCCTGACTGCCCGGTGGAGTGGACGCCTCTCCAGGGCGGGGACAAGCTGGATTTGGGGGGCCGGGTGCTGGAGGTCCTCCATGTGCCGGGGCATACCAGGGGCTCCCTCTGCTATTTGGACCCGGTCTCCGGGGACTTTTTTGCCGGGGACGCCTGCAACAACAACACCCTGGTGATGATGGACACCTCTGCCACCATCAGCCAGTATTTGGCGGCGCTGCTGGCTCTCAAGGAGCGGCAAGGGGAGATTCAGCGCTTCTACCTGTTCCACGGGCCAAGCCTCCAGGACAAAGCCTGCATGGACGACAATATTCAGTGCTGCCGGGAGATCCTGGCCGGGACGGACGATCATGTGCCAGTGGAGTTCCTGGGGCGCCAAGGGTACTTGGCCAAGGAGCGCTCCCCCGGCACCTTTGACCGGAAGGACGGCAGGTTCGGGAACATCATGTACGCCCCAAACCTGGTGAAATGAGGGGATGCTTGTGAAAAGGCTGTATTTGATCGGAGGCCCCATGGGCGTGGGAAAGACCACGGTCTGCCGGGAGCTGAAGGCTCTGTGCCCGCCCAGCGTCTTTTTGGACGGGGACTGGTGCTGGGACATGGAGCCCTTTCAGGTGACCCCGGAGACCACCCGGATGGTCCAGGAGAACATTGCGTTTTTGCTGGGGCAGTTTTTGCGCTGTTCCGCATACGAGACGGTGATTTTCTGCTGGGTGATGCACCAGCAGGCCATTGTGGACCAGATTCTCTCCCACCTGCCCCTGGAGGGGGTGGAGGTGCGGTGCGTGTCGCTGCTGGCCCAGCCGGAGACCTTGCGGGAGCGCATTGGCCGGGATGTGGCTGCGGGCCTGCGGACCTGGGATGTGCTGGACCGCAGCCTCCAGCGGCTGCCCCTGTACCAGGAGCTTTCCACGGAAAAGCTCTGGGTGGACGGTTTGACGCCGCGGCAGGCGGCAGAGCGCTTGGCTGGTCTGCTTTGAGGGAAACGCGGGGGAATCCCGCTGGGACGGCAAATAAAAAGAGCCGCTGCAATCATGCTGAAGTGATAAAATAATGGTAGACACGAAAGTGCCTACCATTATTTTTATGC
>CAUWLU010000035.1:0-21815 GCA_963559705.1 uncultured Acutalibacter sp.
TGCTTGAACTTTTTCTACTGCAAAATATTGTCTAACTTTTTGGGGTCATTTCAAACCTGGAATGCAGCATATTTACCTTAATCATTTTCTATATTTTCAACCGCTCTAACCATTCTATATATGTCCTTTGCTACGCAGGAACCGTTTATGTTTCATTTGAAGAATGAAACATAAACAGCTAGCTTTTTATCGGAGCCACCAATTGTTGTGTATAATAACACTTAATTACAACAATGTCAATGTTTTTTATCAATTATCCTAATAAATTTTCTCGCTTTCAGAGCTCGAATTTGCCATCCTCCCACATACCCTGCGGCACAAGCCTATCTTTGAACCACTCGTCCAGCGGGTGGTTATCTTTATGTACAAAAAGACCGCTGCCCTTAAGGACAACGGCCTCTTTTCTTCGGCAGGATCTATTCTGACCGGCCTTTCTCTGGGTCGGCGACGGATTCCTCTTGCCTCATTTTTTGATACTGTCCCGGGGACATCCCCCCGTACTTTTTGAATACACGAATCAGAGTGTTCACATTGGCGATTCCTACCTGCTCTCCTAACTGGGCCAATTTGATATTCGGCTGCTCCTCTAAAATTGTCTTAGCACGCTCAAAACGCAGCCTGGAAAGGTAATCTTTAAAGTTGCTCCCCGTGGCAGATTTGAACAAGGAACTCATATAATTGGGACTCAAATGGAATTGGTCCGCCAAATCCAGCAAAGACACGTCCCGGGAGAGGTTCTGCTGCAAATACGACTCCAGCTCCTCCCGCAGAGCGCTCTCCTTATCTTGAACAGCGTTGCCCGACTTTTCGATAATTTCAGCACACCGGCCGCAAAGCTCACGGTACAGTTCTTCCGGCTCTTGGCACAACTGCAGCTGCTTCTCCAGTCCGCTCCACTCTTGAGGAAGCTCCGCACCCGCTTGCCGGGCGGCGCGGTTCAAGGTGTTCGCAAGTGCAAAACACATCGCCTCTTTTGTCGCCCTATTTCCAAAAGCTGGTACCATATATTCATTTAAAAGCCTCTTGAGCAGCAACGCTGCCTCCTCCTGGCTGTTCTGCGCCACAGCCTGCACCAAGCGCGACTCCAGCCGGAGAGAGTAGACCACATCCTCATTCCGCAGTGTGCCCAAATCGTCGAAATCATAGATGTTCTTGATGGGCAGGCGGCGGTAGTTTTCCACTAACCTTCCCAAAGACATATAAGCTGCATACAGTTCCTTGGCACCGGCGCAGATGGGACCTACAAATCCGCACAAGGGCAATTGAAATGCGGTATCCACCACCAGGATGATCTCGTGAAGCTCCTGCTTCAGCCGCTTCGGCTGGGCGTCCTTGAGAACATAGCACACCGTTTCTCCCGAAACCGAAGGCGTCCCCCGCTGCAAAACATAGCCCTTCCCTCTTTCGAACAGCGTTCCCTACTTCCCGAAGTCTTTGTCCGCACTGATAAAAGTTTGCATAATTATAGGATCATATTACTTTTATATTATATCACTTTTTCATGTAAATGTACACCGGGGAACTCAAGCGCGCAGCATGAAAAAAAACTTCTCTATCCGATTTGCGGGATTGCAGATTTCATCTTCCCTTTTTCCGCAGCTCCGGCAGCGGGGCGGCCGTAAAAAGAAAAGGAATCTCCAAAAGTCGGAAACCAGCAGGAAAACACAAAATGCCCCTGGACGTGAGTCCAAAGGCATCTTCGCTTACGCTGCTTTTATGAAGTCCAAGGGCTAAACAAACGGAAGCTCCCGCCGCCTTTTGACGGGGAAGCTTCCTACATGACAGTTTTCAAATCCATCAAACAAGGACGCCGGGATTACTCCGCTGCGGAAAATTCCTCGCTAGCCAGCACATTCCCTTCGCTGTCCTTGTAAGTAACCTCAACCACGGGATCTTCCACATCGACAATCATGGTAAGGCTGTTGGCCACCATTTCAAAGATGGAAGCCTGTTCCTGCAGGCTGGAGGAAAGCTGGTCGCTGACGCCGGTGGTGTCGATGCTCTCGTCAAAGGTATAGGTATAGATCAGCTTGTTGCCCTCGCCGGTCACTTCGATATTCAAGCCGCTCTGCTCCATACTGGCCAGCTGCTCCTCCATCTGGGCCTGGAACTCTTCGGTGTTGACATATTCCTCCACGCTGGCATACAGACCTTCCACTTCGGAATCAGCCGCACCTTCCGCGTCGGAGGAAGCTTCCGAAGAACTGGCGCTGCTCTCCTCCACAGAAGCGGAGGATTCCTCTGCTGCAGCGGAAGATTCCTCTGCTGCACTGCTTACGCTGGAGGTCTCAGAAGTGGAGGACTCGTTGGCTCCGCCGGAGCAGGCGCCAAGGGTAAGCACACAAGCGATAGCAAGGGCGCCGGCAAGCACCCGAAGGATACGATTCTCTTTTTTCATAGTATAACATCCTTTCTCCATAGCTGCGGGGTCATGGTAATTCCATTCCCTGCTTGTTTCATTGTATATCAATCCTGCAGAGTTTCCCGAACGGACTCGTCGGCGCTCGCCAGGGCGGCGAAAACGTGGCATGGAACCGTGCTCGGCCGATCTCTGCTTTTGTGAACAGCCTTTCTTAATCCGCGCGTACATCGCAAGGAGAAACGCTGTTTCCTATCATTACAACCACGTCACTGCGGCAAACGTCGCATTGGCAACTGCCATATTCTTGGCCTTGTCAAAGTATTCCAAAACGACACACTTCCTACGGCAAGGTACCGCATCGCCAGTCCGCTCACCCCCTTTTCCGCGTAAAATAATACCTTAAACCGCCATCCCTTGTCAAGTTTTTTCTATTGCGAAAAACAGAACGGTGGATAGGAGGCTCCTTCTGCAAAAGCTTCCGCAGGCTGCTCCGGTACAGCTCCCTCACCCCGGGAAGCTCCCCCAAGCCACGCAGAACGCACTCCACCTCGTACCCTTCACGGGTAAGGAGGGACCTCCAACTGTTGGGCTTTTGCCCCGCCACATCCGTGAGGGCGTGTTTTCCTGCCGCCAACAGCAGCGGAACGATGCGTACCCGTGTGAAGCCAGCGGCTTTCCATTCGGAGCAAAGCTCTTGGATGCCCGGCCATCCCGTCACAGTGCCCACAGATACATCACGTCGCCCCATCCCATGAAAGGCGGCCTGCAGAGCCGGATATACCGCATTGGCAAAGCCGGGAGTCCCGTGGCCAGCAAACACAAGAGCCGTCCCCTCCTCCCGGCGGTACTCCTCTGCAAGGAGGGCCGCCAGCCTTTGCAGCGCCTCCGTATCCGAGATCAATGGAGTGCCCAGAAGCAGTGAAGAAAATCTGTTTTTCACCCTTGCCGCGCTGACCTTCAGCGCTTCATATTCCAAACCGCACAAAAAGTAGATGGGCTGCACCACTACCCGCTCATAGCCGCTGTCAGCCAGATGCTCCAATGCCTCCTCCGCACCCCACACCAGCTCGCCCCTGGCGGCCAAAGTTTTCCGGATGCTCTGGCTGGAGAACGCTCGGAAAAAATCTGCCTCCGGCATTTCCTGGCGCAGGGCCCCTTCTATGGAGGCAATGCTCTTTTGGGCAGCGGGGACGCCAGTGCCAAAGCTGACGCAAAGCAGCGCTGTCTTCATGCTCAATCCCCTCCGCTCCTATTCTATAAAGAAAAGCACGCAGTCCCCCGGTGCATCATGTTTTTTCTTGATTCCATTGTAGACGCTGCCACTTCTGCTGTCAACTGCGATTCCGCCGCTTCCGCGCAGAGGCTTTTCCGCGCAGCAGCCTGAACTCTGCAAAAGGCCCCGCCGGCCCTCCCAGCCGCTTATATTGACAAAGGTTTTTCCGATTGCTATAATTGCTGTAATCGAAACAAAAATAGATTGTCCGGACAGCATCGCACAGATGTTTGATGCAATGGAAACAGGGCAATCTGAGTATAGGACTTCAAAACGATCCGCCACTGTATTCGCGCAGGCTTCACACGCGGCAATCTGCCGGAGAGCTGCCAAGGCGATACTTCGCCAGGCGGTTCTTCGCCAGGCGATTTTCTTCGCTGTCCGGCGTCATACTAGGAATGGCAGTGTGCTGTTGTGCGC
The DNA here is from genome assembly GCA_963559705.1 of uncultured Acutalibacter sp. Taxonomy (GTDB): domain Bacteria; phylum Bacillota; class Clostridia; order Oscillospirales; family Acutalibacteraceae; genus Acutalibacter. Next base: position 4,056 of record CAUWLU010000035.1, read on the forward strand.
GAAAAAACTGCGGCAGTAACTGAGTTTACTGCCGCAGTTTTTGCTTGCTGAGCTTACAGTTGCTGTGAACAGGGAGGAATACCATCCGTGAGCATCCTTATGTCAGGTTTGGAACACAGCCTGGTCCCCATCAGCCAAAGGGAAAGACTTGCCTTTACCAAACAGCGGGCAGTGGAAGTCATGCAAACAATCCAACGCCTTTCCCAGGCCTCCGGCTGTGTGCTGATCTCCACCTGCAACCGGACAGAGCTGTACCTCTCCTGCGCGGAAGCCCCAAACCCCGGGGAGCTTCTCTGCCGGGCAGCGGGAGAAGAATACGCGTTATACCAAGATCTCTTTGTCACCCTCTCTGAAAAAGAAGCGGTACGCCACCTGTTGGAGGTGGCTGCCGGGATTCGCTCCCGCATTTTCGGGGAGGATCAGATCATCTCTCAGGTAAAAGACGCCATCGTCCTCTCTCGAGAGGCGGGCACCGCAGATCCTGCTTTGGAAACCCTCTTCCGCTCAGCTGTCTCTGCTGGGAAAGAGGTGCGGACCAAGATACGGCTCACTTCGGTTCCCGCTTCTGCTGCCAGCGCCGCTGTGACCCTGCTTCAAAAAAAGCTGGGGCCCTTAACCGGAAAAAAAACCCTGGTCATCGGCAACGGAACTATGGGCCGTCTTGCCGCTTCTCTGCTGAAAAAAGAGGGCTGTCAGGTCTCCGTCACCCTGCGCACCTACCGCCATGGGGAGACGGTCATCCCCTCGGGCTGCAGCGCAGTGCCCTACGATCAGCGGTTTTCCTGCATGGAGGGGTGCGATATCCTGCTCTCTGCCACCGCCAGCCCCCACTATACCATCACGCTGGAACCCCTGAGCAAGCTCTCCTCCCCGCCCCCTGTTTTTGTGGACCTGGCCATCCCTCGGGACATTCAGCCCGAGGTTGGGCAGCTGCCCGGGGTATCCCTATACAATATCGATGACCTGGGGGATTTTTCAGAGAGCCGCGCCATCCCAGCGGAGGTCACAGAGATCCTTGACGCGCAGATGGAGCGTTTCTACCGCTGGCTCAACTATAGGGACTGCATGACCTCCATGGACAGCTTGAAGCAGGCCATTGTGGACAGGCTCCTCACGGCCAAAGAATTCGATGAAGAGCTGACAGCGTCTGAGATCATTCAGTTCTCCGTGAACAAGACGGTGGATCTGCTGGTCACCGGATTGGCCGAGCGCATCACATCGGAGGACCTGGCCAAGTGCGAGAGCAAGATTCGCCTGCACACCACCGGCCGTCCAGTGGTTTTTTGAGAAAAGAGGCTGCTTATGGATTACACTGCGTACCGCTTCCCCCTGTTTATCGACCTCAACGGAAAAAAGATAGTGATCGTCGGCGGGGGGACCATCGCTCTGCGGCGGGCGCAAATCTGCCTGGCCTTTGGAGCGGCTGTCACCATCATTGCTCCGGAATGCAGCGCAGTCCCTGAGGGGGCGGTATTTCTCAAGCGGATGTATCAGCCCGGCGATCTTGCGGGGGCGTTTTTGGCAGTGGCTGCCACCAATTGCCGGGAGGTCAACCGCCAGGTGGGCCAGGAGGCCAAACAGGCCGGGATCTTTGTCAGCGTTGCGGACCAAAAAGAGGAGAGCAGCTTCTTTTTCCCAGCCATCTGCACGGGCAGCGGACTGGTGGCCGGGGTGGTCTCTCAGGGGAGCGAACACAAAAAGACTGCTGCTGCCGCGGAGAAAATCCGCACCGTATTGGAGGGATTGGATTGAAACAACTGCGCATTGGAAGCCGGGAGAGCCGTCTGGCCATCATTCAGTCGGAGCTTGTCCTGCAGGCCATTCATGACTGCGACCCCCAACTCCCCACGGAGCTGGTCACCATGAAAACCACCGGGGACATCATTCTCGACCGGACCTTGGATAAGATCGGCGGCAAGGGGCTGTTTGTCAAGGAATTGGACGCGGCCTTGCTGGATGGTCGTGTGGATATGACGGTGCACAGCAGCAAGGACCTGCCCATGGAGATCGACCCTCGCCTGCCCCTGGCAGCCTTCTCCAAACGTGCGGACCCACGGGATGTATTGGTACTCCCTCAGGGCAAGAGCGCCCTGGAGCTTTCGAAGCCCATCGGCTGTTCCTCCCTGCGCCGTCAGCTGCAGCTGAAAAAGATGTTCCCGGAAGCCGCGGTGGCTCCCGTCCGAGGGAATGTGCTCACCCGGCTGCAAAAGCTGGACAGCGGCGAATTTTCCGCGCTGGTACTGGCTGGGGCCGGTCTGATACGGCTGGGCCTGGAGCATCGGATCAGCCGCTTTTTCTCTGTGGAGGAGATGCTCCCCGCCGCTGGGCAGGGGATTTTGGCGGTGCAAACACGGCAGGGGGTGGATACCGCCTGTCTCAAGACCTTTGCCGATGACGATGGCCGGGACTGCCTTTTGGCGGAACGTGCCTTTGTCCGCACGCTGGACGGCGGCTGCTCCTCCCCCACCGCAGCATTTGCCACGGTGGACGGGGACACTCTTACCATAAAAGGAATGTATGTCACACCGGAAAACACCCCCTATTTTGAGAGCATTTCCGGCTTCCGGGGGCAGGGCGAGGCCTTGGGCGCCGCTCTTGCGGAAGAGATGAGGAGGAAATACCGATGAAAACAGGTCAGGTGATTTTGGTGGGCGCAGGTCCCGGGGACCCGGAGCTGCTCACCCTCAAGGGCCGCAGAGCCATAGAATCCGCCGATGTGGTGGTCTATGACCGGCTGGTGGAGCCGTCCATTTTAGATTTGATCCCGGACAGCGCCCAGCGCATCGACGTGGGCAAGGAACCCTCTCACCACGCGGTACCCCAGGAGCAGATCAACCAGATCTTACTAGAAAAAGCCCTGGAGGGCAATCGGGTGGTGCGCCTGAAGGGGGGCGATCCCTTCCTGTTCGGCCGGGGCGGCGAGGAGCTGGAGCTGCTCAGCCAGCACGGCATCCCCTTTCAGGAGGTCCCCGGCATCACCTCTGCCATTGCTGTACCCGCCTATGCCGGTATTCCCGTGACCCACCGGGACTACTGCTCCTCCCTGCACATTGTCACCGGGCACCGGCGGGAGGGCAAGCCCCTGGATATCAACTTCCGGGCACTGGTGGAGGCCAAAGGGACCTTGGTCTTTCTCATGGGGATCAAAGCCCTGGGGGAGATCTGCCAAGGGCTGCTGGACGGGGGTATGGCTGCGGATATGCCCGCCGCTGTGGTGGAACGGGGCGCTACCCCCTCCCAGCGGGTCACCCTGTCCACCCTCGCTGCCCTGCCGGAGGCTGCCAAGGAAAGGCACGTCGCCAGCCCGGCTGTCATCCTTGTGGGGGAGGTCTGCAGCTACGCCCGGCAGTTTGACTGGTTCGACCGTCTGCCCTTAAAGGGAAAAAGCGTCATCGTCACCCGGCCCAAGGAGCGGGCGGGCAGCCTGTCCCAGCGGCTGCGCTCCCTGGGAGCGGACGTCACCGAGTTCCCCTGCATCGAAACCCATCCCCGCATCCCCTGTCCCGAGATGGAGCAGGCTGTGGAACAAATAGGCCGCTATGAATGGCTGGTATTCACCAGCCCCGCCGGTGTCTCCACTCTGATGGACTTCTTAGACCGCACCGGCCGGGACGTGCGTGCCCTTGGCCCCATCAAGCTGGCGGCCATTGGTCCGGGAACGGATCGGGAGCTGAGAAAGCATGGCCTGCGGGCCGACCTGATCCCGGAGGTTTACGACAGCGATCACCTGGGGCAAGCGCTGGCAACAGTCAAGTCCGCCGGGAAAGTCCTCATCCTCCGAGCGGAGTGGGGCACGCCGGCCTTGACAGCTGCTCTGGACAGCGCCGCCGTTTCCTACGAGGACATCCGGTGCTATGAGACCCGCTGCACCGCTCCAAATACCCATCGGGTCCGAACGCTGTTGAAACAAGGGACCATTGTCACCTTTACCAGCGCCTCCACCGTCACCGGCTTTGTTGCAGCGTTGGGGGAGGAAACGGACTTCTCCTTGGTCACCGCCGCCTGCATTGGCAGGCAGACCGAAGCAGAGGCCCGCAAGCACAAGCTGCACACCATCACCGCGGAAAAAGCCACGATGGATGCACTGATCCAACGAATTGTGGAAGGAGAATCCTCATGGAATTGACCCACAGACCCCGCCGTCTTCGGGATGGCGATACCATTCGCAGGCTCTGCCGGGAGACCCGCCTGTCTGCCGACAGCCTGATTTACCCCATTTTTGTGGACGAGACCCTCAGCGGCACCCGCCCCATCGACTCCCTGCCCGGCCAGTACCAGTACGGTCTGGACGCCGTGGAGCAGGCCATTGCCCAGTGCTTAGCCGCAGGCGTAAAAAGCTGCATTCTCTTCGGCATCCCCGCCCGCAAGGACCCGGTGGGGTCCTCTGCCTGGGACCCGGAGGGTGTGATCCAACAGGCCATCCGCAGGATCAAGGCGACCTACCCGGACTTCTACGTCACCACCGATGTGTGTATGTGCGAATACACGGACCATGGCCACTGCGGCGCTCTTTGCGGCCACAGGGTGGACAACGACGCCACCCTGGAGCTGCTGTGCAGAACCGCGCTCTCCCATGCCCGGGCAGGCGCCGACATGGTGGCTCCCTCGGATATGATGGACGGCCGCGTGGGAGCCATCCGCCGGACCCTGGATAAAGCGGGCTTTCAGGTTGTGCCCATTATGGCCTACTCTGCCAAATACGCTTCGGCCTTTTACGGGCCCTTCCGCTCTGCGGCCGGTTCTGCGCCCTCCTTCGGCGACCGCAAGGGGTATCAGATGGACCCTCACAACCGCAAGGAGGCTCTGAAGGAGTGCGCGCTGGACGTGGAGGAAGGCGCGGATATCATCATGGTCAAGCCCGCCCTCTCCTATCTGGACATCATCCGGGAGTGTTCCGACGCCTTTGACGTGCCCATGGCAGCCTATTCCGTCTCTGGGGAATACGCCATGATAAAAGCTGCCGCTCAGGCCGGGCTGGTGGACGAATACCGGATCATGTGCGAATCGGCCCTGTCCGTCTTTCGGGCGGGCGCCACTATGCTCATCACCTATTATGCAAAAGAATTGGCTCAGGCCATTCAAAAAGGAGACATCGGATAATGGAAACATCCTCCACCCTGTTTGAGCGGGCGAAAAAGGTCCTTCCCGGCGGCGTGAACAGCCCTGTCCGCGCCTACCGCGCCGTGGGGCTGACTCCCCGTTTTATCGCCAAAGCCGACGGCTCCCACATTTGGGATGTGGACGGCAGCCGGTACATCGACTATGTATGCTCCTGGGGGCCCATGATCCTGGGGCACAACCACCCCCTGATTCGGGAAGCAGTGGAAAAGGCTGTGAAGGATGGGCTTTCCTTTGGCGCGTCCACGCAGCGGGAGGTGGAAATCGCCGAGCTGATGATCCGCATGGTGCCCAATATTGAAATGGTGCGCATGGTGAACTCCGGGACAGAGGCGGTCATGTCCGCTCTGCGCCTGGCAAGGGGCGCCACCGGCCGGGACAAGATCATCAAGTTTGAGGGCTGCTATCACGGCCACAGCGACGCTATGCTGGTCAAGGCAGGCTCCTCTGCTGTGGCAGAGGGCGGCCGGCCCAGCTCCGCCGGTGTGCCGGCCGCCACTGCCAAGGACACCCTCACCGCCCAGTACAACCATTTGGAAAGCGTGCAAGCCCTTTTTGACCAGTATCCGGGGCAGATCGCCTGCGTGATTGTGGAACCCGTTGCAGCCAATATGGGTGTGGTGGGCCCCAACCCGGGATTTCTGGAAGGACTGCGGGCTCTGTGCGACAAGGCGGGGGCTCTGCTGATTTTTGACGAGGTCATCACCGGCTTCCGTCTGGCCAAGGGCGGCGCCCAGGAATACTTCGGGGTAAAAGCGGACATCGTCACCTTTGGAAAGATCATTGGCGGTGGAATGCCCGTGGGCGCTTACTGCGGCAGCCGGGAGCTGATGGAGCAGATAGCCCCTTGCGGCCCTGTGTATCAGGCAGGGACTTTGTCCGGCAACCCGGTGGCCATGGCGGCGGGCCTTGCCCAGCTTTCCTATCTTGACGCCCACCCGGAGGTCTACACAGCCATTTCCGAAAAGGCGGACCGTCTGGCCCAGGGCATGCGCCGGGAAGCGGCGAAAACAGGGGCCAAAGTGCGGATCAATCAGGTGGGCAGCCTGGTGGCCCCCTTCTTCACTCCGGATTCTGTGGAATCCTTTACAGAGGCAACCAAAAGCGACTTAAAGAAGTACGCCGCATACTTTGAGCAAATGCTGAACCGAGGGATTTACCTTGCCCCAGCCCAGTTTGAGGCCATGTTCCTCTCCTTTGCCCACACTGAGGAGGATCTTGAGGAAACCCTTGCAGCCGTAGCTCAAGTGTTCTCATACCTTGGATGAGGGCTGCTGGATAAAAGAAGGCCGCTGTGGAGCTGCAGCTCCACAGCGGCCAAGCTTTTTCTGCCCTTTTCCTTCCCCCAGACTCAGCCCAGCATTACCCGGCGCCTTCTCACTGGATGAACAAATCCGTCAGTCGCTGCCAGAACGTAGGAGCGACCTCCTCCTGCGTCGGAGCGGACTCCTGTTCCTCCTTCTGGATTGCAGTTGTTTGGCAAGCAAACTGCACTGACTCCACACAGGTGTTTTTTGCCGACACAAAGGAGTCTGCGCCGTCCGGAGCTCCACCGAAGGACTCCATCAGGCTGTCAATCTTCCCCTCCAGCTCCTCCTGCATCGAAGGAGCCTCTTGACGGAATTCCCCGGTTCCCTCAGCCATTTCCTGGGCGCCATTGCACAGGGAGGTCACGCCATCGTAAAGCTCCACTGTGCCGTTGTAAAGCTCCCCGGAGCCGGTCACCAGTTCCTTGCTGCCCTGTGCCAAGGAGGATACCCCTGCCATCACTTGGCTGTATCCCGCGGCTAATTGAGCCACTCCATCTGTGTAGTTATGGATGCCGTCATCCAAAGCCGCATAATGATTGGCAAGCTGGTCAATGCCATCGGCCAAAGCCGCCAGGTTTCCGGTCATGTTCCCAAGCATATTTACAAGCTGCGTAATTGCGGTGTCAAAGGTTTCATACTGCGTTTTCAACTGGGCAAGGCCGTCCGTCAACGCCGGAAGCTGGGCGGATACCTCTTCCAGATAGGACTCTGTGCCCTGCAAGGCTGCCGTATTCGCATTGAGCAGCGCCTTGATCTGCTCTGCGGTGCCCAGCAATTGGGATTTGTACGCATCCACCACTCCGCTGAGCGCCGGAATCCCACTCATCTGCTCCAACAGGTCCTCATAGCCTTGGATTGTTGCCACTGCGCTGGCATTTTGAGCCTTTAAGCCGTCCACATCCAGCCCGTTCTGCGCCATCAGAGCTTTGTACTGGGCCACGCCCAGGTTCTGCTGAAGAGTGGTCGCTCCGGTGTACAGCTGGTCTATGGCCTGCCGGATTTCCCCCGACGCCGCAGACAACTGAGAGAGGTCCGCGTCCGTCACAGAGAGGGAATCCACGGCGGCCTGCATGGACTGCAGCGCCTCACGGAATTCCTTAGAGCCGCCGGTCAGCACAGAGGACTGGCTGTTCAAGGTATCCAAGCCCTGCTGCACTGTCGCCAAACCGCTTTCCAGCGCTGCCACGCCCTGGTCCAACTGCGAAACCCCGCTGTGCAGCGTGGACGCCCCAGCCTTTACTTGGGAGGTTCCCCCTTTTACGGTTTCAGAACCATCGGAAAGCTTTGCTGCGCCATTGTCCAATTGGTTCACTGCGTCCATCAACTCATTGACCTTATCACGGATCTCCTGGTCGTCCACATCCACGCTGAGGTTCAAGCGGATTCCATTGATGGAGACTGCATCCATCTCAAAATCCGATGCGTCCGCAGAGATCCGCGTATCGATGCCTTCTCCGGGCAAAATGGTATAGGTCAGCTGCTTGTCCCCGCCCACATTGGCGATGGTGGCATCCGGAGCTGCGATGTTCCTGCATTTCTCCGTATCCAGGACAAACGTGGCCTGCAAGGCGTACTCTTGATAAAAGCTCCCGGAGCATTTGGGATTTTCCGTCACCTGAAAGCGGATCTCCAAGGCGCCGGTGCTTCCCGCCAATTCCTCGGGGGAAATCTCTTGACCATCCAGGAAATAGGTGAGAGAGATCTTCCACGGCAGCTGAGCGTCCGGCAAATCCCCTTGATAGTAGACCTTTTCCGCATCCGTGGAAAAGGTGATCTTGTCCCCCTGCTGCTGAATCGGGTCATCCGTATTCAGCAGCTTCACTGCGGAATACTCGCCATAATCCGTGACGTCTCCTCCTGAAAAGCTGTTGACCACATACGTGCTGTTCAGACTGCCGTCCGCATTCAAGGTGGCGTAAACCACTTCCTCCTTTTTCGAGGACTCCGGCGTCTCCGCCGCCCACGCCGGCACTGCCGCCGTAACCATAAGCGCTCCCACTAAACACAGGGAGATCCCCCGTTTCCATCGTTTCATTTTCCTGTAACCTCCTTAGGTGCATTGAAAAACTTTGTATGCAGCGTTGTGCGCTGCACAAATCCATCCAGCAGATACAGCAGCCCGGGCAGCACAAACAGCACCACTGCCAAAGAAAGCAAGCTGCCAACGCCAATGAACCATCCCAGCTGCGACAAGATCCCATGTGTGGAAAATCCATGCATCAGCAAGCCCACCACCGCAAGGACCGAGCCCGATGTGATCACCGAGGGCGTCACCACCGAAATCGTGGTGATCACCGCCTGCTTTTTATCCATGGAGCCTCGGAACTCCCGGTACCGCTCTGTAAACAGAATCGCGTAGTCCACGGTGGCGCCCAGCTGCACAGAGCTGACGATCAAATAAGAGATATAGAACACGGTCATCCCCGTGAAGTAGGGGAAGGAGAAATTGATCCAAATGGCGGTCTCGATCCCCAGCACCAGAATCACCGGCAGCGAGATGGAGCGCATCGTCAGCAGCAGCACCAGGAACACGGCGCCAATCGCGATCAAATTCACCTTGGCATTGTCGTCCGTGATGGTGTCCATCAGGTCATAGGAGGTCACCCCGCTGCCCGCCAGATAATAGGTGTCCGGGTAAAATTCCTCCAAGGTGCTTCGGACCTGCTCCACCAGCTGGAAGGTCTCCTCCCCCTCCAGCTCCGCATCCACGGTGAGCACCATGCGGCTGTAATCCTTGGATTCCAACTGGGCCAATACCGTTTGATCCAGGTACTCCATGGGGATTTCAGCCCCCACGGTATCCACGTAGGAAAGCATGCTTTTCACTTGGGGGATTTTCTTCAAGGCACTGGAAAGCTCCTGCTCCCTCTCCAAATCCCCCCGAGGGACCAGGGCGACATAGGTATCGTTTTTGCCAAACAGCTCTTCGATCTTCTGGGTATCCTGGCCCAACTGGGTATTGGCGCCGTAAATGTGCGCGGCACTGTAATAAAAGTCATTGTGATTGGACGCCAAAAAGCTGGGGACGATCACCACCAGGAACACGCACACCAGGGGGATCATCACCCTGGAAACGCCCTTGCCGAATCTCTGGAACCCCGGCAGGAAGCTGCGATGGCGAAAGCGGACCAGCCATTTCTGGCAGACCAGGATGACCGCCGGCATGAACGCAAACACGGTGATCAAGCTGATGGCAATTCCCTTGGCCAGGGCCAAGCCCAAGTCGGAACCCAGGCGAAACTGCATGAAAACCAGGGCAAAAAAGCCAATCACGGTTGTCAGCCCGCTGGACAGAATGGAACCTGTGGATTTGCAGAGGGCGTCCACCATGGCCTCCTTGGGATTCGGATTTTCCCGGATGCATTCCTCAAAACGGTGAATCAAAAACACGGAATAATCCAAGGACACTGCCAACTGCAGAACCGGCCCTGCGGCGTTTGTCACAAAGGAGATCTCCCCGAACAGCAGATTTGTCCCGGCATTGATCACCACGGCCACACCCACGCCCAGCAGGACCAATGCCGGCTCCAGCCAGGATGTGGTGGTCACAATCAGCACTGCCAGAACAAACAGCACGGCAATGATGGTGACCAGCCGCACCTCACTGACCGTCCCGGTAGTAGCCACCGCTGTGGAGACAGCATCGCCGCTCAGGGCGTTTTCTTCCCCCACTGCCTCCCGCATAGCAGCGACCGCCTCCACCTGCATACCGTCTGCAATGGTTACGGAATACAGGGCGGCGCTGTCCTTATAATAGGTCTCCACGGTATCCTGGCTGAGGGTCTCCAGGGGCTGGAGGATATCCACTGCATCGTCCAGCCAAGTGACGTCGGTGACCCCCTCGCACTGCTCCAGCTTCTCCTTGTACGTTAAAGCTTCCGGGACCGTCACGTCCTTGACCATCACCCGGGCATTGGGGATGCCCCCGTCAAATTCCTGCTCCATCACGTCAATGGCAATGGTGGAGGGACTGTTCTCCGGCAGATAATCCGCCACATCATAATTCACCTGCACCAGGGTGCTGAGAAATCCGCAAACCGCCGTTGCCACCAGGAAGATTCCGATTGCCGTCTTGGGATGGTTCACCAAAGCCTTATAAAGCCGTTTCATCGGCGTTCCCCCCCTCTCCCCGCAGCGGGGTGCCGGTTATTTCCAAAGCGCCCTTCTCCGTATACATGGTCAGGCACAGGGAATCCCTGTTCAATTTTCCTGCCGCAGAATAGAACACGGTACGCATCAGCGTTTTTAGCTGCCCGCTGATTTCGCACCAGTTTTCCTCATCCACCACACCTTGAAATCCGTTTTTTCCCATCAGCACATTGAAAAAGCCTGCTACCTTTCCAGAATCTCCGTGGACCTCCATGGTGCCGTATCTGGGACCGATTGGGGTGTGCAAAACGATATTGTACATTTGACTCCACATTCACTTGTTCACCTCTTGCATTTTCTTGTCCACAAGCAAAATCCTACCCCTTCCCGCAGGGATTTCCCATGGTCAATGTTTGAGAAGTGTGGAAAAACCGGACATTTCCTGTGAATTGTGGGGCAGCTCTCCCCTTTTCATACCGGACAAATGTCCAAAAACTGACCATTGCGCGGAAATCTCAATGAGGTATAATGGTTCAGGAGGTGAGCAAATGAATAACGAGATTACGTCCCTGCGTACCAAACAGGCCTTGGCCGCCGCTTTAAAGGAAAAAATGAAGACAAAGCCTTTTTCAAAAATCACAGTTCGGGAATTGATTGAGGAATGCGGCGTAAACCGAAAAACCTTTTACTATCATTTTCAGGACATTTACGCCCTGCTGCGGTGGTTGTTCGAGGAGGAAGCCATTCAGGTGGTAAAACACTTCGATCTGCTCCTGGACTGGGAAGAGGCCATTGGCTTTACCTGCGACTACATCCAAGAAAACCGCGACATTCTTCAATGCGCCTGCCAGTCCATTGGCCGGGACATTTTGAAGCGGTTTTTCTTTTCCGATTTCATCGGCATCACAGAATCCGTCGTCAGCGATTCTGAAAAACGCAGCAATCACTTTTTGCCCCCCGCCCTAAAAAGCTACTACTGCAAATTTTTGACGGAGGCCATTGCCGGCATGATGCTCAGCTATATTGAAGAGGATTACCCCTACAGCCGCCAGGATTCCATCGACAACATCACCGTGATCCTGCGCACATCCATCACCGGACTGCTGATGGAAATGGGCGGGAAAAATCCTCCCGCCTGCGGCTGACCATTCCCCTGCACAGGGATTTCTTTTCCCGGGAAATTTTAAAATCAAAAACGCCGGTCAATCACTTTTCCAAAAGCAGATTGCCAGCGTTTTCTTTTTCCGTCCAGCAGCTCCCCTCGTCCAGGAAGCTCTCCCCCACAGTTTCTTTCACGCAATTATCCCAATAGGAAAGAATTTTTATTCCCAATAAGAAAGACACTCTCTGTTCCTCGGGCAAAAACTGCGGTATACTGGGATTACACAGAAGGGAGAGATCCGTATGACTGTTCATCTGTCCGAAAACATCCGGCATCACCGCAAAGCCTTGGGCCTCACCCAGGAACAACTGGCAGAGGCCATGGGCGTGACGGTGGGAGCCGTGTCAAAATGGGAATCTGGCGCCTCTACGCCGGAGATCACCTTGATTATGGAGCTGGCGGAATTCTTTGAAACCAGCGTGGACGTGCTGCTGGGCTTTGAGCGCCAAAGCGGGACTTTGGAAAGCACGGTCCAGCAATTGCATGAATTGTGCGTTCAAAAGGAGTTCCACACCGCTTTCCGCATCAGCGAAAAGAGTCTGCAAAAATATTCCAACAGCTTTCCCGTGGTGTATGAGTGCGCCATGCTCCATTACCTTTTCGGCTTGGAAAAGAAAAACAACGACGCCTTTCACCGCAGCCAAGAGCTGTTCTCCCGCGCCTTGGAGCTGATCGATCAAAACCAGGACCCGGACATCAGCCCGGTTTCCATCCGCAACTTCATTGCACAATGCTATCTGAGCCGTGGGGACAGCGCCAAGGCACTGGAGCTCTTGAAAGCAAACAATATCGAAGACATCAACAGCGGGGTCATCGGAATCGAACTGGCCAAGGACAAGGACACCTGCCAAGAGGCGCTGCGCCATCTGACCAAAGCCCTCCTGCTTGCGGACAATCTGCTGATTGAATTCTGCAGCGGATTTGTCAACGCCTGCTTTCATTTGGGCCGCTTTCAGGAAGCCCTGGACTTCACCCAATTGCTCCTGCAGTTTGAATCCGGCCTGAAAAAGCCTAGAAAAACCTCCTATCATGATAAAATACACCCGCTCCTTCTGTACCTTTGCGCCTGTGCAAGCTGGAAGCTGGGAGATCCCGCTGGGGCAAAAACGCACCTGCGCTCTGCCCGAGAAAGGGCGCTGTTCTTTGACGAAAGCCCCGACTACACTGCCAACAACCTCAACTATACCAGTTTTGATAAAACCGCGGTAGCCTATGACAATCTGGGTCCCACCGCCTGGGAAGCTCTCACGCATCTGATGGAAGAAAACCGGGAAGAATTCCCTCAGCTTTTGGACCTCTGGGAGGAATTAAACCATGAAGAAGCATGAACTCCGCCGGCCCTATGTCCGGCAATTCTATAAAAACAACAGGGCTAACTTTCTTCTGGTCCTGTTGGCCACTGTCATCATGGCGCTGATCAACCTGGTCATCTCTTGGATGCTTCAGCAGATCATGGACCTGCTGGCCGGGGCTGGAAACACCCTTTCCCTACCGGAGCTGCTGTGGGTCTTGTTAGCGGTGGTCGGCGTCGTCGTGCTGGTGGGAGCAGTCCGGGCCTACGCCATGCCCAGGTTCTATTCCAAAGCCATGGAGCAGTACAAGAATTATGCCTACAGCCAGCTATTGAAAAAGAACCTCTCCACCTTTTCCGGAGAGAACACCTCCACTTACCTCTCCGCTTTTTCCAACGACACCGCCAGCATCGAGGCCAACTATTTGGAAAAGCTTTTCACCATCGTCCTGGACGGCCTTATGTGCTTGGGAGCTTTTGGGATGATGTTCTGGTACAGTCCCCTGCTGACCGTCATCGCCCTGGGACTTTCTCTGCTGCCGCTGGGGGCCTCCCTGCTGACAGGTAAGCGTCTGGTGACCGCCGAGAAGGAGGTCTCCCAGAAAAATGACAACTTCCTCTCCATGCTCAAGGACGGCCTGGGCGGGTTCACTGTGATCAAGAGCTTTCAAGCAGAAAAGGACATCCTGCGGCTGTTCTCCCAAAGCAACCGCCAGGCTCAAAACGCCAAGGCACGCCGGATCTCTCTGACACAGCTCCTGCACACCATCGGCAGCGTGGCGGCGGTAATCGCACAGTTCGGGGTGTTTCTCAGTGCGGTAGCGCTCAGCATCTCCGGGCAGGGGATCTCCCCCGGCGTAGCCACTGTTTTTCTTCAACTCAGCTCCTTCGTAATTGTATTTCTTCAGGAAGCTCCGGAGCTGTTCTCCAATCGCGCTGCCGCCCTGGGATTGGTGGACAAGCTGGCTCAAGCCCTCTCTCAAAACGTGCGGGAGGAGGGAACGCCCATCCCTAAGCAGCTGCAGGACGCTATCGAAATCCGGGGACTGTCCTTTGCCTACGAGGGCGGGGAAACGGTGCTTCACCAGGTAAACGCGCGATTTCTCGCGGGCAAAAGCTACGCTTTGGTGGGGGCTTCCGGATCGGGGAAATCCACCCTTCTGCACTTGCTCATGGCCGGAAGGACCAACTACTCCGGGGAAATCCTCTACGACGGCCGGGAGCTGCGCAGCATCCAAACCTGCTCGCTCTATGATGTGGTGTCCATGGTGGAGCAAAACGTCTTTCTCTTCAACAGCACCATCAAGGACAATGTCACCATGTTCCGGGACTTTCCTCAGGATCAAGTGAGACGGGCCATGGCGCTCTCCGGGCTGTCCCAGCTGATGCAGGAAAAGGGCGCGGACTACCTATGCGGAGAAAACGGCTCCGGGCTCTCAGGGGGCCAAAGGCAGAGAGTGTCCATTGCCCGGTGCTTGCTGCGGCAGACTCCGGTGCTTTTGGTGGATGAGGCCACCGCTGCCCTGGACAAGGAAACCGCTTATCGTGTGTCCAAGTCCATCTTAGAGCTGGAGGGCCTGACCAGGATCGTCGTGACCCACTCTCTGGAGGAATCCCTGATGCGGCGGTACGATGGGATTCAGGTGCTCAACCACGGGCGAATCGTGGAATCCGGCCGATTCGACCAACTCATGGCGCAAAAGGGGCTGTTCTACTCCCTATTTACCGTGGCCCAATAGATGGCAAAAGGACGCGGATTTTTCTGGTGGAATTTCTTCCGGCAGGAGGAAGCACAGCGCTTCTTTTCAAAATTTTTTTGGATATGTGTCACCTTACCTCCCAGGAGACGCTCTAACAGACATACCGGTATAAAATTCAAGGAAAAGAGGCGATCATTGCGATGGATCAAGAAACCACGCGCCTGGTCAAAATGGCGCGCAAAGGCAATCAGGATGCGTTTACCCAATTGATACTCTCCCACGAAAAAACGCTTTCCAGGGTGGCCATGTCCCTCTTGAAAAATCCCGAGGACGCTGCGGACGCTGTGCAGGACACCATATTGGCCGCCTGGCAAAGCCTGGAAAGCCTGCGGCAGGTCCGATATTTCAAAACTTGGCTGGTGCGGATTCTCATCAACAAGTGCTATCACATCGGGGCCCTTCGCAGCAAGCACAGTCACAGCCAACTGGAAGGGGCTCTGGACTGCTCAGAACAGCCGGATTGGGATCAAACATTGGACGTGCGTTCCACTTTGGGAAGCTTGAGAGAGGAAGACCGGCTGATCTTGGGACTGCACTACTATGACGGTCTTTCTGTACGGGAGATCGCCAAGGCCCTGGAAGTCAGCGAGGACTGCGTAAAGCAGCGGCTGTATCGGGGCCGGAAGCGTTTTGAAACCGCATACTTAAAAAGGGAGGAGCTTTGCCATGACAAATAATCGTCAACTACAGGAGGAAATCCGCTCTTACTTTGCAGAAGAACCGGTCCCCCCGGTGATCCATGACCGGATGATATCCACCTGCCGCAGCTTGGGCCCCCGCCCTCACTGTGCAAAGGCCTATCGGCCTGTCTGGAAAAAACTGGCCGTATCCTGCGGGGCGCTGGCTGCCGCTTTTGTGCTGCTCTGCGGAGTCAACGCCGCCAACCCAGCCTTTGCGGAAAGCCTGCCCCTGATCGGCAAGGCGTTCCGACTGTACAATGAGGGGAAAACCACTGTGGGCACCTATATGGGAACGTATGAAAAGGTAGCTCAGGTGAACTCCCAGGCTGCCGCCGAGTACACCCAAGGACTTTCCTTGACTCTGGACGAATCCTACAGCGATGGAAAGTACGCCCACCTCACCTTCTCTATGGAGGGGGCTTCTCCCCAGGTTTTGGATGACCTCTACTACCTTGCCGGCAAGGTAACCGCCACTGCGGATGAGCAGCCTCTGGACGAGGCGCACATCCTCCTGTACCCCGAGGGAGACACCTTGCTGGGGGCGGTCTCCCTTCCGCTGAAGGGGGATACGGAGGATGGCGTTCCCCTGCAGCTCAGCTACCGGGTGACCGACTTGGTCCGGTATTTTGACTACGGCGGGGAATGGGAAGAGCTGCCCGGCTTCTTTGAAGGCCAGCTCTCTCTGGACGTGGACACCAGCCACAACCGGACCCTGGATCAGGTGGAAAGCAACGGAACAATTCAGATCCATCAGATGGAATCCACACCTTCTTACACCAAAATCAGTTACACGATCCCCTTCTGGGGCATCAGCTCCTACACCATGGATTTCCCGCGGCTCTATCTGGAGGATGGCACGGAAATCCAATACAACGTGAACCTCAGCCAGGTGCCCTCCCCCGAGGAGATCTCTCGGGACGCGGAGACCATCAGCGGCACCGCCTGCTTCGACGGGCTGCCCAACGGCACGGAAACCGTCATCCTGCGCTTCTTAGAGGAGGATCTGTACGGGAAGTCCACTGGGATTGGTGTGCTGGCTGAGGCCACCATAGACCTGACCACCGGAGAAGCTGCTCCCAGTGAAACCTATCTGGACGTTGGAATGGTCTACGCTTCCGATTACCAAATGAATTTCAGCTCCATCAATTGGCGGATGTACCTCGACGATCCGGATATGCTGGCCCTGGGTCAAAGCCCCTGGCAGAATGTCATCGCCATCCCCGGTCTGTTCCAAAACGGGCAAAGCTTGTGGTCCGTGGAATACGACGGCAGTATGACCATGGAATTTGTCACCGACGGTCCCGCCCCGGAGCAGGATTGCAGCATCACCGTGACGGACGCTCAGGGGGAGGTCATTGCTCAAGGGACCCTGTCCGCGGACACCGCGGAGGAGCACACAGCCGGAGGCGATCCCTATTTCAGCTGGCAAACCACACTGGAAACAGCTCCTGAAAAGGAACTCAAACTGATGGACACAGTCACTGTCACCCTCACGGATCTGGTTTCCGGCGAGACTATGTATCAGCGGGCTGTGCGGCTGGTATCGAAAGACTAATCCGTCCGAGAAGAACAAAAACAGCCGCGGTGCAGTTCTCCATACCCAATCCCGACCCTATGCCGTTTGCACGAGAACGCATCGCTTGATTGAGTCCGCAGCATGATCGGCAAACTACGCACACAAAAAAGACAGAGGGAAACAGTCACCCATGAAGGTGGCTGCTTCCCTCTATTTGCTGCATCGTGAAAATGGACGCAAAAAAACAGCGGTGTGAGCCCACCTGCCCCGCTTACCAAAATATGCAATCTCCCAGAAGGTTTTTCTATCGACACAAAAAATTCACACTCACACTACCAGAATAGTGTTGACACGAGTAAACTATTGTGATCGTATGTCATTGTAAACTATTGCAATAGTGAGCAAAGAAAGGAATCATTTTTATGGGTGTTAAACTGTTTGACTCTGAGCTCAAAGTCATGGATGTGCTTTGGAAAGAAGGTGATAAAACCGCAAAACAGATTTCCGATATTCTTAAGGCTGAGATTGGTTGGAATATGAATACAACCTACACAGTTATAAAAAAGTGTATTGCAAAAGGGGCAATCGAACGCAAAGAGCCACACTTTATGTGTCATGCTCTAATTGCAAGAGAGATTGTGCAAGAGGCTGAAACTGAGGAACTTCTCGACAAGCTCTTTGACGGCTCTCCTGATCTTTTGTTTGCCTCTCTGCTTGGGCGAAAAAAACTTTCAAAAGAACAGATTGAGAAGCTGCGGCAAGTAGTTGACAGCTTAAAATAGTGCCGGATAGTACAGAAGACTCTGAGGCAGAAAGGCGGAGACAGAGAGGAAA
>CAUWLU010000036.1:0-20726 GCA_963559705.1 uncultured Acutalibacter sp.
ATTCTCTCATTTTTTCCCTTTCCCGTCTACCCGTTCCTCCTGTTGACGGTTACGAAACAACTACGAGAAACAGGAGAAAGAAGAGGAAGAACATAAAAAGCAAGAGATAACACATAAGAAAAAACGAAATCTCAAAATTGCCTTGTGTGCAGGAATATCTACAATTGTATTAATCATAGTCTTAATTACTAGTCTCGTTATAGTACCTTTAATTCAAACCCAGCAAAAATATAACACCGCACTCTCTTATGCTTCTAATGGAGAATATTCACAGGCAATTTCAATTTTTGAAGAGTTGGGTAGTTACAAAGAAAGTGAAACTAACTTGGCAAATTGTCGCTTTGCATATCTTCTTGAAAATGGTGACTACGCAGAGGCCATCATATCGTTAATTGAAAAAATAAGTCATATGACTCCACAAGATGTCGAACAAAACGATATTGATAATTTAGTCACAGTTCTCTCCGTCGCATTCGAGGAATACCTGAAAGATGAAAGTTGTGGTATCATTTACAAAATTGAATACTATAACAGTGGCACCGCTTTAGTGTATTGCTCCAACATGGGTGAGGGCAGAATGACAATGCTTTCAGATTCTGCAAAAGAATCCATTATCTGGATGATAGGAATTACTCCCGAAGAAAAAGGAAATTCTTATCTGATTGCTGACGGTGATTTAATTACTACTATTAAATTTGAAACCAATAGCCAAGGTCAATTAGTTATTTCTTCAATTGAATCATAATTATTTTAGCCGTTATATCTAGGCGTTCCTACTAGGAACGCCTTTTCCTTTGCCAATTTCTAGTACCTTCATTTTTTATGGCAATCAAAATTGGCAAGTCACATAAATTTTCAGTATAATATTTATAGAAAAAGAAATATGGGACGACAAAGCAGTAGCCAGTGAGCACGAAAACACTGTAGCCCCCTTATATTACGTACTACTTGTACATAGACGTAAATATATAAGAGGAATTAAAAAACGCGCCTTGCGCGATTACATACAGGAAAGCGGCAAGCGATTTTGCCAACTGCCGCTTTTTTTAGGCCTTACTTAAGGAGTTTTATAAAAATAAAGGAGGTAAATCCATTGAAAGGAACAAAATGGTTAGCAGAAGCCGTCCATATAGATGAAATCAAGAAAGGGTATTTGAATCTGGTGTAGGCTCCTGTAGGATCAGGAAAAACCACATGGGCACTGAATACCCTTGTCGAAACCGTAAGTAATAAATATAAAATGCTCTACTTAATTGACACTAGAAACGGTAAAGAACAACTTTTGAAGCACCCCTCCACAGAATATTACTCCAAGTCTTGGGCCGAAACCGTTTCGAAAGATTTTTCGTATTTTGGGGAATCAAAGGTTGTAGTTATGACATACGCAATGTTTGGCGTTTTGGTGGACAAGTTCCGCACCTATAACAACACTAACTTTGGGGATTTCTTCGAACTGATTCTCTGCGATGAAATTCACAATCTACCTCGTTTTAGTGCTTTCACACACTCCCCAAACGATAAGGAATTTCATCGCATTGCAAAGCAGCGTTTGGAGGAAATCGTCAATCTCCAAACTGGCCCATTGGTGATAGGATTATCCGCAACACCAGAAAGGGTGGATAAAGGAATGCTCTGTCCTACAAACTATATTACTGTGGATCCTGATGTGCGATCGTGGGAAATACAAAAGGTTGTCAACTATTCTAACTTAGACTACCTTGTTACTCAACTTCCCAAAGGAAAGAAATATCTGATTTATATTTCACACGTAACTAAAATGAAACAATTGATGGAAACATTGAACCAGAATGGAAGAAAAGCCATTGCAATATGGAGCATCAACAATAAAGAAAACCCTATGAATGATGAACAACATCGCGTGAGACAGTTTATCTTGGATCACGCAAAACTTCCCACAGAATATGAAGTGGTTATCATCAATGCTTCAAGCGAAACCTCTATCAGTCTTTATGGTCACATTGATGGGATCATCATTCACACCCAACAGAGAGATTCTCAAATTCAAGTGCGAGGACGATACCGCAGCGACTTGGAAACTTTATACTTACTCGACCACCATGGACTGACCCTTCCCCCAGAATATTGTGACAGGAAACTGTTTAAAGGTGACAAGGACAATCTATGCTCCCTGTTAGCGGTGCGAGATGAAAATAACAGGATTGTAAAATGGCCCACCATCAAAAGCCAACTGGAAAATATCGGTTATACCATTCGTGAAGGGAGAGAGAAAAACCTCCGCTTTCATGTGATTTCTGAATAAGTGCCATTTTTTCATGCTTCTATAGAAGGAGACCATATATTTTGGCATTTTCATTCAAAGAGATTTTTCACCAGGAAGCATTATTTTCTAAGAGACATTTTCCTCTTTGCCCATAATCCACCCCCTCCCGATTTTCCCATAAAAAAAGAGAACCCATTACAAGAATCCACTTGAAGGTAGAAATAACAGAAGGAGGAAGTTTTTCCATGACCAAAAAATCACTTGCAATCTTTCAGGAAGCGTTACGCTGTTTGCCCTTCTAGGGTATCAAAATTAAAGAGTTTGGGAAGCAAATCCATGTGCGCCCACACACGCTATATAACTACATCAGCGGACAGATTCCATCTTCTCGAAATTATGAGTACATTCTCTTTATACTGAAAAAAGAATACCCTCAAGCCTTATAGCAAGCAGAAGAATTGATAGAAAGATCAGATACTAGGCTTAAGAATTAATCTTCCCTTTCCCCCATGTTTCCATGGGGGATTTTTATTTGTTCGCAAAGGTGTACTTTTACACACAAGCAAAACCCCACACGTTTCCATGTTCGCAATATATAAAATTACATTTACGAACATATTCGTAAACGGATTGACTTTTGCGAATATTAATGCTAGAATACGAAGAGATCTAGAAAGGAGGGTGAACAACATCGAGAGCAGAACCTATTACTATGCGCGCGTTTCCAGCAAGGAGCAAAACCTAGACCGCCAAATTGCCGCTTTCAAGGCTCTAGGCGCGCAGGAGCGCGAGATCATCACTGACAAGGAAAGCGGTAAGGACTTGGAAAGGCCAGGCTACCAGGCGTTGAAAAACGCCATTCTGCGCCAAGGGGACACTCTTGTAATCAAATCCTTAGACCGATTGAGCCGCAATAAAGCCGATATTAAAAACGAACTGCAATATTTCAAAGACAATGGAATTCGTCTAAAAGTAATAGACCTTCCCACCACTATGATGGACTTGCCAGAGGGTCAAGAGTGGGTCTTTGAAATGGTCAACAACATTCTTATTGAAGTCTTGGGGACAATTGCAGAACAGGAGCGGCAAACTATCCGCAAACGGCAAGCAGAAGGGATAGAAGCGGCAAAGGCCAAAGGGAAGCCTCTAGGGCGTCCTGCCTTGCAGTTTCCAGCCAACTGGAACGAAGTCTATACCTCTTGGAAATCTGGCGAAATCACCGCCAAGACAGCCATGGAACGAACAGGTACAAAGAGAAC
Organism: uncultured Acutalibacter sp.; assembly: GCA_963559705.1. Taxonomy (GTDB): domain Bacteria; phylum Bacillota; class Clostridia; order Oscillospirales; family Acutalibacteraceae; genus Acutalibacter. The sequence continues at coordinate 3,502 of CAUWLU010000036.1, forward strand.
CAGCTTTTATAAACTGGTGAAGAAAACAGAGGGCACAACCGCGACTGAAACCCCATCACAGACAAAGAGGGACGGCTAACCAATAGCCGTCCCCCTTCTGTTATCCCTGTTCTGTTTTCTCTGGCTTCTGTTCTTGTCCTTCTTCATCTTCCCAAAAAGAAGTATTCTCCTGGAAGGTATCTTTTAGTTTCACACTCGCAAGCGTTAAGGCATCGGCATTTGCATCACCATAAGTATCTAGCGTCATCGCTCTGCTTGCGTGTCCCATCATAAGCGCTAAACTAGCAATATCCATTCCAGCACGAATGCCCACCGTAGCAAAGTTATGTCTTAAACCATGTGGCACAATCTTCTTTCCATAGGCATCAACTAAATGATTCCTTTCTACAAACTCACTAAATAGGCGGTTGTACTGTTGTGGGTGCATAAACTTTTCACCGTCGCCTATTACATACCAATTGTCGTTTGGATTGATTAGCGTTTTCCGCTCTTTAAGCGCTTGTTCTAATTGGGGTAACATTGGAAATGTTCTACTAGAGCTTTTATTTTTTGGGTTCTTCGTGTAATCCTTCATTCCTTGTATATTGCCTACACCAACCGCAGATCTAACACTTATTGTATGCTTATAGAAATCGATATCATTCCATCTTAATCCGCAGATCTCCCCACGCCTTAACCCTGCGTAGAAAGCCAATAATATTCCAACATACATAGGATCCTGTGGCTCATAGTCCAAATAAACAGCCTCTAAAACATTATCCATCTGCTCATTCGTCAAGTGAGTTACCTTTGTATCTCCCTTCTTAGGCATCTTTACACCTTTGAAGGGATCTTTTAGTAATTCGCCGTTGTTGTAGAAGTAATTATATACTTTTTTCAGCCTTGCATAGGTTGTGTGTATTGTATTCTGTGATAGTCCCAACTGATATAACTTTGTCAGCCAACCGTTAATGACGGTATTATCAATTGTTGCAAACATATAATCGCCTAGATACGGCTTAATATATTTATTATACGAGTGCAGGCTATTGCTGTAAGTGCTTTTTTCTATTTCTCCTGTGTCTAACTGGTGCTTAAGATATTCCTTATATGTCTTATCTACTGTACTCGCTTTTCCTGCATTGGGCATCAAGTTGGCGTCTGCATTCAAAGTATCTAACCATTCTTTTGCTATCCGTTGGGCGTCCCTCTTACCTTTCGCATCAGGTAGCATCTTACTAACTTCTTTCCATTTACCATACACATCTTTATATTTAGCCCTTGCTTGCCAAGGTTTGCCCTTGCGGTCTAATTGCCGTACACTAACAGCGGTGTACTTCATCTGCAACACCTCCTAAGCCAATTTGTTCCGCATTTTGTACCCACAGTGTACCGCAGGTGTTCCGCAAAGTCAACAACTATTCCAAAAATAAAAAGTCCGAAAACCCAGCATTTCCAAGGGTTTTCGGACTCTATTTTTCAAAGATTCGCTAAAACATTATTCCCACTCAGTTCATTCAACAGCTGGAAAAAGAATCGCTACAGCAGCGGCGCAACCAACTTTTAGCCCATCGGGATCTCTTTGAGTTTTTGGAGGAATCTCGAGGCTTGGGGGGTATACCAGTGGTTATTTCGGACAAGCCGGATAAGTTGGTCAGCCATACCCGCGGTTATGGAAAAGGCAGCCGCCCCGAGGACTATCTGGACGATTTTGCAGACTATGTCCAGACGCATCTCAACGAGATTGCGGCCCTGAATATTGTCTGCACACGCCCCAAGGAACTGACCCGGGCAAGTTTGAATGATCTGCGCTTGACTCTGGACCGGGAGGGCTTTACCACCCAGCAGCTCAATACTGCTATATCAGAATTGACCAACGAGGAGATGGCGGCGGACATCATCAGCCTGATTCGCCGGTATGCCATTGACTCCACCCTCATCAGCCACGAGGCTCGTATCCGCCGGGCGGTGGATAAGCTGAAGAAGGCTCACAAATTTACTGCGATTGAGCAGAAGTGGATTGGCCGGATGGAAAAATATCTGATGGAGGAATCTGTCCTCAATGTGGGCGTTTTTGACGAGGATTCCCGGTTTAAAAGTGAGGGCGGATTCCAGAAAATCGACCGGATTTTCCAAAATAAATTAGAGAGCATCGTGCTGGAACTCAACGAATATCTGTACGATGATGGAGGAAGAAGTGCATGACCACCCAGGAAATTGTATCAAAGCTTTGGAATCTCTGTAATGTGCTGCGGGATGATGGAATCACCTACCATCAGTACGTCACAGAGCTTACCTATATTTTATTTCTGAAAATGGCCAAGGAGACAGACGCTGAAAGTAAATTCTCAGAAGGAGTTACGCTTGCGGAGGGAGATTCCTTATCCCCGGAGCAGGAAACTCAGAATGCCGAAAAGAACATTGTTCTCGGCTACAGCTGGGATGTGCTGGTCAGCAAGTCCGGTTTGGAGCTGTACCGGTATTATAAAGACTTGCTGCGGCTGTTCGGCACCTACTGCACCGGACGGGTACGGGAAATCTATCAGGGCGCCGCCACCAACATTGACGAGCCCAAGAACTTGGAAAAGATCATCATCACCATCGACAGCCTGGACTGGTACTCCGCACGGGAAGAGGGGCTGGGCAATCTGTACGAAGGTCTGCTGGAAAAGAACGCTAGCGAGAAAAAGTCCGGCGCCGGGCAATATTTCACCCCTCGTGTTCTCATTGACGTGATGACCCGCCTGATGAAGCCCCAGCCCGGAGAGCGGTGCAACGATCCCGCCTGCGGCACCTTCGGCTTTATGATTGCCGCTCATCAGTATGTGAGGGATACCACCGATGACTTTTTCGACTTGGATGCTGACAAGGCCAAGTTCGAGCGGGAGGAAGCCTTTACCGGCTGCGAGCTGGTTCACGACACCCACCGGCTGGCGCTGATGAATGCCATGCTCCATGGGATCGACGGCCAAATCCTGCTGGCGGATACCCTGTCAAACCAGGGCAAGGCTCTCCACGATTTTGACCTGGTGCTTACCAATCCCCCCTTTGGCACCAAAAAGGGCGGCGAGCGTGCCACACGGGATGACTTCACCTTCTCCACCAGCAACAAGCAGCTGAACTTTCTTCAGCACATTTACCGCAGCTTGACCACAGATTCCAAGCGGAATGGCCGGGCTGCTGTGGTGCTGCCCGATAACGTGCTTTTTGCCGACGGCGATGGGGAGAAAATCCGCTGTGACCTGATGGATAAGTGCGAGCTGCACACCATACTCCGGCTGCCCACGGGTATTTTCTACGCTCAGGGCGTCAAGACCAATGTGCTGTTCTTCACCCGGGGCAAACGGGAAAAAGGCAGCACCAAGGAGGTCTGGTTCTACGATTTGCGGACCAATATGCTCAGCTTTGGCAAGACCACTCCGCTGAAAAAGGAACACTTTGCGGACTTTGAGAAGGCTTATGAAGCCCAGGATCGCCACGCCGTGGAGGATGAGCGCTGGAGCGTCTTTACCCGGGAGCAGATTGCGGAAAAGGGCAACAGCCTGGATTTGGGCCTCATCCGGGATGACTCCGTGCTGGACTACAACGACCTGCCCGACCCGGCAGAGAGCGCCGAAGAAGCCGCCGCCAATCTGGAGGAGGCGGTGGACCTGCTGATGAGCGTGGTAAAGGAGCTGCGGGCACTGGAGGTGCGGGACTGATGGCGAAGCAGATTGTAATTCCCAAGCCGACTAAAGTGCCACATAATTGGTGTTGGATAGAGTTGGGAAAACTTACATCAATGAAAAGTGGCTTTCCATTTGATTCTAAGAGATTTACAAGGAGCAAATCTGCAAATACTCGTCCGTTAATTAGAATTCGGGATGTTGTTAATGGGGCTACTGAAACTTACACAGATCAAGAATGTCCAGAAGAGTATGTCATCAAAAAAGGCGAGATTTTAATTGGAATGGATGGCGACTTTAATGTGGGAAAATGGCAAAGTGAAGATGCTCTACTAAACCAGCGAGTCTGCTGTATTCAGTCTTATTCTTCTCTGTATTTAAGTGATTTTTTGTTTTACTATCTACCCGATCCACTGAAGAAAATCAATGACGCAACCCCAAGTGTGACGGTCAAACACCTTTCTACTAAAACTCTTGCCATTACTCCTGTGCCGGTACCTCCCCTGCCTGAGCAACAGCGCATTGTGGACTGCATTAAAAACCTATTTGCCAAGCTGGACGAGGCCAAACAAAAGGCACAGGATGCGCTGGACAGCTTTGAAACCCGCAAAGCCGCCATCCTCCACAAAGCCTTCACCGGCGAACTTACCGCTCAGTGGAGGAAAGAGCATGGTGTGGGGATGGAGAGTTGGCAGGATTTAACTCTCGATGATGTTGCTGAATATAAGAAAGGGCCATTTGGCTCTTCGATTACTAAGGCAATGTTTGTTCCTAAAGGAAATCATACATACAAAGTGTACGAACAAGGCAATGCTATCCGTAAAACTGTAGACTATGGCCATTATTATGTTTCAGAGCAAAAATATTTGGAACTCAAAAATTTTGCTGTTAGATCTGGTGATATTATTATAAGCTGTGCTGGAACTATCGGAGAGGTTTTTAAACTGCCCAAAGATTGTGAACCAGGAATCATCAATCAGGCTCTTATGCGTGTTCGGGTATCCCCAAATATTAGAGAGCAATACTTTATTTGTTATTTTGGAGAAATTTTAAAAGGAGATGTCATTGACCAAGCAAACGGGACAGCAATAAAAAATATTCCGCCTTTTAAAATTATGAAAGCAATGAAGATTGAATTGCCTTCTCTTTCCGAGCAAACCGAAATCGTCCGCATTCTGGACGACCTCCTGGCCAAAGAGCAGCAGGCCAAGGAAGCCGCCGAAGGAGTGCTGGAACAGATTGACCTCATCAAAAAAGCCATCCTCGCCCGCGCCTTCCGTGGGGAGCTGGGCACCAACGACCCCAGGGAGGAGAGCGCGGCGGAGCTGCTAAAGCAAGTCCTGTAACCACGCCATTCACCGCAGATCAGCCTAGAAACGATTGTTTTCCTTGAAAGGAGGCCCAGTATGGCAGTTCCGGAGGTAGAGAAACGGGATATCATAAACGCGCTTACATATATTGTGACCAAAGCGGAGTGCCGTTTCCTCACCAAAGCACCAAATATGAGCTGGTGTCGGAGGATGGAAAGCGGTATCCGCCCAAATATGTCCTGGCGGTTGCGGCCCACCTGGCAAAGGGGACGGACATCCGGACGGATTCCTTCCAAGCGGGGGAGGCCAAAAGCTTTTTGGAGGGGCTGGGATTCCGGATCGACACAAAACTGCTGGAAAAATTTCAGCTGTCCATTACGGCAGAGGATGTCCAGTCCACCGACGAGCGCTTTACCATGGACAATCTGTACCTGGGCGATGGGTACAAGCCCCTTTCTGTGTGCCTGAAAAGAGGGGATGGGACGACCATTTACCGCTCTTATAGTAAGGGCGAGCGGCGCAATTCCAATCAAACCATGGCCCGCATCGCCTTTCAAGTGTTTGAAAAGCAGATTTCTGCCTTGTCCGTGGAGGAAAAAGAGGCGTTCCCCATCTGCCAATACACTCCGGGCAGCGACGTGATTTGTGGAATCTATTCCAGTGTGGAGGAATTTCGGAATCATCGAAAGACCATTGAATACTTGATTTACAGCTATGGCCTTGGCCGAAAGTTTGTGATTTATTGCTGGAACATTTTTTCCACCATTCTGTTTGTGCAGGAATGCCTGAAGCGTTTCGGCCAGCCAGGGGATCAGTTTGTATTGACCTATCGGGAGAAAGCTGAAAAAGAGGACGGAGACGCTAAGGCGGAGGAGGCGCTCCAAGAGGAGCTTGTCCAGGAGTTTCAGGGCTATGTGAATCCCTATTCCTCCCTGTTGATCCAGTCAAAGAACGTGATCTTTCGAGGGGCCCCGGGCACCGGGAAAACCCATCTTGCCAGAGAGATCGCTGCGGATATTGTCAGCGATGGGTATTACCATGATTTTGCCCTGCTGTCTGAGGAACAGAAACAGCAGGTGGAGTTCGTGCAGTTTCACCCAAGCTATGATTATTCGGATTTTGTGGAAGGCCTGCGTCCCAAGCTCAATGAGGACGGGACCATGGGTTTTGAGCTGAAGGACGGCATTTTTAAAAAGTTTGTAGCTCGTGCCAGAAAGAATTACGAGGATTCTCAGAAGACTCAGGAAGATCTCGAACAGGAGTTGTCCGCTCAAGAGGCAATGAGCGACTTTTTTGACAATATTGAGTTCGGTGTGGACACGTTCCAGACGGTCAATGGCAGCGAGTTTTCCATCACCGATGTGGATGACTCCAGGATTTACATCGCAATACCGGGGAATGCCTCCTCCAACAAGCTGACCTTGAACCTGGATGAAGTGAGGCAGATGCTGGAATCCGGGAAGTCCTTTGAAAAGGTCAAGGATCTCACGACATTTTTTGGAAAGACCTTTGCAACACAGGGATTTTCCTATGATTTTGCCATTTATCAAGAGATCGTGAAGCGAAAAAAGAAGTCGTCCAAGGCCGTCTCTCAAGTGGAGAGACTCAAAAAATACGTCTTTATCATGGATGAAATCAACCGGGGTGAGCTCTCTAAAATTTTTGGAGAGCTGTTTTTTGCCCTGGACCCGGGATACCGGGGCAGAGCTGGGGAAGTCACCACCCAGTATGCCAATCTCCACGCCGATCCCAATGAGAAGTTTTTCGTCCCGGAGAACGTCTACATCATTGGCACCATGAACGACATCGACCGGTCGGTGGACAGTTTCGATTTTGCCATGCGCAGACGGTTCCGGTTTGTGGAATTGAAAGCGGAGGAGCGTCTGGAGATGTTGGCAAACCTGGAGGATGAGGAATTAGAGGCAGAGGCCATCCGGCGGATGACTGCTCTGAATAAGGAAATCGCCCGGGTGGAAGATCTGAATGAGAACTATCAGATTGGACCGGCCTACTTCCTGAAATTAAAGACGCTTTCCTTTGATCAGCTTTGGACGGATTACCTTGCGTCTCTTCTGCAGGAATACGTGCAGGGGATGTATGACGAAGCAGGGATCTTGCGTCGGTTTGCGGATGCTTATGGGTATCCGGACGCCACAGAGGGTGATGGGAATGAAGCTGCTCAGAATCAAGGATAATTCCAGATCTCAGAAAGCTCTTTTCTCCCCGATTGAGAATTTGACTGCCAAGATTGCCGATAAGACGTTGGGGCAGCTGGAACGGGAAGGGGTGTTTATTTTCCCGGGAAATTTGCAGCGTATGGAGGACCTAACAGGGGAGCAGATGATTCTCCAAGGGGTCAACGATTCTTACCAAACTGGCAACGTGATGGGATTCCTGGGATGGGGCGAGGAACGGCTGATTATCGAATCCAGATTCTGTGGGGAAGAGGGGGACTTCCTATTTCTGTATCTGCTGGAACAGGTGGTTGGCATCCCGAATCTTGTAAATCTCAAATCCGATGCCAGTCAGGAAAACAGGCTGTTTCATGTTCTCCTTTTTCTGTTTCCTCACTACTTGAAAGCCGCCATGCGAAAGGGAAGCTTCAAACAGTATACTTCCCGGGCGTACAATGATGAGAAGATCAAGGGCGTGGTGGATGTTCCAAGACATCTCAAACAGAACACACCCTTTTACGGCAAGGTTGCCTACAGCCAGAGGGAGTTTTCCTACGACAACAGTCTGATGGAACTGGTGCGTCACACCCTGGAATTTATCAAAGGAAAGCCCTATGGGAACCACCTGCTTTCCCGTGTCAGGAGGGAGGTCCAGTTGGTTCGAGGGGCTACTCCCGGCTACAATCCCTGCCACAGGCAAAAGATCGTAAAGGAGAATCGGGAGAACCCTGTTCAACACGCCTATTTCCGGGAATACAGCGCTTTGCAGCGGCTTTGCCTGTTGATTTTGCAGCACCAGAAGCATCAGATCGGTTCCGGGTCGCGGCAGATCTATGGCATCCTATTTGATGGAGCCTGGCTGTGGGAGGAGTACATAGCTTCTTTGATGGAAGATCTGTTTTATCACCCCAGGAATAAAGCGGGAGAGGATGCGCAGCGGCTGTTTGCCGGCGGAGTGGGACGAATCTATCCGGATTTCCTCAGCAGAGGCTCGGAAAAACGGATCATCGCAGATGCCAAGTATAAACCCATGGATCACATTGGAAACCGGGACTATCTGCAAGTGTTGGCGTATATGCTCCGATTTGAGGCCAAAACCGGGTACTATCTCTACCCGGAAGTGGAGGAGATTCCGGATGTGCGCCTGTGGCTAAACCGGGGTTCCACCTTTGAGCGAAATGTCAGGGCAAGAGACGATCTTTGCGTGGTGAAGCATGGCATGAGGATTCCTTCCGCAGCCCGCTCATACAAGGAGTTCGTTGCAGAAATGAAGGGAAGCGAGAAGGAATTTCGACAGATATTTCTTGATGGAATGAGCCCCAAAACCATGAAAAATAGAGGAGGGAACCCATGACCGAAGTAGTCGCCGCCCTCATTTGGAAGGGCAAGCAATTTATGATCTGCCAGCGTCCGGCCCACAAGGCCCGGGGGCTCCTGTGGGAGTTCGTGGGCGGCAAGGTGGAGCCGGGGGAGACCAAGGAGTAGGCTCTTGTTCGGGAGTGCCGGGAGGAGCTGGCTGTCACTGTACAGGTGGGGAAGGAGCTCATGGAGGTCACCCACGAATACCCGGACCTGACGGTCCATCTGACCTTGTTTCACGCCTCCATCCAGGAGGGGACGCCCCAGCTGCTGGAGCATAACGACATCCGGTGGATCACCGTGGAGGAGATTGACCAGTATCCTTTCTGCCCGGCGGATGAGGCGATTTTGGAAAGGCTGAAGGAGTTCCAAGATGAGTGGCCAATTCTTCTCTGAATAGAAAAAACAGCACCAGTCCGCTGATGTTCAGGCGGCTGGTGCTGCTTTGTTTCCTAGAGCGTTTGTTTAGTTATCCCCTCTGTGATAACGGATCTTCATGTGCTCGGAGGCGTTTTTGAGAATCTGGGCAAGGGCTTTGTCCGATTCTTCCCGAACCATGTGGGCAATCTTGCTGTTGGCTTCCTTCAGGATTTCAACAGGCTCGCCCTGCCGGATTTTCTCATCGTACTCGTACAGGAACTGCTGCCCGCGATTCATCACGGCATTCACATACCGCTCGTCAAATAGCAGGGCATTCCCGAAATGTGCGTCCGTCAGCGCGGCAATGAGTCGGCTGTGCCAGTACATGCTGTCCGTGGAAACGGTTTCCGTTGTACCGCTGAGGTACTTGGGGAACTCTGTCACATTGGCGTAGACCGGGAAGCAGGCCGTGAAGCCGCTGCCGCCCATGGACAGCCACTCCACACCCTGAATTGCCTCCGGCAAGTCGCCGCGGATCTGCATGATCCCGCAAACATCGCTGTTGGGCACGCCAATTGTGCGGTACTTACCCTTGCACGCGGCGTTTCTGTCGTAGGGATTGTAGGGCGTCCCCTGGTAATAGGAGCCCAGCAAATACCGCACATCCTCCACCGTCACTTTGCGCTCCGGCACAAAAGACCAAGGAATGTCGTTGCTCTCCGGGGTGAAGTCCGCAGTATCCCCGTCCCACTTGTAAGTGCGGGGCAGGAAATACCGAGCCATGAACCAGGCGCGGGGTGTATTGTAAATATGGTCAGCGTCGGAATGAGAACCAAAGGCCAGTCTCGGGTTGAAATCCGCGCCCGTGTCCAGCGCCAGGTGGTACTTTTCCACGAACTCCTGCAGATCCTTGGAGCAAAGGTGCTCCTTCTGCTCCCCGTAAGCATCCGCAAAGTCAAAATGATCCAGACCAAACTGGTTGGGCATGATGACCACCCGGTCATCCGGCACCCGCCGAGCGATCCAGTGATGGCCGCCAATGGTTTCCAGCCACCAGACTTCCTCGGAGTCCGCAAATGCCATGCCATTGGGTTCATAGGTGCCATACTGCTCCAGCAGCGCGCCGGTGCGGAGCACGCCTTCCCGGGCAGAATGGATATAGGGAAGCACCAGGGTCACCAGGTCCTCTTCACCAATTCCTCCGGGGACCTCTTTGGAGTTGCGGCCTTCCTTTTTCTGATACCGGACATAGGGGTCCGCGCCCACAACCCGGGCGTTGCTGGTGATCGTCTCGGTGGCGGTCATGGCCACGTTGGCCTCATTGATGCCGCAGGCGGGCCATACGCCATTGGTCTTTGTCACGTTGGGGCAGTCGGTGTAGCGCATGGCGTTTTCCGGGAGTTCCACTGTCAGGTGCGAGATGACAGTTTTGTACGTGGAAGCCTTCTCCCTGGCCGGGTGAGTCATAAGGCGCTTGGCTTCAAATCCGCCGTCATCATTGCGGGCAATGATCGTTGAGTTGTCATGGCTGGCTTTTTTGCCGACCAAAATCGTTGTACAGGGCATACGCGGCTCCTTTCCCTTTTGCATCTATTTGGGATTACGTGCAGCTTCTTGTTTCACTGCACAGCAAATTTCTTACAATCGGGAATCGTTGAAAAGACGGTTCCTTCTTTTTTACGCAACGCATTTATTATAGCACAGGCACAGTGGTATTTCCAGTCCCGGTTTGGTTCTGCTTTTGATTTTCCGGGTGCAGGCAATGGCGCGATAGTTGCTGCTTTTGTTTAGAAAGCTTCCCCAAGGTATCATCATTCTTTGTCCGGTGCTTGCCCATCGTGGGCCAGCCACTTGCACTCCGTTACTTCCATGTTGGTGAAAACTGCACGGAAGGAAGAAGATTCCGGGCTACAAGCATAAATGCCAAACCGAATTTCCCCTTGAGCCTCGTGGAGATGGCAAACACGCATTTGACGGAAGACAACCCCATTTTCGGAACACTCAATACAGAAATCAGCCTCTCGGCGGCTCAGGCGATACCACATGGATTTGATGCTGGCGGGGATCTCTGTGGTTGCCCAGTCCGAGTAACCGTGGTTGGTCACCACGCTTCCCAAATGCTGAAAGCGCTCATTCTCGTACTCAATGGAACCTTTCAGCCAGTTTTCGGAATCCAGATACAACACCACACCGCACTGGTTAAATCGGTGGTGGCTTTCAGAAAATTCCGTCTTGCCTACGAAGGAAAAGAACTGCTCCTGGTTAGACAGCTGAATCACACGACAGGGGGCGGCGATCACTCCGTCTAAGAATCTCCCGATTGGCCAGTTTTCCCCCATGGACGCCCCGGGGCATTACCTGTTCTTGCTCAAACAATATGAAAATAGGTCTGCCAGCTTTTTGCTAGCAGACCTTGTGGCGGAGACGGTGGGATTCGAACCCACGTGCCGGCTCATCACCGACAAAACGATTTCGAGTCGTTCTCGTTACGACCACTTCGATACGTCTCCATGTATGCATCCCGACAAGGGAAGGTTTTTGCAAATCTTAGAATTTCCGTTAGAACAGGGGCCGTCTTAGAACCGCCCCAAAACCGGAAACCCGCAGTCTAGAGCCATTCTTGAAAGCTCAGGTTCCCAAAATCCGGGAGAATTTCGAGTGCGGACCCTTCAACCACTTGGGTACATCTCCAACTATGCATCCCGGCAAGGGGAGTTTTTAAAATCGCGGACATCCTGTCAGAGCTGGGGTTGGCCTTGAGCCAGCCAGAAGCTGCAAGCCCGCAGATGAGGAACATCCCTGGAAGCTCTTGCCGCTTCTTCCTTCACTGCCGCGCTGGAAGGTCTTTGTGCTGCGCTTTGCTTTATAATAAAGAAGGGGGATGCTTACACAGGATGGATTTTATTTTAGCCTGGAATTTTAAAAAAGTCAAGGTCTTTTGTGGGGAGTTGACACAGCAGGGGAAATCAGGGTAAAATAAAAAGGATACTCTGTGAACTATGGGTTTGTCTGCCGGTTTTTGGCAGACTGCGCGTCTTGAAAGGAAGTGCCTGTTATGTTTCGGAAGATCGGCGCCTTTGGGCGTAGTTTCATCATGATGCTGTGTCTGGTTTTGGGGTGCTCCTCTTTTGCCGGATGTTCTCAAATGGACAATATTGTTTCCAATGTCACTGCTTCCGGTGTCTTTCCGGTGGAGGTCAATGGTGTGACCATTTCTGCCCGTCCGCAAAAGGCAGTGGTACTGTCTCCCAGCTTGGCCGATGTGGTTTTGGCTTTGGGATGTGAAACGCAGCTGACTGGTATCAGCGAGGAATGCACGCAGCCGAATTTGAAGGAGCTGACGAAGGTCTCTGCGGATGACGCTCAGTCCATTCAAGGGCTGCAGCCGGATTTGGTGCTGTTGGATTCTGACAGCAATGCCGTACAGAGCGCATTGGAAAGCGCCGGGATCACGGTGCTTTCTGTGGAGCCTGCCACGGACCGCTCTGATTTTGAACGGCTCTACGCGCAGGTGGCCTCTGCCTTTTGGGGCGGGGAGGCTGGTTACGACGCCGGTATTGACGCTGCTCAGGATATCTTCATCACGTTGGACAACATCAACCGCATTGTCCCCAAGGATACTGTGACGACGGCGTGTTATCTCTATGATTTGGACGGCAGTGCGGTGACGGGCGATATGTTTGGCAGCACCATCATGTCCTATGCCGGGGTTACCAATGTTTTTGAGAGTGTGGAGGGCGGCTCTTATGAGTTTGAAACCTTGAAGCTGGCCAATCCCAATGTGATTTTCTGCGCTCCCGGTTTGAAAGAAGAAATTAAACGCGACAGCCGTTTCAACAATTTCCAGGCAGTGCGTCAGGATAAGATCTTTGAATTGGACGCTTCTCTGATGGAATGGCAGGGGCGCACCATCATTGATGCTGCTTATGAAATCAGTGCAAATTCGTTTCCGGAGCTGCTGGAGTCCAGCTCTACCTTGGTCAGCGATCCTGCCCGGCAGATCGAAGAAGAGGTGAGCTCTGCCCTGGAACAGCAGACAAACTACAAAACCCTTCAAGAGGGGGACCAAGGGGACGAGGTCGAGGAGATCCAGAAACGTCTGGCAGAGCTGGGCTACCTCAAGGACGCCTTTGACGGCCACTTTGGCGCAACCACTGCGGACTGCGTCAGCCGCTTCCAGAGCGCCAACAGCTTGGAGGCCACCGGTGTTGCCGATCCCGCTACGCAGGCGGCGCTCTTTGCCAAGGGCGCTTTGCGGGAGGATGGGACTCCCCTGCCTGAGGAGGAGGCTTCTAAATCGGAAAGCTCATCCTCAGAGGAGTCCTCAGCTGCTTCTGCAAGCAGTGCAGCCAGTGAGTCCAGTACGGAAAGCTCGTCCTCCGAAAGCTCTGCAATGGAGTGATATGATTTTTGCTCAATACGGCGCGGTACATTGCCGCGCCGTATTTTTGTGGGCAAAACTGTTTTTCGACAGTCTTTACACTGAGTAGGGCCTCGTGTATAATGGGTGTGGCCTTGGGAGCGCGGGGGAGTTTCCGCTCGGAATTCGGGCCGGAGGGAGAAGAACGGAATGTCTGTTTTTACAAAAGATCGGTCCTTTTATAAGACGCTGTTCGCGTTGGCAGTGCCCATTTCGCTGCAAAATCTGATCACCTTTGCGGTGAACTTCGCCGACAACCTGATGATCGGCTCGCTGGGTGATAATGCGATTTCCGGTGTGTATGTGGGGAATCAGCTTCAAACAGTGGTGCAGATGTTTGTGGGAGGCATTGAGGGAGCGATCCTGATTTTGGCGGCACAGTATTGGGGGAAGCGGGATGCCTCCAGTATTCGCAAGGTGGTGTCCGTTGGCGTGAAATTCTCCTTGGGAGTAGGGCTGCTGGCGACGCTGTCCGCTGTGCTTTTCCCCGAGTGGATGATCCGCGCCTTTACGCAGGAGCCAGGCGTCATCCGTGAGGGAGCGGCCTACGTGCAAATCGTAGGCTTTACCTACTTGTTCTTTGCGATTTCCCAGGTGATGATCGCCACCATGCGGAGCGTGGAAACCGCTAAAATAGGGCTGTATATTTCCTGCATGGCGCTTGTGGTCAATGTGGGGCTCAATTATGTGCTGATTTTTGGATATCTCGGTTTTCCGGCCATGGGTGTGCGCGGCGCGGCCATTGCCACCCTGATCTCCCGGATTTTAGAGATGTGCGTCAGCGCGGGATACGTGTTTTTTGCGGACAAGAAGCTCCGCTTCACCCTGGCGGATCTGCTGCATACGGATCGCCAGCTCTTGCGGGATTTCATCCGCTACGGTCTGCCCATTATCGGCGGCCAGGTGGTTTGGGCAGTGAATTCCTTGGCCAACACCAAGATCCTGGGCTACTACAGCGCGGGGGTGATCGCCGCCACCAGCATTACGGGAATGCTCCATAATTTGGTATACGTTTGGATGAACGGGATGTCCTCCGCTGTGGGGATTATCACCGGGAAAACGGTGGGCGCCGGTCTGTACGACAAGATGAAGGAATATGCCAAAACAGTCCAGATGATTTTCCTTATGGTGGGATTACTCTCCGGGGCGGCTGTTTTTCTGGCCAGGGACGGCTTTATCTCCCTGTATGATGTCAGCTCCGAGGCCCAGGAGTACTCCCGTCAGTTTATCAACGTGATTTCCGTCACGATTATCGGCACCTGCTATCAGGCGGCCTGCTTGTTCGGCTTGGTGAAGTCCGGCGGGGATATCTCCTTCGTGTTCAAAAACGACACCATTTTTGTGTTTTTGGTGGTGCTGCCCTCATCCCTGCTTGCCATGTGGCTGGGGGCTCCCCCTTGGGTGGTGTTTGCCTGCCTAAAGTGCGACCAGATCCTCAAGTGCTTTGTAGCCTTGGTAAAGATCAACCGATACAATTGGATGAAGAATCTGACACGGGATGCTTCTTCCCCGGATGATGAGAAAGGGATTGTCCATGAATCGTAAACCTACCCAACTGCGGGGCGCTGCCCTGCTGATGCTCACGGCCCTGATCTGGGGCACTGCTTTTGTGGCGCAGAGCGTTGGCATGGACCATCTGGGTCCGTTTGCGTTCACGGCTGTGCGCAACTACATCGGCTTTGTGACGCTGCTGCCTGTGATCGCCCTGGCGGCCAGGATGCGAACGGGCAAGGCGGAGGAGGAGCCCAACGCGCCGGTTTTGAAAAAATGGACCATGCCTCTTTGGGGCACTGCCTGCGGACTGCTTCTGGGCAGCGCCACGCTGCTGCAGCAGGCGGGGATGCAGACGGCGTCTCCGGGGAAGGCGGGCTTTTTGACGGCTCTGTACATTGTCATTGTGCCGGTTTTAGGAATCTTCTTGGGCCGGCGTCCGGGATGGAAGGTGTGGACCGGCGTGGTGCTGGCGCTCATCGGTGCATACCTGCTCAGCGTCAAGGGCGGGGAGGGGATCGCCACCGGCGATCTACTGGTGATTGGAAGTGCGGTGGTTTTCTCCCTGCACATTTTGGTGGTGGATTTCGTCCCCGCCGGTGTGGACGGGGTGAAGCTCTCCTGTGTGCAGTTCTTGGTGGCAGCGCTGCTCTCCACAGTGCTGGCGCTGCTCTTTGAGAAATTCACCCTTTCGGACGTGCTTTCGGCTTGGGTGCCCCTGCTGTACACCGGTGTGATTTCCAGCGGTGTGGGCTATACGCTGCAGATTTTGGGGCAGAGGACCGTAAACCCCACGGTGGCCTCCTTGATCCTCAGCTTAGAGTCCGTGTTCGCAGCCTTTGCGGGGTGGGTGCTGCTGAGCCAGCCGCTCTCTTTGAAAGAACTGGTGGGCTGTGCGCTGGTGTTTGCCGCGGTGGTTTTGGCCCAATTGCCCGGCCGCAAGGGCGAGAAGCAGAAAGTAAAATCAAAATAGCCTGTCTTCGTGGACATTTTCATGTTCTTGCGTTAAGATGAAGGAAAGAACAATGGGAAGGATGTGTCTGTATGCGGATTTTGGAAACAAAAAACTACGAAGAGATGAGCGTTCTGGCGGCGGAGATCATTGGCGCCCAGGTGCTGCTGAAGCCCCGGTGCGTGTTGGGCCTGGCCACTGGCTCCAGCCCGATTGGCACCTATGACCGTCTGGCGGCTGCTTATGAGGCGGGGCGGCTGGACTTTTCTCAGGTGCGCACGGTGAATCTGGACGAGTACTGCGGGCTGGATGGCGAAAACCCCCAGAGCTATCGGTATTTTATGGATCATCATCTGTTCAGCCGGGTGAACATCAACCCGGAGAACACCCATCTGCCCAACGGCGTTGCCCCTGATCTGGAGGCTGAGGCCGACCGCTATGAGGCCTTGGTGGAGAGCTTGGGCGGAGTGGATCTGCAGCTTTTGGGAATCGGTCACAACGGTCACATTGGCTTTAACGAACCGGCGGATGCTTTCCCGGCATCGGTGCATACGGTGGCTTTGACGGAGAGCACCATCAAAGCGAACTCCCGGCTGTTTGACCGCATTGAGGATGTGCCCACCCGCGCCCTGACCATGGGTGTTGGCACCATCCTTAAGGCTGCACGGATTCTGCTGATTGCCGGCCCGGATAAAGGCGATATCATCAAGCGGGCGCTTACCGGCGAGGTGACCCCGCAGGTTCCGGCATCCGCGCTTCAGCTTCACCGGGATGTCACTGTGATCACCTGCAAAGAGGCTTAATCGTCTCCCGGCAGGGATCGTCTGCCGTGGAAAGGGGATTGCTATGGGAAAGACAAAACGCTGCCTGTTGGATTTGCTGCTGGCGGCGCTGTGTGTGGGTCTGGGGCTGCTGCTGCCCTGGGTCTTTCGCTGGGTCCACAATGGGCGGGAGGTGTTGCTGCTCCTGCAGCTTCCGGTGCTTTTGTGCGGGATGCTCTGCGGGCCGGCGTATGGATTGTCCTGCGGGCTGCTGATTGTGCTGCTGCCCCAGCTTTTTCCCGGCGCGTCGGCGACGTTTCTCTCGACTGGGGAGCTGTGGGAGCTTGCTATTTACGGCTTCTTGGCGGGGCTGCTCACCTATCTTTTGGCAGCGGCGCCCCCGGTGCTCAATGTCAGCGTCTCTCTTTTGGGCGCGATGCTGCTGGGGAGGGCGGTCTGCGGCTTGCTGGATGCCTTTGTGTTCGTCCCCGGCTACACCTGGAGCCTTTGGGTGCGGGAGTCCTTTGTGATTTGCCTGCCCGGGATTGTGCTGCAGGCGGCGTCACTCCCCTTGATTACCTTGGCGCTGCGGCGCTGCAAAATCGCGGAAACTCCGTGACGTGCGCGGCCGGTGAGTCAAAAGCGGCGGATTTCTAAGAGTGTGGATCTGTATTTGCAAAAGTCCCCATAGGCGTATGGATGAAATGACCCCAAAAAGTTAGACAATATTTTGCAGTAGAAAAAGTTCAAGCAA
>CAUWLU010000037.1:0-20258 GCA_963559705.1 uncultured Acutalibacter sp.
TGAACCCAGACAAACAGAGTCAGAGTCTGCTGTGCTACCCTTACACAATACCGCTATCTCAATGCCGCTCTGTCCGAACGGCAGTATTTATTATAACAGGTTTTCGCAGAAAGTCAATGCCTTTTTCCAATTTTTTTAAAATCTTTTTTTCACACCCTGCGGACGGGGATCTGCCGCTGGGTCAGGTACTCTTTTAAATCCGGAATCGCGATTTCTTGAAAATGGAACAGGCTGGCTGCCAACACCGCATCCGCTTTCCCTCGGGTGAAGGCATCATAAAAGTGCGCCATGGTCCCCGCGCCCCCAGAAGCAATCACAGGAATGGACACTGCCTCTGAAATCGCCCGGGTCAGCTCCAAATCATAGCCGGCTTTGGTGCCGTCGCGATCCATGCTGGTGAGCAGGATCTCCCCTGCTCCCAAAGCCTCCGCCTCCTTGGCCCACTCCACAGCGTCCTTGCCCATGTCCACCCGGCCGCCGTTTAAGTAAAGAGTCCAACCGCCCTGGGGTCTGCGCTTGGCGTCCATGGCCACCACCACGCACTGGCTGCCGAATTTATAGGCCGCCTCCCGAATCAGCGCAGGATTTTTCAGCGCAGCGGAATTGACCGACACCTTGTCCGCACCCGCGCGAAGAATCCTGGTGAAATCCTCCACAGTGCGGATGCCGCCCCCTACGGTGAAGGGGATGAAGATGCTCTCTGCCACACGGGTGACAATGTCCGCCATGATGTCCCGGCCGTCAGAGGATGCGGTGATATCCAGCAGAACCAGCTCGTCCGCTCCCTGACGGTCATAGGCAATGGCCGCCTCCACCGGATCACCGGCGTCCCGCAAGCCCACGAAGTTGGTGCCTTTGACCACCCGCCCGTTTTTTAAATCCAGGCAGGGAATGATGCGCTTGGCATACATACTCACGCCCCCTTTCCCAGCATTGCCGCAAAGTTTTCCAGAATCCGCAGCCCCACCCGGCCGCTTTTCTCCGGGTGGAACTGGCAGGCCATCAGGTTCCCCTTGCGCACCGCCGCATGAATCTGCGCTCCATACTCCGCAGTGGCTGTCACAATGTCCTCCTCTGCCTTTAAGTAATAGGAGTGGACAAAGTACACATAGGGTTCCTCCGGCAATCCTGCAAACAGGGGCTCCCCGCTCCGAAGCTCCAGGGAATTCCAGCCGATGTGGGGGATTTTCAGACCGCTCTCTTTGGGCAGGCGGAGGACCTTCCCCTTCAGCAGGCCCAAGCCCGTGGCTCCGGGGGATTCCTCGCTGGACTCAAAGAGGATCTGCAAGCCCAGGCAGATTCCCAAAAAGGGCTTGCCGCTGGCTGCAAACTCACGGATGGGCTGCTCTAGGCCCCGGGCGCGCAGCTGCTCCATGGCGTCGCCAAAAGAGCCCACGCCCGGCAGGATCGCACCATCCCCGGCAAGCAGCGCCTGGGGGTCCGACGTCACTGCACATTCACAGCCCAAATAGCACAGAGCCTTCTCCACACTTTGGAGGTTCCCCGCGCCATAGTCAATAATCGAGATCATCCGTCCACCTCTTCCTTGGCCCAGCCCATGCTTTTCTCCACCGCCCGATGCCAGCGGCTCAGGTCGCCCTGCCGAAGCTCCTGGCTGTAGCTGGGGGTAAAGACAGCGCTCTCACGCCAGAGGGAGGTGAGCTCCGACAAATCCTCCCACACGCCCACGGTCAAGCCCGCCATCATCGCAGACCCCAAAGCGGTGGTCTCTAAGCACTGGGGACGGCACACCTTGGAATTCAAAATATTCGCCTGGTACTGCATCAAGAAGCGGCTGCGAGAGGCGCCGCCGTCCACGCGCAGCTCCGGGATGGACACTCCGGATTCCCGCTCCATGGCTCCCACCAGGTCCGCGCTCTCCAGAGCAATGCTCTCCAGCACTGCCCGGCACAGGTGGGCTCGGGTGGTTCCCCGGGTGACTCCCAACAGGGCGCCGCGGGCGTACATATCCCAATAGGGCGCGCCCAGTCCGGTAAAGGCCGGGACAAAGCTGACCCCGCCGGAATCCTCCACGGTTTCGGCCAGCTGGTCCGCCTCCTGGGGGGTCTTGATTAACCCCAGCTCATCCCGCAGCCACTGGATGGCGGAGCCTGCGTTGAACGCGCTGCCCTCCAGCGCATAGGTGGTGCGGCCGCCCAGCTTCCAGGCGATGGTGGTCAGCAGCCCGGTTTGGGAAGCCACCGGCTTGCTGCCCGTATTCATCAGCACAAAGCAGCCGGTGCCGTAGGTATTCTTCGCCATGCCCTGCTCAAAGCAGCACTGGCCGAACAGGGCGGCGTGCTGGTCCCCGGCCATGCCCGCAATGGGGATCTCCTCCCCCAGGACGTCGGCGCTGCACATCCCCACCAGCTCTCCGCTTTCCGCCACTCTGGGCAGAGCGCTCTGGGGAATCCCCAGCTCCTTCATCAAGGTCTCGTCCCAGCGCAGATGGTGAATATCAAACAGCATGGTGCGGGAGGCGTTGGTCACATCCGTGACGTAGGACGCCCCATCGGTGAGGGAGTACACCAGCCAAGTGTCGATGGTGCCAAACCGAAGCCGGCCGCGGTTTGCAAGCGCGCGGGCAGCGGGGACGTTTTCCAGGATCCACTTCATCTTGGTGCCGGAAAAGTACGGGTCGACAATCAAGCCCGTGGTGTCCTTGATGTACTTCTCCATGCCGTTCTCTTTCAAACGTTCGCACTCCGGCGCCGTGCGGCGGCACTGCCACACAATGGCATTGCACACCGGAATCCCCGTCACTGCATCCCAAGCCACGGTGGTCTCTCTCTGGTTGGTGATGCTGATGGCTGCAATATCCCGGGCGCGCACTCCCGCCTTTTCCACCGCCTGACGCATGGCGTACAAGGTGGTTTGCAGGATCTCCACGGCATCATGCTCCACATAGCCGGGCTGGGGATAGATCTGGGTGAACTCCCGCTGGCCCATGCCGGCCACGCCTCCAAAGGAGTCGAACAGCACTGCACGGGAGCTGGTAGTCCCTTGGTCAATGGACAGAATATATTTTCCCACCATCATGTCGGCCACATCCTTTCAAAATGATCGTACCGCCTGAGCTGCCAAGTTATCTGTGAAAAAGCTTGCGTAAAAAGCCCTCGCCCTTGCCCACAATATGGTACTTCACCAGCCACTGGGGACTGATCTTCTCCAGCACCACCTGGGGCGTGTCATACTGAGAGGGCTTGCGCTGGTCCCGCAGGTCCTCCAGAATCTCGTTATAGCGGCGGACAGAGAGCTCCTCGCAATCCGCCCGCAGGGATTTATAATTCCTTGGATTGGCAAATTGATAGGCGTACATAAAATCCGCCCACACGCTGTACTCCGTCAAGTGGACATATTCCTCCGGCACATCCAGCGTCAGCCGCACAGAACCGGACACCTTGCCGCCGGTATTTTGCTTTTTTCCCTTGAGCACCCCGAAAATCGGGCACTCGCACTGAAGCCCCAACATATCAATCAAGGCGTCGTACTCGCCCCGCAGGGACAGGTTGGGCTTTGCCCGATAGGTCTCGTGGGACTTGAGAATCCGCAGTACCATCTTGGACTGGTACGTAATCACTATCATAAAACGCCTCCTTTCTCCTTTTCTCGCTTCTCCTGCTCCAAACGCTCCCGCCACTCCTTCTCCGCCTGCTCCGGAGTTTTCACCGCCCAATCGTACAAAAAGGTGTCAAACTGGCCGCGGTCGTTGGGTTTGATGAGAAAACGCTTCAGCAGCGCTTCCTCATCCAGCTCTGTGCCGCCATAATAGGCGTCTGCAATGCCCCCGGCAATGCAGGCCACCGTGTCCGTATCGCATTTGACGCTGAACACATTGCGGATGCAGCTCTCCCAATCCTCGGACTCTAAAAAGCAGCGAATGGCCAAGGGCATGGTGCCCATGGCTGTGTCGTCGAACTTCCCAAAGGGACGGTACACCAGCAAGGGCGTCCTGGTGACATAGCCGTACTTCTTGTTGAGATAGCGGGCGATCTCCTTCTTCGTGGAACCGGTCCGGGCCAAAAACACCGCCCCCGCCGTGGCCTGGGCCGCCCGGACGCCTTCCGGGTGGTTGTGGGTGACCAAAGCGCTCAGCACAGCCTGTTCCTCCACCTCTTCCAGCGTGGAAAAGTAACGGCCGATGTAGCTCACCCGCATGGCGGCCCCATTGCCAAAGCTGTTGTACCCCTTTTGCGAGGATGCGTTGAGCCAATTTTTGAACATGGTCCCATAGCCCACCCGATGATACCGCTTTCCGAATTTCAAATAGGCGCGGGCATAGGGGGTCCCCGTGAGGACGGCATATTTGGTGGCCACTGTCAGCACGGTGTCATCCGTGTAAGCGCTCAGGCCGCCGAAAAAATCCGTGGTCTTCCAATCAAAATTATGGGGCCTGCTGAACTCGAACCGAGAGCCTGCAATATCCCCCAAGATAGCGCCGTACATACAGCGCCCCCCTTCCCCTGTGTTTCTTCTGTTTAAGAGGCCGTCTGGGCGTATCCCCCTGTCACCCGGGAGAGCTTGATATCCCCCCGGGTGGTGGTAAAGGAAAACTTGCCGCCCCCCTGGCCATAGCGCAAGCCGCCCTTGCTTTGGGAACCGGCAAACTCCGAGCTAAAATGCCCGGAAACGCTGGAATACGCCGCGTCAAAGCCGTTGTTCTCCCGCAAACCCAAGGTGATGTCCCCTGAGACAGAGCGCAGGTCCGCGGTCTCAGGGCAGTTCTCCAGACGGGTATGCACCTGGCCTGTGACGGTCTCCACCGTGAGCTCTTCGGCCCCGCTCCCCTCATAGAGCACCGAACCGGCGATGCTTTTCAAATGGCACTTTTTCGCCTCCATGGAGTGAATCCCCATGGCGCCGGAGTCCGTCCGCACAAACAGCTCCTCCGCAGCGCCGCCCTTCAAGAGGACGTCCCCGGAAACAGCGGTCAGGCTCACTGCTTTTCCCTGCACTCCGGACAGGGACAGGTCGCCCAAGGAAGTGGCCGCCTCCACCTTCTCAGCGGACAGGGGCCCCAGGGTCACATCCCCTGTAAGGCTCCAACAGGAAAGCTCCTCCAGCTGAGAGAGGATGTCCCGGGGGACCTGGACCTCCAACCGCTTTTCCGGCCCGGAAAAGCCCCCCAAGGGCAGCAGGCCCTGGTCCCAGGCGATCTCTAAAATCCCCCTGGAAGAGGACAGGGACAGCCGCTGATCCTCTTTGAGGGGAGTGAGCGCGGATTCCGTGACCGTGACCAAGGGGCCGTCTCCGGGGGTGACTGTCACAGGCCCGCCGCCCCATTGGATGGTCAGACCCTCCACACCGCTGACCGCAGGGTCCCATGTGGAGGTGTACTGATAGGACCACTCCCCGCCTTCCTCAGAGGACGCCGGACCCGCCAACCCATACCATTCGCTGGAAGCCCCCACAGCCAGAGTACCTCCCAAAAAAAGCGCGGCCAGGGCAGCGGCAGCCCCGCGAAAGATCCACTGTTTTTTCATTGCCGCCCTCCTTTCTCTCAGCACACTGCCGCAGGGTTTCTACTAAACAGTATCTTACAATACCAGGGCGGCGCTGTCAATGAATTTCGCCCCGGTCCCCTCCTGACACTGAGACTTTGACAGCGGCCGCAAGCTCTAAAAAAAGAAATTGTCTCCGGGGCGCTCTTATGCTATACTTATATAAAAAATTAGGCGGCTTGGCCGCCGGGGAGCCTTCGCTCTCTTTTTATGTTAGAAAAAGGGGATGCTCATTGTGACGGATCTTGTCATTGGATTGCTCTGCGGTGCAGCGCTTTATCTCACCCTGTTGGAGGACCGCTTTCGCCTGTGGGCCACTGTTTCCGGCTATGCCGCAGCCTGGCTGCTCTCTCTGGGAGCGGGGTGGCTTCTGCGGGGGATCGCCGGTCCCCTCTGGGGCCTGGCAGGAGGTCTGCTGGTGCTTTTTGCGGCCTCGCTGATTCTCTCTCAAAACAACCCGCTGCAAAAATTCTATCTCTGCCTGCTAACCCTTTCCGCTCACTGCTGTTTGGATGCGTTCCTCCCCGCCGTGCTGGGGCTGCTGCCCCTCTCCCCAGCCGGAGTGCCGGCCCTCCTGATCGGCTGGCTGGCTCAAATCGGGCTGATGACCCTGTTGGGGCTGTGCTTTTACCATCCCTTTCGGCTGTTCCGAAACCGGGGGCCCTCTGCCTTTTTGTGGGGGATGTGCCTGATCCAGCTGGCCATCTGCGCTGTGGGCACGGGCAAAGCAGACTTTCTCTTCCGAGTCCATGTTCCCGCCCAAAGGCTGTTTCTCTGCACCGTTCTTCTGGCGGCAGTCATCTTTATTCAAAGAGCCGTGTACCAGGGTGGGAAATTCCAAAAGCAAGCTGCCGGGGACGCCGCCAGGGCCGCTCTGCTGGAGCTAAAGGCCGGGGATTTCTCCGACACCCTGGCAGACCTCCGAGAGGCCAAGGCGGAAAGAAAAGCCGGGGAATACGCCTTGGACACTGTCAGCGTCATGCTGCAGGACGGCAACGCCAGCCTGGTGCCCCAATACATCGCGGGCTTCAAAAAGAACACCGCCCTATCCCCTTCGTTCCAAACCTATCACGAAAATCCCTATCTCAACGCGGTGATCGCGTCAAAAGCGATCTTTGCCTCTCAAAACAATGTGTCCTTCGAGAGCAACGCCGTTACGGGAGATACTCCCCTTTCCACAGTGGAGCTTTGCGTGCTTTTCAGCGAGGTGCTGACAAAGGCCATCGCCCAAGCCTCTGCTCAAGAAGGTGACAAGCGCGTGCGCTTTACAGTTTCTCCCGGAGAGGATGCCTTGACCTTAGAAGCGGTATATTCTGGAAAACTCCCCGAAAATCCTGGGTTTTCCTGGAAAGGCCAATCCCTTTCCTCCATTCTCTCCTGGCTGTTTGAGGAGGACTTTCAGCCTGACGACGGGCTGGACGGCTTGGACTGCAGCCGCGATATCGTAGAGCGGTACAGCGGGAAATTATCCCTCTCCGGCGCGGGGGAGGAACTGATCCTCCGTCTCTCTCTGCACTTCTGATAAAACCGCGCCTCAGCAGCGGCTGGGGCACTTTGGCAATTAGAATCAACAAGACTTTACAAAAAACCTGAAAGGAACGACCCGTTATGGAGCAAAACATTACCGTTACCCCGGAGATCCTGGAAGCCTTTGGGCTCTCCCCGAAAAGCGCGATCACCCGTCTGCAGGGCGGCCACATCAACGACACCTTCCTGGTGGAGGATGACGCGAAGTACACTCTGCAGCGCATCAATCCCTATGTGTTCCCCTCCCCAAAAAACATCATGGAGAACATCACCGGAGTCACCTCCTTCCTGCGGGAGAAGATCTTGCAGCGGGGCGGCGACCCTCAGCGGGAGACCCTGAACATCTGCCGCACCCGCTCCGGCGAAACCCTGTTTATCGACCGCGACGGCCAGCCCTGGCGCTGCATGACCTATGTGGACAACGCCGCCTCCTACTTGACGGCGGAAAGCACCGCCATGCTGCGGGAAGCTGGAAACGCCTTCGGCAGCTTTCAGTCCATGCTGGCCGACTACCCGGCAGACACCCTCCACGAGACCATTGCGAGATTCCACGACACGCCCAACCGGTTCCAGCAGCTCCGTGAAGCCGCTCAGCAGGACAAGGCCGGCCGGCTGGCCCAGGTGGAAGCGGAGATGGAATTTGCCGCCAAGCGCGAGGAGGGCTGCGCGCTGCTGATGAAGCTCCTCCAGGAGGGGGAGCTGCCCCTGCGGGTCACCCACAACGACACCAAGATGAGCAACGTCCTCATTGACGACGCCACCGGAAAGGCCCTGTGCGTCATTGATCTGGACACCGTGATGCCCGGTCTTGCCGCCTTTGACTTCGGAGACGCTATCCGCGCCGGGGCCTCCACCGCAGCCGAGGATGAGGCTGACCTGTCCATTGTCCACTTCTCCCTGGAGCAGTTTGCCGCTTTTGCAGAGGGCTTCCTCTCCGCTGCGGGCAGCGCTTTGACCCCCCTGGAGCTGAAAACCCTCCCCGACGGCGCCATCTGGATGACCTATGAGGTGGGCATTCGCTTCCTGGCGGACTACTTGAACGGCGACGTCTACTTCCACACCAGCTATCCGGAGCACAACCTGGTGCGGGCACGGAATCAGTTTAAGCTGGTGGAGGAAATGGAGCAGCAGCGCGCTGGGATGGACCGGATCATCGCCCAATACCTGTGAGGCGCGCTTCCACAAACCAGGAAAGCTCTGTCCGATCCGTGAAAATTTCCACTTGATTTCTTTTCGACAGAATGGTATGGTAGCTATGTATTTATTTTCTTTTCCGGGAGGAATCACCACTATGAAAATTGCAGTTGTTGGAGCGTGGCACGTCCACACCAAGGAATACGCGGAAGCCATTCAGGAAAACCCCCGCGCTGAGCTTGTCTGCCTGTGGGACGACAACCCCCAGCGTGGAAAGGAGATGGCCGAAACCCTGGGCATCCCCTTCCAGCCCGATTTGGAGGCCATTTGGAGCGATCCCTCTATTGACGCCGTCCAGGTGACCACTGCCACCAATCAGCACAAGGAAGTGCTCACCGCTGCTGCAAAGGCCGGCAAGCACATCTTCACCGAGAAGGTCCTCACCCTGACCACCCGGGATGCTGAGGAGGTCGCACAGGTCATCCGGGACAGCGGCGTGAAATTCGCCATCTCCTTCCCCCACAAGTGCCGTCCCGCTCTCCAGGCGGCCAAGGCTCTGGTGGACAGCGGCAAGCTGGGACAGATCACCTATGCCAGGGTTCACAACTACCACAACGGCAGCGTGGCGCCCCAGGCCGACGGCTCCTTGGGCTGGCTGCCTCCCCACTTTTACGACCCCGCTCAGACAGGCGGCGGCGCTATGATGGACCTGGGCGCCCATCCCATGTACACCCTCCACTGGTTCCTGGGAGAGCCCAAGAGCATCGTGTCCCAGTTCACCAAGGTGACCGACCGCGCTGTGGAGGACAACGCCGTCTCCGTCATTGAGTTTGCAGGCGGCACCATCGGCGTCTCCGAAACCGGCTTTGTTACAGGCGGCAACGGCTATCTCATGGAAATGAGCGGCACCTTGGGCTCCCTGCTGATCGCAGGCGACCGGCTGGAGTACTCCTGCCCGGAAACCGAGGGCAAAACCGTGGAGATGACCGACCTGCCCGCCGAGGCTGCCAAGCCCGTCGATCAGTGGATCGACGCCTGCTGCGACGGCGGCGAGACCCAGAGCGGCCTGGAGGAAGCTGTGGCCCTCACCCGGCTGATGGAGGGCGCTTATACCGCCTACAACACGCAGCAAAAGTACAACTTTGCATAAGAAATAAGCTATACCGAGACGCTGTCCTTTTTGGGCAGCGTTCTTTTTTTGAAAAAACGGTCAGAAAAAGGATGCTGTCGCCTACAGCATCCTTTCTTCTCTATTGGGAAACTCAAACGCGCTTCACACCAAAGGTGACCTGCTCGCCGTTGACGTCGGGAGTGGCGGTATAACCGTCCATGGCGTCAAAGGAGCAGCCCACGCCCAGCACATCGTGCAGGATGGCTTCCTGGTTCTTTTGGAAGATCCCGGCCACACGCTGGCTGCCCTGGCAGTACACCTGGATGTGGTCCGTGACATTGAAGCCGGCCTCTTTGCGGAGGTTCTGCAGTTTGCTGACGATCTCGCGGACAAAGCCCTCCTCCTCCAGCTCCTCGGTGAGGGCGGTATCCAGCACCACGGTCATGCCGCGGTCGGATACGGAGGTGTAACCCTCCTTTTGAGCGGTGTCGATGAGCAGCTCCTCTGCGGTCAGCTCGATCTCCCCGTCGGACAGGGTCAGCTTCAGCACGCCGGTGGCGTCCAGCTCCTTCTTTGCGGCAGCGCCGTCCAGCTCTTGCAGAGCCGTGCGGGTCTCGCCCAGCCGCTTGCCCAGCTTCTTGCCCAGAAGCTTCAACTGGGGCTTGAAGGTGTAATCTGTAAACTGGGACATATCCGTCAGGAATTCCAGCTCCTTGACATTGAGCTCCTGCTTGATGACATCCTGATACAGCCCGCCCAAGCCCTGGTCAGCGTCCGTATACAGGCTGCGGAGAGGCTGGCGGTTCTTGATGTTGGCCAAGTTCCGGGCGGCGCGGCCCAAGGTGACCACCCGCAGCACTTCGTCCATGTCAGCTTCCAGCTTCTTGTCCACCCGGGCTTCCTCATAAGCGGGATACCGGCACAGATGGACGCTCTCGGGAGCAGTGCTGTCCACCGAGCAAACCAGGTTGCGATAGATCTCCTCACTGATGAAGGGGGTCATCGGCGCAGCCATCTTGGCGGTGGTCACCAAGGCGGTGTACAAGGTCATGAAGGCGGCGGTGCGGTCCTCGCTTTCCGACTCGGCCCAGAAGCGCTCGCGGCTGCGGCGGACATACCAGTTGCTCATCTCGTCCACAAAATCCTGAAGCGTTCTGGCAGCCTCGGGGACCCTGTAGGCAGAGAGGTTCTCATCCACAGCCTTCACCACCGTATTCAGCCGGGACAGCAGCCATTTGTCCATCACCGTCAAGCTGCAATCCTCCAAACGGTGCTTGGAGGCGTCGAAGCCCTCGCCGATATTGGCATACAGCACAAAGAAGTAGTAGGTGTTCCACAGGGTGGAGAAAAACTTCTTCTGCCCTTCGATGACGGCCTTCTCATGGAAACGGCTGGGCAGCCAAGGCGCGGAGTTCGTATAGAAATACCAGCGGAGAGGGTCTGCGCCGAATTTTTTCAAGGCCTCCATGGGGTCCACGGCGTTGCCCTTGGATTTGGACATTTTCTGCCCGTTCTCGTCCTGCACCAGACCCTGGACCAGCACGTTCTGGAAGGGGGCCTTGTGGAACAGCAGGGTGGAGATGGCCAGCAGGGAATAGAACCAGCCGCGGGTCTGGTCCACAGCCTCAGAGATGAAGCTGGCAGGGAACTGCTCCTCGAACAGCTCCTTATTCTCAAAGGGATAGTGATGCTGGGCAAAGGGCATGGAGCCGGAATCAAACCAGCAGTCGATCACCTCCGGCACCCGGTGCATCTGTTTTCCGCAGTGGGGGCAGGTGATGGTCACCTGGTCCACATAGGGGCGGTGAAGCTCGATGTTGTCGGGGCAATTGGGAGACAGCTCCTTCAGCTCGGCGATGCTGCCCACTGCGTGGCGGTGTCCGCACTCACACTCCCAGATGTTCAGGGGCGTGCCCCAATACCGGTTCCGGCTGACAGCCCAATCCTGAACATTCTCCAGCCAATCCCCAAACCGGCCCTTGCCGATGCTCTCCGGCAGCCAGTTGACCGTGTTGTTGTTCTGGATCAGCTCCTCCTTGACATCGGTCATCTTGATGTACCAGGATTCCCGCGCGTAGTAGATCAACGGGGTATCGCAGCGCCAGCAGAAGGGATAGCTATGCTCAAACTTGGGCGCGGAATAGAGCAGCCCCCGCTGGTCCAGATCCTTGAGGATCTCCTGGTCCGCGTCCTTGCAGAACACACCTGCCCACTTGGTCTCGGCCGTCATCTGACCCTTGCCGTCCACCAGCTGCACCAGGGGCAGGCCGTACTTCCGGCCCACCTTGGCGTCGTCCTCACCAAAGGCGGGAGCAATATGCACCACGCCGGTGCCGTCGGTCAGCGTGACATAGTCATCGCAGACCACATACCAGCATTTCTCCTTGGGGCTGACAAAATCGAACAGGGGCTCGTACTCCTTGCCCTCCAGATCAGCGCCCTTGTACTGTTCCAAAACCGTATACTCGCCCTCGCCCAGCACGGTGTCGCACAGGGCGGCAGCCAGGTAATAGGTCTCTCCCTTGGCACTGACCTTCACATAGTCCTCGCCTGCATTGACGCACAGCGCCACGTTGGAGGGCAGCGTCCAGGGGGTGGTGGTCCAGGCCAGGATGAAGGCGTCCTCGTCCTTGCACCGGAACTTGGCGATGGCGGAGCGCTCCTTCACATCCTTATACCCCTGGGCCACTTCGTGAGAGGACAGGGGCGTCCCGCAGCGAGGGCAATAGGGGACGATCTTAAAGCCCTTGTACAAAAGGTTCCTGTCCCAAATCTGCTTTAAAGCCCACCACTCGGATTCGATAAAGCTGTTGTCATAGGTCACATAGGGATGGTCCATGTCAGCCCAAAAGCCGACATCCTTTGAAAACTCCTCCCACATCCCCTTGTATTTCCACACGCTCTCCTTGCACTTGTCGATAAAGGGGGCGATGCCGTATTCCTCGATCTGCTCCTTGCCGTTGATGTGCAGAAGCTTCTCCACTTCCAGCTCCACCGGCAGGCCGTGGGTATCCCAACCAGCCTTTCGGGGAACCATCTCCCCCTTCATGGTGTGGAACCGGGGGAAAAGGTCCTTGAAGGACCTTGTTTGCAAATGGCCGATGTGGGGCTTTCCGTTGGCGGTGGGGGGACCATCGTAGAAGGTATAGGCGGGCTGGCCTTCCCGCTCCTCCACGCTCTTTTCAAAGATATGGTTCTCCTCCCAGAATTTGACCGTTTCCTGTTCTCGCTCCACAAAATTCAGATTTGTAGAGACTTCCTTGTACATGCTCATTCCTGCCATCCTTTCTCTGCGTTGCGGAATCGGCACTAAAAAAAGCCCACGCCCCGTGTAAACGGGACGAAGGCCTGCTTCGCTATACCACCCATTCCGACATATCTAACAATACGCGCCCCGATAACGGTGGGGTACCGGCACCGCTTACTAGAAAAGGAGCTTCCTGCAAAAAGCTCCATCCGTTGAGCTGGCAGCTCGAGAGGGATGCGGAACGAGGATTTGGCACCGGCTTGCACCTGCCGCCGGCTCTCTGAAGCCTGGACCTTTTCCGCCTGTCTCCTTCATCGCTTTTCGTATTTTATTGAAAACATTCTATCACGAACCCCAGCCAAAGTCAAGCGCTGCGCGCACTTCTCCCCTCCATCATTTTGGGAGGGTGGATTTTAGCTTTGTCGATTTCACGCTGTAGATTTTCCCGCAAATCTGTGGTATAATCGAATTGCAGATAAGCGAAAAATCAGTATTTTTTCATAAAATGCTGAGAGAGGAACTGGGAGAGATCACGATGAAAAATAATATTATCATTGCAGGTGTTCCAAGGGCGGGAAAAAGCACCATTTCCCACCAGCTATCCAAGCGGTATGGGTATCAGCATATCAGCATGGATTCGATCATAGCGGGCTTTGAGAAGTGTTTTCCGGAAACTGGGGTGAACACCTATGCCGGCTTGTCCTCTATGGACACCCTGCACATGATCAGCGGCAAGATGGCGCCCTTTATCCGGGCCATGCTGGACAGCAGCGAATACGACGAGTTTGAGCCCGGCATGGTGTTGGATATGTATCAGCTGCTTCCAGCGGACTATATGAAATACATCCATGGAGCAAACTGCGAGATTTTCTATCTCATTACCTCCGACGTGACGCCGGAGGAGCGGCTTGCCATCCAAAAGAAATACGACACGGAAAAGGATTATTCCTTCTACAAATCCAAGGAAGAGCTGCGGGAGGGCGCTGGCTATATTGTGGAGCAAAGCATCTACATCAAGGAGCAATGCCAAAAATACGGCCTGCCCTATTTTGAAACGGCAAGGGACAGGGAAAACACCTTCCGCCGCTTTTTAGAGAGCTTCCAAGGTTAACACGCCGGCAAGGAAAGAATCCCCAGCATCAGGAGGCTTTTTATGATTATGCAAACCATTGATGGAATCTCCTTTCCCATGGAGGAGCTCTGTGACCTTTCCTTCCTCAGCTCCTGGGGGCGGGTGTTTCAAGTTTTCTCTCAAAACGACTCCGGCAATGTGAGCTTTGGCGTCCAGGGCGAGCATGGCAGATTTTTCATCAAGGCAGCCGGCGCCAAGACGATCCACGCCTGTGTTTCCCCAGAGCAGGCTGTGGAAACCCTGCGGGCCGCAGTGCCTTTGTACCAGGAATTGGCTCACCCCAGATTGATCCGTCTGGTGGATCACTTCTCCCGGAATGGACTGTATGCCGCTGTTTTCCAGTGGGCAGAAGGGGAGTGTCTCTTTGACCACTGGAACTTTGAGCGTTATGAGGCCACCGGAGAGCCTTCTCCCCGGGAGCGCTTCCGGGCATTGCCTGTGGAGGAAAAGCTGGACGCTTTTGCGGGGATCTTTGACTTTTTGGCCCACGCAGAAAACCGGGGCTATGCAGCTGTGGACTTTTACGACAGCAGTCTGCTTTACGATTTCACCCAAAAGCAGCTGACCATCTGCGACATTGATTTGTTCCAAAAACGGCCGCTGCACAACACCTTGGGCGCGGACTACCCCGGCACCAAGCGGCTGAAGGCGCCGGAGGAATACCTTCTAGGGGCTGAGATCACGCCTGCCACTGGGGTGTTCACCCTGGGAGCGCTGCTGCTCCACTTTTTTGGCAGCTACACCCAGGAGGAACAGGAGCGGATGTACCGGGAAAACCGGTTCTTTCCCTGCTCTCGGGAAACCTGGCAGCTCTCCTCCGCGCGGTACGCCATTGCCCAAAAAGCCGTGGAGCCCGACCCTTGCAGACGCTATTCCTCTCTGCAGGATTTCCGCAGGGCTTGGGAAGCGGACCTCCTAGAATAACAGACAGGACGGAACGCCCTCGGGCGCGCCGTCCTTCTTTTTGAAAGCCTTTTAGAGGAAGCGCGCTGGGTCCACCCGCGTTCCATTCTCGTACACCTCAAAGTGGAGATGGGCGCCAAAGCAATTCCCCGTATCCCCCTCATAGCCGATGACTGTTCCCGCTGTCACGTACTGGCCTGCGCTCACGGCTACCGAACTCATGTGGGCATAGCGGGTGGAGTAGGTCCCATTGTGATAGAGCAACACATAGTATCCCCAGGAATATCCCCAGCTGTCGTAATCATTGGCTTCAATAACTTGCCCGTCTGCGGCAGCCACAATGGGGTCTCCCCAGTCCCCGGCAATATCCATCCCCTTATGGCCCGGGTACCCGTTCCAACCAGCGGATACATAGTATTCGCCCGGCAATGGCCAGATACAGTGAAATCCCGAGCCTCCGCCGCTGCCATCCGAAGGAGGTGTGATGACCGGGCCCTGTCCGGAGGAGCCGCTGCCGGAGGAAGAGCCGGTCCCGCCGCTGGCAGCCTGCTGTTTTGCAGCTTCCTCTGCTTTCTTCTGCGCCTCGATGGCAGCCTGAATCCGTACCTCGCTTTCTGCCAATTCCTCCTCATTGATTTTCATTTGGTTTTCCGTGGCGTACATCTGTCCCTGGATTTCACCAAGAGCAGCTTGGTTTTCCTCATAAAGGGCATCCAGCTCCTCCTGTTTGTCCTCGAGGGTCACCTGGAGCTGGGCCACCTGCTCTTTTTCCGCCTTTACGCGGTCGCGGTCTGCTTGGGTGGATTCCATGTACGTTTCCAACGTATGGATAATTGCCTGGTCACGAGCAGTCATCGTATCCAGCATCGTCATGCGGGTGGAGAAATCCGAGAGGCTCTGTGAATCCAGAAGGATCTCCAAGGTACTCACATTCCCGGCCGTGTAAATGGCCACCAGCCTTTCCCGAAACTGGTCGATGGTATCCTGCACCGCCTCTTTGGACTTGTCCAGCTTCATGGTAAGCTCTTGGATACTGGCGTTCAAATCGTTGATGTTCTCACGGGTAGTCAGGATCTGCTCCTGCACCACATTGATCTGCTGCTGCAGGGTGTCCTGGTATTCCTGCTTTTGAGCCTCGTCCTCCCGAAGCCCGTCCAATTTGGCTTGCAGCTCCTGGGTTTCCTCTTGGAGCTGTGCCTGCTGCGCCTGAATCTCCTCCAAGGTTTCGGCTGAAACAGACAAGGGCATGATGCTCGCCAGCACAACTGCCAAAAAAGCGCGTCTTAACCGTTTTCTCAGAGCTCCTCCTCGCCTCATATAGAAACCGATCCCCTTTCTAAGCAATCTAAAGGCATATCAATCATTAGACGGGGAGAAGGCCCTTTGGGTAAGCTGCTTTTTGCGAAAAAAAAGAAAAAGCTCACCAAAAATGGTGAGCGAAACTCTGATTCAAAAACCATCGGCAATGAAAACAAAAAAGCTTATAAACACGAATGTTTACAAGCTATCTTGTGGCTCCCCCAGTTGGGCTCGAACCAACGACACCGCGGTTAACAGCCGCGTGCTCTACTGGTGTTGCGGTTTCCTACCGAAAGTAAATATTCCCTCACAACACATATTATTTTACTTGCTCAATAGCTTGGATAATTCAGGATTATCCCACTCTGCCACAAACTGCTGATAGGTCATATTCATTTGAACTTTGATTTTATACCCCCTCCCCACTTCAATTCGTTTGAACAGCTGGCATGCTATCATCTTCTTTTCCTCGTTGCTTGCTGCTTCAAACTCCTCAGCCCAGCTCTTAAAACGCTCGTAGGTGGGAAGCATTCCCTTCAATGTATCTCTTCTAACGGTTTCCTCCACTTGCAAGGCATTCAGTTCTTCTCCCTTTTTAGCTATCTCCTCTTTTAACGATTGGATCGCTACAGACAGATCCTCGGATGCGTAAACGCTGTGTCCTGTCAACGCCTTGTCAATTTCAAGCTGAAGCTGAACCAGTTGTTTTTTCTCTTGTTCAAGAGACAGAGAGATTCTTTTTTGCGCTGTTTTGTTGGCAGAAAGCTGGTGCTGGAGTGTCTCCTCCAATTTTTCTTCTTCTGGAGCACCCGTTAAGCTCTTAAACATATTTTCCATTAGTTCAAGAATAACTTCATCCACTCGATCAGCTTGATAAGTGGTTTGTCCGTCACATTCGCACAACTTTCTTGTTTTATGATAACAGCAATATTTAAGCTGATCCACAGAATAGATGGACCCATCAGCCCGCACACGCCGGTCACGATAGCGAATGGTTGTCAAACGTCCTCCACAGTGAGCACAAAAAATGTTACCGGACAGTAGGGACTGTCCCTTTGTCTGGAGTGCGATGTGCCGTTTCTCTTCATATTTTCCGTTACGCTGATTTAAGATCTCTTGAATCTGGCGGATCGTTTCCTCATCACGAATTTGAAGGAGTTGAAGCGCCTCTGATGTTTTACCATTGGGTAGATATCCACAATAATAAGAATCTCGCAAAATGCGGTTAACTTTTACGCTAGTAAAATGATTGCCCGTATGGGTACGGTATCCTTTTTTGTTTAGATAATCTGCCATACGCCATGGACCGTACCCTTTATTAAGAGTCATTTCATCGATCATGTGAATTACGTCCGCTTCTTCTTCATCAATCTCGTATTTTTTCATGGGCTGGCCTTTTTTGTTGACCAAGCCGCTATCCACGAGATGATAGCCATATTTAATGGGACCTCCCGTGTACATTCCGGAAAGCTCCATCTGTCCCAAGCTATTCTTGATCCGAATGGACGTTTTGGCGCTCTCACCTGACGCTTGCCAGAAACGAAGATAATTCATCAGTTTGTCCACATGGGTGTCAAACCGCTGCTCTCCCTCGTTCACGCTCCAAACCTCCACACCATTTTTGACGAACCATTCCACAATAAAGGGAGTTTCATCGTCAATGCGACCGATTCGATCGAACATAAACACGAGCAAAACGTCAAACAGATGCTTCAGAGCCGCCTCTTTTAAATCCTGAATTGCATCCCGGTCATTGGCGGACACCTTATAGCCCGACACACCCTTTTCAGAATACTCTTTGACGATCATCCAGTCTGGCTTTGATTCGCAAAAAGCCCGACACGCAATTCGTTGAGCAGGGATATCATCCACATTCTTGTCCACCTGTTTTTTCGTAGACACTCTATAAAGACAACAAACCCGTTTCATGTTGCACCTCCGCATACATAACACGCGGAATTGCATTGCTTTTCTATGCACTTGTCAAGGTTCAAAAGAGATTCTCACCTCCATATTTCAATACTAACAGTTCTATTCTCAAAAGCCAAATGTGCGATTTAAAAACTGTTTACATAACAACGGCACAGCAACAAAAAAAGTCGCCGCGCCTGAAAATGGTTTTTTATCACTAGGTTTTCGCCTTCATGGAATTAAGATAGATGAGATAAAATCTTTCAAACTGGTCTATTTATCTGCAATAAGGTATTCATTCTTTCTTTTATATCCGTCCAGCAGGAACTGATTGCCTGCACCCCACCTGCCATGAGAATGAACACGGACACTTGCCCCACATAGGCATATCGTGGCTGCACCTCAAGGAACAAGTAGACACAGCATGTAGCAAAAATTACAAAGGGCAGCAAGTAAAGTTTCAAATTATCTTTGGGGCGGCGAAACAAGGAAAAGGCTCCCACTCCTGCCAAGAACAGCGCACTGGTAAACATAGCGCCGTCCACATCTTCTAGCAAGGAAAACAGATCAGGAGTTTCTTGCTTTAAATTTCCCATACTCCAGCCCAAGCCCCGGTCCCACCAGAGTATCTTTATTTTACAAATTGCCAATTCAAGAAGTTTGGCTGGACTTACCTGCAAATGTTCTTGGATAACCTTTAGCTCCGCTTGACTACGGCTCAGGCCCGCTGATTCCTTCTGTGAAATAACCTGTCCATCTTCGTTGTTATAGACGCCCTTCCACTCTGTATTGGTGCCTATTACTAAGTCCCATAAGGGATCATTGTTGGAGAGCCCAGCAGAATTAACGCCAGTAACCTTCACCAACCCGGACATGCCAGCGGAAAGCACTAGAAAAGTGAGCACCAGTGCCGCAAAGCGCTTTAGGTAATGGAAGAAATTCTTCCAGTTTGCCTTAGAAAGGAAACGAAATACAAAATAGACCAGCAAGGGCACCAGCACCAAAGGCGCATCCGGCCGCAAGGCGTTTGCCAATGCCAGGCTGGCACCCGCCAGGGCGTAGATAAGCACCCGATGACAGCGTTCAAAACTTTTGCCCATCACCAGATAAAGACAGAGATAGAGGAAAAAGGTGGCGGGAATATTATTGCACAACACTGTCACCAACGTGGCTGGAAACAAAAAAAGGTGTAAACCAAAGAGGCTGTCCGGGCAGCTCGCTCCTCAAAGTAGTCCCGTGCGATACAGTAGACAAGCACATTAGTGCCTGCAGAAACCACACAATTTATTAGCCGCAGAAACACTGGACTATTCCATAGTTTCAAGAAAGTCCCTTGCCAAATAACAAGGCCGGTCTGATAGCCCCATCTTTGGAAATACACGGTATCTTGAAAGCTATAGTCTCCCCTCGCAAATTGCTGAGAAGCCTCATATTGCAAGGCAAAATCAGACTCGATGGGAGTGTTAAGAAGAAGCACAACCCCTAGATGGATGACCAGAGAGAGCAAAAACAAGCCAAGGGGAAACTGCCGACCAGAGATTTCATTCCAATGAGACATCAGAAAAAACAAGCTACACAAAAACAGTATCGTCCCCGCCAAGGGATATTGCACAGTAATGGTAGAAAGAATCGCTATACCAAAGCAACTGATAAACACAAAAAGAAGTACGTGAAATACCTTCGTAAAAAAACTATTTCTCGTTTTCATAGCATGCACCATTATCTCCTAATTGATCATATATTTTTTAGTATAGTATTTCTTCCAGTCTATAAACATTTTTTTGCTTGAATAGCGTCGAAATTGGAACGAACAGATCTTTGGATTAGAGAGCGACCATGTTACTAGTTCATATTAATTTTTTAATCACCTTTGCGATATACAGCTATATTCCATTAATTCTACCTTGGAGTCTGTTTGTCTAAATTCTTTTCCCTCCATTGTTGCTCCATTCGTTCTTTATACGCAGTCGCCAGTATATTTCGAATGTTCTTCCTTAACTCCGGAGTTTCTTCTTCACCAAATATTATGGTAACAGGAACACCCTGATGGTTAAATTGAAAAATAGAATCTCGAGTCATCTTTGGCATCTCCCACTCCCTACTCGCTTTATTACATTATATTCATGCCCGTATCGCTGCCCACAGAATGTGCACAAATCCATCTCTGTCGAGGTTGGATCCATCCGCTTGAGAATGTGCTCCCCATCCCAGCAAAAAGCATTCGCACAGGAAGGACACAAGGTCATTATCAGAGAAGACTTGCGGACTTTCTCTTTCTTTTTCTTATGGGGCTTTCTCAGGCCGAAACTTACTGAAAGAGCATAATCTAGCTGTTGGAGTTCCTTTTGAGTCAACCTTCCTAGACGTTCCCCCAAGCGCTGCTTGTCCAGAGTACGAACCTGTTCGCACAGCACTAGGGATGGCAGTTTGGTAATGCTCTCCAAGGAAAAATGGGTGGGCAGCTTTGCTTTGGAATCCGTCTTGCTAGTCACG
>CAUWLU010000038.1:0-19907 GCA_963559705.1 uncultured Acutalibacter sp.
GGGGTAGACACTTTAGATGTCTACCCCATTTTTGTCAGTATTCATGCGGGTTTGCAGGCTTTTTAGAGCGCAAAATCCAAAGTGATTTTCCATAGATGCCTTTTCCCAAAAATAGCAAAACAAAGACTTTTTATGAGCATAAGCGGAGTTTTCACCTGATTTTTCAGGCTGGGAACTCCGCTTTTTTGCGTTTACCACTCTTTTTTCCCGTTGTCGGAACTGTAAAAGTTTTCGGCAGATATATAGATAGATTGACGATAGCCCCAAATGGGCCAATTTCAAACCCTCAAGATACAAGGGGGTAGTGCGCCCTTTTTTAGAACCGCTCCGGCTGAATGGCCGGGGCGGTTTTCCGCTTTCCCCCCTCTCACACTCTCCCCCCTAATACTTTACCAGCTGGGAAAGAACAAGATAACTCTAAGCTCTAACTCAGCAAGAATCTCAAGTTTTCAACAACCAACAAGAAAGGATGAGTAAAACCATGAACATTGGCATCGACCATGGCTATTACGCAATCAAAACCCGGCATTTTTCTTTCCCAGCCGGTATTGCAGAGTATTCCCATGAACCCTACACCTTGCAAAACACACTGGAATTCGGCGGGAAGTTTTATGTCTGCGGAACCGGCAGGCAGCCGATCCTGCGCAACAAAATGGAAAACGACAATTACTACCTGCTTACCCTTGCAGCCATTGCCAAGGAAATCAAACAGCGAGGTGGAAAAACAGAGTGTTCGGTGCGCATTGCTGCCGGGCTGCCTCTGGCTGGATTTGGCCGTGAGAAAAAGCATTTCCGGGAATATCTTCTACGTTCTTCCCAGCCGGTGTGCTTTCAGTTTGAAGGAATCGCCTATAAAATCACCATTGAGGATGTAAAACTGTTCCCACAGGGCTATTCCGCCATTGCTCTGCATCCGGAACTCATCCAGAATGAGCCTTCTGTTCTTCTCATGGACATTGGTGGATGGACCGTTGATCTGATGCGGCTGGATAATGGTGTTCCTAATGCGGCTACCTGCCGAAGTCTGGAACTCGGTATGATCCGCTGCATTGATGAAACGAAAGAACAGGTCCGCCGGGATACCGGGCTGTCTGTGACCGACGCTCAGGTGGAGCGTGTTCTGACAGGAAAGCCCTGCAGTATGGATGAGGACGCCCGAAACATTATCCAGAAACAAGGGCGGCTTTACACAGAGCGCCTTCTTTCGGCAGCTATGGAATCAGGGTTTGACCTGAAAGCCATCCCGGTGGTGATGCTGGGCGGCGGCGCATCGGTAGTCAAGGGCAACGTGAGCGAACAGGACAGCCTGTGTCGGAAGGCCAAAAAAACGCCTTTCTGGTACAGGTGATTCTGGAAAATGCCCAGCGAGAAGAACTGGAAACAATTCTGCGCCGGGTGCTGCGGGAAGAACTCAAAGCTGTGCCTTCCCAGCCCATACCGCAGCAGGAAGAAGCCATTCCGCAGGAGATGATGGGCTTCCTTGGTTCCCTGCTGGAAGAAGAATAACCCCCACATAGCCTTTATTGGTTGTGACGTTTGTTGAGCCTGCTTTGACTGAAAGGTTGTTGGTCTTGGTAATAGCTTTATCCGGCGGGTTGCAGTATGCTTGTGTTGCCCGAAAGGGAAAGAACGAAAAAAGGAGCGATAGGCGTGGAAACAAAGGGCGTAACCTGCAAAATCCCGCTGGATCTGCATAACCAAATCAGCGAGGAAATCAGGGAAACAGAAAGCACGATGAGCAAATTCATCGAAATGATCATCCGGGAACATTATGAGAAAGGGGCTAACAGAATTATGGAAAAAGGAAGAACATTAGCATTTCAGGTGAGCGAGGAATTGTTCCAGAGGGTAAAGGAATACCTTGAAAACTACGAGAAAGCCTATCATCGCCGCCTCACCCAAAAGGAATTCGTCATCGGGTTGATTGAGCAGGCGCTGGAAGAAGCCGAAGAAGAATTCGAAGCCGCCAGAGCCGCCGAACATGAGGAACAGGCAGAGAACGGCTGGGAACCCGCAGAAAGCCCCGCAAACGACGAGGATGAGGAAGTACCCGACAATGAGGAACCAGAGGGCTTGGGCGACGACAGCGACGATTTGGAGGCCCCTGCCGAAGATGAGGGGCTGGAAAGCAAGGAAATCCCCGCAGAGGGAGATGACCGTGGCGCGGGATGCCCCAGCGAGAACGATGAGGATACCATGCCGGAAAGCTGGAATCAGAACGAGGAAGAAGAAATCGAGCCGGATGACGATGCCATAGAAACCGGCGAAACCAATGAAAATGAAGAAGAAGCCTACGCATAAGGCAGCCAGTAACAGCCCGCAGTTTCCTGCGGGCTGTTTTCATATAGATTCCATTTCACTGAGAGAAAGGGGCGATGCCGATTGATTGCTGTTTAGCTGTTCACAGATTTATACAGAGGGAGCGTGATAAGAAAAACCATACGATATATTGACCTGTTCTCCGGTATTGGCGGGTTCCGGGAAGGACTTAGCCGTGCCGGAGGATTTACCTGTGTAGGACACTGCGAAATTGACAAAAAAGCCAACCAAAGCTATGAAGCCTTATTCGATACCAAAGGAGAGTGGTTCTGTGAAGATATCCGAAAAGCCGATCCAAACGACATCCCCGACTTCGACCTGCTGTGCGGCGGATTTCCCTGCCAGTCTTTTTCGATTGCTGGAAACCGTGGAGGATTTTCCGACCCCAGAGGTACCTTGTTCTTTGAAATTGCCCGGCTGACTGCGGCAAAAAGACCTGCGTATCTGCTGCTTGAAAACGTACCCGGCCTGCTTAACCATGACGGGGGCCGGACGTTTGCGACCATCCTCCATACGCTGGACAGACTGGGGTATGGTTTGGAATGGCAGGTGCTCAACAGCAAAGATTTTGGAGTCCCCCAATCCAGAAAAAGGGTGTATCTTATCGGATATCTTGATGAACGATGCAGAGGAAAAATATTTCCTTTCACCGAAACAGCAGGAACATCTCTTGTACAAATCCTTCCCGGAGCTCAGGGAGAAAGAATCTATTCCACAAAAGGAATAAGCTGTACCCTTGCTGCACAAACGGGTGGATTTGGCGGGAAAACCGGACTGTATGAAGTTGGGCTTCCGATTAAGGAAAACACGAAAAAAGGCTATAAAATGGCGTATCCCGGCGATAGCATCAGTTTGGCGTTTGCCGGACTGAATACCCACCGCGGCAGAGTTGGCAGAAAAATCGCTCATACCCTCACCACAAACAGCGACCAAGGAACCTTGGAAGCCCGTGCGGTCCTTACCCCGGAAAGGGAAACTGTCCGTCAGAACGGGCGGCGAATCAAATCTGCGGAAGAACCCATGTTTACCCTCACTGCCCAAGACCGCCACGGTGTTTTTTTCGGCGGTCGAATCCGCAGGCTGACTCCAAAAGAATGCCTGCGGCTGCAGGGATGGCGGGACGAACAGATCGACAGAGTGCTTCCTCTTCAATCGGACGCACAGCTCTACAAACAGGCCGGAAACGGCGTTACCGTTACAGTGGTGGAAGCTATCGGCAAACGGTTGGCTTCTGCCCATCGGGAGGTGAATGCCATCGATTGATCTGAAAGACCAATACTTCGGCTGTGAAATTGAGATGACGGGACTCACCCGCCAGCAGGCAGCAGAAGCCGTGGCTTCCCTGTTCGGAACCAACGCTGTCCATTCCCGTTCTTCCCGCACCTATGATCCATGGGAAGTGACCGATAACGAGGGAAAAACATGGCGGTTTGTTTACGACTCCAGTATCCATGGTTCTCATCGAACCGGGCGTCAGCAGGTTCCAATCGGTGACGGTGACTACAAGGTGGAG
Organism: uncultured Acutalibacter sp.; assembly: GCA_963559705.1. GTDB lineage: Bacteria > Bacillota > Clostridia > Oscillospirales > Acutalibacteraceae > Acutalibacter. The sequence continues at coordinate 3,833 of CAUWLU010000038.1, forward strand.
ATGAATTCCCCAAAACTGGAGTACAGCGAAATGGGAAAACTGCAGGAAGTTGTTCGTACCCTGCGTCATGCGGGGGCTGTTGTCAATGGAAGCTGCGGTATGCACGTCCATGTGGACGCTTCCAAGCATACACCGCAGAGCCTGAAAAATGCCCTTTCCATTATGTATTCCAAAGAGGATATCCTATTCAAAGCCTTAAATGTAAACGAGAGCCGGGTGGAACGCTGGTGCCAAAAGGTGCGGGAACCCATGCTGGAGAAAATCCGCAAACTTCCAAGCAATACTACCATGGATCGGTTAAGGCGGGAATGGTATGAAGGTTCTGACGGAAGCTACGAGCATTACAACTGGACAAGATACTATGCCTTAAACCTTCATTCTGTGTTTTACCGTGGAACCTTGGAATGGCGTTGTTTTGAAAGCACCCTCCATGCAGGCAAAGTCAGGGCAAATATTACATTGGCACTGGCAATCTCCGCACAGGCTATTAACCAGAGCCGGACAGTCATGCGGAAAACCGAGATCAGCGAAAACCCCGCCTTTACCTTCCGCACCTTTCTGCTGCGTCTTGGGCTTATTGGACCGGAATATAAAAATGTGCGGGAACATCTGCTTTCAAACCTTCCCGGCGACCGGGCATGGCGCTACGATAAAGCTCAATACCCCAGCCTGCAGAACCGCCAAAACCAAGAAAGATAATACTGGAGGTGATAAAAACCAACGAAAAACTTTACTTTGCTTATGGTTCGAATATGAATCTGAATCAGATGGCGTTCCGCTGTCCGGATGCGGAAGTGGTCGACACCGTCCGGTTAGAGGGATACCGCCTTGCGTTCCGCTCCAATGGCGGCGGGAATGGCGTCGCCACCATTCTGCCGGAAGAAGGAAGCTATGTGGACGGTGTCCTCTGGCGTATTTCGGAACGGGACGAATAGCATCTGGATCATTACGAAGGATTCCCCTTTTTATATGGGAAGGAGCCTGTTACAGTGACAGATCAGGACGGAGTCAGACGGGAAATCATGGCATATACCATGAACAGCCCGTACAAAGATACCCCGGCGCTACCCTCCAAAGCCTATCTGGAAGGTATTCTGAATGGATGCCAACAGAATGGAATTGAAATTGCTCCTGTTTTGGAAGCAGTCTGGATCACCCAGAAAGAACTGCCTCAGAAGGTAGTCCCTCACAAAAAACAGCGCCATCCCAAATACAAAGAAGAACGCTAAATTGACTTGCCCCCGTAGGTTGAGAGTTTTCTTTCAGCCTGCGGGGCATTTTTTATTTTATCCGAAAGGAGAACTTCATGAAAAAATATCTAAAAAGACTTCTGTCCATGATGATGGCGGTGCTTCTTTGCTTTGGTATTGTACCAAGCAACGCTTTTGCCGCTGAATACGACTATGATGGATATATCTCCATGATCGACCATCAAGGCAGCGGGTATTCCCTCAGTTCCAATCTGCCAACCCCATTCGGTGGTTACAGTTCCAACAAATTTTCAGAATTGCGGATCAACGATCTGACAGCCTTCCGTACTGCCTATTGCATCCAGCTTGGCGTGGCAACTCATACCGGGGTTGGCTATGACCAGTCGGATGATTATGCCGCCCTTACCACGGAACAGAAAGCAATGATCAACACCGCCCTGACCTTGGGATATAACGTGGAAACCGGCACCAAGTATGGCGGCAGCGCCGTAGACGAATACATTGCCACCCAAATCCTCATTTGGCTGATTGCCCATGGGCAGCTTGGCACCGCGTATGAAAACCAGATCGTGAATGAAATTGCTGCCAACAGCCCTGCGGCAAAAACGGTCTTTCAGAAGCTGAGGGAAAACGTGGTAAATTATCACACCATTCCATCCTTTGCCACCGACAATCTCAGTGCGGTCGGCGCATATGCCCATGACCTCAAATACAATGAGGACACTGGAAAAAATGAAACCACACTGGTGGATGAAAACAATGTTCTCAAAGATTTCTCCGTCAGTTATCCGGGAGTGGATTTTTCCATCAGTGGGAACAAACTTCATGTTTCTACGGATAAAAAGGAATTCGGTACAATCACCGCAGAAAAGGAACTGCCTTCCTCTATGGTCTGTACATCGTGCATCAGACCAAAGGTGCGGAAGGACAGAAATTTGTCCCGGACTTCTCCGTGTTCATTTCCGAGCACGGTAAAACCTATTATTTCATTCTCAATAACCCCACCTTTACCTCGCTCATCCGCTTTGAGAAGCAAGACGCCGAATCCGGCAAAATCATTCCTCTGGCGGGAACAGCAGTCAAAATCCGTAACACCGATACCGGCGAGTGGGTAGTACAGCATATCAATTACCCCAGCCCCATCGATATCGACACTTTTGTGACGGACGCCACAGGAACCCTTATGCTGCCAGAACCGCTTCCGTTTGGAAATTACGAGTTGTATGAACAGCAGAGTCCATGGGGATATGTTCTTGACAAAGAGCCGGTTCCCTTTGTGGTGGACGGTTCACAGGAAGTCATCACGGTAGAGAAATACAATATCCCGCAAAAGGGAACGATTACGGTTTCCAAAGAGGGCGAAGTATTCAGCCATGTTGTTGAATCCGGCGGGATGTACCAGCCTCAGTATGAGGTGCAGGGCCAGCCGGGCGCTGTTTATGAAATCACTGCACTGGAAGATGTCGTTACCCCGGACGGAAGCGTCCACATGAAAGCAGGCGAACTGGCGGCTGCTTTGACCACTGGAAGTGATGGAACCGCCACCTCGGAACTTTTATATCTCGGCCGCTATCAGGTGAAGGAAATCACTGCGCCGGATGGCATGGTAATCGATCCTGAACCCAAGGAAGTCGTTTTGTCCTATGCAGGTCAGGAAGTAGAGATCACCTCCGCCAGCATTGGGTTTGTCAATGAACGCCAGAAAGTGGAGATTTCCCTCAAGAAGCTGCTGGAACAGGACGAAATCTTCTCCCTCGGCATGAATGAGGAATGGAAAAACATTACTTTCGGACTGTTCGCTACGGAACAACTGACCGCCTCCGATGGCACCTCCATCCCGGCAGACGGGCTGATGGAAACCATCAGCATTGACGAGAACGGAAATGCCGTATTTAAAACCGACATCCCCTGCGGGGCTTCCCTATATGTACAGGAAATCGGTACCGACGATCACTACATTTTGAGCGACAAAAAATACCCTGTGGTGTTTGAGTATGCCGGACAGGATGTGGCGAAAGTGGAAATTGAAGTGAACGATGGAGAAGCCATTGAAAACACCTTAAAGCGCGGCAAGATATCTGAATGGAAGGTCGATCAGGATGGTTTTGAATTAGGCGGCGCTGTTATCGGTCTGTTCCGTTTTGATGAAATGGAGTTCACCGAAGAAACCGCCCTCATGGTCACCGAGAGCAATGAAATCGGGTATTTTGAGTTTGATAAGGTGCCTGCTGGAAACTTCCTCGTGCGTGAAATCGCACCTCCGGAAGCCTTCGTATTGACGGAAGAAATCTTCCCGGTAGAAATTACTGAGGACGGACAGACCATCGAAATCACCATTGAAAACCAGATCATCAAAGGTACCGCCGAAACCATAAAGGTAGACGCCGATTATCCGGACCACAAGCTGTCCGGGGCTGTTTTTGAAGTTTATGCCGATGTGGACAATAACGGTGAATTCAATGCGGATATCGACAAGCTGGCAGGTGAAATGACAGAAACCGAACCGGGTCTCTACCAGATGAAGGATCTTGTGTACGGAAACTACTTCCTGTATGAGAAGGAAGCGCCGGAATTTTTCGAAAAGGATGACGGATATTATCCTTTCTCCATTACTGAGAATGAAGCGATTGTCCGCATCGAAACCGAAGCTGGCGAAGGATTCCTGAACAAGGCGCAGACCGGTTCTCTGAAGGTAGTAAAGACTGCCGACGATGATAAGATCGAAGGATGCACCTTCAAAATCAGCGGTACTGACTTCATGGGCAATGCCTATGAGCAGGAATTCCAGACCGATGAGAACGGTGAAATCAACGTCACCCTCCGTGTGGGCGAATATACCGTATCCGAAGTGGCTGGCAAGGATGCCAAAAAGTACATTCTGCCTGATGACCAGACGGTAAAGATCAAGGCGGGCGAAACAACAACCGTAAAAATGCATAACAAGTTGGTGCCGGAGGTTCCCTCTGTTCCGCAGACCGGCGATAACCCGTGGATACCTGCCATCCTTGGCACTCTCGCGGGCTTGGCAGTTTTGTCCGGCGGCGCTCTGCTGTTCCTGCGCTATACAGGTAAAAAGCGCAAATCTGCTGATCAGACCGATGAACAGCAGGATAGCAAACAATGAAAATCTTTCTAAAAGGATTTTGCATCGACCTTTTGTGCCTGAGCCTATTGGGACTTCTCTGGTTTTTGGTTCTACAGCCGGAGCTGACCAATGGAGAAGCACAAGCCCTGAAAAAAGAATATGCACAGCCTCTCCCCGGAGCCGAAAGCTCCGGGGTTTTACCGGCTGGGAAAGAACAGCCAGTACCGGAATCCCTTGTGGACCTTCCCGCTTTGCAGGCCGAATACCCGGATATTATGGGGTGGATTTTCATTCCCGGTACCTGTGTGGATTACCCGGTTTTGCAAAGCAGCGCCGATGATCCCGAATACTATCTGCGACGTACCTACAAGGGAGAATGGCGCACTGCCGGAAGCATCTTTTTTCAATGGGATTGTTCCGCAGAGAGTCAAAATACCGTGGTCTACGGACACAACATGAATGACGGGACCATGTTCGCTGTTCTTCAAAAGATGGCTGATGAAGCCTTCCGCAAAGAACATTCCAAAATCCTGCTGCAGACCAGTGATGGACTGCGGGAATACCAAATTGCGGCTGTGCTGAAAACCGATATCACAAAGCTCCGGTTTAACCGCACTGAATTTGCGGATCATGCGGATTTTCTGTCTTTTCAGAAAGAGCTCTTCGCACAGTCATTATACGAATCCCAAACCATCCCCGGCGAGGACTGCCGCCTGCTGACGCTTGTCACCTGTTCCTATGAATGGGAAAACGCCCGCACGGTGGTCATCGCCACAGAAGTGAGGTGAGAATCAATCAATGGAACCAAAAGCAATTATTTTGATCTGTTTATGCGCTGTCATTTTGGGCGGCCTTGTGTTCCTGCATATTCGTAACCGCAGGAAAAAATAGCGTAAGAACCAATCGGACGGGGCGCTGCGGAGCGCTCCGTCCCTATTTTTATCATACTGGAGGGATTGATTGAAAAAACTTGGACTTTTGGATGTGATAGCCGAACAGCACCGCACCTTTATCTCCATCCTGCGTCTGCTGCCGGAACTCAAATGGGCGGCGCTTGGTGATCTGTACCGCCTGCCGGACAAGGAAAAATACCCCTTAAAAGAATGGGAAGAAGCAGTGTCCTATCTGTTGGGCTGCGAGGTGCATTTTGAAAACTATGAAGCAATCGGGAAAAGCCTCAAGCCCTTTTCCCTGCAAGTGAAGTGATCTGCCAGAATGCGAGTATTGCTTGTAGAACCGGGCAAAGCAGCTCGGCCTGTTGAGATGAAAAACGACCTTCATGAAATGCAGGAAATGGTAGGCGGCCCCATTCAGGCGCTTTATCCGTGGGAAGAACCGGTTGCTATTGTCTGCAATGACGAAGGAAAAAATATGGGACTGCCGTTAAACCGTGTGCTGGAGAACTATGACATAATTGTGGGTGCTTTTTTGTCTGTGGTATTCAGGGAGAAAACTTCTCCAGCCTGACTGAAAATCAGAATTAATGCCGAAAGAGTAATTCCAGCGAAGAAAAAGGCAACCAATGCCGGTCGTTTCTTCGTATATCCGAAAAATTGCTGCACAGCAATACTTGCTAATTTCACTTTTGTTCCTCCCGCAACTGATCAGACAAAACGCTGTCACAGATTCTAGCATAGATGGTAGGAACCAGTGCAGGTACTGAAAATATCTGCACTGGTCCTACCTATGCTTCTTTCTAAAAAGATTCCCCAACCCAAACAGTATGAAAATACAAATTAATATATTTATCTTTTTTGAAAAAGGAGATTAATTGTGAGGAACTAAGGATTAGGATTGACAAATCTATTAATTTCCTTTTCAAAACTAGTTTGATATCAGGTTTCTTTTCAGAAAATTAGCCTCTCAACAAATGTTCTTTTATTTCAAAAAACGGTGTAAATATCTTTATTTAACTTTAATGGACCTATTCCAGTCTGTACGCAAGTTTCGATAAGCATACTCCAAATAGCTCACAGCGCTGTTTCCTGTAATCGAGCAACTGGTATCAATATACTTTGATCCAATCAACGGTGCAATTACAGTTTCACTCTGATTTTGTGTACTGCTCCCATTTGCAAGAACAATGTGGCACCAACTTCTTCCAGTTTGGGAAGAAGTTCCTTGATCCTGATTCCCGATGAAGTAACGAGTGGTGGCAGTATACGAATTACCGCTTATAGAATAGGTCAATTTCCCATATTCTGGCCACCAAGTGTGATTTACCGTCAAATCTTCGTCCCAGACAGTCTGTCCTGCCCTCGTTTGGCCAATAGCAAAAGCGGGATTGTTTTCGGGGTTATAGGTTATAATCTCATTGTTCACAACCACACTGAGGTATTGACCATCTAATACCTGCTGAATTTGTTCATCGTTCAAGTAGTCCGGAACGCCTTCAGGAAAATATTTTGCGTATAGCGTATCGTCTGAAACTTGCGGGACAGACTCAGCCGACACACCCATGCTGAACAACGAAACAATAAGCAAAGTCACGAGCAACAACGAAATTAGCTTTTTCATAACGGGAACTCCTTTCTATGAATAATATATCTATTCCATAAAAGTTCATGTTTTGAAAATTCAAAACCCCTTCTATATTTAAGAAACCAGATGACAAAACATTGGTTTCACCTCCCCTACAATAATTTGGTCAAAACATAGAACGAAGGCTCTATGTCCTATAATTTTCCAAAAATAATTTTTTCGGATATAATGGCAAACTTTTTCAACTAATCATAAATCGGGTTCATAGGTATAAGTCATGTCTTGAACTCGTTTTCTATTAATATACATGAGGAATTAATTGTAAGTGTACAGTGCTTGTACTCTTTTAAACTTTGTGCTAATTATATCATCATAATATTTCCACAACAAAATATTGTATGAATTATGCCGTTTCTTGACTAACTTGTTTTTATTTAAAAAGTCGAACGGAGTTCTCAAAAGAAGACATCTTTATACCCCGGAAAAATTGTTTTTCCAGAACGCTCTACTCATAAAAATCAGTCCTTTTTTCGCTCGTATGTAACAGGGCTTTCGCAGCCCTGCTTTCAATACCATCAATCCAAAGGTATGCCATACCCCTTAATTTCTCCGTACCCCAGGGGATAACTCTTGCGTCTCACCATGTTGTTTGAATTTCCCTCAATGGTGTAGACCTGACCGTTTTCCACCCGTTCTACAATACCCACATGGTCAGCGATGAGGGAATCGCTGCCGTACCATTGAAAGAAAATGAGCATCCCAGGTTCCGGAGTGGCGCTGCCAGGTAGCCATTGGCCCCGGGATTGGAACCAGTTGACGCCGGTGCCTACCCCAGCAAATTTGGGAACTGCTCCACTGTCCAGTAACCCACACTGGCCGGCGCACCAGGAGACAAAAATGGCGCACCATTCCACTCGCCCGGAGAACCCGTACCAAGACCAATAGGGCACACCGCCTACATTGCCCACCTGGGACTGGGCAATAGCCACCAAATCCCCGTTGCCGCCGCCCAGGGCAACGCCGTACAGCAACTCGTTCCACAAGTCATTGTATTCCGGGGAGAGCAGCTCTTGCAGTTGCTCTTTTTGGTCTGTGTCAAATCCCAGTTGTTCCTCCATATCCTGGGCGGTCTTGCTAGACACAGTGATAACCAGTACAATGACTTCTGTTTCCACAGTTTCTCCATCCTCACCCTGGGTGGTTTCGGCACATGTCTCCACCCTAGCGGAGATCTGATTCATCTTCCAGAACACCTCCGTCAACAGGCCCAGCTTTTCCTCGTCCATGGAGGCCACGTCCTGCCCTTGGGGGTCGGTGGTAGTCTTGACAGCGTAGACAGCTAATACCTCTTTCCACACCGCCTGGTTTCCGGTGATCTCCAAGGTGTCATAGGTATAACTGGTCTGGATCTCTTCCAGCCGCTCCTGGTATTCCTGGTTGACATGGGCAATAGCTGTGCGGACAGTCTGGCTGGTACCGATGTCCTCCCCGGAGAAGAAAATACCGAAGCAGGAACCCACCAGCAACCCGATCAGACAAATCACCACGACTACCATCACCACCACCCAGCCTCCGGCAAAAAGGGCGGTCACCAGCGCCTTTGCAGCCGCAATGGCTGCTTTGATGGTCTTGGCCGTGACATGGGCCGCCTGTTTTGCCATCCGCGCAGCTACTTGCGCCTTGGCCCGTGCCCCCTGCATCCGCCGGGCGGATTGCTTCGCAGCTTTGGCGGCCGCCTTCGTTTTGGCGGCTACCTGCTGACTGGTCTTGATCCCGGCGTCGCTGCTCCATTCCGCCGTCTTGATGAAATGGGCGGCGGTTTTCACGTTTCCCTTGGCGGGCGTTTTGATGGATGCCATCCTACGTTTTCTTGTGATAGACGGCATTTTCTGGGAATGCTGATTCGTTTGATCTTTCACCTGCCGTAGGGAAGAATACGCCGCCCTCTCCCCTTCCTTGCGAGACAAGGACGCTTTGGCAAGGGGACGCTGGCCCTCCTGCCGGGAATTCTTCACCGTGTCTTTCAGTTCTTGGAAACTTTCCTGCGTTTGTTCCATGCGGGGATTCACTTGGAAAAGGCTCTCACGCCCCATTTGCTCCATACGATGGAGAGCGGAATCCGCCGTACGCTTTCCCGTCTCGCCGACCTGCTGGGCTGCCTGGGCGGATGGGTCCTCCTGTTGATCCTGCTTGACGGACTGCTCTGAAACTGCTGCCTTTCTCGCCTGGAGGAAGGCAGCCTTCATCTGCTCTCCGGGAGAGGGGATTTTCAAAGTTTTTCCCTTGGCAGAAGGTGCATATTCCGGTTGCTCGGAATGTACTGCCCCGGGCTGGTCAGAGGCTCTCTCCTCCCCCAAGGGGGGCGGGGACGTGCCAGAGATGTCCCCCACTTTGCGCTGCTTTTCCCGGATATAGGCCTGCTTCATGCGCTTGCCCGGTTCCCCTGCGGACTCTAGGGTTTTCACCTCCTGGGCAGCCTTGGTCTTGATGTCCTTACCCATGGACGCCTCCGAACACACTCTCGCCGGGCTTGGTGGTCATCAGGGCATAGAGCTTGGTGTCCTTGGGGAAACGGTTCACAAAGGGCACCAAAGCGCTGCCGTAACGGAGCAGGCCGCAGCCAGCGTCCGCGTTTGTGACGTAGCTCATCTGTTCCTTGGAGATGTTGAGAAGCTTAGAGAGCTTCTCCCGGTCAGAGGCCGCCTGGTTCAGCATGACGATGAATTCGGAGTTAGAGAGCATGGTACTGGCTTGGACTGAATCCAAAAGGTACTCCACGTTCTGGGTGATGGCCGTGGGATAGGCCCCCCGCTTTCTAAACTGCCGCCACGCCGAGTTGAAGAAAATACCGCTCTGCTCGTTCTCGAACACCACATGGAACTCGTCAATAAAGACGTGGGTGCGTTTGCCCAGTTTCCAGTTGAGGGTGACCCGGTTTAAGATGGTGTCGGTAATCACCAGCAGGCCCGTAGGCTTCAGCTGCTCCCCCAGGCTGTGGATGTCGAACACCACAATGCGCTTATCCAAGTCCACAGTGCTCTCCTTGCCGAAGATGTCCAAGGAGCCGGTGGTAAACAGCTCCAGGGAGAGGGCGATGTCTTTCGCCTTGTCCTCCGGCTGCTCCAGCAGCTTTTACCGCAGGTCACAGAGAGTGGCGGACTTGCCCGTTCTCTCCACCTCCTGGTACACCAGGGCCGTGCACCGGTCGATGATGGACTTGTGCTGCGGGCCCACTCCCCGACGGTCGATCTGCTCGATGAGGGACATGACAAACTGGCTCTTTTCCACGATGGGGTTTTGTTCGCCATATCCCTCCACCATGTACATGGCGTTTAAGCGGTCCTTCCCGCCGGCGGCCATGTGGATCACCGTGGCGTCCTCCCGGCCCAAGGTCTGGCACAGGGGACCGAATTCGTTTTCCGGGTCGCAGATCAGCACATCGTCCTCCGTGTTGAGAATGAGGAAGGCAATCTGTTCCTTGGAAAGGAAGGATTTGCCCGACCCCGGCACGCCTAACTGGAACGCTGACTGATTCAGCAAATTTGCCTTGTTGCACAGGAGTAGATTGTGGGAGATGGCATTCTCCCCAAAGTAGATACCGCCCTTGTCCTGAATCTCCTGCACCTTGAAGGGCATAAACACCGCCAAACTCTCGGTGGTGAGGGTGCGGAAGGCGTTGATTTTTCGCACCCCGATGGGCAATACCGTGTTGAGGCCGTCCATCTGCTGGAACTTGAGCACTGCCATTTGGCACATCTGCTTACGGGCCACCGCCTGGATGGACTCCGTGTCGCTTTGCAGCTGCTGGTAACTGTCCGCCATAATAACCAGTGTGAGGACGCAGAGCATCATCCGCTGGTCACGGGTGGTCAGATCATTTAAAAACTCCTTGCTCTCCTTACGCTGGAGCTCCATGTCGTAGGGGACGACGGCAGAGAAGTTGTTGTTCTGGTTCTGCCGCCGCTGCCAGTTGGTGATGTTAGTCTCCACCCCAAGCAGCCGATTCTCCACCTCCCGCACCGCCTCATCCGTGGGAACGGGCAGGATGTCGATGGAGAGCATCAGATTTCGGTTGAAGTCTGTCAGCTCGTTGACCATTTCATCCTTGATGTAATTGGCGTACTCCTTCAGGTACAGTACCCGGCAGTATTTGTCCCCCAGCTTGAGGTGATCGGAAAAGCGTTCCACGCTGTCGGGACAGATACCGTCCTTAAAGCTATGACCCAATCGGGCGGACTGGGAGAGGTCAAAGTGAAACGCGTCCTCCTCCCCAGGGCGGTAGAAGTCGTGGAGGACGCGAAGCCGCTCCCAGGCATCCAATTCCTTGCACTTAGAACCAAGGGCTGCAAAGTGAGATGTCAAGTCCGCTCCCACACGGGCAAAGTGCGACCGGGCCTCCTCCACGTTTTTCTTAGCGACAGAGAGGGTCAGGTACTTCTCCTGCATGATACCATTGGCTCCTGTGGCTTTGTCCAACAGCATCTGGTTGTACTCCTGGCGGTACTCATCTCGGAAGTCACACCGTAACGGCATGAGGATGGAATCCTCAAAGTGAGCTTTGTTTAGCCTCCGGTTGTTGATGGTCAGCTTGGCGGACGCGCCAGAATCCAAAGAGTTGAGCAGCTCCGAATAGGAGAGAAACATGCTCTCCTTGTCCTCTCTGCTGGCCACCCGGTAGTTGATGTCCGTGAACTGGAAGGTCTTGGTGTAAAGGTTCCCGCATAGAAAAACGCCGTCCTTCCAAATGCGGCGAATGGGAATCACATTCTGCACCCGGCGTGGGACGGCGTAGCGTTCTTTTTCCTATTTTTTCTGATTGTTCAGGGTTTTCAGCATTTAGTTCCCCCTCTCAAAAGTTCGTAGTAAAGGTTTTGCAGCTCGCATTTCAGCTGCTTGGGTTCTAACAGCTCCGAGCGCATCCAGGCCCAGAGGAACTGCTCGGCGGTCATGCCGTGATAGGAGATGAACCCCAGGGCGGCAAAGGGGGCTGCCCCCAGGACGCACACCCAGGACAACGTTTCCAGGCCAAAGTAGGGCCGCAGCAAGAAGTACAACCCCACCGCCACGGCAATGGCCATCACAGAAAATACACACTGGCGCAGGCTCAAGCCAAAGAACATACTCTCGGTGTAGTTGCGGATTTCCCGGTTGATTTTAACTTCCATAAAGACCTCCTTTTACAATTCCATCATCTCCCGCACAATACGGTCGGCCATTTTTACCGAGCCTACGAGGACGAGCATATTGAAGATCAGCTCACCAATGTAGCTCCACACCTGAGCGACCGCTGCGGTGTCCGTATCCACCACCGGAGGGGCGGCAGCGAACAAGGAGAAAATCACACAGGCCAGCACGATGATGGCCCCTTCCAAGCACACGGCGGCATAGCTTTTCAGAAAACTCTTGCCCACGTTTTGGGTGGGCTCCCCTGCAAAGGTAGAGAGTGGCACTGGAGCGATAGCCGTGTATAAATACAGCTTAAAAAAACGCCCATACACCGTGAGGATCATTAGGAAGGACAGCACTGTAATAAACAGTCCTCCGATGAGGGTAACTGCCCACAGGGGGATGGACTCGAAAAAGCCACAGTCCTCCACCGCCGTGACGATCTCCTCCGGGAGCACCATGTCGTCGGCAGCCCCCAGGCCGGAAGCGTTTAGAATCGTGGACACCAACCCTTGGACGATCTCGAACAGGGCCAGCATCAACTCCAGGCAATAGGTGACCACCCCTTTCGCCAGGGCAAACCGGACGAACAGCTTGAGAGCCACTTCCGGCCGGCGCATTTCAGCGAACGACCCACAAGTGCGCATGACCCCCACCAGGAAAAACAGCACCAGCAACGCCAAGCCCACGGCCCGCACCGCGTCGTGGATGTTGAGAATCACGCCCCAGATGGCACCTCCCTTAAATTCCGCCGGGCTTTGGGCAATGAGCTGCCAGATCTCCGTTAGATATTTGTTCCAGGTGTCCAGGGCGTTTTGCAGGTTCTGTACCACCCAGTTGTCGCTCATGGCGCTCCCCCCTTTTCCATTAAAATGCGTGTTTGCACGGTTCAGCCCCCGGTGATCAAGTCCAAGAGTAGGGTAAGCACCCGGCGCCTTACCACATTACTGCGGCAGGTTTCCAAGGACTCCCCTCCGAACCGGACTTACACCTCTCAGCGTATCCGGCTCTCCAGAAATCATTCTAATTTTCCAGCGTGCAATAAGTCATGACAGGCGGTACACAAAACCATCGTCTTGCGTCTGCGCCCAATCATTGCCCGTTTCCATAGGGCTTTTCCCTTCAAATCCTTCAATCTGCGTACATGGTGAACCTCCAGGTCCACATTTTCCGCTTCACACCACTCGCATTTTCTTGTTTTTAGTCTTTGGATCAGACTGCAAGGGCTGGTACGGAAATAGCTATTGACAATTGTATCAAATTCACCTGTTGCTATCTCCGTTTGTCTCCGAAAACCTTCGTTATAGAATAAGGCCGTTTTCCTTCCGGATTTCGTCTCATAGCGGATTCCAAAGTCCTTACCGATACGATACTTATCTCTGATTTTTCTAACCTTTGTGTGGTATTTTGCGGCGAGGGTCTTATACATACTGTATTTCATCATATAGCCAAACGAATCCAGTACAGTTGCGTTATTGGCGATTTTGTAGTAATTGTATAGGCCCCGGATTTCAGCGTTATACTGACGCAGGATTTCCAAATCATCCAGGTGGAGTAATTGCTTTCTTTGGATGGACTTCCAAATTTCCTTCCCGTTCGTAGGGTCGTGGGTGATTTTCATGGCCTGATAGGAGAACAGCTTGTTCAACCATTTTTCTTTCGGCACATATAGCATAACCTGTCCGCTCATGACCCGCCGTGTTTTGCCCCGTGCGCCTTTTCTGGGTATTTGGTCATCGCATACGAAGATTTCGTATCCCAGAAAGTGAGCCTTGTCCTTTTTGGCATGAGTAATCAGTGTTTTTTCTTCTGACATCTCTAAATTAAGTTTTTCCTTTAGAAACGCACCGACTTTATTTTTAACGTCTAATGCGTCTTGCTGGGAACCAATCACGCCAATCAGGAAATCGTCTGCATAGCGGACGTATACCAGCCGCCTGAAATTTTCGTCCATGGGGTCGGATGCCGGTACGCTCATCATTCTTGCGCGGGTTTCTTTCATTTCCGCTGTGGCCGCCTGCTTTTCCTCGGGGGAAAGATGATCCCACCTGTCTTTGCCATATTTGCGGTCTTTCAGGTATTGCATATGGCTCACCTGCCTCTGGTATTCCGTAGTCCGTCTCCGCCTTCCCGCTGTAAAAGCTGGCGGAAAGCCGCTCCATGAAGCAGTCCAGTTCGTGAAGATAGATATTTGCTAAAATGGGACTGATGATAGAGCCTTGCTGCGTGCCGGAGTAGGTGTTGTGGTAAACCCAGTCCTCCATATATCCGGCTTTCAGAAATTTCCAAACCAGGCTGATAAAATATTCATCTTTAATTCTACGGCGCAGCAGATTGATTAAAACGGCGTGGTCTACGTTGTCGAAACAGCCCTTTATGTCGCCCTCAATAAACCATTTTGTCCCGATAAACTTATGCTTGACCTCCATCAGCGCCGTATGGCAGCTATGGTTAGGCCGAAACCCATGGGAATGGCGGGAGAAGCCGCCCTCATAAATACTTTTTCCAGTATCATACGAACAACTTCTTGAAGCAATTTATCATCAAAGGACGGGATACCCAGCGGTCGTTTTTTCTGAGGATTGTTCTTCTTCTGGATATATGTCCTGCGGGCTGGATTGGGATGGTAGCTGTGGTCTTTAAGTGACGTAATCAGACGGTCGATACGTTTTGCACTCATGCCGTCAATGGTTTTGCCATCGCTCCCCTCCGTCATGTTGCCTTCCTTCGCATAAATGTTTTGGTATGCGAGGTAGTACAATTCCGGGTTATACAGGTTGCGGTAGAGTCTTTGGAAGGAATATTCTTTGTTACACGCTTTGGATTTAAGACTTTCCAATACGTTTTGTGGATTTCTCATGATGCCTCACGCACCTTTCCATAATTTTGTATTGGGTGACTTCCTGCCGCCCTTTGCCATGCGCAGAACTTTCTCCTGCTCGGACTACTACGGCGGCTCCGTTGCCATGCTGGATATTCAGCGGCTTTCCGCATAGCCCTTTGGGGCGTTCCAGTTTAGGCAATCTCCGTTTAGACTTGTTGAACATGGCTTATTGTGATGTCGGAGTGGGGTTTTCGTCCTTTACACGTTTATCACGGTTGGCCGTTGTGGGTATATCACGGAATGCAAAGAAATTATACTTTCCGCCACAGCGCACGGCTTCTCAATCATCCTTCGCCGTTGGCTCGCCTATGCCGCCTTGGACTGCCCTTTAAGCAATTCAGCCTTCATCCTCGTTCACAATGTTTCATCTCGCCGTTCAGTCGTGGGTAGATGATTTTCCCAACTTACGACTTTCCCAATATGCTACACTCCCCTTTGGGTTTCCCCGCCGGATAAATTGGGTGATGACGGTGTGGAGTTTCCTCCGGTTATACCTTTGCACCGCTGTCCTACCACGGACAGAATTCATTACAAGCCCATGTGCGGTTTTACTTCAGCACTTTACGGACGTACTCTCCTTGGCGAAGGTGATGACTATACCGCCCGCCAGGGTGAGGAACCCCTGGGACCGCTGGCTGGGGTCGTGGGATTTCAGGGACAAACCGATCTGTACCACGCCGAAGCCCAGCAGGATGATACCCACAGCCCGGATCAGGCCGAAGATGAAATCAGACAAGTTGTTCACCACAGTCAAGGGATCTTCTCCAGCGGTGGCAAAGGCGGTGGTGGTAAATGCTCCCGCCAGCAAGATGGAGACGGCGAACAGGGCGAAGGTCCGGCGGCCTCCTTTGCTCAGGGTCTTAGGATTGGTGAGTTTTTTCTTGTTGTTCATCAGGCGATTCCTCCTTTTTCGGTTCAAACAGTGTTTCAAGTTCTTCATCGGATAGCAGTTCAAAGGCTGGTCCCGCCTCTGGCCCGCGGATCTGCACAGGCCAGGATACCCGCTGGGCGGTGACTCCTGCCACAGCCCGGTCTGTTTGCCCATGCTCATAGGGCGGGGTTTTCCCGTCCTTAGTTAGGGACACGTTGGGATGCTTGAGAATGTCATACTTCTCATCCAGGATGGGCCTCTCCCCTCGTATGAACAGCAGGGCGTACCGGTTGTCCAGCATACGGACCTCATCGGGCGTCATCAGCTCTTTGCCACAATGTCAAGTGATGAATTCAAATTACTTTGAGAATTTGGCA
>CAUWLU010000039.1:0-18934 GCA_963559705.1 uncultured Acutalibacter sp.
ACAGAACTGATGGTATAAGAGATTTTGTGTCTACTAACTATTGACTACTTCAGCATCTTACTGCAGCGACCCTTTTGTCATTCCTGTACGTTGATAATCACTTTCATGGTGCTTTCGCGGTTTTCGTCGATGTACTGATACGCTTTTAAGTAGTCCCGGAACGCGAAGTGCTTGGAGATCAGAGGCTTGAGATGCACCTTGCCCTCCTCCACCAGCTGAATGGCTGTGAGGTAATCCTCGTTGCGGTACATCATGGAGCTGTTCAGGTCCAGCTCGTGATCGTTGAGCACTGCCAAATCCACATCGCCCCTTGTGGCGAACACAGCCACCAAAATGATGGTGCTGCCCTTTCTGGCATATTGGATGGCCTGGCCCATGGTGATGTTGTTGCCAGCGCAGTCATAGATCACATCTGCCTTGTCCGGGCCGAAGAAACGGACGAACTCTTCACCGAAATCCTTCTCTCGGGTGTTGACGCATAGATCTGCCCCGCACTCCCGGGCCTTTTCCAGGCGAAGGTCGCTGACGTCGGTGACCATCACCTTTCTGGCGCCCAGGCCCTTGGCGGTTTGGGCGACCAAGATCCCGATGGGGCCTGCGCCCAGCACGCAGATGTCCTTGCCCTGCACATCCCCGGCGCGGCGCACGGCGTGGACTGCCACTGCCAGGGGCTCAATCATGGCGCCCTCGTCCAGGCTCATGGAGTCCGGCAGGGGGGTGACCTTCTGCGCGTCCACGGCAAAATAGTGGGAGGCCACACCCGTGGTTTGGAAGCCCATGACCTTCAGCTCCTCGCAGAGGTTGTATTTCCCGTTGCGGCAGGGCCAGCACTTGCCGCACACCACCTGGGGCTGGATGGTCACCTTTTGTCCGGGGACGAAGCCGGTGACGCCCTCTCCCAGGGCTTCGACTTCCCCGGAGACCTCATGGCCCTGGGTGACCGGATAGCTGGTAAAGGGATGCTCTCCGTGATAGACGTGGATATCCGACCCGCATACGCCGATTTTTTGGATTTTAATCAGAACCTCGCCCGGCGCCGGCTGGGGTACGGGGATTTCCCGGAACTCAATGACGCCAGGAGCGGTCATAACTTGCTGCAGCATAAAAATACGCTCCTTTTCAACGAGCTTTTTAGGTATTATATCATGTTGCCCCTGGAAAGAAAAGCGGCAACGGATGTTTTGGGCAGAAGCTTTTCCAAAAAGATTTGGAAATATTAATAAAGGCAAAATATGCACTGTTTTTTTTCGGAAAAAATGCTATACTGATGCTGTATAATATTGCCGCCCTGCGGGGCGCTTTTTGGGAGGTATGCAATATGATGGAGCTGGGTGCCCAGCTGTTTACCCTGAGAGATTACACGCAAACCGCGAAGGACCTGGACTTTTCCCTGGGCCAAGTGGCAAAGATGGGCTATAAGACCGTGCAGATTTCGGCGATTGGTCCCATCCCGGCTGAGCAGGTGCGGGAGCTCTGCGACAAGCATGGGCTGAAGATCGTGCTGACCCACTGGAACCCGGGCAGAATCCTCAACGACACGGAGGCTGTCATCAAAGAACATGACATCATGGGCTGCGATTACATCGGCCTTGGCATGATGCCCAAGAAGTACTGCACGCCGGAATGGCTGTGGCACTTTGCGGAGGATTACAAGGAGCCCGCTAAGAAGATCGCGGCGGCGGGCAAGCTGCTGATGTATCACAACCACAATATCGAGCTGCAGAAGTTCCACGGCAAGCTGATTTTTGACACGCTGCTGGAGAGCTTTGCTCCCGATGAGCTGGGCTTTACCCTGGATACCTATTGGCTGCAGATGGGCGGCGCTGACGTCTGTGCCTGGATTGAAAAGCTCCAGGACCGCATCCCCTGCGTCCATTTGAAGGATATGGCCGTCAAGGGCTGGGAGCCCATTATGGCTCCTGTGGGCGAGGGCAACCTGAACTGGGAGAAGATCCTGGGGACCCTGAAAAGGTGCGGCAAGACCAAGTACCTCCTGGTGGAGCAGGACGTCTGCCAGACCAGCCCCTTTGACTGCCTCCAGCAGAGCTACAACAATCTCCGCGACTGGGGCTATTGCTGATCTGAGAGGGGAGAACACACTATGGATGTTCCCAAAAGGCAGCCATCCGGTGAGACGCCCACTCCGCGCAGGCCCTGGGCCGTCGCTCTGGATGTGGCGTCGGAGTGTTTGCTGTACATCTTTTTGGATTACATGGTCAGCTGTGTCAACCTGTCCTTTTGGAATCACCCCATCCGCATTTTGACCTTTGCCCTGAACCTGGTGGTGCTGGGGAAATTCCTGACCAGCCTGGACCGGGTGTGTCCCAAAAAGTGGATGAAGTGGGTTGCGTTTGTGGGCAGTGTGGCTCTCGTGGTGGTGTTGGTGGCCGTCATCGGGTACTTCCCCGTGGGAGAGACCCCTGTGCGGCTGCCTTGGAACTGAGAAGGAACGAAAGCAAATGGAATATACACTGGTCCCTCTAAGGGAGGAGCCCGGCAGGATGCAGCAGGCTGCCGCCTGGTTCCATCAGAAGTGGGGCGTTCCCCTGGAGGCCTATCTGGAAAGCATGGAGGACTGCCTGGAGGGGAAGGGTCCGGTCCCTCAGTGGTATCTTGCCATGGAGGGGGAACGGATCGTGGGAGGTCTGGGGGTCATTGAAAACGACTTCCACCAGCGGAAGGACCTTGCGCCCAATGTGTGCGCCGTCTACACAGAGGCGGACCGGCGGGGCCAAGGGATCGCCGGCGCTCTGTTGGAGCTGGCTTGCCGTGACATGAAGGAGCGGGGGATTTCCACCTTGTATCTTGTGACGGACCACACTGCTTTTTATGAGCGTTACGGCTGGGAGTTTTTCTGCATGGTCCAAGGTGACGGAGAACCGGAGCTCTCCAGACTGTATGTCCACCGGAGCTGACCGGAATAAAAAACACATAGAAACTGCTTAGGAACGGAAAGGAGCACAAACATGGAAAAAGTACGTCTTGGCATTATCGGCGTGGGCAATATGGGGTCCGGCCACGCCCAGAATATTTTGGAGGGCAAGTGCCCTGAGATCGTCATCACCGCTGTGGCGGACCGCAGAGAGTCCCGCCGCCAGTGGGCCAAGGAGGCCCTGCCCGAGGGCACTGCCATCTTTGAGGAGGGCAGCGAGCTGATTAAGTCCGGCCTGTGCGATGCGGTTCACATCTGCACGCCCCACTATCAGCATCCCACCCTGGCCATGGAGGCTTTTGACGCCGGGCTTCACGTCATGTGCGAAAAGCCCGCGGGCGTCTACACCAAGGCTGTGCGGGAGATGAACGAGGCCGCTAAGAAGAGCGGCAAGGTCTTTGCCATGATGTTCAACCAGCGCACCAACTGCGTGTACCGCAAGATGCACGAGATGGTTCACGGCGGGGAGCTGGGCAAGCTCAAGCGGGTCAACTGGATCATCACCGACTGGTACCGCACCCAGATGTACTACGATTCCGGCGACTGGCGGGCCACCTGGGACGGCGAGGGCGGCGGCGTCCTGCTGAATCAGTGCCCCCATCAGCTGGACCTCCTGCAGTGGATCTGCGGCCTGCCCAAGACTGTGCAGGCTTTCTGCCAGATCGGCAAGTGGCACGATATCGAGGTGGAGGACGATGTCACCGCTTATATGCAGTTTGAAAACGGAGCCACCGGCGTGTTCGTCACCACCACCGGCGACGCTCCCGGCACCAACCGCTTTGAGGTCACCGGTACCCTGGGCAAGCTGGTGTGCGAGAACGATGAGCTTACCTTCTGGAAGCTCTCGGAGGACGAGCGGGAGTTCTGCCGCACCGCACAGGAGGGCTTTGCCAAGCCTCCCTGCGAGAAGATCACCGTGGAGACCGATGGGGAGAACCTTCAGCACGTGGGCGTTTTGAACGCCTTTGCCGGGAAGATCCTCCGGGGAGAGCCCCTGGTGGCCGAGGGCTGCGAAGGCATCAACGGCCTGACCCTCTCCAATGCCATGCACCTGTCCAGCTGGTTGGGGCATCCTGTGGAGCTGCCCGTTGATGAGGAGCTGTATCTCAGCGAGCTGAACAAGCGCCGGGCCACCTCTCAGAAAAAAGAGAGCAAAGAGATCACCTTCTCCACGGAAGGTACTTATTGAGGAGGAGAATGATGGATAGGATTGTAATTTCCGGTTTTTCCGATGAGATCGCCCCTTCCTTTGACGAGCAGCTTGCTGCTGTGCGGGAATTTGGGGTCACCCATATCGAGCTGCGTGCTGCGGACGAGGTGAATGTCTCCGACTTTACCCAGGAGAAGCTGAAGGAGGTCAAGGGAAAGCTCCGGGACGCTGGAATCCGGGTGTCGTCCATTGGATCGCCCATCGGCAAGATCGGCATTGAGGAGGACTTTGCTCCTCACATGGACAAGCTCAAGCGCACCTTGGAGATCCAGAAGGAGCTGGAAGCGCCGTACATTCGTATGTTCAGCTTCTATATGCCCAAGGATCGGGACCCCCAGGACCTCCGGGGAGAGGTGCTGGAGCGGATGGGCCGTATGGTCGAGGAGGCCAAGGCTTGGGATTCTGTGCTGCTTCACGAGAACGAAAAGGACATTTACGGGGACAACGCCCCTCGCTGCAAGGAGCTGATGGAGCAGTTCTACGGCCCCAACTTCAAAGCAGTGTTTGATTTTGCCAACTTTGTCCAGGTGGGCCAGGAGCCCCTCGCTGCCTATGAGCTGATGAAGCCCTATGTGGAGTATGTCCACATCAAGGATGCCATGATGAAGGATGGCACTGTGGTGCCGCCCGGATACGGCGACGGCCATGTGGGCGAGATCCTGTCCCAACTCATTGGGGAGGGCTTCCGCGGCTTCCTGTCCCTGGAGCCTCACCTGAGCAATTTCTCCGGCCTCTCCTCCTTGGAGAAGGCGCCCCAGGACCGCGGTCCTGCCATGGACGGCAAGTCCTCCTGGAAGCTGGCCTTGGATTCTCTGAAGAAGCTGCTGGCAGAGATCCCCCAGGCAAAGGAGGCACTGTGACATGGAGAACTTTCGGGTAGGCGTTGTGGGCTGCGGCGGTATCGCTCAGGTCCACGGCGGCGTTTTGCAGGGCCTGGAAGGCGTAGAGCTGGCCGCCTGTGCGGATATCCGTCCCGAGCGGGCCAAGGCTTTTGCTGAGAAGTTCGGCGGGAGCGCTTACACCTCCATGGAGGAGATGCTGGCGGCAGAGCGGCTGGACGCCGTCCATCTTTGCACGCCTCATTATCTCCATACCCCCATGGCTGAGATGGCCGCAGAGCGGGGCATCCATGTGTTCACAGAGAAGCCCCCGGTGATTGACCGGGAGCAGTGGGCGCGGTTCCAGAAGCTGGAGCAGGCCCCTGTTCGCGTGGGAGTGTGCTTCCAGAACCGGTACAACCGCAGCGTGGAGTTGCTTCGGGAGCTGTTGGCTTCCGGCAGACCGGGCAAGATCCTGGGCGCCAGGGCTTTTGTCACCTGGCATCGGGAGGCCCCCTATTACACGGAAAGCGGCTGGCGGGGCACTTTGGAAATGGAGGGCGGCGGCGTGCTGATTAATCAGTCCGTCCACACCCTGGATCTCTTGGGCCAGTTCCTGGGCCGGGCAGAGGAAGTGGAGGCCACCATGGGGAACCATCATCTCAAGAGTGTGATTGAGGTGGAGGACACCATGGAAGGCTACATCAGCTTTGAAGGAGCCAAAGCGCTGTTCTACGCCACCACTGCCCACTGTGCCAATTCCCCTGTGCTGGTGGAGCTGGAGTGCGAACACGCCACCATCCGCATGGAGGAGCAGGAGGTCACCATTGCTTGGGCCGACGGCGCCAGGGAGCATCACAGCCTGGCCACCAAGCCTGTGGCGGGCGGCAAGGACTACTGGGGCAACAGCCATGGTCTGTGCATCGCTGACTTTTACCGCTGCGTCCGGGAGGGCAAGCCCTTCCGCAATGACATCCCCGGGATTCGGGATACCGCCGAGCTGATGCTGGGGATGTACCAGTCTGCAAGAGAACATACGGTGGTGCGCCTGTAAGGCGAATCGCCTTTGAAAGGAGGGAGCGAAAGCTCTCTCCTTATTTTTATGGAAAAATCGACTTTCTTGAAATCTAAATTAAGATTATTTATGGATAAACTTAATTTTTTTAAGTAAAATTCTTGACTATGTTAATTGAATGGTTTATAATGCAGGCAAGATACAACGGGGAAAGGATGGTATTTATGGAAAAGCAGGGATTTCATGCACCGGCCCAGTGCCCGGTGTGCGGAGAGACCATGATGGTCACCAAGCTGAAGTGTTCTCACTGCGGCACCGAGCTTTCCGGGGAGTTTACCCCCTGCCGGTTCTGCCGTCTGGAAGAGCGTCACCTTCAATTTATCGAGACGTTTTTGCGGTGCAGAGGCTCCATCAAGGAGGTGGAGCGGGCGCTGGGCGTCAGCTATCCCACCGTGAAGAATATGCTGGACGCCGCCCTGGCCGCTTTGGGTCTGGACGAAAAGCCGGAGGTCCGGGCGCTTCGGGAAAAGGAGGAGCGGGACGAGATCCTTCGGCAGCTCTCTCAGGGAGAGATCACGGTGGATGATGCGGTAGAGCTGCTGAATCAACGAAAGGGAGGCAACTGACATGAGTGACGAGAAGCGCAAGGTGCTGGAGATGCTGGAGGCCGGAAAGATCACCCAGGAGGATGCGGTCCGCCTGTTGGAGGCCCTGGGCGAGGAGCAGGAAGCTCCCAAGGAGGCCTCCCAGCAAAAGGCGGAGTGGGCCGCAGCTCTGGAAGGGCTGGGCGCCACTGTGGACGCCGCGGTCAATGAGGCCGCCCAGGCAGCGGGAGAGGCTCTGCGAGGGGCCAGGGATGTGATGGCTACGGCTGCGAAGGAGGCGAAAGCGGCCTGGCAGGACGGCTCCTTTTTTGATGTGGCCTGGCCCAAAGAGAACGAGGAGGCGGGAATCCCGGTGGAGGAGTCCTATAGCAATGAGGTCCCGGTGGGAGGGCCGGTTCACAGCATCCAGGTCCAGTGGGTCAGCGGTCCGGTGGAGCTTCGCGCTTGGGAGGGGGATACCATCCGGGTGGCAGAGTATGCCTCTCGCCCCTTGGACGAAACTACCCGTATGGACTTGAGGGAATCCAACGGCACCCTCTCCATCCGTTGGAGCCGGCGAAACGTAGTTTTTGGAAAACCACGGCGGCCAAAGCACCTGGTGATCGAGATTCCCCAGGGTGTGCATTTGGAGAAGCTGAAGGTGGACACGGTATCCGGTCCCGTGAACTTGCAGGAGTTTTCCGCTGGGTCACTGAAGGTGGATAGCGTGTCCGGGCCTGTGGGCCTGCGCCAGTTCCAGATCGGCATTTTGAAGGTGGATACGGTGTCCGGAGCTGTGCGGGCGTGGGGCTGCGCGGAGGAAGCCTCTTTGGAGACTGTCTCCGGGGATCTGTGGTTTGCAGGGGAGGCCCTGCCCAACAGGGTGGAGGTGGAAAGCGTGTCCGGCAAGCTGAACGTGGCCCTGCCCCAGGAAAGCTCGGGCTTTACGTTGAAGTACAACAGCGTGTCGGGAAAATTCCACAGCCAGTTCCCCTTGGCCGGGGAGCTGAACGGACGCAGCGGAAAGGTGGTCTATGGGGACGGCAGCGCCCAGCTGCGGATGGAGACGGTCAGCGGCGGTATGTGGCTGACAAACGGCCAGCAGTGAGGGCGCTCCTCAGCTGTACGGGAACAAAAGGAAGGTTTTGTGGACTTTCTTGAAAAACCTCCCTGCGGGGACGGGGATTTTCCACTACACTTTAGCGAAAAAAAGTGATATAATACATATATACATGTAGAACCGTGGAAAAGACAGGGCTGCTTGGAAGGGGAAACCGCCTTCGGGGCAGACCTGCCCGCAGACAAGGAGGTTGTCGGAATGTTTCAGCCAGGAGACTTTGTGGTGTACGGCAGCAGCGGAGTGTGTCGGGTGATTCGAGTAGGGGCGCTGCAGAGCCGCGCCGCCGACCCTCATCGAGAGTATTACACGCTGCAGCCGGTGTTTGAATCCGAGGTGATTTATAGCCCGGTGGATAGCGGGGTGTTCATGCGGTCCGTGATGACCGAGGAGCAGGCCAAGAGCCTTATCCAGGAGATCCCCAGCATTCAGGAGGATGTGTGCAACGAGCGGAACCCCGCCAATCTGCGGGTGCATTATGAAGCGTCCCTCCAGTCCCATCAGTGCAGGAATCTGGTGAGCTTGATTAAGGGCATCCGCTGCAAATGCAGGGAGATCGAAAAAAAAGGCCGCAAAATGGGCCAGGTGGATCAGCGCTATCGCAAAAAGGCCGAGTGCCTTCTCCATGGCGAGCTGTCCATTGCCCTGGGGATTCCCCTGGATCAGGTGGAAAGCTACATTCAGGATTCCATGCGCCAGAAGGCCGTGGGCTAAGGCGTGAACCTCCCAATAGAACAGCAGAAGCTCAGTGCGCGTCCGGCGTTGGCCGGATGCGCCTTTTATTTGCCCTGCTTTTTGATGATGCGCCATTTGCCGTCGCTGCGGGCGGTCATCAGAAAGATCTCCTTTGCCGATACCCCCTGTTCCTTCAAGCGCCGGTTCAGCCAATCCTGATCTTTGCCAATCAGCTTTAAAGAGCGCAGGGATACCTCCCCGTCGCTGATGACGGAGGTTTCCAAGACAGGGGGCTCCGGCTTGAGCTGCAGCTGGCGGGGCGTTACCGGCTCCTTATCCGGACGGCGGATGACGTTCATGATGCCGTTGGTTTCCATGATGGCCCAGGCCACATCCTCCAAATAGAAGACCCCGTTTTGCCGCAGCTGCTCCATGACGTCCTCTGTGGTGATCCGCAGGCGGCGCATTTCGCTTTGGAGAAGTTCCCCCTGGCGGATGACCACGGTGGGGCTGCCGCACACCAGCCTTCGAAAGCTGCTGCTTTTCAGCATCCCAAAG
The DNA here is from genome assembly GCA_963559705.1 of uncultured Acutalibacter sp. GTDB lineage: Bacteria > Bacillota > Clostridia > Oscillospirales > Acutalibacteraceae > Acutalibacter. The sequence goes on from CAUWLU010000039.1 coordinate 8,910, forward strand.
GATACCAGAAGCTCGCACAGCACCAGTACGGCCATGGGGAGGATGCCGGTCCATAGGGAAAGGCTTCCCTCTTGAATGGGCAGGATTGCCAGTTCAGAGATCAGCAGCGTTGCCACCAGCTCGGAAGTTTGAAGCTGGCTGATCTGCCGCTTGCCCATCACGCGCACTGCCGCCAAAATGGCTGCGTACATCAGCACGGTACGTATTACCATAGCGATTCCTCCATTTCTGTTTTCCTTAGTGTGTTCCTCCTTCGGAGAATTATCCCGGTTATAATTGAATGCCATAGGGGGCAAGCTAAGAAAAATATCCGAACAGGAGGGATGTCTGTGGAGGTGAAAACTCTTTCTGAGAGCTTGGAAGAGAACCTTGCCTATTTCACAGAGCGCTTTCAAAACGCCATGGATTTGATGGTGCGCCGGGTGGAGCTTGCCGGCAGAAAAGCGGTCATGATCGCCATAGACGGTTTGGTGAATAAGGAAACCATCACCCTGAGCTTGCTGGAACCGCTGCTGAAAACCGAGGGGTATCCCGCTCAGCCGGAAGCCATGGTGGATTTTATTGAAAGCCAGGTGCTCAGCACGGCCGACCTGCGCAGGGAGCGGAGGCTGGACAAGCTGCTCACACTGTTGATGAGCGGTTTTGTGCTGCTGTGTGTGGACGGCAGCAGCGAAGGGCTGATTTCCGGTGTGCAGGGGTTCGCCTACCGCAGCCCCCAGGAGCCGCAAAACGAGGTGATGCAGCGGGGGGCAAAGGATGGCTTTACCGAATCCAACCAGCTAAATATGGCGATGATTCGCCGCCGTATGAAGAACGCTGCGCTGAAATTCGAGCCGCTGGAGGCGGGCAGCGAGAGCCATACTCCGCTGGTATTGTGCTATTTGAAGGGCGCTGCCGCTCCGGGAGTCCTGGAAAAGGTCCACCGGGTTGTGGCCCAGTGCCCCTTAAAAACACTGATGGGGGCTGGGTATCTCACCGGCTTTTTGGAGCGGGGCAGCGTGTTCTCCGGGGTGGGGCTTACCGAGCGGCCGGATGTGGTGTGCGGCAAGCTGGCGGAGGGCCGTGTGGCTCTGCTGGTGGAGGGCACCCCCAGCGTCATTCTGCTGCCCTTTCTGTTTGTGGAAAATTTCCAGACCTTGGACGACTACCTCACCCGTCCTTTCTATGGGACGTTCATCCGTTGGCTGAAGTACATCGCGTTTTTTCTCAGCGCGTTTTTGCCGGGGGCCTATGTGGCGGTGATCGTTCATCACCCGGAGATGCTTCCGGAAAGCCTTCTGATGAAAATAGCCAGAGCCCAGGCCCAGACGCCCTTTCCTGTAATGTTCGAGACGCTGACCCTGTACTTTCTCTATGAGGTGCTGCGGGAAGCCGGATTGCGGGCGCCCCGGTCTTTATCGGCCACGGTGAGCATTGTGGGCGGTTTGGTGCTGGGGGATACGGCGGTTGCGGCGGGATTGGTCAGTGCGCCCTCTCTGCTGGTGGTGGCGCTGACCGCAATCGCAGGCTATGCGGTCCCCCGGCTGTATGAGCCCCTGTCCCTGCTGCGGCTGGCCTTTTTGCTGATTGGGAATTTTCTGGGCATTTGGGGCGTGATGGCCGGGCTGGTGTTTTTGCTGCTGGATCTGTGCGGGGCCGAAAGCTTTGGCGTGCCGCTGTTGTCGCCGCTGTCCCCCTATCGCGGGAATTTGGTGTGGCGGGATGTGTTTTTCCGGGCGGGCTGGCGGCGTCTGTCCCGGCATAACGCTCTGATTCGGGATATGCCCGGCAGCCAGGAGCATGGAAAGGAGGGGTCCTGTGGAACGTGACCACACGATCAGCGGCGCCCAGTTTTTTGGGATGATGTTCGTTTCTCGGGTCACCATCACCATTGCGCTGAACGCCCAGTATGCCGCAGGAGACAGCCTGCTGGACGCCATCCCCGCGTATCTTCTGGCCATGGCGGTGGGATTCCTCTTGGCGGCGCCGGTGTGGATGCTGCAGCGTCAGCAGCCCGGTTTGCCTGTGGGAGAAGCAGCTGTCCGTCTTTTAGGACAGCTTGGCAAAGGGATTCCCCTGCTGTACAGCCTCTACTTTTTGGTGATGTGCGGAGTGTCCTTGGCGCTGTTCCAGCTGTTTTTGATGGATACTGTGAACCCGAATTTCCCGGCGGTGTTTATCTTGATTGCCCTGGTCGCGGTGGCAGCTTACGGAGCCTGGCGGGGGTTGGAAGCCATTGCGCGCACAGCTGCCTGCACGTTGGTCCTGCTGCTTTTGGGAACAGCTTTGGTGTTTTCCCTGGTGGTGCCCAGGTTTGATTCGGAAAACTTGGAGTCCCTTTTTGCAGGCGGCACCCGGCAGCTTGTTCAGGGAGCAGCACTGTTCCTTTCCCGCACCTCCCTGTTTGCTGAGATGGCTGTATTGCTTCCCTTTGTGAAGGGGCGCACTCTGTTGGGCTTTTCCGCTTGGGCGGGGGGAACCAGTCTGTTTGTAGCAGTCCTGGTCCTATTGATTGCCGGATGCTTGGGGCCCTATTCCTACACCCAGAACTTCCCGGTATACGCGTTGGCTTCCATCACAGGGAGCAGCTCCATGCAGCGGCTGGACGCAGTGTTCACAGGGATGTGGATGATGGGGCTGATCGTTCAGGCTGCCTCCGGTTTGTACGCGATTCGGATTTGCAGCGCCTCCCTGGGAAAGCATCGCTTCCGGTGGGTGGTCTTTCCTGCGGGAGCGCTGATGGTGCTGCTGGGTTGGGCGATTGCGTCCTCCTATCAATGGCAGACCGTTTTTATGGACACAGATTTGTGGCTGCTGCTCACAGCGGCGGCGGGAGCCGGCATCCCCCTGTTGCTGCTGCTGGTTGGAAGGCTAAAAGGGAAAAGGAGGGGCTGAGGATGGGAAAACGGATTGCATCTGTCCTGGCGGTTCTTTTGTGTGTGGGCCTTTCCGGCTGCGGGTATCGCGAGCTGCATCAGCGGGTGCTGATTCAAGCGGTGGGAGTGGATAAATCCCCAAAAGGGTATACGGTCACCGTCAGAGCAGCCAGCTCTCAGGAGGAGGCCGGGGACGAGTTGTACACCTGTCAAGGCGCGTCGGTTTTAGACGCCCTTTCCAGTCTTTCCCTCACCACTGGCCGGGAGCCTTTCTACGCGCACAATGCCCTGGTGGTTTTTGGAAGCACCTGCGGGGAGGCCGGGATCGACGGCATTATGGACTTTTTCATTCGCTACCACGATACCCGGCCCGGGGTCCCGGTGTATTTTGCAGAGGGGGATGCCGCGGAGATATTGTCCTTAAAACAGGACAGTGGGTTCTTCCCCACCGGAGAGCTGCAGGGCCTGTCCCGCTCCGGAGAGCGCAATGGACAAGCGGCAGCCGTGGACCTTTTGGAGTTTGTCAACAGCGGAGAGCGTCCGGGCTCCTCGCCAGTGATGCCGGTGCTGGGGATTCGCCAGGACTGTGCTGAGGTGCTGGGAACTGCCTATTTTCGAGAGTATCGTTGGGCGGGTACCCTTTCTTTAAAGGAGACCAGAGGATTTTTGGCGATGAAGGGGGACCTTCACAGCGGGGAGCTAGTGGTGGAGGGAAGGGACTTTGGAACGGTCACGTTGAGCATCCAGCGCGGCAAGACCACCAACCAGCTTTCCTTTGCGGAAAATAGGAGTCCTATTTTTCGGATAACCTGCGGGGTTACTGCGGATATCAGCGCTATGGACGGGGGCGTGAAGCCGGATGAGGCGTTTTATCGCCGGGTGGAGGAAGCTGCCGCCGCTCAGCTTTCTGCGGAGATGTCCGCTGCCCTGGACAAGGCCCTGGTGGAGGACGGCTGCGATATCTTTGGCTTTGGCAACCGCATCTCTCAGAAGTACCCCAAGCGCTGGGCCTCCCTGGATTGGGATGCCGTCATGTCCCGGTGCGAGTATCAGCTCCAAGCAGATGTGACGGTGCTGCGTATGGAGCAGGGAGGCCTGTCCGCAGGGGGGATGTCCCCATGAAAGCATAGAAAAAGGCCGCTGCACAGAGCAGCGGTCTTTCTGCTTAAATATCCAAATAGATTTGATACCGCAAGAGCCAGGTGTTGATTTGCAGTAAATAGGCGAGCATCTGGGGTCCTGCCATTAACTGGCCGAACCAAGGCTTGCCATAATCAAAGGTTTGATTCAGCAAGCCGCTGACCGTTTCTTCGGACAGCAGCTTGTGGATGGGCTGAGCGCTGTCCCGCAGGACGTGGCTGAGCTGCTGCTTCAACAGGGCCTCATAACCGGGATTGTGGGTCTTGGGGTAGGGGCTCTTTTTGCGGTGCAGCACTTCTGCTGGCAGAAGGCCCTGGGCAGCGTCCCGCAGCAGGGACTTGGATTCCCCGAGATGGCACTTGTATTCCCAGGGGGTGTTGAACACGTACTGAGCAATGCGGTGGTCGGCATAAGGCACCCGGACCTCCAAGCCGCTCCACATACTGCACCGGTCCTTCCGGTCCAGCAGGGTGGCCATGAACCAGTGGAGGTTCAGCCAGCTCAGCTGACGCATACGCACCTGCTCCTGGGTTTCTACCGGGAGGGTGGGCATGGCGGCCAGGCTCTCCTCCAGCCGGTTGGAGACATATTCCTCCAGCCCCAAGGCCTGGCGAAGCTCCGGCTTCAGCAGCCCGCCCCGCTGGTCCAGATTGTTGGACCAGGGAAAGTGGGTGCCGTCGTACATTTCCCTGCGGTGGAACCAGGGGTATCCGCCGAAGATTTCGTCAGCGCACTCCCCGCAGAGGGCCACGGTGTGACGCTGCTTCACAAGCCTGCAAAAGTGCAGCAGAGAGCCGTCCACATCCGCCATGCCGGGAAGGTCCTTGGCCAGCACGGCCTCGTTTAAGGAAGCGGTCAGCTGCCGGTTGTCACAGAGCAGCGTGCGGTGGTCCGTGCCCAAGGCACCGCTGACCTTCAGCGCCCAGCTTTGATCCCGGTCGGGCTGGAAGAGGGAGGGGGTGAAAAACTCCTCGTTGCCCTCAAATTCAAAGGAGTAGGTGGACAGGGTCTTTCCCTGCTGTTCCAGGTGCTTGGCAGCAATGGCCGTCACCACGCTGGAATCCAATCCCCCTGAGAGGAAGGTGCACAATGGCACGTCTGCCGAGAGCTGTCGGGTCACAGTGTCCAGCAGCAGCTCCCGCAGATGGGATACCGTTTGCTCATAGCTCTCCTCATGGGGCTGGGCTTCCAGGTGGAAATAGGGCAGCTCCCGAAATCCCAGCCGGTCAAAAATGGCGATGTGACCGGGCCTTAGCTCCCGGATTCCCGTAAAGACCCCGCAGCCCGGGGTGCGGGCAGGTCCCAGGCCAAAGACCTCGCACAGGCCCTCCCGGCCCACTACCGGCCGCACGCCGGGGAATGCAAAGAGGCCCTTGATCTCGGAGGCAAATACCAGCTTCCCCTCCTGGAGGGTGTAAAAGAGCGGCTTTACTCCAAAGCGGTCCCGGCAGAGGAAGGTCCTCTGATTCACCGGGTCATCCACGGCAAAGGCGAAAATACCGTTGAGCTTTTGCGCACAGTCAGGCCCCCAGTGGAGGTAGGCTGCCAATACCACCTCGGTGTCGCAGGCAGTCTCAAAGGAATGCCCCAGGCCTTCCAGCTCCTGGCGAAGCTCGGGAGCATTGTAGACCTCGCCGTTATAGGCAATGGTGACCTCCTGCCCGGCAACGGGTCTGCTCATGGGCTGGGAGCCGTGTTCCGGGTCCATGACAGCCAGCCGGGCGTGGGCCAGCACACAGTGGGGAGAGTAGTGCGCCCCCTGGCTGTCCGGCCCCCGGTGAGAGATCCGCTGCGCCATGCGCCGTGCCAGATCCAGCCAGTGCTGCTCCTGTCCTGGGAACGCTTCCCGATACTCACAAAATCCGGCCAAACCACACATAGTGTCCAAAACCCCTTCCATAAGTACAGTTGTTCCAGTATATGCAGGGGGCTGGCGCTGGGACCCTCTTTTATTTGGGGACGCAGCTTCAGGGAGGAAGCTTATTTGCAGGGCATGGGCCTTGTACGGGGCAGATTTCCAGATGGAGAGCAAGCCCAAGGCTTCGCTGGCCTTTTCAATGACTGTGGAGGTAACGGTGTAGCCTAAGGAAAAGGGCCGTGCCTTTGCCCTATGCGCTTACGCGCCGTACGGGCGGCGGCACTACATTTTCTTTGCGCTGCGCGCTATTTTCTTTTGCGCTGCGCGCCATTAAGGTCGCGCCTTTTTGAAAAGAAGGCGAGTGCGTCTTGAGGACGCACCCCAAAAACTTTTTCTCGCCCCAAAAACTTTTCTCGCTTCAAAAACTTTTTCTCGCTTCGCGTTGCTCTTTCCCTCCCTTTCTTGTATAATAAAGAGGATTATGAGCAAAAACCATTGGGAAGTGCAGGGGTACCATCATGGCAATCTTAACGGTAAACAATATCCAACAGAGCTTTGGCGAGGAAGTGGTCCTCCAAAGCGTCACCTTTGAAATGCAGAAGGGGGAACGCGTAGGGCTGGTAGGGGTCAACGGCAGCGGTAAGACCACGCTGTTCAAGGTCCTCACTGGGGAATACACCCCGGATACCGGCTCGGTGGTTTTCGGCAAGGACACGGTATTGGGCTATATGGAGCAGCATGTCTGCCGGGATTTCCACAAGACCGCCTTTGAGGAAGTCATGACGGTCTTTGCGCCTCTTTTACGCATGGAGCGGGAGCTGGAGGATCTGAACACCTTGCTGTCCGCCCATCCCGGCGGGGAGGAGCTGGAACGGCTGATCCTCCGCCAGACCGACTTAAACGACCGCTTTGTGGACGCCGGGGGTCTCACCTGCCGTTCCAGAGCCCGCAGCGCTCTGATGGGCCTTGGGTTCTCCGAGGAGCAGATGGGGAACCGTGTGGGGGTGCTTTCCGGCGGTCAGAAGGCAAAGCTGCAGCTTGCTAAGATGCTCTTGGGCGGGGCCAATTTGCTGCTGCTGGACGAGCCCACCAACCATCTGGACATCCAGGCGGTGGAGTGGCTGGAGGACTTCTTAAAGAGCTATAACGGCGCGTACATTGTCATCTCTCACGACCGGTATTTTCTGGACAAGGTCACCCAGCGCACGCTGGAAATGGAGGGCAAAAGCGTCACCTCCTATAAGGGCAATTACAGCCGCTATCTGGAGCTGCGTGCAGAGCATCGTCTGGCCATGCAGCGGGCGTATGAAAGCACCCAGAAGGAGATCACCCGCATTGAGGGCATCATCGAGCAGCAGCGCCGCTGGAATCAGGAGCGCAACTATGTGACCATTGCCAGCAAGCAGAAGCAGATCGACCGGCTGGAGGTCACCCTGGAAAAGCCCGAGGCAGAGCCGGAGTCCATCCGCTTTCAGTTTAAGGCCAGCAGAAGAGGGGGCAACGATGTGCTCACCGCCCAGGACCTCTCCCTGTCCTTTGGCGGGCCTGCCCTGTTTGAGCATGTGGATTTGGAGATCAAGCACCAGGAAAAGGTGTTCCTCATCGGACCCAACGGCTGCGGCAAGACCTCGCTGTTCAAGATCCTGCTGGGGCAGTACGCGCCGGACAGCGGTTTGGTGCGCTTGGGCTCTGCCATTGACGTGGGCTATTACGAGCAGTCCCAGCTGAGCCTTCACGATGAAAAGACCGTCATGGATGAGATCTGGGACCTGCATCCCCAGATGACCCAGACGGAAGTGCGCTCCGCTTTGGCGGTGTTCCTGTTCAAGGGGGAGGATGTGTTCAAGCCCGTGGGCGCCCTGTCCGGCGGAGAGCGCGCCCGGGTTCTGCTGCTGAAGCTGATGCTCTCCAAGGCCAATTTCCTCCTGCTGGACGAGCCCACCAACCATTTGGACATCGGCTCCTGCGAGGCGTTGGAGGACGCTCTCTCGGGTTATGACGGCACCTTGTTCGTGGTGTCCCACGACCGGTATCTCATCAATAAGCTGGCGGATAAGGTCTATGTCCTGGGGAAGGATGGGGCCAAGCTCTACCTGGGCAACTATGACAGCTATTTGGAGCAGCGGGAGAAGGAGCAGCTGGCAGCGGCCGAGGAGCGTCCGGAGCCCAAGGTGAACCTCTACAAGCTGCGGAAGGAGCGGGAGTCCAATCTGCGCCGCCGGAGGACTGCCCTCAGCCGGTTGGAGGGTCAGATTGAGGAAAACGACCGCAAGGTGAAGGAGCTGGAGGAGCATCTGGCAGATCCGGAATTTGCCGCGGATTATGAGGCGGTGACGAAAGCCTCCCAGGAGATCGCCCAGCTTCACCAGGCCTCCGAGGACCTGCTGATGGAGTGGACCCAGCTCAGCGAGGAGCTGGAACAGCTGGAGCAGGAAGAGACAGAGCGGCCGTAAGAATTGGCAAAGAGAGGAGAGATGCCCACATGAAAGCCAAAATCATCACCCTTGGCTGCAAGGTGAATCAATATGAATCCGAGGCCATGCTGGAAGCGCTGCTTGCCGGTGGGTTCCAAGAGGCGGGCTTTGGGGAGGAGGCTGACGTGGTGGTGGTCAACTCCTGTACGGTGACCGCCACTAGCGACCAGAAGGTCCGCCAGACGCTGCGCCGGGCCAAGCGGGATAATCCCGCAGCGGTGATGGTACTCACCGGATGTATGCCCCAGGCCTTCCCAGAGGAGGCGGCCGGGCTGCTGGAAGCCGATGTGGTGCTGGGAAACGCCCGGCGGGGGGATCTGCTGCCCCGGGTGATGGAGTACCTTTCCTCCAAGCAGCGGATTGTGGACATTGCCCCTCACGAAAAGGGGGAAGCCTTTGAAAAGCTGTCCGTGTCCGCTTTTCACGGCAGGACCAGGGCTTTTTTAAAGATTCAGGACGGCTGCGACCGGTTTTGCTCCTACTGCATCATCCCCTATGCCCGGGGGCGGGTGCGCTCCAAGCCCTTGGAGGAGCTTCGGGAGGAGGTGCGGCGGCTGGGAGAGGCCAGGTATCAGGAGGTGGTGCTGACAGGCATCAACCTTCCGGCCTATGGCAAGGAGCTGGGCCTGCACCTGTGCGACGCAGTGGAAGCTGCTTGTGCAGCACCGGGGATTCGCCGGGTGCGCCTGGGTTCTCTGGAGCCGGAGCAGCTGACCCCGGAGGTCATTGCCCGCATGGCGAAGGAGGAGAAGCTTTGTCCCCAGTTCCACCTGTCCCTGCAGAGCGGCTGTGATGAGACCCTTCGCCGGATGAACCGGCACTACACCACTGCGGAGTATCGGGAGATTGTGGAGAATCTTCGGAGGGCTTTCCCGAATTGCGCGATCACCACGGATATCATGGTGGGATTTGCGGGAGAGACTGAGGAGGAGTTCCAAGCGTCCTTGGAATTTGCCCGGGAGATCTCCTTTGCCAAGGCCCATGTGTTCGCCTATTCCCGACGGCCGGGCACCAGGGCCTACGATATGCCGGGCCAGGTGAGCAACCGGGTCAAGGAGGAGCGCAGCCGTCAAATGATTCAGGTGACCAGGGCGACCCAGCAGGCGTTTTTGCAGGAACAGGTGGGCCTCGTGGAGGAGGTCCTGTTTGAGCAGCAGAAGGAACGCGGCCTGTGGGAGGGCTATACCCGCAATTATACCCATGTTCTGATGCCCAGCGGAAAGGACCTGGGGGGACGGCTGCTTTCTGCGCGGCTGGTGCAGGTTCAGGGAGAAAGCTGCGCGGCCAAGGCAGAGGAGCAACAGCCTTTTTGAGGACGCCCTTGAGAAAGGACCCAAGCACAGCGAAGCTTTGCGGCAGAGGATGCAGTGTTTTCCCGCGCCATTGGCGTGGAAAAGCGCTGCATTTTTTCTATGTACTCCACAGGCATTGAGAAAAGCCCGGTGAAGGCAAATCGGATGTTTTTTGCGAGAATTTTACAAAAACTTCTCCAGAAACTCTTTAATCTTTCACTTAAGAGGTGGTATAGACTACAGTAAATTGAATTTCAAGCATAAGACTATGATGAAAATGTTATATCATTCTCTTAAAAACAAGCCAGTTGAAAGCCTTACGCAAGAAGATAAGGCACTGATAGAAACCTAGTAAGCGTCAACTCCAGCCCCGCAGTAGACAAAGGAACCAGCCATCCTAGCGAGG
>CAUWLU010000040.1:0-18777 GCA_963559705.1 uncultured Acutalibacter sp.
GCCCTGCGGCCTGACCCAGCTCAACGCCATGCACTACGGCACCCTGCCCATCGTCCGGGAAACCGGCGGCCTGAAGGATACGGTGGAGCCGTACAACACCTTCACCGGCGACGGCAACGGCTTCACCTTTGATCGCTATGAGGCCGGTCTGCTGCTGGACGCCATCAATCGGGCAAAGACCGAGTATTTCACCAACCGCTACCATTGGGACGAAGTGGTCCAGCGGGATATGGCCAAGGACGTCTCCTGGGAAAACTCCGCCAAGCAGTACAAGAATCTGTATTTGGAGCTGACTCAGTGGTGAGCTAGCACCTCCCTGTGATACAAGAAACGAAAAGCACCCTTGCCCCCCTCTCTCGGGAGCAAAGGTGCTTTTTTCAGCCAGTTTTCTCTCAAGTCCCCCACTTGACGCAGGAGACCTGGGGCGCCGGGGCTTGGCAGCAGACCTCTCCCAGCAAGCCGGTGGTCCCGTCCCGGGAAAAGATCACCAGGGTCCCCGGCTGTTGGTTGGCCACTGCCACAAACCTTCCATCGGGACTCAGGGAGAAATTCCTGGGACAGCCGCCCTCTGTAGAAAAACGGCCCAGCTGCTTCAAGGACGCCCCGTCCTCCTCCACCTGGAAGCAGTACAAGCAGTCCGGTCCTCGGACAGAGACGTACAAAAACCGGCCATCCTCCGTCAAATGGATATCCGCCGCCAAGGAGTCCTCCGGGTCCGCAGCCTCCAACAGGGGATACTCCTCCACCCGCTGCAGCCGGTGCCCCTCATAGCGGTACACCAGCAGAGAGCGGTCCAGCTCCGTCACAAGGTACAGCCATCTGCCATTGGGGTGGAAAGCAAAATGCCGCGGTCCCTGTCCCGGCTCGGTTTGCGTCCAAGGCTGGTTTGGATCGGGCGTCAGTCCTCCCCCCGCCTGCAGCAGGAATTGATACAGCCGGTCCGTGCCCAGATCTGCCACCAGCAGCCGGGTGCCATCGGGGCTTTCCCCGCAGGAGTGGACGTGGGCCTTCTCCTGACGGGCAGCGTTGGGACCGCAGCCATAAAATTCCCGAAAACAGCAAGGCTCCCCCGAGGCCGCCTCCACGCCGGTGAGGGCGCCCCCGTCATACCCCGAAGCGTACAGCACCGGGCCGCTCAGCGCCAAGTGGCACAACCCGGCTCCTGGGACCTGGCGATGCCAAAGCAGCTTGGGGGCAGCGTCCTCCTCCCAGGAAAAGCAGGCCAGTCCCGCCCAGTCCGAAAGCTCCTCCACCGCGTAGAGCCGCTTTCCCTGGGGCAGTACATAAGAGGGGTTCCGCAGCCCGCCCACACGCCAAAGCTCTGTCAGGGCGCTCCCGTCAAACCGCCAAAGGGCCACGGCCTCTCCCGGCTGGCCGTTGGTGTAAGCGCCTGTGTACAACCGATAGTCCATCATGCTCATCTCCCCCAATCGAAACGGACGTCTCCTTCGGAAGGCATCCTTTCTCCAGCCGTAGTATACTGCAAGGCTTGGGAAAACACAAGCCTCCCCTTCCGATACCGGCAAAAAAACAGCAGCCGGGGGGCGGCTGCCGTTTTGACGTTTCTTTTTAGGAGGTCAGCTGGGAAAGCAGCTCCTGCAACTGGTCCAAATCCATATTCCTTGTTTCAATATCATAGTAAACATCCTGATAAGAAAAGGAGACCATGTAGGCGTCATTGTAGTGGTAGATTGTCATAGGCACTCCATTTACGCTGGACGCTTCGGGGGCATCCTCGCGGACATAGCAATCCTTGAGCGGCTCCTCAAAGCTGCACAGGGTGATCGTCGCCCGCACGCCCTCCTCTGACCGGCACTCGAACACATAGTCATGCAGTGTGTACGCTGCGTTTTGCCCGGCATTTTTGAAATCTCTCGCGGCCAGGGAATAAAACGCCGTATCCCCGCGAAGCTCCTCCGGGATTCGAGAAAGGAACTCCTCATAGGAAAGGCCCGTGGATGCAGAAAACTCCTCTTTCACCTGCTCCCATGCCTCCTGCACTTGGTCATAGTGAGTGATCTTCACATCCAGATCGACCATAGCAGGCGGCGCGCCCACTTGATTCACATGAAGCTCCACACCGTCCTCCTCCGGCGGCTGCGCCATCTCCTTCCCAGGACCGGCAAGGCTGCTGGGGTTCTCCACAGACCCAGCCCACGGCTGCTGGAAGCGGCCCGAAAGAAGGGCAATCACAACAACGCACAAAATCGCGGGACAAGCCGCAAGGGCCCCCCATTTCACCCAGACTGGGCGGCGCTTTTTCTGCGCGGCCATGGCCATGCCTGCGGCGGCGACCTTACGCTCGTCCACCTCGCCGAGGATCGAAAAAAGCTCTTCTTTAGTCATATCCCGTACCCCCTTTCTGTAAGATACGCTTTCAATTTACTCCGAATACGGCAGAGGATGACCGCCGCATTCCCCTCCGTCATGTCAAAGCGCTGGGCGATCTCTGCAATGGGAGCAGCATACCAATAGCGGCACAGAAACATCGTGCGCTTCTGCGGAGAGAGGGTCCCCAGAAACCGCTCAATCGCCCCAACAAGCTCCTTCTTCTCGACCTCCTGCTCTACGCTGTCGGAGCCGGAGACGCACTCGCCCAGCTCCTCCAAAACCAGGGCAAGCTCCCCGCCGCCGCGCTTTTCGGCGCGTCTGCGCTTGAACCTGTCAAAGGACAGGTTTCTCGTGATTTTTCCCAAATAAGCGGAAAAGACCTTGGGCCGATGGGGCGGGATGGAATTCCATGCGTGCAGGTAGGTATCGTTGACGCATTCCTCCGCATCCTCATTGCTGCCCAGGATATTCCTTGCAATGGTCTTACAGTACCCCCCGTATTTCGAGGCCGTCTCTTTCACTGCATCGGCGTTCCTTTTCCAATACAGCTCCACAATCTCCCGATCCTCCATAGCCATCCTCCTTCCACTACTATACACGAAATCCAAGGGAAAAGCTTACAGGTGATTCCACGTTTTTTATAAAAAGAATAGCAAACCTGCTCCATGCTGTCAAAGAAAAGCACATCGGACCGGCCAGCCGGAGCGTGAAACGCGCCCGCGCCTTTAAAAAATTGCGAGGAATTCCTTCCAGGTCCTTGAAAACCTGCCCGGAAACCGATACTATTAAATACAGCACAAAACTGCCGGGGATTTTTTCCCTGGGGTTTGGAATCTTGAAAGGAGCTTTGTTTTCCTATGACGGAACGTAAAATCCCTCTTCGCAGCCAGTTGGACCCACAGTACACCTGGGCAACTACGGACCTTTACCCCACGGACAAGGACTGGGAGGAGCAGATCCCCCAGATTCAGGCCATGGTGGAAAAGCTGAAGGCCTGCAAGGGCACCTTGGGCCGGAGCAGCCAAAACCTGCTGGCTTTTTTGAAGCTGGAGGACGAATTTGAACAGCTGGCAGATCCCTTTGCCTGCTATGCCATGTACAAAAAGGATCAGGACACCCGGGACCCCAATGCGCAAAAAATGAGCGGCGTCATGATGAACCTGCTGGTCCAGGCAGACGAGGCCATGGCCTTTGCCGGGCCGGAGATCCTGGAGATCAGCGACCAGGATATGGACCGCTTTTATCAGGAGGAGCCTGGCTTGGGGCATTACCGTCTGGCACTGACCCGCATCCGCCGGGAAAAGGACCACACCCTTTCTCAGGACGAAGAGGCGCTGCTGGCCTCTGCCGGGAAGCTGGGCCAGTCCCCGGCGACCATCTACAACCTGCTGGGCGACGCGGATCTCCCCTTCCCCGACGCCGTGGACAAGGATGGGAACCGCCACGCTCTCTCCCAGGGCACCTTCATCCCCATGGAGCAGTCCGCAGACCGGGAGCTGCGCCGCTCTGCTTTTGAGAACTTCTACAGCGCTTACGGCCAGTTCCGCAACACCTTCGCCTCCACCCTGGAGGCCCAGATGAAGCAGCTGCAGTTCTTCTCCGACGCCAAAAGGTACTCCTCCCCCCTCCAGGCGGCGCTCTCTGCCAATGAGATCCCCGTGGAGATCTATCACAGCCTGATCCAGGCAGTCCATCAGGGCTTCCCCGCCATGCACCGGTATATGCGCCTCCGCAAAGAGCTGCTGGTCGTGGACGAGCTCCATTACTATGACATCTACACCCCCTTGGTGCCCGACCAGGACGAGCAGATCCCCTTTGAGCAGGCCAAGGAAATCGCCTTGGAGGCACTGGCGCCCTTGGGCGAGGACTATCTGGATATGCTCCGGGAGGGCTTTTCCAACCGGTGGATCGACGTCTACGAGAATCAGGGCAAGCGTTCCGGCGCCTACTCCTCCGGCATTTACGGCCATCATCCCTTTGTGCTGCTGAACTACGCCGACACCTTAAACGACGTGTTTACCCTGGTCCACGAGATGGGCCATGCGCTGCACTCCTATCTCTCCGGCAAGCATCAGTCCGTCACCTATGCCAACTACCGGATCTTTGTGGCAGAGGTGGCCTCCACCTGCAACGAGTCCATCCTGATGCAGCACCTGCTGGGCCAGACAGAGGACCCCAAGCGTCAAGCCTATCTCATCAATTATTTCCTGGAGCAGTTCCGCACCACCCTTTACCGTCAGACGATGTTTGCGGAGTTTGAGCTGTGGTGCAGCGAGCAGGTCCAGCAGGGGCTTCCCCTCACCGCAGAAAGCCTGTGCCAGAAATACGCTCAGCTGAACCGGGAATACTACGGGGACGCCATCTGCCCCGACGAGCAGATTGCCCTGGAATGGGCGCGGATTCCCCACTTCTATCGGAACTTCTACGTGTACCAGTATGCCACCGGCTTCTCAGCCGCCATTGCCCTGTCCCAGCGGATTCTCAAGGAGGGCGCCCCCGCTGTAAAGGATTACTTGAACTTCCTTTCCAGCGGCTGCTCCAAGGACCCGGTAGCTCTGCTGCGGGACGCCGGAGTGGACATGGCTTCTCCCGCACCCGTGGAGGACGCCTTGAAGCTGTTCGCCTCCCTGGTGGAACAGATGGAAGCATTGACCAAAGCACAATAAACAGCACTGCAACGAAAAAATCCCGGGGAGTTTTCCCCGGGATTTTTTCGTCCAAGCCCCTACGCTTCTTGCTTTTTTAACCAAAAAGCAGCTATAATGGAGCTGAATTCTTCTGCGAGGAGGATCGGTATGATCAAAGTATTGCAGTATGGGCAGGGAAATTTTCTGCGCACCTTTGTAGAACCCTATTTCGACCAGCTCAATCAGGAGGGCGGCGCGTACAGCGTCACAGCGGTAACAGCCATTCCTCACGAAAGCTTGGAGGCCTTCCAGCGCCAGGAATTCCGGTATCACATCATCCTGCGAGGCTCCCAAGGCGGAAAGCCCGTGGAGGAGGTCCGGGAGATCTGCTCCTTGAATCGGGTGATTGACCCCTTCCTGGACCCGGAGTCCTATGACGCCCTGGCGCTGGACCCGGAATTAAAGCTCATTGTTTCCAACACCACCGAGGCTGGGATTTGCTTTCAGCCGGAGGACCGCTTCGATCAATTTGAGAGCATGGCCTTCCCCGGCAAGCTGACCAAGTTCCTGCTGAAGCGCTGGCAAGCCGGACAGCCCGGTCTCTGTCTGCTGCCGGTGGAGCTTATCGATGACAATGCCGGCGAGCTGAAGCGCTGTGTGGAGCAGTACATCGCCCTGTGGGAGCTGCCCCAGGACTTTGCCCGCTGGGTGCAGGAGGAGAATTCCTTCTGCGCCACCCTGGTGGACCGGATCGTCTCCGGCTATCCTAGGGACCCGGAAACCCGCCGCCACTTGACAGAGCTTCTTGGGGAGGAGGACGCCCTGATGGCAGTGGGCGAGCCCTTCGGCCTGTGGGTCGTGGAGAAAAAAGGCCCGGTGGCCCAGTACCTTCCAGAGGGACGCCATCACATCGACGTGGTGCTGACCCTGGACATCCGCTACTACAAGCGCCGGAAGGTGCGGGTCCTCAACGGCAGCCACACCAACCTGGCCCCTGCCGGGCTGTGGGAGGGGCAGACTACTGTGGACGGCTGCATGAAGGACAGCCGCCTGCGGGCATTTCTGCTGGACACGCTGGACCGGGAGATCGTGCCCTTTGTCTCTCAGGACGTGGAAGCCACCAGGGAGTTTGCCGCCAGCGTGCTGGACCGGTTCGAGAACCCGTATCTAAACCATCAGCTCACCTCCATTCTGCTCAATTCCATCTCCAAATGGCGGGCAAGGGATCTGCCCTCGTTCCGAGACTTCTACAAAGCCCACGGGCGCATCCCGGAAAACCTCACCAAGGGCTTTGCCTATTTGGTGCAGCTCTATTGCTGCACCCGGCAGAGGGAAACCGGCAATGCAGCCCAGCTCCCCGGACGGGAAATCCCCATCCAGGACGAGGAACGATATCTCACCTATTTTCAGCGGGGCGGCACGGTGGAATCCTTCCTGAAGGACGCCTCCATCTGGGGGGAGGATCTCACCGGCTATGACCAATTCCTGCCCCGGGTAGAGGAACACCTGTCCGTTTTGGAGGGAGGCGGCACTCTGCTGTGAACACACGGAAAATCCACCCCAGGGACAACGTGGCTGTCTGCCTGGACGGCAGCGATTCCATCCCGGCGGGACATAAATTCGCCCTGGTCCCCATTGCCAAAGGGGAATTCGTCCTCAAATACGGGGAGATCATCGGCCGGGCGACCCAGGCTATCCAGCCCGGCGATTGGGTACACACCCACAACCTCCGCTCTCACCTGGATGAGGACGCCGACTACCACTACCACTACCACTATGAGGACTGCGCCCTGCCCCCAGCGGAGGACGGCTGCTTTCTGGGCTATCCCCGCAGCTGGGGACGGGCGGGCATCCGCAATGAGATCTACATTCTGCCCACCGTGGGCTGTGTCAACCCCATCTGCCTAGAGCTGGAACGCCAATCCCAAGCCCTGGTGGGTCAGGGGCTGGACGGCATCTTCGCCCTGACCCATCAATTCGGCTGCTCCCAGCTTGGGCAGGATGGCGAAAACATCCGGGACCTTCTATGCTCCATCGCCCGGAACCCCAACGCCTCCTTTGTGCTGATAGTGGGGTTGGGCTGTGAAAACAATTCCCTGCAAGGCATCCGGGACGCTCTGTCCCCCCTGCGTCAGGAAGGCGTGGCCTATCTCAACTGCCAGGAGGCGGAGGATGAAGTGGCCGCTGGCATGGAATACCTGCGGGAATTCGCCAGCCGCGCCAAAGAGCTGGAACGCCGGCAGGTTCCCCTGTCCCAGCTTTGCGTGGGGCTGAAA
This sequence comes from uncultured Acutalibacter sp., assembly GCA_963559705.1. Lineage (GTDB taxonomy): Bacteria > Bacillota > Clostridia > Oscillospirales > Acutalibacteraceae > Acutalibacter. The sequence goes on from CAUWLU010000040.1 coordinate 7,235, forward strand.
TGCGGAGGCTCTGACGGGTATTCCGGTTTGACCGCCAATCCCCTGGTGGGCCAGGTGACGGACCGGATCATCGCAGCCGGAGGCAGCGCCGTCCTCACCGAGGTGCCGGAGATGTTCGGCGCGGAACAGCTTTTGATGAACCGCTGCCAGGACCAGCAGGTCTTTGAGGCTTACCGGGACTTGATCCTCCGCTTCAAGGGGTATTACACCAGCAACGGCTTCCCGGTTTATGAGAACCCCAGCCCCGGGAACAAGGCGGGCGGCATCACCACCTTGGAGGAAAAATCCCTGGGCTGCGTGAAAAAGGGAGGCTCCTCCCCCATTGTGGACGTGCTGCCCTATGGAGGACACGTGCGGAAATCCGGCCTGACGGTTTTGGAAGGCCCCGGCAACGACCTGATCTCCTCCACCGCATTGGGAGCGGCGGGCTGCCAAATGGTCCTGTTCACCACAGGCCGGGGGACGCCGTTTGCCACCTTTGTACCCACCATAAAAATCGCCACCAACACACCCCTTGCCCAGCGAAAGTCCCAGTGGATCGACTTTGACGCCTATCCCGGGGACGCGGACGCTCTCTACCGCCTGGTGCTGAACACCGCCAGCGGAAGCTGCCGCTGCAAAAGCGAGGGGCAGCGGGAGATTGCCTTCCACAAAACCGGCGTCACTCTGTAAAAGCGGAGCTTGCCTTTCAAGAACCGATCCTCCTCTGCCCAAAAATGCCCGCTAAATCGGCTAAATCCTGAGAGAAAGCTCCTTCAAAGCTCTAAGAACCGACAAGCTAATTAACTTTACATTACCTTTCGACCTATAAAGCGAATTGCCTTTACAGCAATTTCTGCTTTTTTCGAGCTGCTGTCTCCGGCACCCTGCTTTGCTCGGTTTTGCGTGGGTTTCCCGGGCTTTTATAGCAACGGAGTTCCCGAAGGCCATGCCTTTCTTCCAAGCTGGGTTGGAGTTTTTTTGTGGAATTCTGTAAAGTTGTTTACCTTTACAATATACACCCCTCCAAAACGTTGTGCCCCCACACGGAGTTTTTTCTCTTTCGTCTTGACATCCCCGGTATGCCATACTATGATAGTTGCAAAACTGCTTTACGAAAGAGATAAGCTATCCCACATAAAACTACTCTATCATAAAAGGAGCTGCTGCCATTATGAAAACCCAAGATCTTGCGGGTCTGCTTCACCGCTTGGAGCGCCCCACCGGCCCTGTGGACGTGGTGCTGGACACCGACACCTATAATGAGGTAGACGACCAATTTGCCCTGTCCTACCTATTGGCGTCCCGGGATAAGCTGCGGGTCCAAGCTTTGTATGCCGCACCCTTTTACAACGAAAATTCCACCGGTCCCGCCGACGGCATGGAAAAAAGCTATCGAGAGATCCTAAAGCTGCTGGATCTGGCTGGGTTCCCCCAGCTAAAAAGCGTGGTCTACCGGGGCTCCTCGGAATATCTGCCGGATGAGCACACCCCGGTTCGCTCCCCCGCAGCAGAGGATCTGGCACAGCGCGCCATGAACTACACGCCGGAGGCCCCCCTGTACGTGGTCGCCATTGGAGCGCCCACCAATATTGCCTCCGCGCTGCTGCTGCAGCCCGCCATCGCTGACCGGGTGGTGATCGTCTGGCTGGGTGGGCACAGTGTGGACTGGCCGAACAATCAGGAGTTCAACGCTGCCCAGGATGTGGCTGCGGACCGGGTGCTCTTCGACAGCGGCGCCGCCGTGGTGCAGCTCCCCTGCCAGGGCGTGGTATCCGCTTTCCGGATCAGCGAGCCGGAGCTGCGGGAACATCTCCTGGGCCAAAATCCCCTGTGCGACTACTTGGTGGGCCTGGTGCTGGAATCTCAGCAGCAGTGGGATGCCGGCCCCTGCTGGTCCCGCCCCATCTGGGATGTGACCGCCGTTGGCTGGCTGCTGGACGAAGCATTCATGATGGACAGACTGCAGCCCAGCCCAATCTTCCAATATGACTACCATTACAGCTTTGACAGCACCCGCCATCCCGCGAAATACGTCACCTACATCGAGCGGGACAAACTCATGGCGGATCTGCTTCAAAAGCTGACGACCCTTGGACAAGCGGAACAAGCACAGTAATCCGCTGCGCCCTTGAGGCCGCTCACAAAAATTCCCCCTTGGCATAACATGGTGTAACCGGGTTTACCCATTTTGCCAGGAGGGATGTACATGACAAAAACGTCAAGCGCCGCCGGGCTTTCCCCCGGCGGCGTTGCCATAGTGCGAGAGCTTTCCGCTCAAGGCGCTCAGCGCCGCAGACTTCAGGATCTGGGCTTTGTCCCAGGAGCCAAGGTGGAATGCTTGGGGCAAAGTCCCCTGGGAGACCCCTGCGCCTATCGCGTGCGGGGCACGGTCATCGCCCTGCGCAGCAGCGATGCCGGCGCCATTCAAATTCTCCCCCCTTCGGAAAGGAGCGTGATTCCATGACCGAGGAAGCATCCAAAACCATTGCCCTTGCGGGCACTCCAAATGTGGGAAAAAGCACGGTGTTCAACGCCTTTACCGGTCTGCGGCAGCACACGGGCAACTGGGCCGGAAAAACGGTGGCAGCTGCTCAGGGCCGCTGGGAGTACGAAGGCACTGTTTACGGGATGATCGATTTGCCGGGATGCGTGTCCCTGCTCTCTCAAACAGGGGAGGAACGAGCTGCCGGAGAATTCCTGCTCTCTGAAAAGGAGGACTGCGTCATTGTGGTCTGCGACGCCACTTGCTTGCAGCGAGGGCTCATCCTGGCGATCCAGGCTCTGGAGATCACAAAAAAAGCCGTGATCTGCGTCAATCTGCTGGATGAGGCTCACCGCAAGGACATCCATGTGGACCTGGGCAGATTGTCCCAGCTGTTGGGCGTTCCCGTGGTGGGCTGTTCCGCGCGGTCCGGAAAGGGCCTCGCCCAGCTGATGGACGCCGCAGCAAAAACCGCCGCCCTCCCCCGGGGTGGCGCTGCCGAGCCCGTTCGCTATCCTCAAGAGGTGGAAGCCGCCGCCGCCCGGCTGACTCCCCTGCTGAAGGAGGAGGCCCACCCCAAATGGAGCGCCCTTCGGCTGCTGGAGGGCTGGCAGGACCCCCCAAATCCCCAAGTAGAGGCTCTGCTTCAGGAGGAGTGGAAGCGCCGTTCCCCTGCTGACTTTGGGGAAGCCATTGCAGAGGCGGTCTCCCATCGGACAGAGGAAGTGGTCCGGCAGTGCGCCATGGGGCTGGATAGAGGGTACAGCTCCTTGGATAGGAGGTTGGACCGGCTTTTCACAGGAAAATACACCGCCTTTCCCATCATGGCGCTGCTGTTGCTTTTTCTGCTGTGGCTGACCCTGGCCGGGGCAAACCTGCCCTCCCAATGGCTGAGCAGCGGGTTCACCTGGCTGGGGGACCGTTTGCGGGAGGTGTTCCTTTGGGCAAATGCGCCGTCCTGGTTCACGGGGATGGTTCTGGACGGCGCCTACACCACGCTGTCCTGGGTAGTGGCTGTGATGCTGCCCCCCATGGCGATTTTCTTTCCGCTGTTCACCCTGTTGGAGGACTTGGGCTACCTCCCTCGGATCGCATACAATCTGGACCGCTGTTTTCAAGGCTGCGGAGCTTGCGGCAAGCAGGCCCTGACCATCTCCATGGGGCTGGGCTGCAATGCCGCCGGCGTAACGGGCTGCCGCATCATCAGCTCTCCAAAGGAGCGGCTCATCGCCATTGTCACCAACTCCCTCACCCCCTGCAACGGACGGCTGCCCCTGCTCACCGCTTTGGCGGCAGCGTTTTTTGCCGGGTCCGGCACTGGCGGGAGCGTGGTCTTTCTGGCTGGGATTCTGGCGCTGTCCTTTGCCGTAACCTTGGCCGTTTCCAAGCTCCTGTCCAAAACGCTGCTGCGGGGGATGCCCTCCTCCTTTGCCCTGGAGCTGCCCCCCTACCGCATTCCCCAGGTCGGCCGGGTCCTTGTGCGCTCTCTGCTGGATCGGACGCTCCATGTCCTTGGAAGAGCCGCCGCAGTCGCCGCACCTGCGGGCGTGGTGATTTGGTGCCTGGGCAACGCCACCATTGGCGGGGAAACCCTGCTCTCCCACTGCGCCGGTTTTTTGAATCCCTTTGCCCAGCTTTTGGGCATGGACGGCGTGATCCTGCTGGCCTTTCTTTTGGCTCTGCCCGCCAACGAGCTGGTGCTCCCCCTGGCGCTGATGGGGTATCTTGCCCAGGGAAGCTTAGCGCAGACAGGGGACCTCTCTCTGCTGTGGGCGCTGCTGCCCCAAAACGGGTGGACCTGGCTGACTGCGCTGTGCGTCATGGTGTTTGCCATGTTCCACTGGCCCTGCTCCACCACCTGTTGGACCATTTGGAAGGAAACCGGCAGCTGGAAATGGACCCTGTTCTCTGCGGTTCTGCCCACGGCGGTGGGGCTGCTGCTGTGTTTCCTCATTGCCTCAGCCGGGAGGCTCCTCTTGTAAGCTGCAAAAATTGACAAACACGCTGCAATCAGGTATGATAAGGCCCGTTGGGACTCCGGGTGTCCGCGGGCCTTTTCCGCGGCCGAACATAAGAACGGGGTGAAAATCCCCGGCGAACCCGTCGCCGTAATGGCGGAGAAGCGCTTCACCATGTCACTGGGCCTCTGCCTGGGAAGACGAAGCGCCTCGTTTGACGCCTGAGCCGGAAGACTTGCCCGGAAAGGCCGTACCCAAAGCCACGGGTTCTTGGCAAAGGGTACAGGAAGGACCGGATCTCTCCTGGTCTTATTTTCCTGCCCGCACCGTCCAACGCTTGCGCCAGGACGTTGGAAGGCGGGCGCCGTCCCTCAAATCTAAATTTTTTAGAAATGAGGTAACTTCACATGAACTACAAAGAGTTTCTTCGCCGGGGCGCAGCGCTGCTGGTTTGCCTGACCCTGGCACTGACCGCCCTGGCCGCCTGCTCGCCTGAGAGCGGCTCCTCCTCTCCGGCAAGCCAGAACGCCGGCTCCTCCGCTCAGGAGGGGACCAGCTCTGTCAAAGAAGGCCCGGAGGAGGGTCAGGTCAAGAACATCACCCTGAAGGTCGTCCACGGGGACGGCAGCGAAAAGGAATTCCCCGTCTCCACCACGGCGGACACTCTGGGCGATGCCCTAGAGGCTGAGGGGCTGATCTCCGGCGAGGAAAGCAGCTATGGACTGTTCATCACCACGGTGGACGGCGAAACCGCGGACGACTCAAAGCAGGAGTGGTGGAATCTGACCCAGGGCGGCGTGAGCTGCACCACTGGCGTGGGCGCCACTGAAATTGCCGACGGCGATTCCTTTGAGCTGGTTTTGACCGTAGGCTACTGATGAAAAGCCGTCTTACCGACCTCTGCCTGATGGCCATGATGGGCACGGTCATGGTGGTCTCCAAGGAGGCCCTGGCCTTTTTGCCCAATGTGGAGCTGGTGAGCTTGTGGATCATCCTATTCACCGTGGTATTCCGGCGGCGGGTGCTGGGCGCCCTGGCGGTGTTCCTCCTGCTGCAGGGGGTCCTCCACGGCTTTGGCTCCTGGTGGTTTATGTACCTGTACACCTGGCCCCTGCTGGCTGCGGTGGCCTGGCTGTTCCGATGGATGAAGCATTCCTGGCAGTGGGCGATTTTGTCCGGGCTTTACGGGCTTGCCTTTGGCACACTATGCTCCCTGGTCTATTGGCCCATTGGGGGAGCGCCCATGGTCGCCGCGTGGATCATCAGCGGATTTCCCTTTGATATCAGTCACGCAGTGGGGAATTTTTTACTGGCGCTGGTTCTCTTCCGTCCCCTGCACAAGGCGTTGGATCAATTGGAAAAGCGGCTGCCCAAACCGGCGCAGCCCTCCTAAACAAAATAAACCCAAAAAGGGACTGATGCGTAATTGCAGCAGTCCCTTTTTCCATGCGCTGTGTTCAGGTATCCGGCGAAGGCCGTTCGCGCCACGCGGCCCCAACCTTTTTCTATCGCTTCCAGAAAGGCGCACATGCGACGGCTCTCTTATGCCTTACAAGTAAGGCTGCATCTCCTGGGCCAGCTCCTCCTCCAAGCCGATGAGCTGTTTGGCAATATCCTTGGCGTGTTCCTCGGCCGCCCCGTACTGATTCAAGTACCGGTTCAGGAATTTCACCCCGGTATTGCACCCATCCGTAATCAAATCCGCCACGGTTTTATCGCTCTCCTCCATGGCCAGCATCACATTTGTTTTCACCCAGGACATCCCCTTGGCAACCGGATTGGGAGCCTTTCCCCCATCCCCATACTGCGCCAGCATGGCATGGGTCTCATCCCCCAGCTTCCCATGGGCAGAACGGCTTTTTTCCAAGGAGCCCCGCAAGCCGCTGCTCTGCACCTTGGGCAGCACATCGTCAATGGAGCTGACTCCCATCCGGATTCCCGCGTTGCACTCTCTCAAAAGCTTTATGGTATCTTCCTCAATCACGAAATCACCCTCCTTGCTTTCGATGATCTGACAGAGATAGCCTGCTCCTTTTTTCTTGTTTTATACCCTACACACAAAATAGTGAACTTTTTATAAATGAAAATCATTCTTATTGACTTCTATCAAAAACCAGGGTAAGATAAGCTTGAATAGACTGGCTGCACGGAGTCCTTCGACTGGCAAAATTCAACTACAAGCCTCTATTTTGTCCGCTGAACGGCGAAGGCCATCCCACTCACACGCAGAGGGCCTGTCAGAACGGCACAGAGCCGGCAGCCCCTCTGCCATAAACAAGAAGGAAAGGAAGGACGATATGAAAATTTTGGTCATTGGCGGCGTTGCCGCCGGAACAAAAACCGCTGCCAAATGCAAACGAGAAAATCGCGGCGACGAGGTCCTTGTCCTCACAAAAAGTGCGGATATCTCCTATGCTGGCTGCGGGCTGCCCTACTATGTGGGCGGCTCCATCCAGGACAGGGCCGAGCTGATTGTAAACACCCCCCAAAAGTACCAAGGTCTCACCAGTGTGGAGGTACGCACCCTGCGGGAAGCCACTCACGTGGACCCCGCCGCCAAAAGGGTCACTGTGAAAAACCTGGAAAACAATCAGGAAGAGTCCTATTCCTATGACAAATTGATCATTGCCACCGGCGCTTCCGCAGTGAAGCCGCCCGTTCCCGGCGTGGACCTGGCAGGCGTGTTCCCCATGCGCTCCCCGGACGACGCCATCTCCATGCGCGAGTACCTCACCGAGAACCAGGTGAAGAAGGCCGTGGTCATCGGCGGCGGCTTTATCGGCCTGGAGCTGGCAGAGAACCTCTATGACCGTGGGATTTCCGTCACCGTGGTGGAGCTGGCTCCTCAGATTTTGGCCAATGTTCTGGACCCGGAAATGGCGGATTACGTAAAACGCCACCTGACCCAGAAGGGCATCCGCGTGCTCACCGGCGCCAAAGCCACCGCTTTTGTGGGCGAGGGCGGCAAGGTTGCCGGGGTGCAGACGGACGCTGGGATGCTGCCCTGCGGCACGGTAGTGCTGTCCGCCGGTATCCGGCCCAACACGGGATTCCTGGACGGCACCGGCATTGAGATGGTCAAGGGCACCATCCTGGTGGACGAGAGCTTGGCCACCAATGTGCCCGACATCTACTCCGCCGGCGACTGCGCCATGGTGAAGAACCGCCTCACCGGCAAGGCCCAGTGGTCTCCCATGGGCTCCTCTGCCAATCTGGAGGGCCGCACCCTGGCCCAGGACCTCAACGGCGCGGGAAAGAACTACCCCGGCGTGCTGGGCACCGGCATCGTGAAGCTCCCCAATTTGAACGCGGGCCGCACCGGTCTGACGGAAGCCGCTGCGAAAGAAGCGGGCTACCAGGTGGAAACCGCCCTGGCCATCACCGACGACAAGGCTCATTACTATCCCGGCGCCGGGTTCTTTGCCACCAAACTCATTGCCGACAGAAGCACCCATCAGCTTTTGGGCGTGCAGGTGCTTGGCCCCGGCGCTGTGGACAAAATGATCGATATTGCTGTGCTGGGCATCTCTGTGGGACTGAAGCTGGAGGACTTTGAGAATCTGGATTTTGCCTATGCGCCCCCCTTCTCCACAGCGATCCATCCCTTTGTCCAGGCTGTGTATGTGCTGGAGAACAAGCTCTCCGGCGCGATGGACAGCATGACGCCCGCTCAGTATGCCGCAGGGGAAGCCGAGGGTTACACCGTCATTGACGTAAATCCCCAGCCCACCATCCGCGGCGCCAAATTTGTGGATCTCGCAAAGGTCAACGGCCCCATCGAGGGCATTGATAAGGACGAAAAGCTGCTGCTGGTCTGCGGCCGCGGAAAACGCGCCTATTTCCTTCAGAACCGGCTGAAGTTCTACGGCTACACCAACACCCTGGTTTTGGAAGGCGCCACCTCCTTCAACGTGGTGCGGGTCAAGGCCCCCGGCGCTTCCGTCTCTCCCGAGGAGGTCACCCGGGTCAAGGCCCTGGGCTTCCTGTGGGACAAGAACACTCCCGATTGCTTTAACGGACGGGTAATCACCCGCAACGGCAAGATCACTGCTGAGGAAATGCGGGCCATCACCGAAGCTGCCGAGCGTTTCGGCAACGGCCAGGTGGCCATGACCTCCCGGCTGACCATGGAGATCCAGCAGGTGCCCTTTGACAACATCGAGCCCCTGCGGGAATACCTGGCGCAAAGCGGCTTGGAAACCGGCGGCACCGGCTCCAAGGTGCGCCCGGTGGTGAGCTGCAAGGGCACCACCTGTCAGTATGGCCTGATCGACACCTTCGCCCTCAGCGAGGAGATCCATGAGCGGTTCTTCCACGGATACAGCAATGTAAAGCTGCCCCACAAGTTCAAAATCGCCGTGGGCGGCTGTCCCAACAACTGCGTCAAGCCCGATTTGAACGATCTGGGCGTCATCGGCCAGAAGGTCCCCATGGTCGACCTGAACAAGTGCCGGGGCTGCAAGGTGTGCCAAGTGGTCAACGCCTGCCCCATCCATGTGCCTGAGGTGAAGGACGGCAAGGTGGTCATTGACGACAACACCTGCAACCACTGCGGGCGCTGCGTGGGCAAATGCCCCTTTGGCGCTTTGGAGGGCTTCACCAGCGGCTATCGCATCTTTATCGGCGGACGCTGGGGCAAGAAGGTGGCTCGCGGCCGCTATTTGGACAAGGTGTTCACCGACAAGGAGGAAGTCCTGGACGTCATCGAAAAGGCCATCCTCCTCTTCCGGGAGCAGGGCAATACCGGCGAGCGTTTTGCCGATACGGTGGAACGTCTTGGCTTTGAGGAGGTCCAAAAGCAGCTGCTCTCCGACGATCTGCTGGCCCGCAAGGAAGAAAATCTGACCGCCCAAAAGCATCTGAAGGGCGGCGCCACCTGCTAACCTGCAATTTGAGTGATAAAGGGAGGGCCGGGAAATCGGTCCTCCCTTTGCACTTTTTGCAAGAGCTGCCGGTTGCATCCTGCATGACCATGGAGTATCATACAGAAAAGAAACATGATCGCATAGAAAGGAAAAGCCATGGAAAAATATGTGCGAGACTCCTATACCGAGCAGGTACAAATCTTATCCCAGTCAAGCCTCAACGGATATAAGCGGTTGTTCGGCGGCCGGCTGATGGAGTGGATCGACGTTGTGGCCGGAGTGGTGGCTCGGCGGCATTCCAACCGCAACGTGACCACCGCCGCTGTAGACAATCTGCGTTTTGAAGGCCCGGCCTATGGCAATGAAACCATTGTGCTTTGCGGGTATATCACGTATACCGGGCGCACCTCCATGGAGGTGTGTGTGCGTACCTATGTGGAAGAGCTGAACGGCACCAAACGGCTGATCAATGTGGCCTACCTGGTGATGGTGGCTCTGGATGAAAACGAGCGCCCTGTGGAAGTACCCAGGCTGGTGCTGGCCACAGAGGAGGAACGTCTGGAGTGGGAGGCTGCCCAAGAGCGCACCCGTATCCGTAAGGAACGGCGCAAAGCAGAGAAAGCCGCCGGTATCTACTAAACCAAAAGGGAGAGAGCTGTGAAGCTCTCTCCCTCCTTTATTTGCGCAAGCCTTGAAAAAATCCTTGAAGCAGCGCTTTGGCCTCGGCCTCATAAAAGCCCCGGTACAGCTCCGGTCGATGGCTGTAGGGCAGCGAAAACAGATCCACCGCCGTACCACAGCAGCCGGCACGGTCATCGTCAGCGCCATAGACCACACAGTCTATATGAGCGTTGATGATGGCCCCCGTACACATGGGGCAGGGCTCCAGCGTGACGTAGAGCTGACAGCCTGAAAGCCGCCAGGTCCCCAACGCCTGGCAGGCCTGATGGATCGCCTCCATCTCAGCATGAGCCAGGGCTGTATGAGCCCCCTCCCGGCGGTTCCGGCCCTCGCCAAGAATCCGGCTGTCCTTTACCACCACTGCCCCAACGGGGACCTCCCCGGCCTTGGCCGCTTCCCTGGCCAGCTCCAGCGCCCGAAGCATGAACCTCTTTTCCGGTAAAAAAGCCAACGGCAGCATCATCCTAGAAAAATCGACCCCAAGGTATACAGCACGGCGATGCCCACCGGCCCTACCCAGAACATGGGAGTACGGACAATCGCAGCGGCACTCTCCCCTGCGCGCAAGGGATAGGCAGGTCCCTCCATGCTATTGGCGGCAAAGAGGAGCTTCCGCTTTGTCAGCACCAGCAGGATCAATGCCAGGACTCCCACCGCAATGGGCAGCAGCATCAAAAGGGTGTCAGCAGTTCCCGCCATGCTGCCGAACAAATAGTCCGTATGAGTGCCCAGAGTGGCGATCAAATTGTTCAAAACATGGATGAGAATGGGCAGCCAGAGATTGTTGGTCCTTGCGTACAAAAAGCCGAATACCAGGCCGGCAATGGTGGCAAACACCACGCTGGAAGGGTCCATGTGGGCCAAGCCGAACACCAGCGCGGACGCCGCAATGGAAAATCCGGTTCCGTACCGGCGCAGAGCAGACTGCACCACGCCGCGGAACACCAGCTCCTCCATCACGGGGACCAGCATGGCCGTGACGAAAATCTCCGCCAGGATGGCCAAAAGGGATTCCTCACCGCCCAAGGAGGTGTCGGGAGACTGGTACCCAAAAATGCCGAAGAACTCCCGCACAGCCATCGCCGGGTAATTTCCCAGCATCACCACGCCCAGTCCCGCCAGCACGCAGAGAAGCCCCAGGGAAAAGCCTACCTTTTCAAACTTGAAGTAATCCACAGGGTCCTTCCGTTGAAAGATCAGATAGGCCACAAAGGGCAGCGCTGTGGAGAGCAATACCAGAACGCCGGAAAGCCACTGATAGCCCAACTGGTTGACTGCCATGTTCACACCAAAGGCAGTCAGCAGCAGGGTCAGCGGAACGCTCCACACAAAAGAGGAAACGGTTTGCAGCAGGGAAAGCACACACATCCGATTGAGGGTTTGAGAGGCGCCCTTCCTGCGGGGATCGGACACCGGCGGCGTGTACACCGGCGCGCTGCTCCACCCATAGACGGGATAGCCATATACAGGCCCCCACCCACTGGGCGCCTGGGGCACTCCGGCGGGTGGATACTGCCCAGCCGGGGGCACAGCTTGGGGATAACCCTGGGGCGCTCCGGCGGGAGGATACTGTCC
>CAUWLU010000041.1:0-18765 GCA_963559705.1 uncultured Acutalibacter sp.
GTTGCTTGAACTTTTTCTACTGCAAAATATTGTCTAACTTTTTGGGGTCATTTCAGGTACCCACCGAGGGAGGTTTTTACATTTATTGGATTTCATACTCCTTCACCAGAGCGTACAGCCGTTCATCCACCTGAGCGGAAAGCCGCAGCCCCTCCGGGACATATCCCTCTGAGAGCACAGCGCCCTCCTCCCGAAGCTTCGTCGCCAGCCCCGTTTTGGAAAACGGCAGCAGCACCTCCACCGGGAAGGTCTTTTCTGGAAGATTCTCCTCAATCGCTGCCAAAAGAGCTTCAATCCCGTCGCCGTTTAAGGCGCTGATACGCACCGCTCCCGGCAGCCTGGGCGCCAACTGAGGATCTGCTACAGTGTCCCACTTGTTGAGCACCGGGATGATCGGATGCCCGGCAGCGCCCAGCTCCACCAAAAGCTGCTGGGTCACCTCCAAATGCTCCCTGGCCTCGGAGCTGGCCGCGTCGCAGACATTTAAAAGAATGTCCGCCGTGGCAGCCTGTTCCAATGTGGATTTGAATGCCTCCACCAGGTGATGGGGCAGCCGGCGGATCAATCCAACCGTGTCGATGAGCATCACCGTTTTGCCGCAGGGAAGTTTCAGCGCCCGAGCAGTGGGGTCCAGGGTGGCGAACAGCTTATCCTCTGCCAGCACCCCCGCCTGGGTGAGCCGATTCATCAGCGTGCTCTTTCCCGCATTGGTATAGCCCACCAGCGCCACGGTGACCGTGCCATCCTTCTTCCGCCGCCGCTGGGTGACGCCTCGGGCCGCCTCCACATCTTTCAGCTGTTCCTTTAGGGAGCCGATCCGCCGCCGGATGTGCCGCCTGTCCGTCTCCAGCTTAGTCTCACCGGGACCCCGCGTGCCAATGCCGCCTCCCAGCCGGGACATGGCGGTACCCTGACCGGAAAGCCTTGGCAGCAAATAGCGCAGCTGGGCAAGCTCCACCTGGAGCTTGCCCTCCTTGCTTCTGGCCCGCTGTGCAAAAATGTCCAGGATCAGGGTGGTGCGGTCGATCACCCGCACACCGCAGCCCCCCTCCAAATTGCGGATTTGCGTGGGAGTCAGCTCCCGGTCAAAAACCAGCAGGTCGATGTCCTCCTGCCGGCAGATCTGCGCCGCCTGCTCCACCATACCGGAGCCAATGCAGGTGGCGGTGTCGGGCGCGGGCCTCTTCTGTGTCAAGGTGAGCGCTGGCTCTGCACCGGCAGTGCGGGTCAGCTCCTCCAACTCCCGCAGCGAGCTCTCCGCATCATACTCCCCCGTATCCAGAGAAACCAGCAGCGCCCGCTGGAGTTTGGTCTCGTTTTCATACATGGCAGCGTCCTCCCATCTTTACATACTGCCACTATGATAGTACAGATTTTTCCCGCCGTCAATTCCTTCAAGCTTCCGCTGTCACCACATAAGTGACTCCGCTTTGGTTCAGGGCATGATAAAGCCCGCTCCCCTCAGAAAAAGCGCTGTCCAGCAGCACAGCAGTCAAGGTGTCCGCCGCCACGGTGATCCCTCCCGTGCTGTGGGAGGTTTCCTCCCCAGAAATCCATTGCTCAAAAAACACGTCCCAACCGCCGTCCCCCCGGGGAGCCATGGGCGGTTTCCCCTCGGCCAGCACCGTCAGCTTTCTCGGCAAAAAAGGAAGCGTCACAGTGACGGAACCCGCTCCATTCCCCGTATAGGTCACCACAGCCGACCGCTGGGCGAGGAACTGTTTTTCCTCTGCCGTCAAGTGAATCCCGCCATTGCCAATGTGACCGCCGGCCAGCTGTTCCAGTTTTTGATTGTCCTGCAAAAAGTCCGCCCATTCCGGACGGTCCGTCCGCTCCCACAGGGAGAGCCCCAGGTTCGCAGAATGCTTGGTTGCCGCCATTTATATTCCCTCCTGAAAGCCAGTTTCCAAATCCTCACGAGTGATGCTGTCCCATTCCGACCAGGTCAAGCCCAAGGCGTCCCACTGGCTGAAGCTGCCGGAATACGCGTCCAGAGCCACCCATGTGACGGACTCATCCCACGTCCAGGTCAAATGGGCGGGCAGCAGCTGCTCCAGCTCCCGAGCCGCCTCCGCTTTGGTCACACCCAACAGCTTTCCCAGCACCACTGTAAGCTCCTTGCCATTTTCCAGCAGAAGCCCCCGCACGCCCGCTCCGGGGAGCAGCGCTTGCAGCGCATCCAAATTCACTCCATCCGGCCGCACCGACAACCGGCTGTGCACCATCTCCCGACAGTCCTCCAAGGCAGCGGCGGCGGGCTGCTTTCGAAAAAGCTGCTCCCACGCTGCCAGACGCTGCCGCCCGGCAGTGACGGCAAACAGGTCCCCCAACAGAGCTTCCAGCCGTTCCTCCACCAAAGCAAATCCCGCGCCATATCCGGAAAGCTCCCAATCCACCGGAGTGGAGCCGGTAAGCTGATACATTCCCGTGCCGGAAAGGAGCTTGGCAAGATGCTCCCGCGCCGTCATGGCAATTCCTCCACAGTGATGGTGCCAGCCCGGACGATGGCGCCGTTTCTCCCAGCAGTGTCGACCAAACCGGCGGGAAGCTCCAATTTCTCCACAGGAGCCGCCGACAGAATCGCCTTGGTCACATCCATAACCAGCAGGCCCTCACCCACTTCCAAGGAATCAAAAAACTCCCTGACCGCCCGGGCAACCTGCTCCTTGGCCCAGTCGAAGTTCACTTTGTCGGACACCTTTACTTTTATCGTCAGGGACAGGGGGATCTTCTGGGCTGCCTGCACTTTCACCGTCACCCCCACCTCCCGTTGGCGATCCAGCACTTCTTTCACCGCGGAAATCACCTCGCGGGAGGGCGCTGCATCCTCCCCCCAAAGATACACTGTCACCGTACCGGCGCCGCTGGCGCGGGGCACTGCCTGCGCCATGGAAACTCCCTCCTGACGCAGGGCGATCTGCTTATAATAGTCAGCGTTGGACCCATTCCCACTGAGGGAATACTCCTCCAACACTCGTTTGCGGTACTCCCCGTCGGCCTCCTGGTCAGCGCCCCCGGTGATTGGAGCTTCATTGGAGGCATAATTGATCCCAGTGGGCACGCTGACCAAGGTGGTCACATACCCAGCCGCCGCATTGCCGGAGGCTCCTGCCACCACCGCCCGGACCGGCGCCTCCACAGTGAGTTTCCCGGAAGCCAGCACCACATCCTCCACCGTCTCATACTCCACCACCGGCTCCCCGGAGGTGGCGCAAATCGTCCCGCGGGGGATCGCCAAATCAAAGGAAAGGGGAAGGTACCTGGAAAAGGAAACCGTCCCCTCGGCCTTTACGGCCGGCTTGCGAAGGATTCCCCGCTGAGCGCCGTGAAGCTCCAGCTGCGCGCCGGTGGCCGTCTGCGGAAACGCTTGCCGCTCCAGCCAATCCAAGGAGGCCCCCAGACGGTGCAGCTCCCCCGCCAATACGCGCATCCGCAGACCCGCTTCTGAAACATCCGCTATCTTGCGGTTGCTCTGTTGTTCGTACTCCTCCTCCATCCGCCGGAGGATCTCCTCATAACTCTCCATTCGCCTTCTCCTTCCCGGGAGCTGTCACATGCCCCACTCCCAAGGGTGTTTCCACTGCAAAGCGCCACATCCCCGCCTCCGGGTCGTAGGAGGTCTGCGTCACCCGGTAACCGGGAAACCTCATGAGGGCCTCCTCTGCCAAGGCCCATGCCCGCTGAGAGCTGTTCTCTTCATCCGTATCCAATTGGCTGAGCCCGCTGCCCAAATCAGGCTCATAAGGCAGGCTCCCCCTGGGCAGCTGCAGGGCCATGGCGGCATTTTGCAGAGCCTCCTCCAGGCCGTCCACCTGATCGGGAAGCCCGTCCGGCCCCAGGGGCACCCCGCCCGGCGTCCATTTAAAATCCATCGCACCCTCTCCCCCTTACTCTGTTTTCGCTGGAAAGCTCTGTCCGTTGATCACCACTTCCCCCGAATTTTTCAGCAGAATTTCCGCTCCTCCGGAAGAGTACAGCCTCACCTCTCCCTGAGAAAGCCGGCTGTCCGGCACAGAGGCGATCCCTGCGTACACGCCGTCCAGCATCACAGCCCGCTGCCCATTCTCAGCAGCACTGACATAACCATAGGGAAACAGCATCTCCGGCGATGTATAATCGCTGTCCCCCTGCACCTTCATGCCCTGTCCTTCATCGCTCACCTTGCCCCGGTGCAGCTTCGTCCCCATGGATTGCCGTCCTTGTTTTGTCAGCCACATCATGCAATATCCCCTTCCAGCACCAGCCTTGTTCGTTCCCCCCGGCTGTCCCGCATATAGCGGGCAGACCGCACCGGGCAGTCTTCAAAGGCGCCAAACCCCCGGGTCTCCACAGTGGCTCTGGCTCTCCGCGCAGGCCAATAGACTCCCATGGCCTCCACCGTCAGCAGCCGGCTTTCCCGCTCCCCCCGCCTGAGCAACTCCCGGGGGTCCCGGCCGTCCTCCGTGCTTAAAAAGCGCTGGCGGATCACACCCGGCGCCGCTCTTCGGTAGGGTGTGTCATAGCTTCCCCGAAAGCTCTGCTTCCAGACGGCGCTGAGCTGGTTGCAGGGCATCCGCGACAGCTCCGCAGAGATCACAGAATCTATCTTCATCGATGTCTCCGCTGGATTTTCGCAGTGGAGGACCCCATCGCCCCCCACCCAAGGCTCTGTGCCCAAGTAATCCTGGCAAAAACCGGACAGCAGCTCCCAACAGCTTGCGCCCTTCCCCACAGTCAGCTCCCCTGTTTTCGGGGTCATGTCCCCGGTGATTTCAACAAAGCCCAGGAGCTTCAAATAGCGTTCCCACAGCAGCCCCAAAGAGGGACTCCGCAGCACGGCGGGTCTTGCTTCGTTATCCAGCAAGCGCGCCTCCCAGCTTCGGCAGACCAGCTCCACCCGGAAGCCCTCGCCGGAAAGAGCCGTGTTCTGCTCATCCACAATGCCGCCAAACACCAGCTTCCCCTGATGGAAGATCCGCACCGCCGCCAGATCGTCCCACAGCCTGTCCGCGGGAAACACCGCCGTCAGCTGATCGGCAGGAGCATCGCTGTCATAGAGCAGCTGGGCCTCCAAGGGCTCACCCAACAGCATTTCCGTGCCGTCGGTCAGCTCTCCCCAAAACGTCATGGAATCACCACCCATTCGCCTTCCTGCAAGTCGCAAATATCCCGAATCCCCGGATTCGCCTTCACCAGCACCTCCATGGAAATCCCCCACTGATTGGCATAGTTCCAAAGGCTCTCACCGGCTTTGGCACACCGCGTGCCGGACCCCGAATACGCTTCCTTGGAATCCCACTCCACAAAAGAAAAGGAATACCGAATCAAGTCCCTGCCCTGGGCGCCAATCAGTTCCAGGCTGTCCATCAGCGCCCAAAAAGGAGCCACCCCCGGAAGCTGCAGCAGCCCCGGCCCCGGCAGTGCGAACACCTCCTGCAGGGCCTGCCACAGCGCCATAGAACCCTCCCCGGAAAAATAGCCCTCTCCGGCCACAGTCCTGCGGCGGCGGCCCATTTCCTCGGACCGGCTCACCCCATAGGGAATATCCGTACTCTGCACATTCCGGGTATTGGACACCGTCAAGGACACGGGATTGTCCCGCCAAGTAAAATCCCGAAAGCGCATCCCCATCAAATTCATGGCCGCACCCCCTTAAAACGGCGCAGGGTAACGCCTGCTGTCCCGCTCCACCTGACGGGAGACCTCCTCCGCTTGGTCCCGCTCTGTGAGCGGTTGTTCCTGCTTCATGCCGTCCCCTCCTTTTCCTCACAGCCGGACGCCAAAAACACCGCGTTTCTTCCGGCCACATCCCATTCCTTCCACCGGCATCCCCTGTAGATCCTGTCCCCAATCTCCGCAGTGAAAACCGCCATCAGCTCCAACCCACTGGTATCAATCCCGGAAAGCTCCACCCGATACTGAAGCTTCGGGTCCCTCACTGCAAACGGCAGATCTTCCCCGATTGCGGTCAGCTCCGTCCCAGAGACAACGACCGACAGAGAAACGCCGGACACCCGGTAGGGGCTCCCACCCACAATCACCGGTACGCCTTCCATTCCCACGCTCTCACCGCCGCGAAACACCATGCGCAGGACCATACAAGGCAGCCTGGTCAGTCTGTCCTCGCGCTCCTCCTCCCGGCGGATCTCCTCACATCCGGGACAGTGCCGCCGGACCAGGGCTTCCAGGGAATTTGCCGTGTTCTCCCGCTGAGAGGGCTCCGGAGCAAAAATCGTAAACCCCAACACCACCTCTGCCCGATCCCCAGCCACCCTGCGGGAAAGGATTTCTCCGCTGACCACCGGCCCTTCCAGCAGCCGGGAGCCCCACCTCCAGCGCTGCCGAAAATCCACCTGGGGCAGATGTTCCTCAAAAAACTGCGTCAATTCCTCCAATAGCTCGGGCATTTTCTTCCCACCTTTCCAACACCGCGCTCTCAAAGAGCCGCCGTCCTCCCAGAGCAATCTGTTCAACCCGTAGTACACGATAGGACCTCTCCCCCTGGGTGAGGCGGGCTCCCTGCGCCTCCAGCAGCTCCGGGAAGCTGCCCACAAACCGGTACAGGGGGCTGGGCAGCCGTCCCAAAGCATGGGAGCGCTCTCCCCAAAGGTCCTGCTGCCCCCCGCCCCAGGGCGTCACTGCGCCAAAGCCTGTCACCATAGTGCCGTCGCTTTTGGTGAGCGACGCTTTCCCCACCCGGCGAAACCAGGCGTCACCGCGCCGGGACATCTTCCTCCCCCTTTCTCACTGTGCCAAAAAAGAAATCCCCCTCACACAGCACCGGGGAAACCGCCCTCCGCTTTTCCGCTGCCAGCGCTGCGGCCTTTCGGCTGCCCTCCCCCTGGGTCACGTGCAGCTCCCCGGCAGTGAGGCTCTGGGGAGCCAGCGCCTCATCCGTGAGCAGCAGCTGATAAAAGGCCTCCGCTGCCGCCAACTGAACAAGGCCCTCTTTCCACAGAGCCACTTGCTCCTCCGTCAAGCCCGGCCGCACCAGGCTCTCCACCTGGCGGGCACACTGAGCGCACAGCGCCGCGCAGAGCGCCTCCCTTTGGGCGCCTTCCGGGTCCGCGGATTCCCCGGAAAACTGTGCAAATGCGGTGTACACCGCAGCCATCTCCAACGTCATTGCATCCTCCTTTTCCTGGTCAAAAAGCCCATGGAAATACGCATCACAACCTTCTGGATACGCTCAAATTCGAGAAAAGATAACCCGCCTCCCACACCCGCTCTTTCCCCAACCAAGTGATCGAACGCTCTCCCAGCAAAAGCCGGAGAGAGCCTTATAAGCTCTTAGCCCCCAGTGTAGCTGACGCCCTGGGCAGCGCCGGAAAAGACGCGAGCAAAGCCCGCAATGGCGCTGACAGAGAGCTGGTCAAGCTGCCGGTCAATGAGCTTGTCGCTGTCGATGAGCACATCCCCAGCCTGGACCATCTCCAAGGCGCAGTTCTTGTCCAGCGCGATGATCTTACCGGCCTCCATACCGGGAATATGGACCAGCGTGGCGCCCAGGGGCGTGCAGAGCTTGCCAGTGCCCTGGAAGTTCAAGCCGGCCTGGGCGTCCTTGAACTCGGCGATCTGCAGCAGCTTCTGGATGCCGTCCGTACCGGCTGCAATCACATTGAGCTGGAAGGGCGCCAAGCTTCCCCACAGCGCCAAAAAGTCCGCGTAGGACAGGGACTCGCTGGGCGTGAAAGCAATGCCCTCTTTGACGCCGTCGCCGTTGATCAGGGCGTCCACCGCGTCGCTCATCTGTGCAGCAGCAATGCCCGCGCCGATCTGCCCCAGTGTGACGGTGAGCAGCTCCAGCCGCTGACCCCGCAGAGCCTCATAAGAGCTGGAAAGCACCCTGCCCCGCTTGTGCATCTTCACCAGCCCGGAGCTGGTGCGCAGCGTGGCCTGGGGCAGCTGAGCGCCTTCCTCGCTGATGCTGGCCTCCCAGTCGCCGCCCTCCGGGTCGATGGTGCGGTAGTCCAGCCCGTCGATCACCGTGACAGCGGCAGCCAGATCCGCAGCCTTTCCGCCCCGTTCCATACCCTGCCGCACTGCGCGAGCCACATATTCAGGAAACAGCGCCGCACTGCCGGAGGCAGAGAAGAACTGCTCCACCGGGCTGGCCCCCACCCCGCTCACCTTGATGTCATAGCGCTTCAGCTGCCGCTGGAAGGCGTCCAGACCCTCCAGCGGGGTGCCGCGGTAATTCTCCGAGCTGTCCAGCTCCTCCAGCACCTGCGTAAAGCTCTTGCCAGGGATGTGGTACATCCCCTTTTCCAGCGTAATCGTTTCAAAACCTGCCATCATTACCCGCTCCTTTTCTTTTATAATAGTTGTCAAATGCGGAATTCGCCGTTGTCCCCGGACCGGACCGAATGCTCCGGCGCCATCTGAGGCTTCAACGGATACCGCTCCTCCGCCATCTTCTGATAGGTCTGGGCCATCTGAGACAGCTCCCCCACAGCCAGGCCCTTTACCACAGCTTCCATCACAGCCCTGGACAGGTCCGGCTGAAGAATCGCGCTGTATTTCAGCACGTCCCCCTGCAGCTTTTCCCGATAGGAACGGCCCCACCCGGCCTGCTCTTTCCACTCTTTCACCAAGGCCAAAAGCTCCTTGGCTTGAGGTCCTGTCAGCCGCAGCCCTTCCTCGCCAGCAGCCTCCAGTGATTTTTCATAGTCCATGGGCAATCCTCCTTCATAATGCTTTACCACTCCGGCAGCCCTTTGGGCGGGCACTGCCACAAAGGAGCACTCATACGCGTCCTGAGGGTCCAGCAGCACCTTGTGGCAGCGCGTTCCGTCATAGACGCGCCCCTTCACATGGACGCAGCTCTCCTTGCCGCAGATGGAGCACACCGAGCGCCCCATACTGCATCCCACGCTGACCTCCTTTAAAATACCGCTCTCAATCAGTTCGATGACCTCTTGGTTCTTTTCCGTGCGGGGCAGATAAGCCCTGGCAGTGAGCTTCGTGTAGGGCTCCCCCGCCTGCGTCGCTTTTCCAGGCTCCTGCTCCAGCCCCGTGTCATAGATTCGCGCAGTCTGACTGGCGCTTGTCCTTTGGTGATCGAACAAGCAGGTCTTGCCCAGGAACATCTCCCGCAGCGCCGTCAGCGCGTCCAGTGAAAACCGCTCATAATCCCGATCCACCTCGTTATCGCACAGCACCAAAGAGAACGCGTACACCTCCTCCGGACCGTACTGCCGCCGGGTGTACCGGTTGATCTTCTCCATGTCCGGGGCAGTCCTGCCCTTTTGAACCAGTCCATCCTTCACAGCGCTTCCTCCTCTCGTTCCAGCTTCCGTGCCTGAGCGTTCAGGTACCTGGCGTTGGCATGGTCCACCTCGTCCTGCATGGTGATCTCATTCCATTCCACATGACATTGCGGGTCATACCCCGCCAGGGTCAGCCAGGTGCGGCAAATCCTGCGGATCACCGGTGTGAGCATCCTGCGGTAGGCGTCCAATTCGCTGGTGAGCATATCCGCCTGCTGGCTGGACATCCGCTCGGTGGAGGACCAAGAAAGTCCCAACAAAAACGGAGGAATCCCCAGCTTTGCCACAATCTGCTCCAACATCTGGCGCACGGGCACTTCGCTGTCCAAAATCTGATTGTCCGCCCCAATGGCTTGGATGGATACGTCCCCCACGGCAACAAAGTCGCTGACCTCCCCGCTCCGCATGGCCCTCTGCCATTCCCGCGCCATTTGACGGGCCCGCTCTCCGGCGTACATTCCAGAGGGATCGGGCTTGCAGGTCACTGCAAAGCGCACATTTCCAAGCCTCTCCCAGTTGACCCCCAGGGTTTTGTAGATCTTCAGGAGAATCTCACTGACAAAGGGCAGTCCCCGCAGCAGAGAGGTCCCCCGCACTGCCCCGGCGTCCGGATTTAAGGCGGAAACCAGCAGCAGCTCCGGATAGGGACAGCCGATCTTCCTGCTTCCGTCCCATACGGCGACCCTCACTCCCATCGCGCCGGCCTGTTCCAGCTCTACACAGTCCAGCGGCGCGTTGTAGAGGGCGGCCACCTGACCTCCCGAAAGCACCATTTCCCCCACAGCGTTGCCGTAGGTCAGCAGATCCTCGAAGTAAACGCTTAAAAACGCATCCACTCCGCAGCCGACCGCTCCCACGGGTACATCTGCCAAAAACCTGCACAGCTCCTCCTGCGCGGCGGCATCAGCGCACTGCACCTCAAATTCCCCCAGCAATCTGCGAAGCTTTGACACTGCCGCGTCAATAATTGGCACGTTCTCCCTCAACGCCCGATAGAGAGCGCGTTCCCCAGGACCCGCAGGTCCGCCCGCACCCAGGCGAAACTGCTCCGGAGGCCTGGTCTGCACACTCAAAGCGACCTCCTGCTCCTTCTTTCGGAATCCCAGCATCCTTTCCTCCTTTCTGGAAGCGTGTAAAAAAGCACTTCCACCCTTACCCCCAAAACAGCAAAAAGTTGCCCTCTAAAGGACAACTTTTCAAAAAATTCTTGAATAAATTTTTGAATCCCCATTCTTTTCTTAAATTTCCGTCAAAAAGCTTTCAGCTTTTAATTTTATCTTACGAAACCGCCCCGCGGGTTGATTTTCATATCCTTGTAGTGTAAGATAAAATCACGAAAAGAAACACGGCAGCGTCTATCGGCACAAGCGGCAAAGCACGTCCTAATTTAGCGCTGGCGGTACGGGAAAGGAATGGATTTTCTATGCCTGATTATTACAACTACAACCAAAATTCTGGTCAGCAGCCCATGTATAACCCACCCCAATATCAGACCCAGGCAGGGATGGCGCCCCCTCCCGGCTACGTGCAGAAAAGCCGTGTAGCCGCTGGGATTCTAGCCATCTTACTGGGCACCTATGGCATCCACAGCTTCTACTTAGGAAACACTTCTCGGGGATTGCTGCAGCTGCTTTTGAGTCTGTTCACCTGTGGAATTGGCGCCATTGTGATGCTCATTTGGGGCATCGTGGACGGCGTGCGTATTCTGGACGGCCGCATCAATACGGATGCCAACGGCGTATTTTTAAAGGACTAACGAAAAAGGAGAATCCACTATGACTGATTTCGACAACAAGAACCAGCAGGCTCCTCAGGCGCAGCCTGTTCCTCAAGAGCAGCCTGTTCCCCAGGAACAGCCCGCTTCTCAGCAGAACCCTGCTCCGCCCGTCGCGCCTCCTCCCTATGCGCCTCAGCCAGAGGCAGCGGAAGCCTCGCAGTCTGCGCCGGAGCCTCCCAAGGCGCCCCCCTACGAAACCGGCGTCCCCCATCTGACGCTGGACCCCAACGACGTGGACGCCTTCCAGGGGGACCCCTTCCGCTCTCCGGAACCGCCCCAGGCGCCGGAGCCCCCCCAGCCGGAGCCAGCTTATCAGCAGGCTCCCCCCTACGAGCAGCCCCCTCAGTATGAGCAGCCCCAATACGGTGCCCCGCAGTATTACCAGCCGCCTCAATACACTCAGAGCTCCCAGCAAACCTATTATCAGCCCCAGTACACAGTACCTCCTGTGGGCTATGCACAGAAAAGCCGTTTGGCAGCCGGTCTGCTGGCCATCATCTTGGGTACTTTCGGCATCCACAACTTCTACTTGGGCTTCACCACGCGGGGCATTATCCAGCTGTTGGTGGGCACCATTGGCGGCATCTTTACCTGCGGCCTCGCCACCATTGCCATTGCGATCTGGGGCTTTATTGAGGGCGTCCTGCTGCTCTCTGCCTCTCCCTCACGGATGTATGATGGACATGGCGTCATCTTAAAGGATTGAGCGTGGGCGAATGCTCTTTTGCCCTGCCGCAAGGCTATTGATCGATCAAATCCAACCGGATCTCTAAAAAGGGACGTTATCCTAGGATAACGTCCCTTTTTGCTCCCTAAAAACAACTCAGTGCTCAGCTCTGCTTTTCCTGCTGCTCCCGCATCGTCAGTGAGATGCGCTTCTTTCCTTCATCCACAGAGAGCACCGTCACTTCCACAATATCCCCCACAGACAGCGCCTCAGAAGGATGACGAATATACCGGTTCGTGATCTGGGACACGTGGACCAGACCATCCTGATGGACGCCGATATCCACAAAGGCGCCAAAATCCACCACATTCCGCACCGTGCCGGAAAGCTTCATCCCCGGTTTCAAGTCAGAAAGCTCCATCACATCGGTACGCAGCAGGGGCTGCGGCAGCTGATCCCGAGGGTCCCTGCCGGGCTTCTGCAGCTCGCTGACAATGTCCCGCAATGTGGGAACACCCACGCCGCAGCCCTGCGCCGCTTTGTCCTCCCCGATCTCCTGAAGCCGCCGGGAAAGCTCTTCCAGCCTGCCCACGTCGGAAATCCCATACCCACACAGGGAAAGCAATTTCTCAGCCGCAGGATAGGACTCCGGATGGACCGCCGTGTGATCCAGAACATTCTGGCTCTCCATCACCCGCAGGAACCCAGCGCATTGCTCGAAGGCCTTCGGCCCCAGCTTAGAGACCTTCAGCAATTCCCCTCGGGTGCGAAAGCCCCCATGCTCCTCCCGATAGGCCACCACGTTCTTGGCCACCGTCGGGGAGATTCCCGCCACTCTCCGCAGCAGGGAAGGCGAGGCCGTGTTCAAGTCCACACCCACGCCGTTGACGCAGTCCTCCACCACGCCGTCCAGCGCCTGGGACAGCCGAGCCTGGGGCATATCGTGCTGATACTGTCCCACGCCAATGGCCTTGGGGTCGATCTTCACCAGCTCAGCCAGCGGGTCCTGCAATCGCCGTGCAATGCTCACCGCAGAACGCAGGGACACATCATAATCCGGGAACTCCTCAGCCCCCAGCTTGGACGCCGAATACACCGACGCCCCCGCCTCGCTGACCACCATGTAGGCTATGCGCTTTCCATACTCCTTGATAAATTCCGCCACAAACAGCTCCGACTCCCGGCTGGCAGTGCCGTTGCCAATGGCGATGCAGGTGACGCCGTGCTGATCGCACAGCCGCCGCAGCACCCGTTTTCCCTCCTCCGTCCTGTTGTGGGGCTTGGTGGGATAGATCACCCCTGTTTCCAAGACCTTGCCGGTAGAATCCACCACCGCCAGCTTGCAGCCCGTGCGATAGGCAGGGTCAAAACCCAGCACCACCTGATTTTTTACCGGGGGCTGCATCAGCAGCGGCCGCAGGTTCAGCGCAAAGGTGTGGATGGCCTGCTCATCCGCCATCTCCGTCAAGTCGTTTCGGACCTCCCGCTCCAAGGAGGGGAACAGCAGCCGGCTCCAGGCGTCCTCAGCCACCTCCCGCAGCAGCTGGGGATAGGGATGCTCCTTACTCAGGGTCCCCCGGAGAATCCGAGGAACCGGGCTTTCCTCTCCCGGCTGAAGGGAAACCTTCAAAAAGCCCTCCTTCTCCCCCCGGTTCAGCGCCAGCACCTGATGGCTGCGCAGCCGCTTGATGGGCTCCTGGAACTCGTAATACAGCTGATAGACAGAGTCCTCCTCCTGGGCTCCCACGGACCGCAGCGACCCGTTCCTCTGCAGCAGCTCCCGCAGCTCCTTGCGAATGGCCGCATCATCGGAAAAATCCTCTGCCAGAATATCCTTCGCCCCCTGCAGAGCTTCCTCCCAGCTTTCCACTCCCTTTTCGGGATTCACCCAGGACTGGGCCAGCTCCTCCGGGGACTGCCGGAGCCTGCGGCCCGCTTCGTCCTTGCCGTCCTTGAGCAGCCGGGCCAAAGGTTCCAGCCCCTTCTCCCTGGCGATTCCCGCCCTGGTCCGGCGCTTTGGCCGGTAGGGCCGGTACAGGTCCTCCACCTCTGCCAAGGTGGCCGCCCGGCCGATGGCCTCCTCCAGCTGGGGGGTCAGCTTACCCTGGCCTTCGATGGCGGCAAGCACCTCCTTGCGGCGTTCCTCCAAACCCCGCAAATAGGCGAGCCTGTCCGCCAGCTCCCGGATGGTCTGATCGTCCATGGTCCCATGGCGCTCCTTACGGTAACGGGCGATAAAGGGCACCGTGTTGCCCTCATCCAAAAGCTCCACCACTGCCTGGGCATGCTCTGGCCGCACATGAAATTCCTCTGCCAGAAGCTTACTCAACTGCTCCATATCTGTTTCTCCTCATATCGTTGGATTTGCAGATAGCTTTTCCGTGTATCTGCTCACTTCACTTGTTCCGTTCAACCAGCGGCGGCCGAAAGGCCTGTTCCTCTAAGCCCCAGGACTGCCGCACCCCAGCAATCCGCAGGGTGACTATTCCTTCCTTTTGCAGCCAATGGTTATCATCGTAATGTAATCGTCACGGCCCTGCAGGGACATTTCATTCAAGCCCTCCTCATAGGAGTACCCAAGCAGCTGGATGTCATTTTTCCGGGCGTAATCCAGGATGTTCCGATAGGCTGATTCCAGCTTTTTCCACCCTCCCAGGCAAAACGCCCGCAGATACGTGCCCGCAGGACGGACCGCATCGCAAACCTCGCATGCATCCCGCCCATAGGCAAAAAAGCAATCGTAATCATGATAGTTTCCAGCTAGGATCTTCTCCGTCTTAATCCGGCTCCCAAAATTGTCATACAGGCCGTAGAGGGATTTCAGCCGCAGCGAAAAATCCCCCGCACCCCCAAAGTCCTGGTCATCAAAATCGCCCGTAATGGGCTCACTGAGTAAAATGGGCTGCATTGGCAGCGTCAGGATCTCCACCTCCCCCTCCTTTGCAGTAAGGCTCAAGGTCAGCTTTTCCGATTTTTGCTCCAAAAAAGTTTTGACGTTCAACAGCTCTGCAATGGAACGGTCGATCAGCTCTTTCTTTTCCGCAATCAATTCCGCCAAAGAGGCGCCGGAGGGGCTTTGCGTGTACCGGATGATCTCATCAATGGACAGCCCCACCTTCCTCAGCATCAAGATCAGCTCCAAATGCACCGTTTGAAAGCAGGTGTAATAGCGATACCCGTTTTCCCCCTTCCATTCGGGAGAAAACAGCCCGATCTCATCATAATAATGCAGCGTGCGCTTGTTCACGCCGCTGAGCTTGGCGAACTCGCCCGTGGTATAAAAATGTTTTCTGGGCTCCATCCCTTCACCCCTTGACTTTACAGCTACTGTATAGATTATAATACCGCCTAACAAAAGAAAATGCAAGTCGGGACTCCCCAGCGCAAAAACCGCAGCCAGAAGAGCTTAAAATCACCGGGAAGCTTTGTCAGCGCCGCGCTTTCGGGAAAACAGGTTCCTGTAGTCCCAGGTCAGGCCGACGATGTGAGCAAGGAGAATGTTTATGAAAACGATTTTTTCAAAGGTCCAACTAAAGGGGAAGCAGATTTTACTGCTGTCCATACTGGTCTTGTTTGCGGCAGTTACAGAAATGATGCTGCCCTCGCTGCTCGCCCAAATGATCAATGTTGGAGTGACCAATTCCTCACAAAGCACCGTTTTCGTTCTCGCCGCAGTCATGGCGGGCATTACCATACTGGCGTGTATTGTCAATTTCCTATCCGTCAAAATCGCCTCCCGCATTTTCACGGATTTCTCTGCGGCGCTGCGCGGGCAGGTTTTTGAAAAAGTGCAGAGCTTTTCCGCCGCCGAGCTGGATAAATTCGGCACGGCAAGCCTGGTGACGCGCAGCACCTCGGACATCACGAATGTCCAGAACTTTCTCACGCTGCTCCTGCGGATCGGCATTCTTGCGCCTATGATGGCAATTGCCGGTTTGGTGTTCTCCTCTGCCACCGGAGGAGAGGTCAGCTCCGTCCTCACCGTGGCGATTCCAGTGCTTTTGATTGGCTGCGGCGTTGTCATCCTCTTTGCTTCCCGCTACTCTGTAAAGCTCAGAAAAAAGCTGGACCGCCTCAATCAGCTCTTTCTGGAATCCCTGGAAGGCGTCCGAGTCATCCGGGCCTTCAATAAGCAGCAGTCAGAGAGCCGCCGTTTTGACGAGGCAAATGCCGATTATGCCGCAACCGCAATGATCTCCGGCAGAATCACCAGCCTTTTGATGCCGGTCATCAATGTGATTTTCGGCGTGACCACGGCGGCAGTTTTGGGCCTGGGCGCTCATTAGGTCGAAACCGGCGCAATGGAGGTCGGCTCCTTGGTGGCGAACAGCCAATATATCAGCATGGTGCTGATGTCCGTCATGATGCTCGCCCTTGTAATCATGATGTTCCCCACCTCCTACGCCTGCTCCAAGCGCATCGCCGAGGTGCTGGAAACCGAAACAAGCATCCAGGACGGCTCCTTTTCCTTGGCAAAGCGCCCGCTCCGTTCCACCGTGGAATTCCGTCATGTGACCTTTGCCTATCCCGGCGCACCGGAGCCGATCCTGAAAGACGTCAGCTTTGAAACACATCCCGGAGAGATCACCGCCATTATCGGAGGCACCGGGCGCGGAAAATCCAGCATCCTGAAGCTGATCCCCCGCCTGTACGATCCCCTGTTCGGAGAAGTCCTGATCGACGGCGTCAATGCAAAGGAATACGCAGTGGACGACCTTCGCTCTCTGATCGGTTATGTCCCGCAGAAAAACGTCCTGTTTTCCGGGGACATTGCCTCCAACCTCAACTTCGGAAACAATGCCGGAACAGAACAGGATTGGCAGGCTGCAGCGGAAATCGCCTGCGCCGAGGAATTCATTCAAAAAAAGAAAGGCGGATATCACGACAGGATCGCCCAAGGCGGCACGAACCTTTCCGGCGGGCAGCGTCAGCGCATGGCCATTGCGAGAGCCGTCATGAAAAAGCCGGAAATCTATGTGTTTGACGACAGCTTTTCCGCCTTGGACATGAAAACGGATCAAACGCTCCGCAGGAATCTGAAAGCCTCCATGGGAGATGCCACGATCATCATGGTGGCGCAGCGGGTCAGCACGATTTTGGACGCGGACCGCATTTTGGTGGTCGATGATGGAAGAATCGTCGGACAGGGAACCCACCCGGAGCTTTTGAAGAGCTGCCCCCTCTATCGCGAAATTGCAGAAATACAGTTGGGAAAGGAGGCTGTTTAACATGAAGTCCCATACCTTCGAACGGCTTTTAAGCTATCTGAAAGCGCACAGGCTCCGCTTGTTTTTTGTTCTGCTGTTTGCCTCTGTCAGCACCATTTTCACCGTGATGGCCCCCTTTGTCATCGGCAAGGTCACAACCACCCTGTTTGAAAGCATCCGGGACGGTGTTTTTTACTGGGAAACCATTCTTTGGCTGCTTGCAACTTTGGTGTGCCTGTATCTGATCTCCCAGTTCTTTTCGTTCCTGCAGGGCTTCCACATGGCGAAAATTACAGCCAATGTCATGCGGGAAATCCGAAACGACATTGATTGCAAAATGCACCGCCTAAAATTGAATTATTACGACACCCACACCCACGGCGATATCCTCAGCGTCATCACCAACGATGTGGATACCATCAACAACACCGTCAGTCAAAACCTCACATCCATTGTCACACAGGTGATCACCGCCATCGGCATCCTTTTGATGATGCTGGCAATCAGCCCAAAGCTGACCATCATCCCCATCGTCATGGTGCCGCTGTCCCTGCTCAGCGCAGCGGGCGTCATGAAATCCAGCGGCAAGCATTACGAAAAGCAGCAGGAGCTGTTGGGCCAGCTCAACGGATACATTGAGGAAATGTACAACGGCCAGCAGGTGATTCAAACCTTCAATTATCAGGACAGCGCCAAGCAGCGTTTCTCCCGTTTGAACGATCAATTGAAGAGCAGCTCCTACAAAGCGGAAACAACCGCCGGAGCCGTCAGCCCGATTACCACCTTGGTCAACGGTGGTCTGCGGCGTCTTCGGCTGCCTGCGCGCCATCGGAGGACTTATCACAGTGGGAAACGTCCAGGCCATGCTGGAGTACACCCGGCGCTTTGCCGAGCCGTTTTCCTCCCTCGCAGGAATGGTGGGCAGCTTTGGAGCAGCCAAGGCCGCAGGCGATCGAATCTTCTCCCTGCTGGACGCAGAGGAAGAATTGCCGGACTCCGAAAAGCGGATCATTCCCAAGGACCACTCCGGCAGCGTGACCTTCCAAAACGTCCGGTTCGGATATACCCCTGACCGTATGCTGATGAACGGCGTCACCCTAACGGTCAAGCCCGGCCAAAAGGTCGCGATCGTAGGGCCCACAGGCGCGGGCAAAACCACCTTGATCAACCTGCTGATGCGCTTTTACGAGATCAACAGCGGCTCCATCATCGTGGACGGCGTCAACATACAGGATATGCCCAGAAACGAGCTGCGGGACCGTTTTGGCATGGTGCTGCAGGACACCTGGCTTTTTGAAGGAACGATTTCAGAGAACCTGGGATACGCAGACGAAACCATGGACAAAAGCCGGATCGTTGCTGCGGCAAAATCCGCCTGCGCCCACAGCTTCATCAAAACCCTCCCCGGCGGGTATGACATGAAGCTATCCAAAGGAGCGGAAAACATCTCCCAGGGCGAGCGCCAGCTGCTCACCATCGCCCGCGCCATTGCCTCCGATCCGGAGATCATGATTTTGGATGAAGCCACCAGCAATGTGGATACCCATACGGAAGCTTTAATCCAGCGCGCCATGGCCCAGCTCATGAAAGGGCGCACCAGCTTTGTCATTGCCCACAGGCTTTCCACCATTCGTGATGCGGACATGATTCTGTATATGGAGGATGGCGATATCAAGGAAATTGGAAACCACGAAGAGCTGATGGCCAAAAACGGAAAATACGCCGCCCTTTACAACAGCCAATTCGCATAAAGCCCCTGGCAGATCTTACAGAGGAACTCTCACAAAATACGCAAGTCCCCATAGGCATTCCTGAACAGCACCCCATTTGTTAGACAGTATGATATACTATCTAACAGATGGGGTG
>CAUWLU010000042.1:0-18245 GCA_963559705.1 uncultured Acutalibacter sp.
GGAAACGGATATCGACGTGATCGTAAGCTCTGTCAACCACAAGATTTCCGTGTATGATACCGCCATGCGGAACACCCCCGGCATTGCGGCGCAGGTGTTCAACGCGATTTCCGGCACAGACGCTGATATCCGGCTGATTACCACTTCCGAGGTGGAGATTTCTCTGCTGGTCACAGAAGCGGATTTCGACACCGTGCTGGGCGCGATTCAAAAAGCTATGGCATAAACTTCCAGAAGCTATCTTTTTAGAGCGGTTACATTCAAGCAAAGGAGCTAAGCTATGAAGAACGTCAACCAGGTTTACGTGAAAAACAGCCTTGAAGCCGCCCTGACATACTGTGACACCTTCGGGGCAGAGGTCACATTTGCCATCAAGAATCCAGAAGGCACTGCCTACGAACACTGCGAACTTTCTGTGGACGGCAAAATAATCTTAGCACTGTCAGAAGCTGCAAACCCCTGCGATGTGGCTTTCATCCACAAAATGAAATGGGAAACCATGACCTTCAATGCCTTTGAACTGGACAGCGAAGAGGCAGTACAACATGCCTTTCAGGTTCTCAGCGACGGTGGCGTGATCCTTCAGCCCATCCATCAAGAGCCTTGGAACCCATGCTGCGCCACTGTCATCGACAAGTATGGGGTGTGTTGGTGGATCGCTTTGTAAAAGTAAGTTCTTCATTCAAAAAAGGGTACGGCTTAATAAGCCGTACCCTTTTTATGTACTGGGATATGCCGAGTTTACAGGACTGCCTTGTGGAAGACCTTTTTCCCCTTTTTGATAACCAGGCCATCGGCAAAGGCCTCCTTCGGGAAAGCCTTGTTGAAATCGGTGACCTTCTCATCGGCAACCGTCAAGCCGCCCTGCTGAACAAGTCTGCGGCCCTCTCCCTTAGAGGAGACCAGGCCCGTCTTGACCAAGAGATCCAAAACAGCGATCTGACCATCGGCAAAGTCCTCCTCGGACAGTTGGGTGGTGGGCATATTGGCAGTATCCGCTCCTGCACCAAACAGGGCCCGAGCGCCGTCCTGAGCCTTCTGCGCTTCCTCTTCCCCATGGACCATCTTGGTCAGCTCAAAGGCCAAAATCTCCTTGGCTTTGTTGAGCTGCTGATCCTTCCAGGTGCTCATCTCGTCGATCTGCTCCAAAGGCAGGAAGGTGAGCATCCGGATACATTTCATCACATCGGCGTCGTCCACATTCCGCCAGTACTGGTAGAACTCAAAGGGACTGGTCTTGTTGGCGTCCAACCACACGGCATTGCCCGCAGTCTTGCCCATCTTCTTGCCATTGGAATCCGTCAGCAGGGTGATGGTCATGGCATGGGCGTCCTTGCCCAGCTTCCGGCGAATCAGCTCGGTGCCGCCCAGCATATTGCTCCACTGGTCATCGCCGCCGAACTCCATGTTGCAGCCGTAATGCTGGAACAGGTAGTAGAAATCGTAGCTCTGCATAATCATGTAGTTGAACTCCAGGAAGGACAGGCCCCTTTCCATGCGCTGCTTATAGCACTCTGCCCGGAGCATATTGTTGACGCTGAAGCAGGCTCCAACCTCCCGCAGCAGGTCCACATAGTTCAGGTTCAAAAGCCAATCCGCATTGTTGAGCATCATGGCTTTTCCCTCGCCCTCGCCGAACTCAATGAAGCGTTCCATCTGGCGCTTAAAGCACTGGGCGTTGTGGTCGATGTCCTCTTTTGTAAGCATCTTACGCATATCGGTGCGGCCGGAGGGGTCGCCGATCATGGTAGTACCGCCGCCGATCAGAGCAATGGGCTTATTCCCCGCCATCTGCAGACGCTTCATCAAAGTCAGAGCCATAAAGTGGCCTGCAGTGAGGCTGTCGGCGGTGCAGTCAAAGCCAATATAAAAAACGGCTTTTCCATTGTTTACAACTTCCCGAATTTCCTCTTCGTTGGTGACCTGGGCGATCAGTCCTCGGGCCTGCAGTTCTTCGTACACTCCCATTTGTGTCAATCCTTTCAAAAAAATATTTTCCGAAAATGCTTTGGGAGGCAAAAAAGAAAGCCCCCTGCATTTTCACGCAGAGGGCGATAAATCACAATTTACCGCGGTACCACCTCAATTTATCACGGTCTCACGATCCGTGACCTTACCGGGCACTTTCATGCCCTGGCGGAGTAACGCCCGCCCGACGGCCATCCCTACTGAAATACGTTCAGGACAGCAGCTCTGGAAAGTAACTTCGGATATCGCCGCGCTCCCGCTTTCACCAACCGCGGGTTCTCTTTGCCGCAAGCTCGACACCTACTTGGTTCCGTCATCGCCATTGTGTGTTATTATACGGCGGGACCTTGTCATTGTCAAGAGCTTTGCAGCATTTCCTCCGCCATTTTCAACTGGAGGTCCGTCACCTGATCCCCGCCGATGATCCTGGCCAGCTCCCTCTTTCGGCCTTCAAAATCCAGATCCTCCACTTTCGTAAAGGTCCGTTCCCCCTCCACATGCTTTGCAATGAGAAACTGGTGATCT
Organism: uncultured Acutalibacter sp.; assembly: GCA_963559705.1. Taxonomy (GTDB): domain Bacteria; phylum Bacillota; class Clostridia; order Oscillospirales; family Acutalibacteraceae; genus Acutalibacter. The sequence goes on from CAUWLU010000042.1 coordinate 2,494, forward strand.
GCCAGAGAAGCGATCTGGGCCAGATGCGTAATGCAAAGGACCTGCCTATCCCTGGACACCTGCTTGAGCTTTTGCCCCACCTTGTTGGCAGCCGCTCCGCTGATGCCCGTATCCACCTCGTCAAAGATCAGGGTGTCCACCTTGTCCTTGCCGGAAAGCACGGTCTTGATTGCCAGCATGATGCGGGACAGCTCACCTCCGGAGGCGATCTTCGACATGGGCTTCGGAGGCTCTCCCTTATTGGCCGAAACCAGAAATTGCAGCTTATCGCAGCCCATGTGATAAAGCGGCACCCGCTGGATTTCCGTTTCGAATTGGATTCCAGGCATATTGAGAAAAGCCAGCTCCTCCTTTACCTGACGGATAAACTGTGCCGAGATCGCCTTGCGCCGTTTGGAAAGCTCCTTGGCCAAATCGATGGCGCGCTTCTTTTCCTGCTCATATTGGGCTTCCAGCCGTTCCCTCTCCTCATCAGAGAATTCAATATGATGCAGACGCTCCCGGCAGCTTTCCAGAAACTCCAAGATCTTCTCTTCGCTGCCGCCGTATTTCAGCCCCAGCTTATACAGCAAATCCAACCGTTCCTCAATGGACTCCAACAGCTGGGGGTCATATTCCACCGCAGTGCCGTGAAGGATTCCGTCCACATCCTCCAGCAAATACCCGGCCTCCTCCAGCTTGCCAGCAGCCTCTTCCAGCTCCGGCAGATAGGAGGAGATCCTCCCCGCCTCAGAAGAAGCCTGGGAGATCCCAGCCAACAAGCCCTCGTTCTCCTCATCTCCAGAGAGCAATGCGCGGAGAAGCTCCAGAGTCCCAGCGATTTTCTCGCTGTTTCGGATCACTTCCCGCTGGGCTTCCAGCTCCTCTTTCTCACCTTGGCGGACATCTGCCGCTTCAATTTCCTCAATCTGATAACGAAGCAGATCGGACAATCTTGCCTTTTCTCCCTCGTCCGTTTGCAGAGCCTCCAAAGCCTGCTGGGTTTTCCGCAAAGCGCGGTAGGCGGACTGATAGCTCTCCAACAACGGCTCCAGCTCTCCAAAGCTATCCAGGTACGTGATGTGTACTTCCGGCGAAAGAAGCTCATAGCTCTCATGCTGGCCGTGAATCGTCACCAGCCGCGGCCCCACCTGCTTGAGCATGGACACCGTGGCCGGAGCGCCGTTCAGCTTGCAGGAGGACCTCCCCTCCAAGCGGATATCCCGCTGAACCAAAAGGGAGCCGTCCTCTTCTCGGGGGACGGAAAGCTGATCCAGCAGGGCCAGGGTTTCCTGATCCAAACCAGTAAACAGCGCAGAAACACAGGCGCTGTTCGTGCCGGAACGCACCAATTCCCTGGAGGTCCGCTCACCTAAAACGGCGTGAATGGCGTCAATGATAATGGATTTTCCAGCGCCCGTTTCACCCGTAAGGGCCGTAAACCCCTTTTCCAGATCAATAGAAGCTTTTTCGATGACTGCAATATTCTGGATATATAATTCTGACAGCATACTCTCACCTGTTGATCAGCTTCCGAAATTCGTCCTGGGAATTCATGGCGTCCACCTCTGTGCGGCAAATAATGAAGATGGTGTCGTCGCCGGCCAGGGTTCCCACAAAACCGGGCCAATGCATGGAGTCAAGAGAAGCGCACACTGCCTGAGCCATCCCCGTCATGCAGCGGATGACCAGCATATTCTGCGCCGCCTCAACCGTCAGGACCGAGTCAGCAAAAAGAGAATAGAATTTCGAGGACATATCGCTGACGTTCTCACTGCCTGTGGAGTACCGGTATTTCCCTGCGCGGGAAAGCGTTTTTACCAATCGAAGCTCTTTGATGTCCCGGGATACCGTGGCTTGGGTCACATCAAAACCACTGTCCCGCAAATAGCGAAGCAGCTCGTCCTGCGTATCGATGTCATGTTCTTTGATCAACTCCAGAATTTTCGCGTGCCGTCTGGTTTTCATGGGTTGAGCCCTTTCCTTTCTAGCCCAATGGCATATTTTATAGCAAAGAGAAACCGGACACAGCTGTCATTGCCGTGTCTCAATTATTTTTCGATTCAGAATGTCATAAAAATCGCGGCTCCCCAAACGGAGAAAACGCGCTGAACTGCGGGACGGGGAGAAACACAACTGATCTCCAGGAAAAACCTCGAGCGGCGCCTCGCCGTCCACAGAGAGAAACAGCTTGCTGATATTCCCTGGGAGCTTCACCTCCAGCCGGGAGGGGTTCCCGAATATAATACTCCGGTTGAAAAGAGAATGAGGGCAGATTGGGGTATACACCAGGCAGTCCATATTGGGATCGATCACCGGACCACCCGCAGAAAGGGAATATGCCGTGGACCCCGTGGGCGTGGCCACAATAAAGCCGTCTGCACGGTACCGGTAGGACCGCCCGCCCAACACCATTTGATAGTCGATGATCTTTGCCGGTTCCCCGGAGAGGACCGCATCGTTTAAAGCATAGAACTCCCGGGAGCTTCCCTGGGACTGCAATTCTACCGAGAGCATCCGGCGCCGTTCCTCGCGGTATTCCCCGCGGATCAGATTTGATAACAGCGCAAGCTCATGCCGTTCCACTCCCGCAGTAAAGCCCAAGGTCCCGGCATTGACGCCGAGAATCGGTTTATCCAGGGAAGCGGCCAGCTTTGCGGTGTGAATGATGGTGCCGTCCCCGCCGATGGCAATAAAGAGATCACAGGATTTTAAAGAATCCTCCACTCGCTCTTGATAAACACCATGGGCGGTGAATAAATCCGTTATCAGAACCGTCTCACAGCCGCATGCTGTCAAAATACGCAGCACCTCAGCGGTGCAGGCCTGGGCCGACTCCTTTGTCAGATTGGGCACCACAACTATCTTCACAGAATCCCCTCCTTTTGGACGCGACAGGGTCACTTCCCAGCAGCGCGGTCCAGCTCCTCATGAGAAGCCTCCACCACCTGAGAAGCACTGGGGATTCCCTCGGCCAATACCGGAGCCTCGGAACGCTCCAAATAAATCAAATACTCGATGTTGCCTTCCGGCCCCTTCACAGGCGAATACGTCAGCCCCAGCACAGAGTAGCCGTTCTCCAACGCAAAATCCCGGATTTTCTCAATGACTTCCTGGTGGACTGTCCGGTCACGGACCACTCCCTTTTTGCCGACCTTCTCCTTGCCGGCTTCAAACTGGGGCTTGATCAAACAGACCGCCTGACCGCCTTCCCCCAAAAGCTGACGCGCTGCCGGAAGGATCATGGTCAAGGAAATGAAGGACACATCCACCGAGAAAAAGCCGATTTCCTCCGGGACCTGCTCTCTTGTGAGGTAGCGGGCATTGGTGCGCTCCAAATTCACCACCCGAGAATCCGTGCGAAGACTCCACGCCAGCTGGCCATAGCCCACATCCACAGCATACACCTTCACAGCGCCGTTTTGCAGCATGCAATCCGTAAAGCCCCCTGTGGAAGCGCCGATATCCATGCAAATCTTGCCGGTGAGAGTCAGCCCAAACTCTTTCATTGCCTTTTCCAGCTTCAGCCCACCCCGGCTGACATACTGCAGGCCCTTCCCGCGCACCTCGATAATAGCCTCTTCCGGAAAGGTATCGCCGGGCTTATCGGCCTTTTGATTGTCCGCATATACCTGGCCGGCCATGATGAGCACCTTGGCTTTTTCGCGGCTTTCCGCAAGGCCGCGCTCCGTCACCAGGATATCAAGACGTTTTTTCATGGTTTCCTCCTCACTTCAATCCCAGGGTGTCCTGGACAAACCTTTCAATTTCCTGAGCATTTAGGCCCAATGTCTCCAAGGAACGGAACATGGGGGCATGCTCGATAAACGGGTTCTGAATGCCGCGCAGATGGAACTGTCCCCGGAACCCGGCCTCTTCCAACAAAAAGGCGAAATGTTCGCCAATGCCGCCCCGCTGGATTCCCTCTTCCAGAAAGAACACATGCTCGCACAGAGCGGCTTGCTGCACAGCGTTTTGGTCAATGGGGATAATCCGGTTCAGCTTTACCAGTTTTACAGAGAGCCCCCTCTGCTCCAAATGTTCCGCACACTCTGCCGCAAACGAAAATTCTCTGCCGTAGGTGACCAGGCAGACAGGAGCTTTGTCAGAGCCGATCACTGTGACAGGCGCCGCCGTCGCCCGCAGCTCTGCCGGAACCGGCAATTCCTTTCCGCGGGGATAGCGAATGGCACACAGGCCCTCCCCCTTTTCTGCCAAGTAGGTAAGCTGCACCCGCAGCTCCTGGAAGGTGGCCGGGGAATAGACCGTCGCATTGGGGACCGTTTGGAGAAACGCAGCGTCAAACACACCTTGATGGGTTTTGCCGTCCTCTCCCACAACGCCCGCTCTGTCGATGGCCAAAATCACCTTGGTATTCTGCAGGGCCACATCGTGAATCAGCTCGTCATAAGCCCTCTGGAGAAACGTGGAGTACACTGCAAACACAGGCAGCATCCCCCCAGCGGCCAAACCTCCCGCAAAGGTGACGGCGTGTTCTTCCGAGATCCCCACGTCAAAAAAACGCTCTCGAAACTCTTCACGAAAATCGCTCAGACCGGTTCCGTTCTGCATGGCAGCCGTAATCGCGCAGAGCTTCTCATTCTCCCGGGCCAGCGCGCAGAGGGTTTCTCCAAACACATCGGAAAAGCTCTGGGACTTGGAGCCGGTGTCTCCGGTGGTCACATCAAAACCGGAAAGCCCGTGGTAAATGGAGGGGTCCTGTTCCGCATACTGATATCCCTTGCCCTTATACGTGCGCACGTGGATAAGCACGGGTTTGTGAATCAGCTTGGCTGTTTCCAAGGTCTCCGCCAATTCTTTGACATTATGTCCATCAAAGGGACCGTAATAGGCAAACCCCAAATCCTCAAAGATCGTCGTGTTATAGAACAACCCTTTAACGACTTTTTTTAAGCGGCGCAAACCGGAAGCAATCGCGGTTCCCACCAACGGAAGCTTTTGAAGCGTGCGTTCCAGGCGGTTTTTGGTGCGAATATATCCGGGTTTTGTGCGAATATAGCTGAGATACCGGGCCATGGAGCCCACATTCTTCGAGATGGACATGGTGTTGTCGTTGAGGATTACAATCAAGTTGCGATGCAGTCTTCCGGCATTGTTCAGGCCTTCATAGGCCAATCCGCCGGTAAGCGCCCCATCACCGATCACCGCTACCACATAGCCCTCTTTTTTCTGAAGGAAATTGGCCTCCGACACACCCAGGGCCGCAGAAATAGAAGCGCTGCTGTGACCGCTGGTAAACACGTCAAAGCCGCTCTCTTCCCGGCAGGGAAAGCCCGAAAGGCCGCCTTCCTGCCGAATTGTGGAAAACTCAGGATAACGGCCCGTCAGCAGCTTATAGGGATAGCTTTGATGACCCACATCCCACACAATGGTGTCGCGGGGCGGCAAAAACGCCAGCCCAATCGCCACCGTCAACTCTACTACCCCCAGATTGGAGGCCAGATGCCCTCCGTTGGAGGAGACGGTCTCAATAATCACACGTCGCATCTCTTCACAAAGAGCCTGAAGCTCCTCTCCTCCAAATCTCTTGAGATCCTCTGGAGTATGGATTTTTTCCAGCAAACTTGCCATAGGGACACTCCCGTCAGGTCAAAGCAGGCCGTTCTGCAATTTAGCGGCTGTGACCGTATTTTTCAGCAGCATAGAAATGGTCATAGGACCCACGCCGCCCGGTACCGGGGTGATATAAGACGCCACGGGCTCTACCACGTCAAAGTCCACGTCACCGCAGAGCTTGTTGTTTTCATCGCGGTTCATTCCCACGTCGATGACCACCGCGCCCGGTTTTACCATATCCGCCGTGACAAAGTGGGCCCTGCCAACTGCAGAGACCAGGATATCTGCCTGCCCGGTGATCTCCGGCAGATTCTTCGTGCGGCTGTGGCAGACAGTCACCGTGCCATTCTGATGCAGAAGCAGCATGGCCATGGGCTTGCCCACAATGTTGCTCCGACCGATCACAACGCAGCGCTTCCCCTCAACCTCAATCTGGTAGGCTTTCAGCAATTCCATGATGCCGGCCGGGGTGCAGGGCAGAAAATGATAATCCCCTATCATGATCTTTCCCACATTATACGCGTGAAAGGCATCCACATCCTTTTGGGGGCTGATTGCCTCAACCACAGCGCCCTCATCCAGGCCCTTGGGCAAGGGCGACTGCACCAGGATTCCATGGATGTCCTCTTTCCCGTTGAGGGTTTCCACCAGTGCCAACAGCTCCTCCTGAGTGGTAGCTGCAGGCAGGGCGTACTCCTCCGAGTAAATGCCCGTGGCCTGGCAAGCTTTTTTCTTGTTGTTTACGTAAATCCGCGAGGCAGGATCATCCCCCACGATCACCACGGCAAGCCCCGGACAAACGCCTTGTTTTTTCAGGGCCTCTACCTCTGCGGCCACCTCTTCCTTTACCTTTGCGGAAACTGCTTTTCCGTCAATCCTCATTGCCATACTTTATTTGCTCCCCTTCCCTATCGCTCAGCACTCCGCCTTAATCAGACTCCTTATCGGCAGCTTCAGCTTTGTCAGAATTGCTTTCCTCCGGCTCCCTACCAAAAATTTCCGCCAGCTCTTCTTCGGGCAAATCCCCGAAAATAGTGCTGGAAGCATGCTCTGCTCCCTGAACGGGAACGCCTTCGATCAAGCCCACAGATTCCATCACATGACGGTCGCCGCAGCCAGTCAGGCTGGTCTTGTGACGGAACACCGCCAGCAGGACGATCCCAACCAGCACGCACACACCGGCGATCACCTGGGACACGCGCAGGGCCGTTCCCGGAATAATCAGGCTGTCCGTGCGCAGGCCCTCGATGAGGAAGCGGCAGGCGCCATACCAAACAATGTACAGCAAGAAGGTCTGTCCGTCATACCGGCGCAGCTTTCTGGTGAAAAAGTGCAGCAGTACAAATCCCAGCGCGCACAAAAGGGATTCATAGAGAAAGCAGGGATGAACATTGCCTTCCACCACCAGCGCAGTGTTGTCGCTGTGCATACCCCAGGGCAGGTCCGTGGCAGAGCCAAAGGCTTCTTGGTTGATAAAGTTGCCCCAACGCCCCACAGCCTGTCCAATCAAAAAGCCCAGGGAGGCAATGTCCAGCACTGCCGCAACCTTCAGCTTGCGGACCTTCGCCATCAAGCTTCCAAACACCACTGCACCGATCAAGCCGCCATAAATGGCCAAGCCCCCATCGTGGATTCGGAAGATCTCCATCGGATTCTTCAGGTATTTATCCCCGGGATAGAACACCACATAGAACAGACGTGCAAAAACCACGCCGGCGATCAGACCAACAATCACCACGTCAAACAGGCGATTGATGTCAATGTTCATCTTTTTGCAGCTGACGCTGGCGTAGGTCAATGCCAACAAAAAGCCCAGCGCAATGATGATCCCGTACCAATAAATGTGAAAGCTTCCAATCGAAAACGCCACCGTATTCACGGTGAACTCCCAGCCCAGCTTTGGGAAAGTGATAATATGCGTCATAGAGAGTTTCTCCTTCCGGCACAGAGGCCATTTTTATTATAAAGGCAGAACAACGGAAAGAACACTGCGCTCCTGCTGGAAAACCTTCTCCAACTGTCCCGTCACATCCTCCAGCGTGAGCTCTGCCATAGAATCAATATAGGTGAACAGCTCACGGCCCTTTAAATGCATCGTTACCAGACCGTTGGCAATGCTCGCCGTACTGTTGAGCGCGGATACGATCTCGCCATAAAGGGCCCGCTTAGAGCGCTCAAACGCCTCCTTGGGAATCCCCTCCCTCCGATAACGCTCCGCCTCCTTCAGAATCGCCTCCGCCACTGCATGGGGCTCCTTGGACTCGCCGGAAAACATCACCGTGGCAAACCCGCTTCCCTCAAAGTACTCATAGGAAAAGCTGGATTCATTGATGAGATCCCGGTCCAGCAGCTCCCGGAACAGCGGCGAGGCGTCCGATGCCAAAATCTCCAACAGGACCTCCATGGCCGCCACATCCCTTTCCGAACGGGGCTTGTCCGCGTCAGGCTCCTTAAAGCCAAATTGAAACATGGGCAGGACTACGGAAAGCCCCTTCTCCACATAAGGCTCCACAATCTCATTCGGCTCCGGCAGGAACATCCGGCGCACCGTAACAGGCTCTGCCGGTTTCAGCATCCTGTCGCAGACCTCCAGGACTTTTTCCGTATCAAAATTGCCCGCCAGCGCGAGAACCATATTTCCCAAATTATAAAAAGTGTTGTAACACCGGTAAAGCAGCTCCGGAGTGATTTCCGCAATGCTCTCCACAGTCCCCGCAATGTCCTCACGAATGGGATGGCTGTGATACATGGCCTTTAAATAGTTGAACATCACGCGCCATTGCGGGTCATCGTCATACATTTTGATCTCTTGACCAATAATCCCCTGCTCCTTTTGCACGGTCTCCTCTGTGAAATAGGGTGTCTGCACAAAGTCCAGCAGGATTTCCAAGGACTCGTACAGAGCGTCCGTACAGGAGAACAGATAGCAGGTAGTCTCGAAGGAGGTAAAGGCATTGGCGCTGGCGCCGGTTTTGGAAAACCGATCGAAAGCATCCCCGTCCTCGCTCTCAAAAAGCTTGTGCTCCAAATAGTGGGCGATCCCCTCGGGAACCTCCTCTGGGGCAGATTCATCACTGCGCTGAAAACGATTGTCAATGGACCCGTATCGAGTGCCTAAAATCGCGTAGGTGGTACTGCTGTTCTCCTTGGGATACAGGAGAATCGTGAGGCCGGAGGGATGACGCATCTGGAAATAGCTGTCACCCACCTGCTTACCAGTGATGGTTTGCCACTGCTTATCCATGGACAGCCACTCCTTTCAACGTATACACGGCAGCAGGACGAAGCCTTTTTGCAGCCTCCGTCACCTGCTCCCGGGTGTAAGTCATAATTTTCTCAGCCGACGCCTCCGGCGACAGCACATGGCCGCCAAACACCTGCCCTAAATAGGAGTTCTCCATGGCCGAAAGGGAATCCCTCACCGAGCGCAAGGAATTTTGCAGGGCCAGCTTGGCAGAAAGAAGCTCTTCTTCTGTCAGCTCTCCTCTTTGAAGCGCGGAAAGCTGCTCCAAAATAGCGGCTTCCGTCTGCGGAAGGTTCTCCGTCTCCACCCCGCTCTCAATGAACATAGCCCGGCTGTTGGCTGCCATCGAGGAAGAACAATAATAGCACAAGCTCATTTTTTCCCGAACATTTTGGAAAAGCTTGGAGCTGGGTACGCCTCCCAGAACCGCAGCCGTCAAACGGAACAGCTGCTTTTCCTCCGGAGAGAAATTTGCCCGAAATCCCATGGAAAGCTTGGACTGGGACAAGGGCTGCTCCTCCGTCCTACGACAAACCTCAGCAGGCTCCTGATACTCTAAAAGCCCCAAGGGCTGGGGCTTCCCCAACCCCGCAAACCGTTTGGCGAACAGCTCCTCATGGGGCACACAATCCCCTAGGACAAAGATCTCGAACCGGGCGCTGTGCAGGATTTCCTCCCAAGCCTGGGACACGGCTCCTCTATCCAAAGCGGCAATCTGCTCCTTTGTGCCAAAAGAGCCGAAAGCGGCGCTTTGACCACGAAACACCAGCTCTTCACAGCGCCGGTGCGCGTAAGCTATTTTGTCGTTGAATTCGGCATCCAACGCCTCCAGAAGGGCACGCTGCTTTTGACGGAACCCCTCTTCGGAAAGAAGGCCGTTCTCATCCCGCAAAGGCTCAAACATCACATCGAACAGCAGCTCTGAAAGCTGAGAAAACATATCCTCCCTGCCAAAAGCATACCGGTTGGCAAGGCCGCTGACCGAAAGGTTCAGCGCTTGGAAGCCGCCGATCTTTTGAACGCCGCTGGCCAGCGCGGCTCCATAGAGCTGGGCCAGCCGGCAGTTCAGCGCCGTATAATCAGGATACTTCTGCGTAGCATAGCTGACCAGCGCCGGAAGAATCGCATTGCGGGCGGCAGTTTCCCCTTTTAAAGGAACCAATAGGTTTACCGAGATTTTCATGGTTTTAAATCGCGGATCTGTAAAGGTGTGCAGCGTTACAGAGTCGCTGAGACGCTGCGAAATCATTTCACTCATAGAAACAAAACCTTCCCAAAATTACTTCGCAACCACCCCGGAGAAACCCGCCGGGGTGCATAAATATGCTATTACAAGGTTCTGTTTAGTATAGCACATTCTCCCGGCTTTTTAAAGGGCTCTTAAAAAATTCACAATTAAAAAGCGCGCCGCGTATTCTACGCAGCACGCTTTCCAGGCAAATTCACAGTTACAGGGTGCCGAAAATGCGGTCTCCGGCATCCCCCAGGCCGGGCAAAATATACCCGTTTTCATTCAGTCCTTCATCCACCGCAGCGCAGTAAACCTGCACATCCGGATGCGCCTTTGCCAAAGCCTCCACGCCCTCGGGCGCTGCAATGATGCAAAGGAATTTGATGCTCTTGGGATGGCTGCGCTTGACAATCGTGATTGCGTCAATAGCAGATCCGCCGGTGGCCAGCATCGGGTCCAGAACAATTACATCACGTTCCTCAATATCCTGAGGCAGCTTGTTGTAATACTCCACAGGCTTTAGGGTCTCGTGGTCACGGTAAAGGCCAATGTGCCCCACCTTTGCAGAGGGGACCAACTGCAGCATACCATCCACCATGCCCAAGCCAGCCCGCAGAATCGGCACAAAGGCGAGCTTCCGTCCTGCAATCACTTTTGTGGTGGTCTTTTTCATGGGGGTGACCGTCTCCACATCCATCAAAGGCAGATCGCGCGTAGCTTCATAGCACATCAATGTGGCGATCTCACTGACCAACTCCCGAAAATTCTTCGTGCCAGTGGAGATATCGCGCAAAAACGTGAGCTTATGTTGAATCAACGGGTGGTCCATAACGAAAACATTTTCATAGTTTTGCATATTGAATCGTCCTCCCAACGATAAAATTACAGCGTTCCCTCTTCAATTTGGGCGATTTGATCGATGCGGCGCTGATGGCGTCCACCCTCAAACTCTGTGTGCAGAAAGATATCGACAAGCTTTAAGCCGGTCTCTTTATCCACCACTTTGCCGCCCATGCACAGGATATTAGCGTTGTTATGGCGTCGGGTCATTTCCGCACAGAACTCATTGGTGCACAGTGCCGCCCGAATACCTTTCACCTTGTTCGCTGCCATAGAAATCCCGATTCCCGTGGAGCAAATCAAAATGCCATAATCCGCGTCGCCTTCGGCAACACACCGGGCAGCTTTTGCAGCAATCGGAGCATAGTCCACCGAATCTGTATTGTAGCAACCAAAATCCTCGTAGGCGATGTTCTGCTCCTCCAAATATCCCCGCACGGCTTCTTTCAACTCAAAGCCTCCATGGTCGCAGCCAATGGCCAATTTCATAACGAACGCTCCTTCCTTATCATTTAAAAGATCACTTCCCACAAAGTGTAAATCAATTCCGTTTACAGCTTTTCCTTTGCCAACCGAGCTTTCAACTCCCGTTCTGCCTGGGGCAGGCGGAGATAAACCGGACCAAGCTCTCCGGGAGATACGGTATTCCCGGCTTTTGCAGCCGCCTCTCCCAACAGCGCCACAGAGGACGCCCGCTGGAACCGCACCGGCTCCGGAGCAAGGCGTGCGCCCCAAGCTTGAAAAGTCCTGTGGCAAAGAGCAGCGCCGTCACCGAGAAGCACAAGGCGCTCTCCATATTCCCGAACCTCCTGCTCCAAGGCCTCAATGGACAGGGCCCGGTCCTCTTTCAGCCGCTGCAATGTTCCATTTTGCACCTGAAACATTCCGTTGTAAACCTGACCGCAGCGGGCATCCATAACCGCACAAAGCACAGCGCCCTCGCAGGCGATGCCTCCCTGTGCAATAACCTCCAGAGTGGACACTCCCACACAGGGCAGGTTATCCGAAAAGGCAATTCCCTTTACACATGCTGTTCCGATACGCACACCTGTAAACGAACCAGGGCCATGGGACACAGCGACAACATCAAGCTCCCGGCAAGTATGCCCTACTGTTTCCAACAGCCCCTGCACCATCGGGAGCAGCGTCTGGCTGTGGGTTTGCTTGGTATTGACATAATACTCCCCCAACAGCTTGCCGTCCTCCACAATAGCGGCTGAAGCCGCCGCAGCAGAGGAGTCAATTCCCAATGTCAGCATGGCGCTGCGCCTCCCTTCCATCCGTCAATGGTAATCACTCGTTGAGATTCCTCTTCACCCGGCTGAATATCAATCGAAATCACCTGGTCCGGCAATGCGCCGGCGATATTTTCACTCCACTCAATCACCAACACGGAATCCGTATCCAGATAATCAAAAAAGCCAGTGGAGTACAAGTCGTCCCAGCCGTTCACCCGATACATATCGAAATGCTCCACCGTCAGACGGCCACGGTACTCATTCACCAAAGCAAAGGTGGGACTGGAAACCACGTCGCCAGCACCCAGGCCCAAAACAAGTCCACGGGTGAAGGCGGTCTTTCCAGCACCCATCCCTCCTGTAAAAGCCAAAACCTCCCCGCCCTTCAAGTCCGCAGCCAGGCGTTGGGCCAGGGCCGCGGTTTCCTCGGGCGAATGGGTGATAAATCGCTCTGCCATATCAGAACAAACCGTGAATCACGGCAGCCTCGTCCACGTCGATTTTCTCAGCGGCGGGGACCTTGGGCAAGCCGGGCATGGTCATGATATCACCGGCATAAGCTACCACGAAGCCTGCACCGTTGGAAAGGCGCAGATCCCGAATGGTGATGGTGAAATCAGCAGGACGCCCCAGCAGCTTCGCGTTATCTGACAGAGAGTACTGCGTTTTGGCAATGCAAACAGGCATGGCGTCGCCCCCCAGCGCCTTGATATCCTTCAAAGACTTCTGGGCCGCATTTGTAAAGCTGACATCCTTTGCACCATAGATCTTCTGGGCAATGGCAGCGATTTTCTCCTCCACGGTTGCCTCAAGGGGATAGATCGGCGCGAAATGAGTTTTTTCCTCATTCTGATCAATGACATCGCAGATCGTCCGGGCCAGCTCCATGCCGCCCTCGCCGCCCTTTGCGAACACTTCAGACAGCGCATAAGAAACGCCCAGCTCCCGGCAGCAGCGGTCAATGACCTGCAGCTCCCCGTCCGTATCCGTTCCAAAACGGTTGATGGCGACTACCACGGGCACTCCAAACTTCTGCATATTCTCCACATGGGCCTTCAAGTTGACAATGCCCTTTTCCAGTGCGGGAACATTTTCAGCCGAGAGCTCTGCCTTCGGCACGCCGCCATTGTATTTCAACGCGCGCACAGTGGCTACCACTACCACGCAGGAAGGCGCCAGGCCCGCCATGCGGCACTTGATATCCATAAACTTTTCCGCGCCCAAATCAGAGCCGAAGCCCGCTTCCGTGATGCAATAATCCGCCAGCTTCAGCGCCAAACGAGTGGCGCGCACAGAATTGCACCCATGGGCAATATTGGCAAAGGGGCCTCCGTGCATAATGGCGGGAGTTCCCTCGATGGTCTGCACCAAATTGGGATTCACCGCGTCCCTCAGTAGGGCAGCCATAGCGCCCTCTGCCTTGATATCCCTGGCGTAAACAGGCTCTCCGGCATAGTTGTAGGCGATCAGGATATTCCCCAAACGCTCTTTCAAGTCGTTCATGTCCTTGGCAAGGCAGAGGATCGCCATAACCTCAGAGGCCACGGTGATGATAAAGCCGTCCTCCCGGGGGACACCGTTGATCTTGCCGCCCAAGCCGATGACAATATTCCGCAGCGCCCGGTCGTTCATATCCAGGCAGCGCTTGATCTGAATCCGCCGGGGGTCAATCCCCAGTGTATTTCCCTGCTGGAGGTGGTTGTCCAACATGGCGCAGCACAGGTTGTTGGCAGAGGTGATCGCGTGCATATCCCCAGTAAAATGAAGGTTGATGTCCTCCATGGGCAGCACCTGGGCATATCCTCCACCAGCAGCGCCGCCCTTAACGCCAAACACCGGCCCCAAAGAGGGCTCCCGCAGCGCAATGACAGCCTTCTTGCCAATTTTGGCCATGGCTTGACCCAAACCGGCAGTGGTGGTGGTTTTCCCCTCTCCGGCCGGGGTCGGATTAATGGCGGTCACCAGCACCAGCTTGCCGTTGGGCTTATCGGCCAGACGTGCAAAGGCACGCTCATTTATCTTAGCCTTGTATCTGCCGTACAGCTCCAGCTCATCCTCTTGGATGCCAAGTTCATTCGCAATGTCCGTGATAGGTCTCAGCGTTGTACCCTGAGCGATTTCAATGTCAGAAAGCATAGTTCCCGTCACCTTTCTCAGCCGTTACCGGCCACCATAATTGTTTGCTCGCTTTATTATAGAATATCTTTTTCCATTAGTAAAGAAGGGAAACAAAAATCTTGAAGGACTTCCGCAAATATGCTATAATAATTTGACATAATTCAAAAAGATACGCTGGCATTGGCTAGAGCTGCCCATGCCAATTTGTGAAAGAATAGGAATGTTACCATGAAGCAATGTTTGAAATCTATATGGAACTATATCAAAAAAGCTGATATTTTGCTTTGGCTCATTGTGGCGGCGATCTCGGTCTACAGCTTATTGCTCCTTCGCAGCGTGGATCACGCTACCGGTTCCAGCTATTTCCGCACCCAGCTGTTCGCTATCATCTTGGGCGTGGGGGGCGCAATCGTAATCTCGCTGATGGATTACAGTGATCTGGCCAACTTCTGGTATCTCCTGGCGGGCTTCTCTATTTTCCTGATGATTTACACCACCTTATTCGGCATCCGGGTTCAAGGCAGCGGCGGTGTGGACGCCCGCGCATGGATCAACATTGGAGGAAGAACCTTCCAGCCCTCAGAGCTGGTGAAGATCTTCTTTATCCTTACCTTCTCTAAACATCTGGACTCCCTTCGCAAACGGGATCTCATCAATATGCCCGCCCATGTGGTGCTTTTGGGCTGCCATGCATTGGTGCCCATCCTGCTCTGCCAGCTTCAAAAGGACACGGGCGCCGGCGTAGTGTTTTTCTTCATGTTCCTGTCCATGAGCCTGGCCGCTGGCGTGAAGCTTCGCTATTTTGCCATCTTGGGCGTGTTGGTCCTCGTTGCTCTGCCGATACTTTGGCAGTTCATCATGAGCGACTATCAAAAGCTGCGCTTCATCGCTCT
This sequence comes from uncultured Acutalibacter sp., assembly GCA_963559705.1. Classification (GTDB taxonomy): domain Bacteria; phylum Bacillota; class Clostridia; order Oscillospirales; family Acutalibacteraceae; genus Acutalibacter. Next base: position 17,614 of record CAUWLU010000042.1, read on the forward strand.
CTCCAATCTGGATGACCCCGATATCCAAATGGGGGACGGATATCAGCAATACCAAGGAATGATCTCCATTGGCAGCGGCCGCTTAAACGGGCAGGGGCTCTTTCATGGGAGCCGCGTAGCAGACAGCAGCGTGCCCTTCCAGCAGAGCGACTATATTTTCTCTGTGGCGGGAGAGGAATTGGGATTCATCGGATGCTCTTTGATTCTCCTGCTGCTGTTTCTTCTGATGGCTAAGATCATCCATGTGGCTCACTTCTCCCGGGACGACATGGGAAAATTTATCTGCTTTGGTTACTTTGGCATCATCGCGCTGCAGTCCATCTCCAATATTGGGATGTGTCTGGCGCTGCTGCCCATCATGGGCGTTACGCTCCCCTTCTTCAGTGCCGGTGGTTCTTCTGCGGCGTGTATGTATTTTGGAATCGGCCTCATCCAGAGCGTTTATATGCGCCGCAAGGAGGGCGACGGCTTGCGCTTAAACCGGAAAACGCCCCTTCGCTTTACCTACAGCCGTCTGAAAAGCCATTGATCGAACGCACAGCAAAAGCCCTTGGGAGAAATCCCGAGGGTTTTTTGATTGCTGCCTTTAGGCTTAATAAAACCCCTGGTTCTACCAGGGGTAAATAAAAAGG
>CAUWLU010000043.1:0-17916 GCA_963559705.1 uncultured Acutalibacter sp.
TTCACGCGGAAGTCAAAGCCTACCTTGAGGCCCACGGCATGACGATGGGGGAATTTATCACCATGGCGGTAGACAATGAACTGCACCCTAAAATTCAAATCACACAGGAGGACAAAAACATGGAAAGAATGCGAACCCTGGCCTTCCAGGTGCCGGACAGTCTGTTTCAGCGGGTAAAAGTCTATCTGGAGCGCAACCACATGACTCAGAAACAGTTTGTCATCGGCCTGATCGAGTCGGAAATTGAACAGGATGAAGCCCAGTACCAGGCCAGCCGCCCAGAGGAACAGGAGGACGAGGAAGAATCCGATGACCAAACCGAAAACGAAGCAGAGGAAGAACCCCAGGACGAATTTGCCCTCCAGGAGGCCCAGAACGGCTCCAATGCCGGGTTGGAGGAACAACCCGCAGACCAGGAGGACACCGCCCCAGTGGCCGATTTTGAGGTCGGTTCCGAGGACGTGTCCCAGGAGGATGGCGGGGCCGAGGAATCCCGGGAGGAAGAAGCCCAGGAGGAAGAAGTGTTTGAGGGCGGCAGAGAAGCCGAGGAATTCGATGGGATAGAAGACGCGAAGGACACTGGGATGGAGGAAACTCAGGAGGACCCCTTGGAAAATGAGGAAACTCAGGACGAGGAAGAACAGGAGGATTGCTCCTATTTTATGTCAATGTAATTTTATATTTCTATGGTATAATTAAAATTATAAGTTCCCTACAAAAATCGACAAATCACGTCCTATGGGACGTGGTAGACTGTTATGAAAATTGGTAAGATTTTCCTGTTGGCAAAAACGTGTATGGTTTTGGTAGGAGGTCTTGCATTTGAGGAAGTATGAGGATCTATTTCTCGCTTTTTGGGTTGCTCAAGTTCGGGAGTTTCGGATCAAAATGAATCTTACCCAAGAGAAAATGTCTGAAAAACTGTGTCTGAATACTCGGAACTATCAAAAGCTGGAACAAGGCATTCATCAACCCTCAGCCATAACGTTGATCCTTTTCCTCCACCAACTCTCCGACCAAGAGCTCCGTACCTTTGTCCACACCTTTGGCCGCCAGGTGGAAACAGCTCACTCTCAGGAGGTGGCGTGATTATGCAGACTAAAATGCAATACATATCCACAAGGAAAAACGCAGCATCCGTTCCTCTAGGGAATTTTGACATCTTTGAGGATGAGAACACCCTGATCAACCGACTGTACTACGCTGTGCCGGAATTCGAGGATGGCCAGTTCCGCTGCTCCTTCTATTATGAGGAAAACACCTTTCGCAAAGAGCCGAATGGGGATTTGACATTGGTTGACTCGGAATATGGAATAGACAATCCCCTAAAATCCCAGTTGACTGCCAACGAATGAATCGCTAGAGTTTTCCACATCTTTTTTGGAAAGTGGGGAAATTCAAAAGCCAAAACATACGGAAAGTCGCATGAAACCTGGGTTTCTTGACTCTTTTTTGTCCAGACACATCATTTTTGGAAAGAAAACACATATAAATCCCAGAAACCTCATGGTTTCTGGGATTTTTTGCGCTTTCGGAAGCCTCATCCCCGGTCCCCTTGCCCCCCTTCTCAGAAAATGAAAAAGACAGAGCGCTCGCTTGGGGCGCTCTGTCTCTCTGCAAATCTTAAAAATTCCCGTTGTTCCATCCCCAATCGGGAGTGGCCAAATAACGGATATACAGGTCCTTGGGGTCCACGCCCAGCTCCTTCTGGAACAGGGCGCACACGTCCTGGGTCATTTTTTGCGAGCCCGCGGCATCCACCTTATTCCCAAAGATCTTCACCTCCACAATGGCAGTGGGCTTTTCGCTGTTCCCACGGAACCACATCCGGCACTGATCCTCCAGGGTAATCATCAGCCAATCCTCGGTCTTTTCCGGAAGATAGGTGATGATGCGTCCCAACTGGCTTTTTACGGTCTGGGCCATGTCGTCGGAAACCTGCACATTGGTTTTAATCTGAATACAAGGCATAAAAGAAAGACCTCCTCTTCCTACTCTGGAACTTTTCTTTTCAATATAGTATAATCTTTGTAGTATGATCTTTTGCAGAACAATTCGGCAGCATTCAAATACAGAAAAGAGCGAACCGCCATGAAAATCACCCAAACCCGCGACATCCGGGCCGCTAATCGGTGGGAGATCCTGCGGCAGGTGCTGCGGCATGATCCCATCAGCCGTGCGGACATCTGCCGGCAAACCGGACTGAACAAGGCTACCGTCTCCACCATCGTCAAAGAGTGGATCGATGTGGGACTTCTGACCGAAACGGAATTGGGCCACGCCGAATGGGGTCGAAAGCCCATTTTGCTCCGGCCCATCCACTGCGCTGGCTGCGCCATGGCCCTGGACATCGACATCAGCCAAATCCAGGCGATTTTGACAGACCTCTCCGGAGAAGCCGTCCTGGCCAGAGAGCAGTTCTCCACCACGGGAAAGAGCTTTCCTGATGTGTTCCAGCAGGTGTGCGGCGCAGTGGACAAGCTGCTGGCCCAAATGCCCTCCACCCACTATGGCCTGGTGGGGATCGGCGTGGCAGTCCACGGCGTGGTGGACCTCTCCGGGCTGATCCGCTTTGTTCCCGGAAGGGGCTGGCGCAACGTGGATTTGCGGACCCTGCTGGAAGAACGCTATGGAGTGCCGGTCTCTCTGGACAACGACGGCAATCTGGCCGCCCTGGCCCAGCAGGACCTCATCGGCAATGTTGCGGATGAGCCTGAGGAGAGCCAGCTTCAGGACAGCCCCTTGCAGAGCTTGGCCATGGTCAACATCGGCAGCACCATCTCGGTGGGGCTCATCACCCACGGCGAAGTCTTTCGGGGCTTTCACGGCTTTGCCAACGCCATTGGCCACCACACCATCAACTTTGACGAGCCGGAGCAATGCACCTGCGGCAAGTACGGCTGCTGGGAGCAGTACTGCTCCGACGGGGCAGTGATCGCCTACGCCAATTCGGTGCTTCCCCAGCCCATCTCCTCCATCCAGGAGCTGGTGGTGCTCATTCGCCGCCAGGACCCGGTGGCACAGCAGGTGCTGGATCGGTTCATCACCTATTTGGCCGTGGGGCTGACCAACATCATCTTTATCTTTGACTGCCAGGCCATTGCCATCAGCTCGGAGCTGCTGTACGCTCTCCCCTATTATCTGCCGGAGATCCTGCGAAAGATGGTGCTTCCCATCACCCACGCGGAAAAGGTGGTGCTCTCTCCCCTGGGGAAGAGCGGCCCCATCTTAGGCGCTGCCCAGCAGGCGATCAGCCAGTTTTATCAGGGCGTGGCCAACGCCATGGAAACCACAACTGGATAAGAGTTTTTCTCAGCAAAAGAGGAGCCGTTTTCTGGCTCCTCTTTTACTAGGATGAACCCCGCCCATACAAGCACGGATTGCAGCACTCAATCGTAGATCAGCTTGTGGCGGAAATAGAAGAAATGATCGCTGTGAGTGTGGATGGACAGCACCCGGGTGTGGGGATGGTCCTCGCTGGTGAACTCCTTGCCGAACTTGCCGATGGTCAGAGCCTGACCGCCCACATAAATGCAGGAGTAGTTGAAGAACAGCTCGTCCATCATCTTCTGGGACACCAGGTAGTGCATATAGGAGGGAGTCTCCACCAGCAGGCGGTCGATGCCGAATTTCTTCAGCACATACAGGGCAACCTTGGAATCGGGAGCCGTATCGCCGGTGCCGATGACCAGCACCTTTCCGGCAGCCTCCTTCATACCCTGAATCAGCTCCTCCGTGACTGCCTCCATGGAGGGAGCGTCCACAAAGTAAGCCTCGTTCTGGATCTTCTCCTTTACCAGCTCCATGCCCTTGCGGGAGGTGGAGATCATCACAGGCACCTCGGGGGTCTTAAAGAGGATGTGGTCAAAGGGGATGTCCGTGGCGTCCAGGGAGGTGACGATATTCCAGGGCACAGGGCTTTTGCCGTTTTCAATGCGCATATCCTCCATGTCCTGATCGAAGACATGGCAGGTGTAGTCGCTCTCGGCGTTCATCGTGCCGGCGCCCAGCATCACACCGTCGGACACTGCCCGGAGCATATTCAGAATGAACCAGTCCGTGTCAGCTCCGGCGGGGTCGTATTTGTTCTTTTTGGCGATCAAGGGACCCTGGGGAGCATCGGTGAAGGCAATGCGCCCGTCCAAGGAGGTGACCAGGGACGTATAGGTGCAGGGCCGGTCCTCATGGAGCTCCAAAAACTTCAGGTCGCCGTAGATCTCCCGGATCTTCTCACAGCTCATGGTCTCCACCTGGCAGTGGGACAGCTCGGAGCTTTCATAGATCCGCCGCACCTTCAAGCGCGAAACGTCAAAGGGCATTTTAAACAGAGATGTAGCCATTGTGTACCTCCCTTAGATCAGGCTGCCGCCGCAAACGCTCATGATCTCGCCGGTGATGAAGGCGGCGTCCTCGCTGGACAGGAACTTCACGGCGTTGGCCATATCGGCCACCTTGCCCATCTTGTGCAGGGGATACAGGGAAGCGTAAGCCTCCTCCAGAGCCTTGGGGTCCTCGGCCTCCTGGAAGCGCTGCTCAATCATGGGGGTGCGCACCAGGCCGGGCAGCACGCAGTTGACCCGCACCTTGGGAGCGTACTCCAGAGCGATGCACTTGGTCAGCATAATCACACCGGCCTTGGAGGGGCAGTAGCCGATGCGCTCGGGGATGGGCCGCACGCCCAGGTCGGAGCCAATGGTGACGATGGAGGGGTCCTCGCTGTTCACCAGCTCCTTCACAGCGGCCTTGCACATATTGAACACGCCGCCCAAATTGATGGACAGCTCCCGCATGAAGGAGTCATACTCGGTGTTCTCCAAGGAGCCGATGAAGGTGACGCCGGCACAGCACACCAGCTTATCCACCCTGCCAAAGGCTTCCACAGCCTTGTCCACCACGTTCTGAGCCTCTTGGGGCTTGGTCAGATCGGCCTGAACATAGATGGCGTTCTCGCTTTGGAGCTTCATGGAAGGCTCTATGCCGCAGCCCACCAGCTTAGCGCTCTCGTCCAGGAACATTTTTGCCACGCCTTCGCCGATGCCGGAGCTGGCGCCGGTGACGATGACCACTTTATTTTCAAACTTCATAACAGACAGATCCTTTCTGATGGGAATTTAGATGCGCTCGAAGCGGCTGTAGCGATGGACGCCGAAGTTCTCCTCATTCTGGACACAGCGGGTGAGCTTGTAGGGATGCTGGAACTTGGACTCAAACCGGGCGATGAACTTGGCCTGCAGGTCGGGATCGTCCACCTTATGCCAGCTCTCGATGCTCTCCCACACGAAGATGAAGTGCATCTCGCCGGGCTTGTTGTCATTGATCCACACTTCCTTATACAGGAAGGGGATATGGTCGAACAGGTCGGTTTCTGCCTCGCCCAGGGTCCAGACCTCGTGGTCCACATCCAGGAACTCCTGGACATGCTCGGGAGCGGTCTCAAAAACCAGATGCTCTACGGGATAATGCTCGCCTTTGACATAAGTATAGCCTTGCATGATAAGTCCTCCTATTTTTTGTTTTTACAGGATCAGGGAAGGGTGTGCGGCCGAGCCGCCCTATTTCCCTCGTTTTTGTGTTCTGGTCGAGGCCGGGACTTTTTCGATTCCGGCCGGGGCAATGGGCTATCCGCCTACGGCGGCGTGCGCCCCTGCCCCTGAATCTTTATTTTCAGCCCTTTGGGCTGTCAAGGCCGCTGGGGCTTTACCGCTTTTGCGGATTTCCGCTCTGTTCTTGATCTGCGGAAAAGGGTCGGGAAAAGCGCTACGCTGTTTCCCTGATTTTTTCTTCGGCTGCGCCGGTTTTAGGTCGTGGGACGCTGTCCCACACTCTGCAAGCCTTTTGAAAAAGGCTTGAGCGAAAACTTTAAGCGTTGGCTGCTTTCATTTTCTCTGCCAACTCCACCACCTGCTGGGCAATATCGGGGCGGGTCTCCAGGGAGTCGTGGTCAGAATTGGGCAGGCAGACCTCGCCCAGGCACTCAGTGCTCAGGTCGTTGAGAAGGTTCTTCAGCACCAGCTCGCCGCCCAGGAACTGATTGGGGAAGCTGGGTGCACCGCCCACCATGAGGATGGCGCCCTTGCGCAGGGGCTTCTCAGGCATATCGCCCCGCACATGGCCTGCCCAATACACCTGGAACCGGTCGATGAGGGCCTTCATCTTGCCGGTGATGGAGTGGAAATACATGGGAGAAGCCAGCACCACGTTGTCGGCCTCCTCCAGCAGCTGATAAATCTCGTCCATGCCGTCATGGATGCTGCAGCCTTTTTTATGCCAGCAATACCGGCAGTCCTTACAAGGGGCGATGTTCTCTGCCCGGTAAGCGTCAATGATAGTATACTCGCCGCCCAGGGTATCCAGGAACAGCTTCACCATTTGATTGGTGTGGCCGTTTTTCCGGGCAGCGCCGGTGATGACCAATGTTTTCATTGCAAGATCCCTCCAATTTTTACTCCTTGGCCGCTTCCAAAGCAGCCGCTTGTTCCGCTTCCAGATCGGCCTGGTGCGCCTTTTGATTGAATTTGATGAAGTGCATCACCAAGAAGGCCACAATCAGCACGCAATAGACCGCCACAAATCCCAGATCCGGGCCGTAATTCTCCGTGAACAGCAGTCCGGGAGAGTGGATCATTCCGACGCCCGTCAAAACCAGCGCCACCGCATTGGCAATGGCCGCCTTCAGCCAGGCGTTGTCGATGATGAACACGAACACACAGCCCACCAGCAGGCCCACAAAGGCAGAGCCATTGTCAAAGCTCAGGAAACCGGACAGCTTGCCCTCGGCCACATTGTCCATGATAAAGTCCATCACCACGGGCAGAGAAGCCATAATCACAGCGGGGTAATACTTCTTGGTGACCACCTCAAAGGCCTGAGAGTAACTGGAAATGCCCACAAACACCAGGATGGGCAGCACCACAGCCTCGGGGATGAATGCGGTGATGATAGCGGACAGGCCGGTCAGGCCCACCAGGGCATAAAGGGCCACAATGCCCAGATGATACCCAGTGCCGGAGCCCATCTTCTTCCAGCCGGGATAGCCCCAGTACAGGCCCACAGACAGGGGGCTGCCGAACAGAGCGCCCACCATGCTGGCAACGCCGCAAAGCACCAGGGGCTTGGTGGTGGTGAAGAAGGTATCGCCGCACTCGCGGGCCTGCTCCACCGCCTGAATGCCGGTGATCACCTCATTGAGGGAGAACACAATGACAATGGGCAGGAAGGGGATGACTGCGGAAAGCACCTCCCCAGAGAAAATGCCAAAGGTGAAATTGGGGATGTAGAAGCCCAAATTCTGCAGGGAATCGGTCACAGTGGAAAAGCTCATGGAGCCAGTGACCCAGGCGATACCGGCGCCTACCACAATGGCAATCAGAGCGGCGGGCAGCTTGGTGTTGACCTTTCCCAGATAGATGACGAAAAGAACAATCAGAGAGAGCCAACCCACCAGGGGCATTTTCAGCGTGCCGTCCATGGATTGGAGAATCAAAAACGCCATTGCGCCGCCGGCCAGAGAGCCGAACAGGGCGCCTGCGGGGACGATCTTCAAAATCAGGGGCACCACAAAAGCGCCGATGATGAACACCGCGCCGCCGATGAAATGAGCCAGCACGCCCACCCGGAAAGCCAGCATGGCGTCCCCAGTGGTGTTGTACACCGGCAGCATGATGGAAAACAGCCAGATAAACATACGGCCTGCCTGAAGTCCGGCGGGCACAGCGGTCAGGTCACGATCGCCCCGGCTTTTGGCCACTTGGCGGTAATAAAACCACAGGCCGCCGTTCATGACAATCACGGACACCAGCACGCCGGGCATCATGGTGCCGAACACCGTGCCGCCGTCCAGACCGAAGGTGCCAAGCAAAATGGCAACGGCCACAATCACCTTGGAAAACCCATCGAAAAACACACCGATGGAAGCGTCCAAGTCCGCTTTTTTGAACAGTGGGATTTTTACACGATCCGTCATTTTTCTTCCTCCTAGTGAATATACGTTCACACCCGCTTTTTCGGGTGAAACTGCCTTCTTATTGTCCCACCGCCCCGGCTGCCGGACCGCCGCCGGCCCGGTCCTGGCGGAACAGCAGGCCCTTGGCCACAAGCCAGGCCCCGGCTGCCAGATACACCACTCCAAAGGGAATGCCCTCCGGGGGGAACAGCGCCACCGACGGGGCGTGGATCATGCCGACAAAGGAGCATAGGCCCAGCGCCCCTGCAAAAGCTGCGGCAGAGAAGTATCTTTTATCCACCACATACGCCAGCAGCCCCGCCAGCAGCAGGCTGGAGAGAAACGCTCCATTGCCAAGATACTGGATGCCGTTGATGGGCACGGAGAACTCGGCAAACTGAGCCGCTGTCAAAGCGTCCAGGGTGGTCCCCGCCGCCTGCACAGAGGAGCTGATCTGGGTTTGGATATACTGGAACAGAATGGGGACCAGGGACAGAAGCACCACATTCACATACTTCTTGTCCAGCTCCTGGAAGGTGGCGGCCGTCACCGAGAAGCCCACAAAGATCAGCAGCACCATCACCGCCTCCGTGGGGATCAGGGCCATCAGCACGCCTGTCAAGCCGGAAAGGCAGATGACAAGATACGCCGCGGCGTTGGTCAGGGAAAATCCCGCCCGGGCGCCCAGCTCCTTCCAGCCGGGATGGCCGAAGTACACCGTGGTGGGGAAGGGATTCCCAAACAGGGCGCCCAGCATGGTGGAGCAGCCGTCCATCACCATGGAGCGCCGCTCGGGATACTGGTCCCCCGCTGCCTTGGCAGATTCGAGCCCCTGCAGAGTGGAGAGGAAATTATTCATCTGCAGAGGAATGATTACCGGCAGGAAGGGGAAGATCCCTCGAAAGCCCTTAATCACGTCGGCCCCGCAGAAGGAGGGGGGATAGAAGCCCAGGTTTTCAAACGAGGCTGTGAAGTTGTCCCAGGTCAGGCTGCCGGTACACCAGGCGATCACCGCGCCCAGCACCACCGCCACAACGCCGGTGGGGATCTTCTGGAAGCGCTTGTCCGCCTTGCCCAGATAGTCGATAATCACCATGCAGAGGGGGAGCAGCGCATACACCGGCTTGTCGAACACCATGGCGATGCCCACAAAGGAAAGCCACACCAGCGCCGAGGAAGCCATGTTCCCCATCAGCGCGCTGTGAGGCACTGCCTTGATGATCCAGCGGCCAAGGAAGCCTCCCAGAACCTCAATGGCGCCGCCAATGAGCGACGCTGCCAGGCCCACTTGAAAGGCCAGCTCCGCATCGCCCGTCTGCCAATAGACAGGCCCCATGATGAGATACAGCCAGCCTGTCAGCTGGGACGCTCCGATGCCAAAGGGCTGCGCCGTCACATCCTGGCGCTGTTCCTTTTTGGCAAGGGACCAGGCCTCATAAAAATACCACAGATTCCCCGCGAAAATGGCCAATCCAACGCCCGGCACGATTTTTCCCAGCACAATGTCAGCCGGCATGCCGAACACAAACAGCAGGATGCCTGTAGCGGATAGGATCTTTGAAAAGCCGTCAAAGAAAATGCCGATGGTGGCGTCCATGTCGCCCTTTCCCCACCAGCGATACCGAAACTTCATGTTCCCACACTCCACTTGCTTGATAAATAAAGTTCCCTCACGTCAAGTCGAAGTCTTTTGTTTAAGACTTAAACTATCAACCGTGCTTTAGGATACTACACAATCCGGACGTTTGTCAATCCATTATCAAAGTTTCTCCAACTTTATCCGAAATAGAAGTCCCTTTCTTTCCGATTCTTCCTCTTTCTATACAAAAAGACGGACGCGCTCCCTAAGCGCTTTTCCCTTGCAGGCCCCCCTTGACCTTCCCCGTGTATTATGATAAAATAATTCCATTCTACATCAGCCGCTGCCAGTGGGCTTCGGCCGGATCAATTACCTTAGAATGGAGAGATACGTCATGGAAAGGATCAAGACTTTGGATACCCGGAACCTGTGCGAGAGCGCCAAGAACGGCGGCTGCGGTGAGTGCCAGACCTCTTGCCAGTCCGCTTGCAAAACCAGCTGCGGCGTTGCCAACCAGAAGTGCGAGAACAACCAGAAATAAAATTACCCTAAATGCAAAAAGCCGCCGCCTGTTGGGCGGCGCTTTTTCTATCAGAGAGGACCCGCTATGATTCATCAATATCAACTCAACGGTTATAACATTGTGCTGGACACCTGCTCCGGCAGCATCCATGTGGTGGACGAGGTGGCTTACGACATCATCGCCCTGTTTCCCTCCCACACTCCGGAGGAGATCCTCCAGGCGATGCTGGAGAAGTACGGCGCCGCTGTGACGGAGCAGGACGTTGCAGACTGCATCGCCGATGTGCAGAGCCTCAAGGACGCAGGCAAGCTCTTCACACCGGACACCTTCGCCGATCTTGCCGGCACCTTCAAGGAACGCTCCGGCGATGTGGTCAAGGCATTGTGCCTCCATGTGGCCCACACCTGCAACCTGAACTGCGGCTACTGCTTTGCCAGCCAGGGCAAGTACCACGGCGACCGGGCCCTCATGAGCTTTGAAGTGGGCAAGCAGGCCCTGGATTTCCTCATGGACCACTCCGGCACCCGGCGGAATCTGGAGGTGGACTTCTTCGGCGGCGAACCCCTGATGAACTGGGACGTGGTCAAGCGCCTGGTGGAGTACGCCCGCAGCGTGGAAAAGGAGCGGGGCAAGAACTTCCGCTTCACCCTGACCACCAACGGTATGCTCATTGACGACGAGGTGATCGACTTTGCCAACCGGGAGATGAGCAATGTGGTGCTGTCCCTGGACGGCCGCAAGGAGATCAACGACCGCACCCGGGTGGACTACGCCGGAAACGGCAGCTACGACAGGATCGTGCCCAAGTTCCAGAAGCTGGCAGCAGCCCGGGGCGGCAAAAACTACTATATGCGGGGCACCTTCACCCACGCAAACCCCGACTTCACCAAGGACCTGTTCCACATGGCCGACGACCTGGGCTTTACCGAGCTGAGCATGGAGCCGGTGGTCTGCGCCCCGGACGACCCCGCCGCCCTGACTGCCGAGGACTTGGAGATCGTCAAGGAGCAGTATGAGATTCTGGCCAAGGATATGCTTCGCCGGGAGAAGGAGGGCAAGCCCATCACCTTCTACCACTATATGCTGGACCTGACCGAAGGCCCCTGCATCTACAAGCGGATTTCCGGCTGCGGCTCCGGCACGGAGTACATGGCCGTCACCCCCTGGGGCGATCTGTACCCCTGCCATCAGTTTGTGGGAGAGGAAGCCTACAAGCTGGGGGACGTCTGGCAGGGCGTCACCAACACGGCTCTGCGGGAGGAGTTCCGCTCCTGCAACGCCTACGCCCGGCCCGACTGCAAGGATTGCTGGGCAAAGCTCTACTGCTCCGGAGGCTGCGCGGCCAATGCCTTCCACGCCACCGGCTCCATCCGCGGCGTCTATGAGCCGGGCTGCGAGCTGTTCCGCAAGCGCATTGAATGTGCCATCATGATGAAGGCCGCCAAGGAAACCGCCCAATGAACACCCCGGTCGTGGACTTCGTCAGGGGGTACCAAAGCAGCGGCACAGCGCGGCTCCACATGCCCGGCCACAAGGGTCAGCCCTTTTTAGGCTGTGAGAGCTGGGACATCACCGAGATCAAAGGCGCCGACGCCCTCTTTGAAGCGGAGGGCATCCTGCGGGAGAGCGAGGCAAATGCCACCACCCTCTTTGGCTCCCGGCGGACCTTCTACTCCACCGAGGGGTCCAGCCACTGCATCCGGGCCATGCTGTACCTGGCTTTGACAAGCCGCCCCCAAGGAGCCTCCCCCACCGTGGTGGCCGCTCGGAACGTCCACCGGGCCTTTGTGTCCGCCGCTGCCCTGCTGGACCTGGAGGTGGTCTGGCTGTGGCCGGAGGAGAGCCGCTCCCTGTGCGGGTGCCCCGTCTCTCCCCAGCAGTTGGAAACGACCCTGTCACAGCTGCCCGCCCCGCCGGCGGCAGTGTACCTCACCTCCCCGGACTACCTGGGTGCCATGGGAGAAATCACAGCTCTGGCAGAGGTGTGCCACCGTCACGGCACCCTGCTGGCAGTGGACAACGCCCATGGAGCCTACCTGCGGTTTCTCAGTCCCTCCCGCCACCCCTTGGATCTGGGAGCGGACCTGTGCTGCGACTCTGCCCACAAGACGTTTCCGGTGCTCACCGGCGGGGCCTATCTGCACATTGCCAAAGCCGCCCCGGCAGCCCTGGAGGAAAACGGCAAAACGGCCCTGGCACTGTTCGGCTCCACCAGCCCCTCCTACTTGACCCTCTGCTCCCTGGACCAGTGCAATCGGTATCTGGCAGAGGGCTATCCCGCCCGGCTGTCGGAAACCGCCGCCCAACTGGAAGCCCTGAAAGTCCAACTGAGGGACGCGGGCTGGCAGGTGGAGGAAAGCGACCCGCTGCGGGTGACCCTCCGGACGCCCCAGGGCTGCACGGCTGCGGATCTGGCAGAACAGCTGCGCCGAAACGGGGTGGAATGTGAATACGCCGACCAGGACTTCCTGGTGCTGATGGCCACCCCGGAAAATCCCCGGGAAGATTTCCACCGGGTGGTGGCAGCCCTGGGGAAAAATCAGCTGCCGCCTGCCCCCCTTCCCAGTCTGCCCCTGGCCGGAGGGCGGCGGGTATGCTCCATTCGGCAAGCGCTGTTTTCGCCCCACCGGCTGGTCCCCAGAGGAGAAGCCCTGGGCCGAGTCTGCGGCGCGCCCACCGTGGGCTGTCCCCCAGCCGTACCCATCGCCGTGGCCGGGGAGGAGATCACCCCAGAGGCCCTGGAGCTGTTCCGCCGCTACGGCGTGGATCAGGTGGACGTGCTGGAATGGGCGCTGGATCTGTAAAAGGGGCCGTTAAGAGTTGTACCGAGAAAAGCTGCAGCCAGTTTTTCTCGGTACTTTTTTATAAAATGAGAGCAAAATCCTTCTCTATTTCCCCTATTGAAAAATGAAAAGGAATGTGCTACAATACGTTCAACTAAGTCTGCTTTGGCAGATCTCGAAAGGAGAACTGTGCTATGACTGTTTTTGGTGAGGTAACTGAGTCATAAAACTGAATATGTGGCGCAATGAATCCCCGAGGCGAAGACCCGCTTGATTGTTGTGCCGCTTTTAAGTAACCTTTCGTGAATACTATCGCTTTCGGTTGTAGCACACTCAAGGGGTGTGTTATTTTTATGCCCATTATCAGCCGCAGAAGGGATCCTCCAACAAGGTTGCTTTCTGCGGCATTTTTGCGCCCATTTTTAGGTGCTTATTTTAGAAAGGAGATGTTTTTTATGAGGGTATTTCAAACGACCGCAGCAACAAACATGATTATGGAGGATTTTAGAATTGGATTTAAAAAAATATGGCTTTACAACGACGATGATGCCGGAAAATACACAGGGGATCCCGGCAAGAATAACCGCTGTCCATAAAGAACGCTATGCGCTGGTTTGCGAGCATGGGGAAACCTACGGCAGGCTAAAAACAAAGGAATATTTCGGCGGCTTTGAAGAGTTTCCAACAACTGGGGATTTTGTCCTAATACTCTACAATCCCCATGGAGACAGCCAGATTATCAAAACCCTGCCCCGAAAGACCTTCTTCTCCCGCAAGGACCCCACCCCCGGACGGGGCGAGCAGGCGGTTGCATCAAATTTTGATTATGTATTTATCATGCAGTCCTTGAATCAGGATTTTAACACAAAGCGTCTGGAACGGTACCTGACCCTGGCATGGCAGTCCGGGGCTCTTCCGGTGGTAGTGCTGACAAAAGCCGATCTTGTGGAGGAACATGAGTCCTATGTCCGAATTGCGGAAGGCTTCGCAGTGGGTGCGCCCGTATATGCTGTCAGCTCAAGAACCGGGGCAGGGCTTTCCTCCTTGGCAGAATACATGGTGCCCGGAAAGACCATTGTATTTCTCGGCTCCTCCGGGGTGGGCAAGTCGAGCCTTGTGAATGCGCTTGCAGGCGAAGAGATCATGGCTGTCAATGGAATCCGCGAGTTTGACAGCAAAGGACGGCACACCACAACGCACCGGCAGCTGATTCTGCTGAAAAACGGCGCCATGATGATTGATACCCCTGGTATGCGGGAACTGGGAATGTGGAATGTTTCCAACGGACTGGGCGGGGCGTTCTCCGATGTCGAACAATACTTGGGAAAATGCAGATTCAGCGATTGCAGCCACCGCACAGAGCCTGGCTGTGCAATTAAGGAGGCGATTGCAGCCGGTGAATTATCCCAGGAGCGCTGGGAGAGCTATCGCAATCTGAAAGCCGAAGCAAGCTATGCGGATGACAAGGGTGCTTTCCTGCGGCAAAAGCAGCAGCGGAACAAGAGTATCACAAAGTTTCAAAGGCAGAAAAACCGGAGATGAAACCGCTTCCTAGGCTGCGCTGGGATTTTTCCGGCAAACAAAAAAGGCCCGCAAAACGCGGGTCTTTTCTGCAGCTTCTATTTATTTGTGATGGCGCTTCTTCACCAGGCCCACAGCCTTGGACAGCTCCATGACCACCAGGGGCACCAGGATCAGGCCCAGGCCCGCCAGGTACAGCCAGGAGGGAAGAATCACCAAGCCAAACGCTACGCCCACCGGGGTGAACAGTACCAAACACACCAGCGCCAGGGAAAGCAGCGCCGCGCCGTTGAGCTTCCGGTTGGTGAAGGGTCCAATGCGGAACAGGGAGTAATCGCTGCGCATATTGAACGCCTGGACGATCTGGGTCAAGGCCAACACCAGGAACGCCATGGTTTGACCTGCTGCCAGGCTTCCGCCGTAGCGCTCGCCCAGGGAGAAGGCGAACAGGGTCAGCAGGGCGAACATACATCCCTGCAGCACCACTTGAATCCCCAAACCATGGGCAAAGATCCCCTCGTTCTTGGGCTTGGGCTTGTGGTCCATCACGTCGCTCTCTACGGCCTCCATGCCCAGGGAGATGGCGGGCAGAGAGTCAGTGACCAGGTTGATCCACAAAAGCTGCATGGACAGCAGCGGCGTCTTGTGCCAGAGGATCATAGCAAAGAACACCGTGAGCACCTCGCCGATGTTGGTGCCCAGCAAAAAGCCCACCACCTTGCGGATGTTGGCGTAGATGCCCCGGCCCTCGCGGACAGCGTGGACAATGGTGGCGAAATTGTCGTCGGTGAGGGTCATGTCCGCCGCGCCCTTGGCCACGTCCGTGCCGGTGATGCCCATGGCGCAGCCGATATCAGCAGCCTTCAGGGCAGGAGCGTCGTTGACGCCGTCGCCGGTCATGGAGACCACTTCTCCGCGGTTCTGCCACGCCTTGACAATGCGGATCTTGTTCTCCGGGGAGACTCGGGCGTAAACCGAGATATGCTGCACTTCCTCATCCAGCTGCTGATCGCTCATAGCGTCCAGCTGGGCCCCGGTGATGGCCAGGTCCCCCTCTTGGAGGATTCCCAGCTCTTTGGCAATGGCCGACGCGGTCACCACATGGTCCCCGGTGATCATCACCGGCCTGATCCCCGCCTGACGGCACAGGGTGACAGCCTCCTTCGCCTCCGGCCGGGGCGGGTCGATCATTCCCACCAGGCCCAGCAGCGTCAGGCCGTTCTCCAACTCCTCACTGGTGAGCTGCTGGGGCAGCTGGTCCAGCTTCCGGTATCCCACTGCCAGCACCCGCAGGGCCTGGCGGCTCATTTCATCGTTTTTCTCCCGGGCGGCTTCCAGGTCCCCCTGGACGCACCGGGCGGCCATCATGTCAAAGGCGCCCTTGACAATGGCGATCATCTCCCCGTCAATCCGGTTGACGGTGGTCATCAGCTTTCGGTCCGAGTCAAAGGGCAATTCCGCCAGCCGGGGGAATTCCTTGCCCAGGGCGTCTTGCTCCATGCCGTTTTTGTGGGCGGCCACCAAAATGGAGGTCTCGGTGGGATCACCGATGTGCTGCTCGCTGCCGTCCTCTCCAAAGACCACCGAGCCGTCACAGCACAGCGCGCCGTATTGCAGGAGCTTCCGGGCGGCCTGGCTGTTCGCGGAGGAGACTGGCTCCAGCTGGGACTCTCCCGCCACCCAAAGCTTGGTGAGGGTCATGCGGTTCTGGGTCAAGGTACCGGTCTTGTCAGAACAGATCACCGAGGCGCTGCCCAAGGTTTCCACTGCGGGCAGACGGCGGATCAGGGCGTTTTTCTTCACCATCCGCTGGACGCCGATTGCCAGCACAATGGTCACGATTGCGGGCAGGCCCTCGGGAATGGCGGACACTGCCAGGCTCACGGCGGTCATGAAGATTTCCAGCACGGGGATGCCGTTCAACAGGCCCACCGCAAAGATCACGGCACAGGCTGCCAAGGCCACAATGCCCAGGTACTTGCCCAACTGGGCAAGCTTCTGCTGCAGCGGGGTCTGGGTCTCTGTCTCGCCCTCCAAAAGGCCGGCGATTTTGCCCATTTCCGTCCGCATTCCCGTGGCGGTGACCACTGCCGTAGCCGTACCGTAGGTGACGCTGCACCCGGAGAACACCATGTTGCTCCGATCGCCCAGGGGGGCGTTTTCCTCCACAGGAGCATCGGCGTCCTTCTCCGAGGGGACGCTCTCGCCGGTAAGGGCAGATTCCTCACTCTTCAGGCTGACGCTCTTCAGAAGTCTGGCGTCGGCGGGGATGAAGTCCCCGGCCTCCAGGTGAACGATGTCACCGGGCACCAGCTGGGAGGCATCCAAAAGCTGCTCTTTTCCATCCCGGAGGACCCGGGCATGGGGCGCGGACATATTCTTCAAGGCATCCAGAGCTTTTTCCGCTTTCGATTCCTGCACCATCCCCAGGATGGCGTTCAAAACCACGATCAGCAGGATCAGCAGCGGCTCAAAGAACTCCATGGGGTCATGGCCAAAGCACGCCACCACAAAGCTCACTGCCGCTGCCGCCAACAGGATCACGATCATCACGTCTTGGAACTGCTCTAAAAACCGCCGCAGATTGGTTTTCTTTTTCTTTTCCGACAGCTTGTTTGCGCCGTACTTCTCCAAGCGGGTCTGGGCTTCCTGCTGAGAAAGTCCGGACTCCATGGAGACGGAAAGCTCCTGCAGCAAAGCTTCCCGTGAACTGTTATAGGGGGTCATGAAAGATCCCTCCTTCTTATATAGTAGCACTATTATAGCAGTCCTGCCGGAGGTTTTCATCTAAAGAAGCAAGAATTCACCAAAAATTAACGACCTCATTTCTTCGGCCACTTGCATCCCGCCCACCCTTGCACTATACTGAAAGGAAAAGGAGGTTGTTTTATGCGGTTTCACATTCAGGGCGCCGTGGCTACGGCGGACCTGCACGGGGTCTATGAGCGGGACGCCCGGAACATCCTCTCCGGCTGGCTGAACACCGCCCCCAGCACTGTCGCCGAGCTGCGGGTGATCCACGGCTATCAGCGGGGCACCACCCTGCGGGATATGCTTCGTCAGGACTTCTCCCATCCCCGGGTGAAGGCGATCCTCCCCAGCTTGAACCCTGGGGAGACCAGGCTGGTGTTGAAATAGCGAAACGAAAAAGTTTTGGTCAAGCTTTTTCAAAAGCTTGCAGAGCGCGGGGTGCTGGTCGCCGGTGGCGACCGTTCAGCACCGACCGAGCCGGCAGGCGAGACCGGTGTCTCGCGACCTGAAACCGGCGCCAGCCGGAGAGAAAAACCAGCTGCACAATCCGCACGCGCCGCAGGCGGTAGGATCGCGCAGCGACCCACCGGCAGAAAATGACAAAAGGACATTCGAGCCAGAAACTTGGATGTCCTTTTGTGATTGGTGGAAAAAGGCAGGGCCTTGTCCTACCGTCCCTTGGGCGGACGCGGATCAGGCCCTGATTTCTTTTTTCGGCTGCGCCGGTTTTAGGTCGCTGCTTTTTGAAAAAAGCAGCCGCAAAAACGTAACCGTCAACAGGAGGAACGGGTAGACGGGAAAGGGAAAAAATGAGAGA
>CAUWLU010000044.1:0-17889 GCA_963559705.1 uncultured Acutalibacter sp.
CTCTAGGATGGCTGGTTCCTTTGTCTACTGCGGGGCTGGAGTTGACGGTTACGTTAAATCAAGGAAGACTTGTGCTTCCCGCTGCCCCTTAAGCAGATTCGGGCTGGGCTTTGCGGAGCAGCGCCTCAGCGCAGCGCAGGCCGTCCACAGCGGCAGAGACAATCCCGCCGGCATAGCCCGCGCCCTCCCCGCAGGGATACAGTCCTTGGGCCAGGGGGGACTGACAGTCCTCATCCCGCAGCACACGCACCGGGGAGGAGCTGCGGGTCTCCGGCGCGGTGAGCAGGGCCTCTCCCCAATCAAAGCCGCGCAGTCTTCGGGCTAACACGGGCAGCGCCGCCCGCATGGAGTCCACGACAAAATCCGGCAGACAGCGCGAAAGCTCCGAGGGGACCACCCCCGGCTGGTAAGTGGGCCGCACCTCTCCCAACGCCTTGGAGGGCCTCCCTTCCAGCAGATCCGCCACTCGCTGGGCCGGTGCGGAATAGGTCCCCCCAGCCAGCTGGAACGCAGCCCGCTCAATCCGCCGCTGGAACTCCACCCCCGCAAGGGGTCCGGAAGCGCCAAAATCCTCCGGCGTGACGCCCACCAGCAGAGCGGCATTGCTGTTTTCTCCATTCCTGGCCCATTTGCTCATCCCGTTGGTCACCACACCGCCCTCTTCAGAGGCCGCCCCAGTGACATACCCGCCGGGACACATACAAAAGGTGTACACGCCCCTGCCGTTTTCCAAGTGGCAGGAAAGCTTGTAATCTGCCGCGCCCAGGGCAGGATGCCCTGCAAACTCCCCATACTGGGCGCGGTCGATCAGGGACGCTGGATGCTCGATGCGAGCGCCCACAGAAAACGCCTTGGCCTCCAGAGGCAGTCCCATGCGGTGCAGCTCTTGGAAGGTATCCCTGGCGCTGTGTCCAACCGCCAAAATCGCCTGGGAACACTCCAGCAGCTCCTCCCCCTCCGATGTGCGGAGCCGCAAGCCGGTCAACCTGCCGTCCTTTACTTGAAATCCCACCGCCTGGGCAGAGAACCGCATCTCCCCTCCTAGAGAAAGGATCTGCTGCCGAATCGCCCGCACCACCTGCGGCAGCTTGTCCGTGCCGATGTGGGGCTTTGCCTCAAACAGGATCTCCTCCGGCGCCCCAGCCTTCACCAATTCCTCCAGCACCTTGCGGATACGTCCGTCCCCCGTGCCAGTGGTGAGCTTGCCGTCGGAAAAGGTACCGGCTCCCCCCTCGCCGAATTGGACATTGGACTGGGGGTCCAGCACCCGCTCCTCCCAAAAACGGCGGACCGAACGCTCCCGCTCCTCCACGGGGAGCCCTCTTTCCAGCACAATGGGCCGCTGCCCGCACTGAGCCAAAAGCAGCGCGGCAAACATTCCCGCCGGACCGAAGCCGATCACCACCGGCCGCTGGGAAAGCCTTCCGCAGCGGGGCAGCTCATAGCAGTACGGCTGGGATTTCTGGATGGAGGAATCCCGGCGGCGGGACAGAAGCTGATCCTCGTCGCCGTCAATAAGCACCTCTGCTGTACACACAACATGGACATCATTCTTTTTGCGGGCATCCACGGATTTTTTGCAAAGAGCCGTCTGAAGCAGCGCGCTCTCCGGCAGTTTCAGCTTTTTGGCTGCCGCACGGCGCAGGTCGCCCTCCCGGAATCCCAACGGCAATTTCAGTCCTGTCACTTTTATCATGAACGCTTCCCCTTTCTCTCCCCGGCAGCCCGGCCCGCTGCCAAGCCTGTTGCCCAGGCCCAGTGGAGATTGTACCCTCCACAGTCGCCGTCTATATTCACCAGCTCTCCCACCAGGTAGAGCCCCTTCCGCTTTTGGGACTCCATCGTCAAGGGGTCCACCTCACACAGGGGCACCCCGCCCTTGGTGACCTGGGCGCTCTCCCAATCCCCCCGGTCCGTCACCGGGAACCGCCAATCCTTGCACAGCGCAGCCGCCTTTCGCAGCTGCTGGCGCGTCAGCTCGCCCAAAGTCCTTTCCCTGGGGATGGAAAGCTCTTTCATCAGCTCCTCTCCCACCCGGAGGTTCAGCACCCCGGAAAACAGCTCCCATGCAGGAAAACCGGGATGGCTGCGCACCACGCCTTCCAGATAGGAAAGCACCTCTCGATAAGGTATGTCCTCCAACAAGTCCAGGGAGACCCAGAGGTCCCCCCGGAGCGTTCCCTCCAGTTTGGCAGAAAGGTCGAACAGGCAGATACCGGACAAAGCGCTCTCTCCAAACATCACCTCGCCGCTTTCCCGGCAAATCAGCTCCCCCTCCTGATACAGGGACGCTCCTGCCTTGGAACGCATCCCTTTCAACGAGCGCAGACACCTTTTGGAGCTTTTCAGCGGAGTTAGAGAAGGGTACCGCTCCACAAGGGAGTGCCCAAGCTTTTGTGCCAAGCCGTAACCGCCGCTCTCCCAGGAATGCTTCGGCGACGCCTTTCCACCACAGGCAACAATCAGTTGAGCGGCAAAAAGCTCCTCGCCCTCCCCCGTCTTTAAGCGAAATCCCCCTGAAACCGAGGAGGCCTCCGCAACGCCCTGCCCGCACCGCAGGACCACCCCCAGCTCCTCACAGCCCCAGCGCAGGACCTGCAGCACGGCAGCCGCTTGCAGGTTTCTGGGATACACTCTGCCTTCACTGTCGGAGCGGCAGAGCAGGCCCAATTCTTCAAACTCCCCCAAGATTGCAGAGGGAGGGTACTGCTCCAACAGCGGGACGGCCAGTTCCCTGTCCCCGTGGTAATGAGTGGGCGCCACATTCAGATTCGTCAGATTGCAGCGCCCATTCCCCGTGGCAAGGAGCTTCTTCCCTGGCTTGGGATTGCCCTCCAGGAGCAGCACTCCCCCCTGTATGCCCCGGGCCTTTCGGGCTTTTGCGGCAGCCCGGGCCGCCATCAGCCCAGCAGCTCCGGCACCTATCACTACAATCTCCCAACGTTCCATCGGAACCCTCCCTGTAACCATACTGCGCTCCAAGCGCTTTTCCTCATTTTACAGGGGAGAGCCGGGATTTTATTTCTTTTTTAGAACTATATGTGATTTCTTCCACCTTACAAAGCGATGTCCTCCAGCCTGCCAAAGGTATAACCCATCTCCTCCCACTTGGTCAGCAGCTCATCCAGAATGGACGCATTGGTGGAGGACGTGCTGTGAAGCAGCACCACAGCGCCCGGATGCAGGCGGGGGATCAGCTTTTCAAAGGCTTCCTCCTTGGTGGGCTGGTCGTCCTCATACCAATCCACATAGGCCAGGCTCCAAAATACCGTGCGATACCCCAAGCTTTGGGCCATACGCAAATTCTCCTCACAAAACTTTCCCTGGGGAGGACGGTAGAGCTTCGCCATTTCCTGGCCGGTGACCTGTTGGTACAATGCTTCGTTGCGCTGAAGCTCCGCTTGAAAGCTGGCTTCCTCTGCAATGGCGGACATATCCGGGTGAGAATAGGTGTGGTTCCCCACTGTATGGCCCTCCTCCACCATGCGGCAAACCAATTCCGGCTGGGTCTCCAGATAGTTGCCCACCAGGAAAAATGCAGCGGGCACATTGTGCTTTTTTAACGTGTCCAAAATCTGGGAGGTGCAGCCGTTTTCATAGCCCGCGTCAAAGGTGAGGTACAGCACCTTTTCCTCCGTGTTCTCCCGGTATACTGCATCGTATTGGGCGAGAAAGGCGCTGTCCGCATTGCCGACGGGAGCCTCCCCTTCCTTTTGAAAGCTCAGTCCCCAATTGGTGATTTCCGCCGTGGCCATCACCGCTGCGGGCTTTTTTGAATCCATTGCCGCTGCCCATGCACACACCAGCAGCGCCACTGCTAAGGCCGCCAACACCGCCCGCTTTCCTCGAATCTCTTTCCAGAACTTCTTCATCCGCTTTCCTCCCTTCCCTTCATAGCTATGCCGGACCTTCCGGGCACTTGCATCTTCCAAGAAAATACTGTATGATTTTTGTAAGAAATTCATTGCCGGGAATGTAAGGAAGAGCCGGTATGCTCTTTCTATACAATCGGAAGTTATGCTTGGGAGGGACCTTTCCTTATGGACGAGAAAAAGAACATCCTGGTTGTGGATGACGACCGGGAAATTGTACGCGCCATTGCCTTGAATCTGGAAAGCGAGGGCTTTCAGGTCTTGAAAGCCTACGACGGCATGGAGGCTTTAGACCTGGCGATGACCAAGGATATCCACCTCATCATCATCGACGTGATGATGCCGAAGCTGGACGGCCTGTCCGCCATTATGAAGATTCGGGAACGGAAAAACCTCCCCATCATCGTACTCTCTGCCAAGAGCGAAAACAGCGACAAGGTGATCGGCCTTTCCATGGGCGCTGACGACTATGTGACAAAGCCCTTTAACCCCATGGAGCTGGTGGCCCGGGTGAAATCCCAGCTGCGGCGCTATACCAGCCTGGGGGACATCCATTCCAGCGGAGAAAACACCATCCTGAACGGCCGGCTTTGCTTTAATCTGGACGAGCATGTGCTCTATGCCGATGGGGAGCCCATCAAGCTCACCGCCACTGAGACGAAAATTGTGGAGCTTCTCATGCGGAACCCCGGCAGGATCTTCCCGGCTGAGGAAATCTACAGCAAGATTTGGAACGAATCGGCCTACTCCACGGAAAACACGGTGATGGTGCACATCCGCAGAATCCGTGAAAAAATCGAGATCAATCCCGGGGAGCCGGAATATTTGAAGGTGGTGTGGGGCATTGGGTACAAATTCGAAAAGCACTGAACAAAAAAGCGGGGACGTATTTCGGGGCGCGATCTCCTGGCTGTGCTTTCTGATCCTGCTGTGCGGGGCCACCGCCGGGATGATGCTGTTGATATTCGTCAGCTTGGACCCAAACCTGGCCAGCAGCATCGGCAAGAGCATTGAAAAAGTAATCGGCGATCAATCCCGCCCGGACTGGCTTCCAGTGGCCACGGCAAGCATCATCCTGTTTTTAGCAATTCTTCTGATTATCCTGTTTGCACTGCGGAAGGACCGCCACAATTTTGAGGAGCTGCTGGCCCACTGGCTAAAAAAGGTCTGGGTGGAGCTAAAGCTGTTGACCATTGTGGCCGTCTTGCTGGTGACCCTTCTGCTGGACACCAGCACGTCGTTGGGCGGCTGGTTCTCGCCCATTGCCGCTGTGATCCTGCTTTATTTCCTCTGTCTGGACATTGGAAAGAACCGGCAGTTCTTCCGGCACAACATTGTTCACTCCGCCCTCAACTCCTTGAACCAATACAGGGAATTGACCACCTTCGAGCAGCGCAGCCTTCGCAGGGTCTTTTCCACGCTGGCGGTCATTGTGGGTGTTTTGGGAGTCTCTGCAATTATATTTCGAGGGCTTCTCAGCTGCGGCGACTCTCCCATCCGGAACTTCTTTCTGCTGGGTATTGCGGGCTTTGCCGCTGCCGGGGTGATCGGCAGCGTGGTATGGTATGTGCTTTCGTTAAAGCGGGACCTGCGGGACTGGGCTGTGCTCATGGCTCAAATTGCAGAGATGTACGGCGGCAATCTGAATGCCGTCAATCACATGCCCCCCACCTCCAATCTGTACGACTGCGCCATGCAGCTGAACATGATCCGCACCGGCATCCAAAAGGCCGTGGAGGAGGGCATTAAGGCAGACCGCACCAAGGTGGAGCTGATTACCAATGTCTCCCATGATATCAAGACCCCGCTGACCTCCATCATCAGCTACGTGGAGCTGCTGAAGAAAGAGCCGGACCTGCCCCCCCATGTGGAGGATTATATCAAGACCATCTCCAGCAAGGCGGACCGCCTAAACCACATTGTGCAGGATGTGTTCGAGGTCTCTAAGGCCGCCACGGGAAACATTTCCTTAAATTTGGACAATCTGGACATTGGCAAGCTGCTTGAGCAGACCTTTGGCGAGATGGATATGACGGTGCGCAACTCCGGCTTGACCTGGCGGATGGATATTCCCGAGACCCCCCTCATTGTCCATGCCGACGGCCAGCGGCTTTATCGGGTGTTTCAAAACCTGATCCGCAACTGCGCGCAATACTCCTTGCCCGGCTCCCGGGTATATGTGAGCCTTTCCGCTCAAAACGGCGCTGCTGTGACGACCATCCGCAACATTTCAAAGAGCGAGATCACCATGGACGCCGAGCATTTGACCGCCCGCTTTGTCCGCGGAGATGAGAACCGCTCCACTGAGGGCAGCGGGTTAGGGCTTTCCATTGCAAAAAGCTTTACGGAAGCCTGCGGAGGAACCTTCAGCCTTCACACGGACGGGGATCTCTTTGCCGTTACCGTGGCGTTTCCCTTGGTCAGTATCAAAGCGCCTGCGGTCCCGCCCATCCCCTCTGCTGCAACGCAAGCGGGGGAGCTTCCCTCTGCCGAAGGGAAGGCGCCCGCGCCGGCGAAAGAAGATTTAGAAGAATCGAAATCCTAAAGAAAGCTGCGGCGTAATTTCCGCAGCTTTTTTGATTGCAAAAATCTGCGCCTTGCTTTATACTGGATTTCAAAAGCAAGGGAGATGATGGTGATGGTGGAAATCCCCGCCCAGCAGAGAGGGAACATTTACCCGCTCTTTCAGGATTGGGAGGAAACCTTGATTTGGTCCGTACTGCAAGAGTGCATGGGCGCGGCTTGGGCCGACTGCGCAGAGGCGCCTAAGGCCGCTCTGCTGTGGATTGGGGATTTTCTCTTTCTGGGCGGCGACTGGCAAAGTCCGGCAGCCAGAGAGCTGGCAAGCTTTCTCCCGGAGGGGTTTTCGGCAGAGGAAGCCATCCTCGTACCCGCTCTTTCAGGATTGGGAGGAAACCTTGATTTGGTCCGTACTGCAAGAGTGCATGGGCGCGGCTTGGGCCGACTGCGCAGAGGCGCCTAAGGCCGCTCTGCTGTGGATTGGGGATTTTCTCTTTCTGGGCGGCGACTGGCAAAGTCCGGCAGCCAGAGAGCTGGCAAGCTTTCTCCCGGAGGGGTTTTCGGCAGAGGAAGCCATCCTCGTACCCCAAAACCACCACTGGCAATCCCTGCTGGAGCAAGTCCACGAAGGCAGGGGGTCACTGGAATACCGCTACGCCATTGGCAAGGAACCGGACGTCTTTGACCGAGCCAAGCTGGAACGCTTCCGGGATGGCCTTCCCCAGGGTTTTGCCCTAAAAGCTATCGACCAGGAGCTGTACCAACTGATCCGGCAAACTCCCTGGGCAAGGGATTTCTGCGGGCAGTTCCCCCGATGGGAGGATTTTGCCGCCCATGGCCATGGATTCGTCGCACTGCATGGGACGAAGCTGGCCGCCGGGGCCTCCACCTACTCTTGGTACCACGGCGGCATTGAGATCGAGATCGACACGAAGCAGGAGTACCGCCGCCGCGGACTGGCTCTGTGCTGCGCTAGCGCCCTGATCCTCCACTGTCTGGAGCGCGGGCTGTACCCCAGCTGGGACGCCGCCAACAAGGCCAGCTTGGCTCTGGCGGAAAAGCTGGGCTACCGCTTCCGTCACGCCTATCCCTGCTTGATGGTCAAAAGGAGTGAGTACACATGAAAAAACGATTGGTATTGCTGATGGAGTTGTTGATGGCCCTGACTATCCTGCTGGCAGGCTGCGGAGAAAAGACCCCGGCCAATACGGTCCAGCCCTATCCCCTCAGCCAGGATCAGCAGCAGGTTTTGGATTATCTGAACCTGCGGGATACCGCCCGGCTCTTTTCCTACCAGCCGCCGGAGGGAACTCTCGCCATCTTGGTTTCCAGCTATGTGCTTCAGGACGGCGCATGGGTCAGCACAGGAGAAGGGGGCATCTCTTGGGATGAGGAGACAGCAGAGTCCAAAAACGGGGTGCTTTCCTTGCTCTATCGGGAGGACGGGAACTTTGCCATGTCTGTTCACGGTTTGGGGACTTCCTCCTTTCAAAGCGAACCCGTGAGCTTCCCGGAAAATACCGTTGGCCATAGCCGCACATGGCTGTCAGAACCCGTGGAGATCCAGATGGACAAGGAGATCCCGGTGGCTCTGTTCACAGCCGATGCCGATGGAAAAAGCAGCTCCTTTTCTACAGAGAGCTTCTTCACCCCAGAGGTTTTTGACGCTGCCGACAGGGTACAGGCTGTGACCGTGACCTTCTCTCAAACTGCATAGGCTTTTCCCAGCGCTTTTTGAAAAACACAAAGGCGGAGAACATGAGGTTCTCCGCCTTTTTACCGTGTACGGTCAGATTCTGTTTCAGCGAGCCGCTTTCTCCAGGGCCTGGTCGATATCCTTGAGGATGTCCTCGGGATTCTCGATGCCCACGGACAGGCGGATCAAATCAGCGGGAACACCGGCCTCTTCCAGCTGCTCATCGCTCATCTGGCGATGGGTGGTGCTTGCCGGATGCAGACAGCAAGTCCGAAGGTCTGCCACATGCGTCACCACAGAGGCCATCTCCAGGCTGTCCATAAACGTGGTGGCTGCTTCCCGACCGCCCTTGACGCCAAAGGATACCACGCCGCAGGTGCCGTGAGGCATATATTTCTTTGCCAGCTCATGCTGAGAGCTGGATTCCAAATCCGGGTAATTGACCCAAGCCACGCGGGAATCCGCCTCCAGGAACCGGGCCACCTTCATGGCGTTGGAGCAATGGCGCTCCATACGCAGAGCCAGGGTTTCCAGGCCCAGATTCAGCAAGAACGCATTCATGGGGGCAGCCTGAGCGCCAATGTCCCGCATCAGATGGGTGCGGGTCTTGGTGATGTAGGCAGCTTGGCCGAACTGCTTGGTATACACCACTCCGTGATAGGACTCATCCGGCTCTGTGAGCATGGGGAACTTGCCGTTGTCCCAGTTGAAGCGGCCGGAATCCACAATGACGCCGCCCACCTGCACTGCATGGCCGTCCATGTACTTGGTGGTGGAATGGGTGACGATGTCAGCGCCAAACGCAAAAGGCCGGCAGTTGATGGGCGTGGGGAAGGTATTGTCCACAATCAGCGGCACGCCGTGCTCATGGGCTGCCTGGGCGAACACCTCCAAATCAGCAATGGCAAGGGAGGGATTGGCCAAGGTCTCTGCAAAGACTGCACGGGTGTTGGGCCGCATAGCCGCCCGCAGCTCCTCCAGCGTGGTGGTGGGAGGCACGAAGGTGGTCTCGATGCCCATTTCCTTCAAGGTCTTATAAAACAGATTGAAGGTACCGCCATAAATGGCGCTGGAGCTGACCACATGGAACCCTGCGGGGCAGATATTCAGCACAGCCATCAGATTGGCCGCCTGACCAGAAGATGTGAGCACTGCGCCAACGCCGCCTTCCAATGCGGCGATTTTCTTCTCCACCACGTCCAGGGTGGGGTTTGCCAGGCGGGTGTAGAAAAAGCCCTCTGCCTGCAAATCGAACAGATCCCCCATCTCCTTGGAGCTTTCGTACACATAGGTGGTGCTCTGCACAATGGGAGCAACGCGGGGCTCTCCGTTTTGAGGCGTGTAACCAGCATGGATACACAGGGTATCCGGCTTAAAATCCTTCATGTTTCTATTCCCTCGTTTCTAAAAATGAAATCATCCGGCCGACTACCGGCCGTTTACCCTTTACTGAAACAGTCCCTTCAGCCAACCGGCCAGGAAATCTGCCCCATAAACCACCAGCATGATGACCAGCAAAAACACAAAAACGGAAACGACCTGCACCAAAATCCGCTTTTTTCGGGGCATGTCCTCAAAGGTCTCCTCCCCTTCCCCAGCGCGTTCCTTCTCCACCTGCTGGGCAACCTGGGCAGAAAGCTCCTTGGCAGTGGGATAATCCTCCCAACGGACCAGCACCATCTTATCGGTGGGCATCACGTCGCCTTCATAAAGATAAGAGATGCGCCCTCCCTGCAAGGGGTCCATTCGATACCCCACCTGTTTCTCCTGGAACTGCTGCTCCAAAAGCATGGCGGTATACTGATCGGCCCTGTGCAGCAGGACAAGATCCTCTTGGTTTACCGGGCGCAATTTCCCGTTTTTGCAGTTGGGACATTTCATGGCGGAATCCGGACAAACGCCATGGCATTTGGTACAGTAAAGCATGTTCCCCGTCCTTTTTTTCAAAAGTACACAGTCACTGTGGGCTGTGCGTTTTTATAATACCCCAAAATGCGGATTTTGTAAATAGAAGTTTCCCTCAACTCAGCGGCGGCAAAAACACCGGCTGCAATTGCTTGCCCTCCAGCGCCAGGGCAATGGTCCGGGGAAGCAGGGTGAAATCCGCCACCAGGGAAACCGGCTTTTTCACGGGGTCATCCTGGCTCAGGGGGACCAAATAGACGTTCTTGGTGTTGAGCAGCCGCAAAAGGTTGGGGCCCGAAGCAGCCATCGCGTCATTGGTAGCACAGCAGAGCACCACGGGAATCCCGATGCGAAGGGCGGATTTCACCGCCATGGTCACGGAGGTATCCGTGATCCCAGAAGCGATTTTGGACAGGGTGTTCCCTGTGCAGGGAGCTACTGCCAGGACATCTACCATGTTCTTGGGGCCGATGGGCTCCGCCTGAACAATGGTGTGCAGCACCTCCTGGCCGCTGCTCTCCTCCACGCGCTTTACCCAGTCCGCTGCCTTGCCGAAGCGAGTGTCAGTGGTGTAGGCGTTCTGTGACATCAAGGGCAAAATATGATAGGTGCGAGAAAGCTCCTCCATCTGCACAACCGCCTTCTCAAAAGTGCAGAAGGAACCGCACATGGCAAATCCAAGGGTTTTCATCAGGACATCCGCCTTTCCTCCAAGATATGGTACACAGCCTCTTTTATCAGCTCTCCCGAAGCCTTCGGGGAAAACCGGCCCGGCAGAGACGGAGCATCCAGCACAGGAAGTCCGCAGCGCTGGGCAGCATCACGGTCAATCCCTCCCGGAGCACTGGCCAGCTCCACCAGGAGCGCATCACGGCTCTGGCGATTCAGCAGTTCTTCCCCCAGCACCAGAGCAGGGACCGTGTTAAAAATCAAATCGTAAGAACGGGAGAGTTGGCGATAGCTGAGCGCACGGCAGCCCAAGGCCCGAATCCCCGCAAGATCCCAGGGCTTTCTGGCAGCGCAGTCCACCCAGGCACCCAGGGCGCGAAGCCCACAGCACAGCGCCTTCCCAATGTGTCCAAAGCCGGTCACCAAGCAGTGGGAGCCGGCCAGCCCGCCCGGCCAATTCTCAATCGCTAAAGCAAGTGCGCCTTCTGCGGTCAGGAAGGCATTGCCAACCGTCAGCTCCTCCCGCTGGAAATAATCCAACAGCTCTACGGACTCCCACAGGTGCGAAGCCTGGCGCAGCTTCTCCACCATCCCTCCCAGAACCATGCGCCCCTTCAGCCTTGCTGCAAGGGTGCCGTCCAAAGGAATCGGCTCCTCACCAAAGGGAGCATAGAGTGTCTTTCCGTCCCTGGTTGCGGGCAGCGGCAAAAGGACTCTTTGGCTGCGCGCACAAAGTTCCTCAAGGGACACACAGGGAAACTCCTGGGCGCCCTCCAGCTTCTCCAAGCCGTGAAGAAGTACCGTGCCGCCGTCCTCCCGCAGCAATCGGGCCAGGTATAGCTGGCGCCGGTCCCCGCCGAGAAGCCCCCACGTTATCATAAGCTGCCATCCCCTTCCCTGCCGTTCTTTTCTATACTATGGCAGGAGAACGAAATTGGTGAGACGGGCGGCGCTTAGAAAAATTGCGGGTACTTTCCACTTGAAAAGGCTTATTTTTCAAATTAAGACTTTATTTTCCGGTGATTTTGCCATATAATATGATTACTTATGGAAAAATCAAAATCTCACCAAGGAGAGAGAATCTATATGAGCGATACTATTTTGGATCACGTCAAAAAACTGCACTTTGTGGGCATTGGCGGCTCCGGCATGTGCCCCATGGCAGAGATCCTCCATCACAAGGGCTATGAGCTCACTGGCTCCGACATCAACGAGTCCGATACCTTGGAGCGGATCAAAGGCTATGGGATTCCTGTTTCTATGGGTCACAAAAGCGAAAATATCGGCGACGCGGAATGTGTGGTATACACCGCCGCCTGCAAAAGCGACAATCCCGAGCTGGTCGCCGCGCGGGAACGGGGGATTCCCACGTTGGAGCGCTCCGTCATGCTGGGCTGCTTAACCAAAAAATTTATGCGCCCGGTGGCTGTCTCCGGCACTCACGGCAAGACCACCACCACCGCCATGCTCACAGAAGTGCTCATCGAGGGGGGGATGGACCCCAGCGCCATCATCGGAGGGAAACTCCCCAAGCTGGGGGCGAACTCCCGCGTTGGCAAAAGTGAGACCATCGTGGTGGAAGCCTGCGAATATGTGGACACCTTCCTGCAGCTCCATCCAGTGGTCTCCGTGATTTTGAACATTGACGCCGACCATCTGGACTACTTTAAGACGCTGGAAAACATCATCAAATCCTTCCGGCAGTTTGCAAAACAGACCTCTCAGCTTCTTGTGGTCAACGGCGACAACGCCAACACCATGGAAAGTGTGCGGGGGCTGACTCACGCTAAGATCGTCACCTTTGGCATGAGCGATACCAACGATTACTACCCCACAGAGATGAACGAGGAGGACACTGCCTGCGAGGACTTCACCCTGACCTATCGGGGAGAGAAGCTGGGCCGTGTGAACCTGATCGTCCCCGGAGAGCACAACATGATGAATGCTCTGGCTGCCGCTGCCGCTGCACACAGCCTTGGGGTGGAGCCCGAAAAGATCTGCCGGGCCTTGGGAAGCTTCTCCGGCGTACACCGGCGCTTTGAGGTACTGGGCAACTTTGACGGGGTCACTGTGGCGGACGATTTTGCCCATCATCCCACCGAGCTTCAGGCAGTGCTCACCTCTGCTATGCGTATGGGATACCGCCAAGTATGGGCTGTTTTTCAGCCGCACACCTACTCGAGGACCTACAATCTGCTGGACGATTTTGCCAAGGCCCTGTCCATCCCGGATCATTTGGTGATGACGGAAATTTTGGCTGTGCGCGAAGTCAACACCTACAACGTCCACACCAGCGATTTGGCGGCCAAGGTCCCCGGCAGCGTCTGGTTTGACAGCTTTGAAAAAATCGCGGACTATGTGATGGAAATGGCGCAGCCCGGCGATTTGATCCTCACCCTGGGCGGGGGGGACATCTACAAGTGCGCCAATTTGATTGTGGAAAAATATCAGGACCGGACGCTGTGACAGAAGGGGGACCTCCATGGTAAAAGCCATTTTCTTTGACATTGACGGCACGCTCATCAGCCATGCAGCAGGCGGACCTGCCGTGATGCCGGCCTCCACCCTGGCCAGCCTGCGGGCCGCCCGGAGAAAAGGAATCCAACTGTTTGTGGCCACTGGCCGCCCCTTGGAAATGGTGGGCTTCCTGGAGGAGTATTTCCCTTTTGACGGCTTTGTGGTGTTCAACGGCCAGCTTGCCCTGGACCGGGATGGCACTGTGTATCACCGTGCGCCCCACCATCCGGGGGACGTCCGCCGGTTGGTGGAGCTGGTCCACGCCGACCCCTTCCCCTGCCTGATCCAGGAAGAACGGGAAAAGTTCTTTGTGGTTGATTTTGCCATTATGCAGGAACATTACCAAAGGGCCAACCTGCCCGTCCCTCAGGGACCTTACGACCCCGCCCGGCTGCTGGAACACCCTGTCCTGCAGTTTTTGGCCTACATACCCAAGGAGGAAGCTCAGCGGCGGCTGGCATCCTTGGAACATATTGAGACCACCTCTGCTGGCGGGAGGATTCTGGATATCATCCCCAAAAACGGCGGCAAAGAGGTGGGGATTCAGGCGGTGGCAGAACGATACGGCTGGAAACGGGAGGAAATCATGGTGTTCGGGGACGGCGCCAACGACGCCAATATGCTCCGCTGGGCCGGTATCGGCGTGGCCATGGGTAACGGTGTGGAGGAGGCCAAGGCTGCTGCGGACTATGTCACCACCCCTGTGAACCAGGACGGCGTGCAGAACGCCCTGCTTCACTTTGGACTGTTAGAGGAAGCTCAGATCGAGAGCTGATTCGCTGGAATCGAGATGCAAAAAACGGACTGGAAATTCCAGTCCGTTTTTCTTTGCTTTCTGTTTAAGAATACGCCACCAAGGGGTTTAGCTTCCCGTGGGCGCGGCCGTCAATCTTATCGATATACTTGATGGCCTTCCCCGCGCCCAGCACCACGCAGTTCTCCGGGTTTTCAAAGGTGACCACCGGGATCTTCGTCTTTTTGGAGAGCAGGGTGGCAAAGCCGTAGAGGTTCGCGGAGCCGCCGGTCAAATAAATGCCGTCGGTGAAGATATCCGCCAGCAGCTCGGGGGGAGTTTGCTCCAATGTGGCTTGCACGGTACGGATGATGGAGATGGCCGGCTCGATCAAAGCCTCGATCATCTCGTCAGAGTTCATCTCCGTGGTCTCCGGCAGACCGGACATGGCGTTGCGGCCCTTCAGCGTATAGCGCAGCAGCTTCTTTCGAGGATAGGCACAGCCGATGGCTATTTTGGCTTCTTCCGCAGTGCGGTCCCCGATTAGCAGGTTGAACTTCTTGCGGACATACTTCACGATGGCATCGTTAAAATCCGCACCAGCGATATTACAGGAGTTGGCCACGGCAATACCATTCAGCGAAATCACCGCCATATCCGTGGCGCCCTCGCCAACATCCACGATCATCGTGCCGTGGGGGACTGCGATATCCACCCCTGCTCCGATTGCTGCGGCTACCGGTTCCTCAATCAAACAGACCTTCCGCACGCCTGCAGCCGTGATGGCTTCTACTACGGCTCTCTTTTCCACCTCAGTCACATTACAGGGAACACTGACCACCACCCGCGGCATAAATACTCGGCTGGGAGCGATTCGTTTTAAGTAATAGTTGATGAGCTGTTCTGCCATAGAAAAATCAGAGATCACACCGTTGCTCAAGGGGTGGGATACGGTGATCCTCTCTGAGGTGCGGCCCAGCATATCATAAGCGTCCCCTCCGATGGCGATAACCTCATCGGTCAGGTTGTCCACTGCAATGATGGAGGGTTCGCTGACGACGATCCCTTTGCCGTCCAAATATATTTTGAACCGGGAGGTCCCCAGATCAATGGCGATGTCGGTTCCTATCATCCTTATCAATCATCCTTACGCACAAATTCCCAGAATTCAGTTCGATAACCGTTATACCCTTCCATTATAATACAACAGGCTGTTTTTTTCAACCTTGGGAAAGGATTTCCTTGTGTTTCTTCCCTGCTAAGTCAGCAGGGAGCGGCTGAGGAACCGCCCGATGACCGGGTCGCAAGGTCGTGCAAAGCTTTCGATTTACCCTTCTTCCAGGAAATATTTCAGCCCCGTATACCGCCGGGTCTTCCGGTTGTTTTCGATCATGGCGTCGATGACCCCTCGCTGCCCCACCAAAATCAGCAATTGCTTGGCACGGGTCACGCCTGTATAGAGCAGGTTCCGATAGCAAAGCTGCTTGGCTGGCTTCAACACTGGGATCACCACTGCGGGGAACTCATTGCCCTGGCTCTTGTGGACCGTCACAGCATAAGCAAGCTCCAACTCGTTGGCGGCGCAGTCAAATTCGTAAAGCACATCCTTATCATCAATATGGACATGGATGACCTTTGCAGCCCGGTCGATCTCCGTTATAACGCCCATGTCCCCATTGAACACGCCTTCCCCTGGGATATCGTCATCCCGGGTCCAGGACAGATTGTAATCGTTGCGAATCTGCATCACCTTGTCCCCCTCTCGAAACAGGGTCCCTCCCACCTTGGCCTCCTTTTTGCCCGACATGGGCGGATTGATGGCCTCCCGCAGCAGAGGGTTCAGCTCTATGGTACCCAGCTCTCCCTTCCGGCCAGGGCACAGCACCTGGATATCCGCCACGCTGGAATACCCATAGCTTCTGGGCAAGCGCTGGGCGCACAGGGATACAATCAGCTGAGCTGCCTTTTCCGGGTCTGTTTGGGGCAGGAAGAAAAAGTCGCTGTCATGACGGCGCAGCTCCGGCAGCTTCCCCTCCACAATCCGGTGAGCGCTCATGACAATGAGGCTTTCCTGCGATTGCCGGAAGATCTCCTTGAGCTGCACAGTGGGAAACAAGCCCGAAGCCATCAAATCCCCCAGCACATTGCCCGGCCCCACGCTGGGCAACTGATCCGCGTCCCCCACCAAAACCAGCCGGCAGGAGAAGGGCAATGCACGCAGCACGCTTTCAAAAAGATAGGAGTCCACCATGGAAAGCTCGTCAATGACAAGGCAATCGCACTCCAAGGGATTGCGCTCGTTCCGCGTGAACACGGGATTGTCCTGCTCATCCCAATCCACCTGCAGCATACGGTGAATGGTCTTGGCCTCCTCCCCGGTGACCTCACTCATGCGCTTGGCCGCCCGGCCTGTGGGCGCCGCCAAAAACACCTTTTCCCCCGCAGACTTCAGCAGGTGAATGATGGCGTTTAAGGTGGTTGTTTTACCGGTTCCGGGACCGCCGGTGAGGATGAGGATTCCCTGCTCCAGCGCTGCGCAGATTGCCTCCTTCTGCTTGTCCGCATAATGGATGGAGCGTTCCTGTTCAATGGCGGCAATTTTCTCTTGAGCGCCGCCGATCGCATCGGGAGGCATCCCCAGCATCGACTTCATCCGGGCAGCGATGTATGCCTCTGAGCTGTGCTGCTTTTGAAGAAACAGGAATTCCCTGCCGCCGATCTCCTCGCACACCAGGGCAAAGGACTGGCACAGCGTATAGATCCCATCCTGCACCGTCTCAGGCTCCACACCTAAGATCTGGCTGGCTGCTGCCCGCACCTTATCCAGGGGCAGACAGATATGGCCGTTATTCAGATTGTGGCGCAGCACGTACAGGATTCCCGCCTGCACGCGGCCCATGTCGTCCCTGGGCTTCTCCATGCTCTCCGCCACGGAATCTGCAATGGTAAAGCTGATATCAATGCCCTCCCCGCAAAGGCAGTAGGGGTCCTCTTGGACGCAGGCGATGGCGCTGTCGCCGTACTGTTTCCAGACCAAAACCGTTTGCTCGGGCCGCACGCCATAAGCTCCCAAAAACATCATCAGCTCTCGGATCCCATGGACGCGCTTGAGCTCCTCGCTGATCTCCTTGGCCTTCTCCACGGTGATCCCCTTGATCTGCGCCAGACGGGTGGGATCGTTCTCCATCACCTCCAAGGCAGATTCCCCAAACTCTTGGACAATGCGCTGGGCCATGGCCTTGCCGATTCCCTTCACTGCCCCTGAGGACAGGTATTTCAACATGGCGGCTGTGGTAGCTGGCCGGGCACGCTCGAAAGTCTGTGCCTTAAACTGGTCCCCAAAGGAGGGATGACTATCCCAGGTTCCAAAAATGTGCAGCTCTTCCCCGTCACTGACATAGGGGAACGCGCCAACCACAGTCACTTCACCCTCGTCCGTATTCAGCGATAAAACGGTATATTGGTTTTTATCATTGTGATAGACCACGTGTTCCACCCAGCCAGATAACTCCAACAGGGTATTTTGCTCTTCTGCCAATTCCTTTCCACCATCCCCGGTTATGTATCTTCCTGCATACTATCATACACCAAATCCTCTTTTTTGCATAGCCGCAAATCCGGGTATCTGCGCTGCAGCACGCGGCAAATTTCCTGGGATTCCCGATCCTCCTCCCCTACCACGCAGACGAGCCGGCAGTCCCCCCAATCCATCCATTGCAGGCGGGCCATCCCTGCCCGAATCAGAAACTCGCAGTCATCCCCATCCTCCGGCATTACGAAAAAGGCCGCCTTTCCGCTTCCCTTTGGCCGCAGCAGCCAAAAAACACCCATACGCACCAGCTCCACAAGACCGATGGCTGATAGGGCGATTCCGATGCTCCAAAGCAGCAGTTCCATTGATTGCCACCTCCCTCTTTCAGCTTATGCCCCAGCCAAAGAGGAGTGCTTTTCCACCCAAGAAAAAGGCGGGCTTACAA
>CAUWLU010000045.1:0-17867 GCA_963559705.1 uncultured Acutalibacter sp.
GTGATTTTTTAGTATAACAGAAAAATGGTCTTATGACAAGAAAAAGCTCCCAGAACAGGAGCTTTGCAAATTCATTCCATATTTACATCCGTTCTCCGGCGACTTCCGGCAAAAGAAAAACCATCATCGAGGAAACGCGGTCCTTGATATTATACCCCTGCAGCCGGCGATAGGGCGCCTTCCGGCAAAAGAACTCATAGATGGAACAAGCCTTATCCACCAATGAAACCACAACGCCCTCTCTATATTTCGGAGGCTTCACTGTGAGAGGGAACATGTGCGTGCGGATGGTGTCCTCTTCAATTGCAGTAAGAGGCACCTCTTTCTTTGCATTTTCTGCCGCAACATTCGGGTGACGAGTCCAATGCCAGCGATGGGCCGGGTCGCCATCTTGAGCATCGTAAAGGAAGTAATCGTGGAGTAAGGCGCCACGTACAAGCTCTTCCCAATGAAACGAAAGCCTTGTAGCCTTTGCCAGGCAGTAGCTGTAATATGCCACCGCCACACTGTGCATCAACCGGCTGGTTGAGCCATGCTGAGGATAATCGGCGATTCGTTTCAAGCCGGACTGACCGATCAATGTCCGGTAAAAAAACTTGAATTCTTTTTCGTTCTTGACACACTCCAGATTGCCTTTTCGCATACAGCCACCTACCACTTGAAAGATTAGGATACCATAACCCTATTATAGCACACTTTTCTCTTGACACAAGAGGTAATATCAGACAAAAAGGGCTATTGAGAGACACCTCAAAAGCCCTTTTGATTTTCACGAAGGTATGGTTTCCAACTTTGTACAGGATCTTTCTATAAGTACACTATCACAAAGACTACCGTTATTGAACTCAGTTGCCTCAATTATTTATTTTGTACTCCTTCAGATCCATTAAGAAGCGGTCTACCACATATTCTTCAGCCTTCTTACACGAGGCCTACCATGATAACCGTCATTAAAATCAACTGTACATTGGTCGTTACCCTTTTTCCGGCACATCAATACCGTTTCAATTTAACCGCTATTGTATTGCCTACTGACTACTCAGTCCTGGCTACGCTTTAATAAGCTTCCGAATTTTACGGTCTTAAAACAGATCCGTGCCAACTTGGTTTCCTGACATCTGAGGAATAATCAGAATAAGGAACCTTCCTTCTATGATAAATTTTTAGGATCGACAAATCCTGATTTATTAACCCGCGGTACATGAGCCCGCGGGCTCTAAGTGCTGAGGTTCTTTCTGATCCACCGGACTCACCCGCCTTTCTTCTCAAATAAAGTATTCGCGCTTCGCACACCAGATCTCTTTCCATCCTTCGCTGCACATATGCAGCTACTATCTGACGGGAAATCTGCCCATTTCTTTCGTTCCCTCAAGGGATGCAACATCATTTCATACGGGCAAACATCTGTCACTGCTCTCTGGTGTCTTACTACAGCTCCTCGCCGTTTTCACCCTGAAACAAACTCCATTTTCTAGGATCAGCTGCTTTTTCAAACACGCTGGACTCTCATCCATTCTCGCAGAAACTCTCTCGATTTCATCCTGCTTTTCAGCAAGCTCAAAAACCAGTTTCTTGCTTTTCCAGCTAAGCACTGAGAACCATTCACTCTTTGTCCTGTCTGTTACAGATCGACTTTCCGTTCCCTGTTTGTTGAAAAGAAACCTTGCTTCTAAAAATTTCTCGTCTCTTTAAAAGAGGTCTTTTCCCGGTAGGATTACGAAACTGTATTTCAGAAACCCCGGTGAACTGTCCATGCTCCTTATCTGTGAAAGCCTACAGTGTCCGATTCAAAAGCACTTCCAAATTCCTAAAAGTCCGTTTGTTCCACTTACTTCCGGCCTTTTGCGAAGCACCTTCGTAAACCTTTGGTAGATTTCTCTATCTCTTGTTTACGACTACATTATAGCGCGCTCTATCGGGTTTGTCAATAGTATTTTTTATGTTTTTTCAAAAAAATCATGAATAATTTACTAGAGGGGATTTCGGGCCCCTTTTCCCCAAAAGAAATTTGTTTTACGCACTTTCAAAAATCACCCTTGACTATGGAATTGATTTACGGTACAATGACTTTGGCGAAAGGAGCGTGAGCACACTATGGATCACGAATATGAAGCAGATCTTTTAACTCTGTTGGACGACGACGGCCAGGAGCATGAGTTCGAAATTATCGACGAGCTGGAAAACGACGATGGCCACTTTTTGGCATTGGTTCCCACCAAGCAGGAAGCCGATGAAATCGCCTCCGAAGCAGAGACCTATTATATTTTTGAAGTCATCGAGGAAGATGGCGAAGAGCAGCTCCAAGAAGTGGAGGACGACGAACTGTTGGATAAGCTGGCAGATATTTTTGAGGAGCGCTTTAACGAAGCTTATTTTGACGACGAGGACGATTCCAACGCGTAAAGTGCTTCGAAAGGGATAGGAGCGTACCTTCTTCCCTGTTCCAAATGCAGTTTTTTCCTGCCCGATGCGCGGACTGCGCACATATAACCCTACACTCGATTGAAAGGGAGCTCTGGCTCCGCCTGTGGATTGCAGACCTCCCGGCACGGCTTTGACCGTTGCTGGAAGAAGGGAGCGTGAAACAGGAGGGGGGGCACCCACCTGCTTTTTTGTAGCAGGTTATTGAGTTGCGCGATACGGTCGGGCGGGACTCTTGTAACTACAAACAGCCACTGAGAATTTCTTCTCGGCGGCTGTTTTTTCCTGCAAAAAAGCGTCTGAGAAAACCTTCTCAGACGCTTTTTCTTATGGAATGCAAGCACGGACTTTAGAAATAGACAACCTCGTTCTTCTCGGCAGACTCGAAGATGGCTTCCATCAAATGCATCAGCTCACGCTGCTGGTCATGGGTGACAATGGGCTCTGCCTCACCGTTGACCACCTGAGCAATATTGCGATAGTAATCTTTGATATCGCAATCAATGCGGGGCAAGGGCAGCTCCTTAATGGTGTCGGGAGTACGGGGCGCCATGGTCTTCGTCAAGCCGGCAGCCGTAATGATCGGCACCGCATCATGCTTTTCGTCACTGGTTGCGACAACGATTTTTCCATTGACGGCAAAATCGTCGATCTGCGCCGTGCCATTGAGGCCCTGCACATACCATCTGGGCAAGTTGATGAAATTGCTGGTGCCCACTTCCACAGTAAAGACCAGGCCATCGTCAAAAGTGAACGTAGCGGTAAAGCCGTCATCCACTTCCTCGTTGGTCACATTAGAAAGCGTAGCGTAAACGCTCTTGGGCATCTTCCCCATCATCATGTTCATCTGATCCAGCAGGTGAACGCCCCAGTCCAGAACCATACCGCCGCCCTGAGCCTTGCGGTTGCGCCAGTCGCCAGGGATGCCGCGGGAGCCATGAACACGGGACTGGATGGAGAACACCCGGCCCAGATCGCCGGACTTGACAATCTTCTCTGCCACACGGAAATCCTCATCCCAGCGACGGTTCTGATGGACGGTGAACACAGAGCCAGTGCGCTCAGAAGCGGCGATCATCTCCTCCAGGATCGGTGAAGAGGTGGTGACGGGCTTCTCGCTGATAACCAGCTTTCCGGCCTCCATTGCCTGAATGCACACATCCCTATGCACATCATTGGGAATGGCTACGGTCACCACATCCACCGCGGGATCTGCCAGCAGGGCCTCATAGCTCTCATACGCCTTGATGCCGGCTTCCTCAGCAGCCTGATTCCGCTCCGGCAGAATGTCATACACACCGGCAAGGTGCACCTCAGGAATCTGCTGGAGAGTGCGAGTATGCCATCCTCCCATTCCGCCATAGCCTACTACAGCAACATTCACAATCCTTCCCATTTTTTGTTTCCTCCAAAAATAAGATAGTTTATTTATGAACAGGACAGACTTCGGGATCTCCCCCCAAGCTGTCCCAGGTCATACAAAGCCGTTTACAGTCCCAACAACAATTTTGCGATATTAAAGTAAATCGTCAGCGCCAATGCGTCCACAATGGTAGTGATCAAGGGACTTGCCATCACCGTGGGGTCAAACCCAAGGCGCTTGGCCAGCATTGGCAGCAATCCGCCCACAACATTGGACACCAGCACAACCACAACCAGGGTCAGGCACACTGCCGCTGCAACCATCATCGAGACGCGATCGACAAACAGCAGTTTGACAAAATTGGCCGCCGCCAATGTCATTCCGCAGAGAATCGCAACTGCCGATTCTTTAAATATCACCTTGGGCACATCCACAAATCTGATTTCTCCCAAGGAAAGTCCGCGAATAATCGTGGTAGAGGACTGGCTGCCAGAGTTTCCGCCCGTATCCATCAGCATGGGAATAAAGCTGGACAACACCAGGTTCGCCGCCAACGCGTCCTCGTAGGAGGAGATGATGCCGCTGGTGAAGGTGGC
The DNA here is from genome assembly GCA_963559705.1 of uncultured Acutalibacter sp. Classification (GTDB taxonomy): domain Bacteria; phylum Bacillota; class Clostridia; order Oscillospirales; family Acutalibacteraceae; genus Acutalibacter. The sequence continues at coordinate 4,381 of CAUWLU010000045.1, forward strand.
AGAAACCATCAGAAACAACAGCCAGGGCACCCGTTTTCGCCAGGTCTCAAACACACTCGTTTTGATATAGGGCTTATCCGAGGGGGCGATAGCCGCCATCTTTTCAATATCCTCGGTGGCCTCTTCCTGAATGACGTCCATGGCGTCGTCCACAGTGACAATTCCAACAAGACGTTCCTCAGCATCCACAACAGGCACTGCCAAAAAGTCGTACTTACTCAGCAGTCCTGCCACCTCTTCCTGGTCGGTATGGGTGCTGACGAACTTCACGTTCGTCTCCATGACGTCCCGCAGCACGGCATTTTTGGGGGATAACAGCAGATCCCTCACTGTGACGATACCTTCCAGCTTCCGGCGGCTGTCTGTGACATAGCAGGTGTAAATGGTCTCGCTGTCCAATCCGGTGGCGCGAATCCTGTCAAAGGCCTGCTCCACCGTCATGCTGCGTTTCAGATCCACATACTCCATGGTCATGATGCTGCCAGCGCTGTCCTTGGGATAATTGAGTACCTGGTTGATCATTTTCCGAGTGTCCTCATCCACATGGCGCAGAATCCTCTTCACCACATTGGCGGGCATCTCCTCAATCAGATCCACCGTATCGTCCAAAAACATCTCGCCCATCACTTCGTCCAGCTCTTTATCGCTGAACCCTTTTACCAAGATCTCCTGCGCATCGCCATCCATATAGGCAAAGGCATCTGCCGCCAGCTCTTTTGGCAGCAGCCGAAAAATAATGGGCATATTCTGCTGAGGGAGCTCCTCCAGCAGCACCGCCGCATCCGCTGGGTTCATGTCCTTTACGCGGGCGGCAATTTCAGGGTATCTTCTTTCCTCCAATAGCTCCAGGATTTTCTCAAGCATGGCTGTACCTCCGTTTCCTATGAGTGCAAGGGAAAACATACAGCACAAAACCAAAGCGCGGCAAAATTCCTGCAGGTCCTCTCCGAAGCGGCAATGCTACCGCAACGGCGGAATCGGGCGGCAAAGCTGCCGCCCCTGCACAGAATTCTCTATCAAACCGGCCGCACTTTTCCCTATGGGCTTTGTGCCGCCGATACTTCGGGGAACGCTCACTTTGCTCACCTCGTTTTATTCTGGAATCGCACGGTTTTGAAACCCTACGTCCTTATTACTCTACCCGTTTCCACCAAGTTTGTCAAGAAAAAACGAGCCTTCCGAAAGTAAAATCTTCGGAAGACCCGTTTCTCGATTTCGCCTCTTCACAAAAGCCCGGAGCCCTCAGCGCCGCTGGCCCAAGAAGAACAGCGCCACTGTTCCAGGGCCGGAATGAGCGCCGATCACCGGGCCGATATAGCCCAGCTCCACGTGGCGCACACCCAGCCGCTGACGCACCTGAGCCTCCACATAGCGGGCATCCTCCAAGCAGTCCCCATGGCTGATAAACACGGTCTGTTCCGCGGGGTCCACCACGCTTTCCTCCATCCGTTTGACCAGGGCGTCCAAGGACTGCTTGCGTCCCCGCACTTTGGACACCGGGATCAGGTGGCCCTCATTGTCCACATGAAGCACCGGCTTAATCCCAAGCATGGTTCCAACCAGCGCAGTGGCTGTGGAGACCCGTCCTCCCCGCTTCAAATGATTCAAATCGTCCACAGTGAACCAATGACACAGGTTCAATGCATTTTCCTGCAGCCAAGCAAGCACTTCATCCAGCGATTTCCCCTGCTGAGAGAGCATTGCGGCGTGGTACACCAGAAGCCCTTCTCCCATGGACGCACAGCGGGAATCAAAGACCTCCAACCGCCTGTCAGGAAAACGCTCCAGCAATTCCTTGCGGGCCAAAAGCGCGCTTTGATAGGTCCCGCTGAGTCCCGAAGAAAAGGCGATATAAAGCACATCCCGGCCCGCCTCCAGCAGGGGGGTGAACACCTGGATAAATTGCTCGGAATTCACCTGGGTGGTGGTAGACATCACCCCTTCTCGAAGCTTCGCGTAAAAATCCGGTACGGACATCTCTCCGCCGCCGGGAATGTTGTGATATGTCTTTCCCTCCATCAAATAACAAAGCGGAATGACCTGCACCTGCAATCTCTCGATCAGCTCAGGAGTGAGATCTGTCGTTGAATCTGTGATAATCTGGTAGTTTCCCATCATGTGCTCCTCCCGGCGCTCTCGGGTGCCTTGCTCATCCGCCGGCCGCCCAACTAGCGCTCATATAATACTGGATATAATATACCGGATTTTCCCAAGAAAGTAAACTGCTTTTGTCTTTTTAGTTCAATGATTCTGGCTATGCAGTCTGCGAAAATCCAAATAGTTTTGGAGGATCACCGTTGCCGCCACAGCATCCACCACTGCTTTCCGGCGTTTGCCCCGGGTGTTGGTCTCGTTAAGGTATCCGTGAGCCGTAATGGTGGTACCCCGCTCGTCCACAAACTCCACCGGCAGACCAATGGCTTCTTCCAACAGCGCGCCGATCTCTCGTGCGTTCTGAGCGCTCTCCCCCTCGCTGCCATCCATGTTCCGGGGCAGGCCCACCGCAAGAAGCTCTGCCCGATTCTCCTTGGCCAGGGCCGCCAAGCCTTCCACCAACCGCTCCCGATTATGCTCCTGAACCACGGTCAGCGGAGACGCCAAAAGCTCGCCCTTGTCGCAGATCGCCACCCCAGTGCGGGCCTTTCCCAAATCCACCCCCAGGATAATCATACAGCCTGAGTATGGAAGGAGTACTGCGTGGGAGCGTGACGCAGTTCCTCCGGAAGATGGGATTGGTCGTTGATCTGCTTCCAGCGCAGGCAGCCGTCCTCAGCCTCCAGGACGCTCACGCTGGTGTTGCCGAACACCGCGCTTTTTTGCAAACCTTTTATGGAGCCGTACTCCACCCGGGCATACAGATTGCGGATGACCCCGCCGTGGGTGGCGACCGCCACGGTCTTTCCAGGGTTCTCTTCAATAATCCGGTCAATGGCGTCGTTGATCCGCCGGTATACCTGAGCCATGGTCTCCCCGCCGGGGAAAACGCACAGATCCGGCGCGTTGTCCCAATTGCGGGCAACCTCCGGGTATTTCACAGCGATATCCGAAAGAAGATGGTTTTCCAGCTCCCCCACATCGATCTCCAGCAGGCCGTCCATAGTTTGAATCGGCAGCTCGTGGAAGCGGTTGATGGCCTGGGCAGTTTGGTAGGCCCTGGACAGAGGGCTGGAGTAAACAGCATCCAGGCGCTCGTTCCGAAAGCGCAGGGACAGCAGCTCCAGCTGCTTCTCCCCCATCTCATTGACCGGCCCATCAAACCGGCCCTGAAATCTGCCGCCCTGGTTTCCCGCTGACTGGCAATGCCGCACAATGTACAAAGTGGTCACCAAGGACGCACACCTCCCGTGAGCTCTGACAGATCCTTTATCCCGTTTTCATCCATATACCGGGACAGGCCTTCCGCAATCTTAATGGGAGCGTAGGGGTCGGTGAACAGCACCGTGCCGATCTGCAGAGCTGTGGCGCCAGCCAGAAGCATTTCCACAGCGTCCTGCCAGGTGGAGATGCCGCCCAGGCCCACAATGGGGATCTTCACCTTTTGGGAAGCCTGCCACACCATCCGCAGTGCAATGGGCAGCAGCGCCGGGCCGGACATCCCGCCGGTGTTGTTCCGGATGATGGGCCGGCGGGTGCGAATGTCAATCCGCATACCGGTGAGGGTGTTGATCATGGAGATGGCGTCCGCGCCGGCGCTCTCCGCCGCCACAGCCATTTCAGAGATATCCGTCACATTGGGGGACAGCTTCACCATCAGGGGCTTTTTGCAGTGCTTGCGCACCTCTGCCGTGATGCCGTACACGCCCTCGGTGGTTGTGCCGAACTGGACGCCGCCCTGCTTCACGTTGGGGCAGGAGATGTTCAGCTCAATCATGTCCACGCAGGTATCATTGAGCTTTTCCACTGTGGCGCAGTAGTCCTCCGGTGCGTTGCCCGCCACATTGGCAATGATCTTGGTTCCCTGCTGGGAAAGCCAGGGCAGATCCTCCTGGATGAAGTGATCCACACCGGGATTTTGCAGCCCCACGGCGTTGAGCATCCCCCCCGGAGTCTCGGTCACACGGGGCGGCGGGTTGCCGGGCCGCTCCTTGATGGTGATGCCCTTACAGGAGATGCCTCCCAGCGCGGAGAGGGGATAAAACTCGTTGTACTCCCGTCCAAAGCCAAAGGTGCCGGACGCGGCGATCAGCGGATTGGAAAACTCCACTCCGGCCACGTTTACTCGCAAATCTGCCATAACGCTCCCCCTCCTTTACCACGCCACCCGGTGGGACTCAAACACCGGGCCGTCTTTGCACACATGGCCAAAATACTGGGTGCCGTCCTCTTTGTTGAGAGCCACGGCGCAACCCAAGCAGGCGCCGATGCCGCAGGCCATGCGCTCCTCCAAAGACACATAGCAAGGTACGCCCCGCTGGTCCGCCAAGGCCTTCACCGCCTTGAGCATGGGAGCAGGGCCGCAGGCCATAACGCAGTCGAACTCCTGGTCCTGGCACAGATCCGTCACCAGGCCGTGATGGCCGTAGGAGCCGTCATCCGTGGCGATGAGCGTCTTTGCGCCCACCTTCCGGAAGTCCTCCTCCAGGATCACGGCATCCCGATTGCGGAAGCCCAGCACTGCCACGGCCTTGTCTTTCAGCTCCGCAGCCACGCCCAGCATGGGAGGCACGCCGATGCCGCCGCCCACCAGCAGGGTGCGCTTGGATGCGTCCACGGGGAATCCGTTGCCCAGGGGAGCCAAGATCTCAATCTCGCTGCCGGGCTGGAACTGTGCCAGCTCCGCAGTGCCCTCTCCCCGGATCTGGAACACGAAACGGAGCGTACCGGCAGTCTTGTCGATACCGCAAATAGAGATGGGCCGGCGCAAGGTGTGGCCCGGCAGCCGGATCTGAGCAAACTGGCCGGGGTTGGCCAGCGCCGCCAGTTCGGGACATTCCAGGACAAAGTCGAACACATCCTCTGTCAGCGCCCGAACAGACAGCAGTTTACAAAGCTTGGAATCATATTTCATAGTTCTGCTTCTCCTCATTCACGTTCAGGGCAGGGTGATCTTCCCCACACGGCCCACGATCTGATCCCGCATACGGATGGCTTCCCGGCGAGCGGCTGCGGCAAACTCCTTGCCGTCAACACCCTCTTTCTGCCAAGCGCACATGATTCCACGGGAGGAATTCACAATGGCGCCCAAGCCATTCTTGTCAAAACCAGGAGCCACATCGTCCGCAGCCCCTCCCTGAGCGCCGTAGCCAGGCACCAAGAAGAAGGTGTGAGGCATCGCGGCGCGCAGCTCGCCCAACTGCGCGGGATAGGTGGCGCCTACCACAGCGCCCACGCCGCTGTAGCCATACTTGCCGGGAAGCTTCTCGCCCCAGCCCTCACACATAGCGCCCATGGCCCGGTACACCGTCTCTCCATCGCCCAAGGGACGGTCCTGCAGCTCGCCGGAGGAGGGGTTCGAGGTCTTTACCAGCACAAAGATCCCCTTATCCTGCTGCTGGCAGACTTCCACCAGAGGCTGGATGCCGTCGGTTCCCAAATAGCCGTTGACTGTCAAGGCGTCTGCTCCAAAAGCCTCCCAAACCGTTTCCTCCACTTGGGTCACCCCCAAATGAGCGGCGGAATACGCCTGCATGGTGGCTCCAATATCATTGCGCTTGCCGTCGGTGATGACGAACATTCCCTTTTCCTTGGCATAGGCGATGGTTTCTGTCAGCGCCTTCACTCCCTGCCAGCCATACATTTCATAGTAAGCGGCCTGGGGCTTCACTGCGGGCACCACGTCGCACAGAGCGTCGATCAATCCTTTGTTAAAGGTCAGCAGCGCATCCGCAGCGCCTTCCAGGGTTTTGCCGTATTTCCCATAGCTCTCCTCCCGGATATCCCCCGGAATATAGCTGAGCTTAGGGTCCAAACCAGCCACGGTGGGGTTCTGCTTTTCTACAATGCTCTCAATCAGCTTGTCCATTGACATAGCAATCGTCCTTTCCCATGTTTTTTCAATTATTTTCTTTCGGGGAATCCCCGCACTTCACTCACTGGCGGCCATCGTACACCAAACGGCCGTGGAAGATGGTCATGGCCACCTTCCCTTTCAATTCCATCCCCTTAAAGGGAGTGTTTTTGCTCTTCCCGTGGAGAGCGTTTTCATCCACGGTCCAGCGCTGTTCCGGGTCAAACAGCACCACATCCGCAGGTGAACCTGCTTTCAGCGTACCAGCGGGAATGTGAAGAATCCGGGCAGGATTCCAGCTCATCTTCGCCAGAATCTCCAAGAGGCTCAGTTGCCCATCCAGGGCGGTCAGGGTCGCTGCCAAGGAGGTCTCCATGCCAATGGAACCATTGGGTGCCTTCCAAAAATCGGCTTTTTCCTCTGTTGAATGGGGAGCGTGGTCCGTGGAAATCGCATCCAAAGTCCCATCCTTCAGGCCCTCGATGAGAGCCAGACGGTCCTCCTCGCTGCGCAGGGGCGGATTCATCCGGTAATCCGCATCACGGCTCTCCAAGGCACGATCCGTCAGCAGCAGGTAATGGGGACAGGTTTCTGCCGTCACCTTGACCCCCCGGGCTTTCGCGTCACGAATCAAGTCCACAGAGCCCTTTGTGCTGACGTGGCAGATGTGGATGGGAGCGCCCACTGAGGCAGCCGCAGCAATCTCCCGCGCCGTACCGCAATCCTCGGCAGCGGCAGGAATCCCTGGGACGCCCAGCCGGCGGGACACCTCGCCCTCATGCATCAATCCACCGGCCGCCAAATACAGATCCTCGCAATGGGCCGTGACAACCATGCCCAAAGCAGGAGCCTGCTCCAAGGCTTCCAACAGGCGGCGGGTATTGACCACTGGACGGCCGTCATCGCTCAAGGCAATGGCGCCCGCCTGACGGAGGCCTGCCAAGTCGGCAAGCTCCTCTCCCTGAAGTCCCTTGGTGATACACGCAGCCGTATACACCGCAGCATCCGCCGTTTTCGCTCTCTCCAGCAGCTCCCGCACCGTCTCCGGAGTATCCATCGCCGGCTTTGTGTTGGGCATGGCCAACAAGCTGGTGACGCCACCGGCTGCCGCTGCCCGACAGCCCGTAAAAACATCCTCCTTATAGGTCAATCCGGGGTCCCGAAGATGGACATGCATATCCACCAGGCCGGGAGCAGCAACCAAACCCGTACCGTCCACAACCTCCACGCCATCAGCGGATAGATGCTCCCCGATTTTGGAAACCTTCCCGTCCTCCAACAGCAAATCCTGCACGCGATCCGTTCCCTGAGAGGGGTCAATCAATCGGACATTTTGCAGCAAAAGTCCCATAGCCGCACTCCTTTCCTTATTCTATCACAAGCCGTTCCACCCACCATTTGGTCAGGGAAAGCAGCTCTCTTCCATAGTATTCCGGAAACAGCAGGTGATCTGTCTCGGCAATCAGGCTGTACGGCGTAAATCCAGCCGCCTTGGCAAGCTGTGTCGCCCGGTACATATGAAAGCTTTGGGTGACGATGGCCACTTCCTCCCCCATGCTCTGATCCGCTGCGATTTCTTTGGCAAATATCATATTTTCCCGGGTGTTGCGGGACCGATCCTCCAAAAAGATCCTTTCTTCCTCGATCCCCTTTTTTATCAGCACATTCTTTTGGGTGACCGCCTCTGGACAAGGCTCGTCCCTGCCCTGGCCCCCTGTGACAATGCACAGCGCCTCCGGATTTTCCGACAGATACTCATAGGCAGCCTGCACGCGTCCTGATAAGCTAACGCCCATGCGTTCCTCGCCGTACACCCGAGCGCCCAGCAAAACCACATTGGTGTTCTCCGGGGGAGTGTTTGATTGGACGGAGAACATCAACCCCGTGAGATAAACTGCCCAGGCAAGTCCCAAGCAATAAAACGCAGTAAGCAGCCGAACCACCGCCTGCTTCCATCCCCCCATCCGGGAGAGCTTTCCAAAGAATAGCAGCAGCGCCAAACCCAGCAGGCAAACAAATACGCCAAAGCCCGCTCCCAAATCAAAGCCGCCGCGGAAAACCGGCAGCAGAAAAAACACACATCCCGCTCCGCACAGAACACACCCCGCCGTCCGCAGCACCGAAAACATCTTTTTCATTTTCATTCCGCCTTTTTCCCAATCCCTTTGTGCAGATATTATACACCAGGGAAGGCTCTCGTGCAAGCCACGGCATCCAGTTCCCCACAGAAAACGAAAAGCGTGCCGGCACACAACCAGCACGCTTCTCCATTTTACAGCGTATCAGAATGCAATCAATATCCGCGCTTCACATAAGTGGTGTGAAGGATCTCGTGTGCCTTGTGGCCGCCGGGCTCGCCCAGGAACTCCTCGTAGCACTTCTGAACCACGGGATTCAGGTGGCTCTTGCGCAGGGGCATATTCTTATCCTGGTCATACAGGGCCTGTGCGCGCAGCTTCTTGATATCGTAGAAGCTGTGATTCGTGGAGCTCTGAATGGGCTGGCCGCCGCCGTTGACGCAGCCGCCGGGGCAGCACATGACCTCGATGAACTGATAATCGGCCTCGCCGGAGCGAACCTTCTTCAGCAGGGCGTCTGCATTGGACAGGCCGCTGACAACAGCAACCTTGACGTCCATGCCTGCCACCTTGTACACGGCCTCCTTGAAGCCTTCCGTGCCGCGGACCTCTGTGAAGTCCACGGACTCCAGCTCCTTGCCCTCCAGCATCTCAGCAGCAGTACGCAGAGCAGCTTCCATAACACCGCCAGTGGCGCCGAAGATCACAGCAGCACCAGTGGAAATGCCCATGGCGTCGTCAAACTTCTCTTCGGGCAGACGGTTAAAGTTCAGCTGAGCCTTCTTGATCATGCGGGCCAGCTCGCGGGTGGTGATGCTGATGTCCACATCGGGCAGACCGGCGGCATCCTCATCCTCGCGCTGAACCTCGAACTTCTTAGCCACGCAGGGCATGACGGAAACAGAGACGATCTTGCTGGGGTCGATGCCCTCTTTCTGGGCATACCAGGTCTTGATCAAAGCACCGGTCATGTTCTGGGGGGATTTGCAAGAGGACAGATTGTCCACCAAATCGGGATAGTAGTGCTCGCAGAACTTGACCCAGCCAGGAGAGCAGGACGTGATGATGGGCAGCTTGCCGCCGTTCTTCACGCGGTCGATAAACTCGGTGGCCTCCTCCATGATGGTCATGTCAGCGCCGAAGTCCGTGTCAAACACCTTGTCAAAGCCCAAACGGCGCAAAGCGGCAACCATTTTGCCCTCCACATTGGTGCCGATGGGCAGACCGAACTCCTCACCCAAAGCTGCACGCACAGCAGGAGCAGTCTGGACGACGACGATCTTCTCAGGATCGTTGATGGCATCGATCACATCCTGAATATTGTCCTTCTCAGTCAAAGCGCCGGTGGGGCAGCTGACAATACACTGACCGCAAGCCACGCAGGCCACATCGCCCAGGGGCTTCTCAAAAGCGCAGCCGATCTCAGTGTCAAAGCCGCGGTTGTTGGCGCCGATGACGGATACATGCTGATTCTGGCAGGCGGCAACACAGCGGCGGCACAGGATGCACTTGGCGTTGTTGCGCTCCAGGTACAGCGTGGAGAAATCCTTATTTCCAGCGGGCAGGGAGCCTTCAAAGCGGTTTTCTTCCTCAATGCCCATCTCGTTGCACAGTCTCTGGAACTCGCAGTTGCCGCTGCGCTCGCAGGAGAGGCACTTCTTATCGTGGACGGACAGAAGCAGCTCCAGGGTCATCTTACGGGATTCCTGCACCTTGGGGGTGTTGGTGAACACCTCCATACCTTCGTTGACAGGATAGACACAAGCAGCCACCAAGGACCGGGCGCCCTTCACTTCCACCATGCACATACGGCAGGCGCCGATCTGGTTGACGTCCTTCAGGTAGCACAGGGTGGGGATATCAATACCGGCGTAGCGCGCAGCTTCCAGGATGGTGGAATCCGCAGGCACTTCATAGGAAACGCCGTTGATCTTTACATTGACCTGTTCCATGTGTTCGCACACTCCTTTCTTATTTTCTCACCACAGCGCCAAACTTACACTTCTCCATGCAGACGCCGCACTTAATGCACTTGGTGGTGTCAATGACATGAGGCTGCTTGACAGAGCCGGAAATTGCACCCACCGGGCAATTGCGGGCGCACAGAGTACAGCCCTTGCACTTGTCGGCAACGATGGAGTAATTGGTGAGGGCCTTGCAGGCTCCGGCGGGGCAGCGATGCTCCACCACATGGGCCTCATACTCGTCCCGGTAATATTTGAGTGTGGAAAGCACAGGGTTGGGTGCGGTCTGACCCAGGCCGCACAGAGAGTTCTCTTTGATGTAGTAGCACAGCTCCTCCATCTTGTCGATGTCCTCCAAGGTGCCGTTGCCGGAGGTGATCTTGTTCAGGATCTCCAGCAGACGCTTGGTGCCGACACGGCAGGGAGTACATTTGCCGCAGGACTCATCCACGGTGAACTCCAGGAAGAACTTGGCGATATCCACCATACAGGTGGTCTCGTCCATGACGATCAAGCCGCCGGAGCCCATCATGGAGCCAATGGCGATCAGGTTGTCATAGTCGATGGGAGTGTCGATCAGCTTGGCAGGGATGCAGCCGCCGGAAGGACCGCCGGTTTGAGCAGCCTTGAAGGTGTGGCCGCCGGGCACGCCGCCGCCGATCTCCTCGACCACTTCCCGCAGAGTGGTGCCCATGGGGACTTCCACCAGGCCGGTGTTGGTGATCTTGCCGCCCAGTGCAAACACCTTGGTGCCGGGGGACTTCTCGGTGCCGATGGAGCGGAACCAATCGGCGCCCTTCAGGATGATCTGGGGAATATTCGCGTAGGTTTCCACGTTGTTCAGCACAGTGGGAACACCGAACAGGCCCTTCACAGCCGGGAAGGGAGGACGGACGCGGGGCTCGCCGCGCTTGCCTTCGATGGAGGTCATCAAAGCAGTTTCCTCACCGCAGACGAAGGCTCCGGCGCCCAGGCGGATATCGATATCAAAATCAAATCCGGAATTGAAGATGTTCTTGCCCAACAGGCCGTATTCATGGGCCTGGTCAATGGCGATCTGTAGGCGCTTAACAGCAATGGGATATTCTGCACGGATGTAGATATAGCCCTGGTTTGCTCCGATGGCATAGCCGGCAATCGTCATGGCCTCCAGCACGCTGTGGGGGTCGCCCTCCAGCACGGAACGGTCCATGAAAGCGCCGGGGTCGCCCTCGTCGGCGTTGCAGCAGGCATACTTCTGGGGAGCGTCGTTGGCAGCGGCAAACTGCCACTTTCTGCCCGTGGGGAAGCCTGCGCCGCCGCGGCCTCTCAGGCCGGACGCCAGCACCAGGTCGATAACCTCTTGAGGAGTCATCTCGGTGAGCACCTTGCCCAAAGCAGCATAGCCGTCCTGTGCAATATACTCGTCGATATTCTCGGGATTGATCACGCCGCAGTTACGCAGAGCGATACGCATTTGCTTGGCGTAGAAGGTGGTCTCGTTCAGGGACTTCGTAGTGTTGTCGTCCACCAAGGTCTCCTGGTACAGCAAACGCTTGACAATACGGCCCTTGAGCAGATGCTCGGAGACGATTTCCGGCACATCCTCCGGCGTGACGCGGCTGTAAAAAGCACCTTCGGGATAGACCACCATGATGGGGCCCAAAGCGCAAAGGCCAAAACATCCGGTGCGGATGACGTTGACTTCCTTCTCAAGACCCTGAGCTTTGATTTCTTCCTTCAGCTTCTCAATGATCTGCTCGCTGTTGGAGGAAGTGCATCCCGTACCTCCACAGACCAGCACATTAGAACGAAACATTCTTTTCCCTCCTTATTATTTGGCTCCGATGGCATTGGCTCCAATGGTGTACTCCGATACCACATTGCCGTTCACAAGGTGGTCGTTCACAACCCGAACAGCCTTCTCGGGGGTCATCTTTACATAGGTGACCTTCTCGTGGCCGGGCGTGACGATTTCCACCACCGGCTCATACTGGCAGATGCCGATGCAGCCGGTCTGGGTGACCATCACGTCCTGCAGGCCGCGCTTGGCAACCTCCTCCACAAAGGCGTTCAAAACGGGTCTGGCGCCGGCGGCGATGCCGCAGGTTGCCATGCCTACCAACACACGAGTGCCGGCTTCCGCATTCTCGCGGAGCGTGACGGATGCCCGTGTCTTATCACGAATTGCCTGAAGTTCCGCTAATGATTTCATGCTTATGACCAATCCTTTCCGTAGCGTTTCAAATTAAGATCACTGCACTATAGCCGCCGGACAACGCGGTCAAGCTTGCCCCGCTTCCGGCTGAAAGAGCGCGTCTGTCTGCTCACTCAAATAATCCTTCATCCACAGCACCACATCCGGCGTATCCAGAGGAACCTCTTCCCCCAACACCTGGCGAAGCTCCATGGTATCGAGAGTGAATTCCCGCTGCTCCTCTTCTTTAGTACGCAGGACTCGATGGAAAATGAAATCCAACTGGGGATTGCAGGAGATCAGCAGCTGCACCGTTCCATTGATGTCTCCCAGCGGAATCATATCCACACTGGACGGTTTAAACACCGCTGTAAGGGAGGTTCCCACTCCCAACTGAGAATCAATTTTGAAGCTGCCCCCCGTCATTTCCGCCTCCATTTTAAAAAGAGGAATTCCCAAGCCCACACTTCTTGTGGTGCGGGTGGTGTAAAAGGGGTCGATCACCTTTTGGACGGTCTCTTGAGACATGCCCTTTCCGTTATCCTTCACCGAAATAGAGAGGGTGTCCTCCCTATGGTCCTCCACCACAGAGATCACGATTTTGGATGCTCCTGCGGAAATGGAGTTTTGGGCGATGTCCATTACATTAAGAGAGAGCTCGCGCATCTTGCTTATTCCATATACTGGGCCAGGATGGAATCCACATCCTCGGGAACCAAACGGCCATAGACCTCATCGTTGACAGTCATAACCGGGGCCAGACCGCAGGCGCCGATGCAGCGGCAGGCAGTCAGAGAGAACGCGCCGTCCTCGGTGCATTCCTCGGGCTGAATCCCCAGCTTCTGCGTGATGCGCTCCAGCACCTTGTCAGCACCCTTGACATAGCAGGCAGTGCCCAGGCACACGGAGATGTGGTTGCGGCCCTTGGGGGTCAGGGCAAACTGAGAATAGAAGGTGGACACGCCATAAACTTCCTCCAGAGAGACGTCCAACCCTTTGGCGATCTTCTCCTGAACCTCTAAAGGCAGATAGCCATAGATGTCCTGAGCCTGGTGGAGAGCGGGCATCACAGCGCCCCGCTGCCCCTTCAGACTCTCAATGACCGCGTCAAGCTTTTTCGCCTGCTCGGGAGTATCGTGAAACGGCAAATTACTGATACGCTTTTGCATTGTCTTTCCTCCCAATATCTTGTAGGATTTGATATAGTTGCCAGAAAGCGAAGCACTAAGCCCGCCAAATCAGCATCGTTACTAATATAACAAATGCAAAGGGATTTATAATTCTTTATTGGAATTATAACAATCAGAGCGACAAATTCCTCG
>CAUWLU010000046.1:0-17099 GCA_963559705.1 uncultured Acutalibacter sp.
CCCTGGGGCGCTCCGGCGGGAGGATACTGTCCAGCCGGGGGCGCAGCCTGAGGGTAGCCCTGGGGCGCTCCGGCGGGTGGATACTGCCCGACCGGGGGCGCAGCTTGGGGATAGCCCTGATTCTGGGGCTGGGGGCCGCCCTCAGGACCACCCTGAAATGGTGGGGGATAGCCGTAGTTCATAGAATCCGCCTCCTTTGCAGCAAAATCAAACGAACAGATGGACGATTTACAGCAGCTGGCAAAGCTTCTGAGAGAAGTCAGAGGGGTCCTCCAAGGAGATCCCTTCAATCAGCAGCGCCTGGTCGTAAAGCACCTCCGTGTAGAGCTTCAAGCGCTCCTTGTCGCTTTCATACAGCTCGCACAGCTTCTGGAAAATGGAATGCTCGCCATTGACCTCCAGCACGCGCTGGGCCTTGATCTTCTCTCTGGCCGGCATGGAATTGAGTACCTTTTCCATCTCCGTGGTAATCATGCCGTCGGTGGTGATGCACACGGGATGGCTCTTCAGCTTGCCGGAAACCCGCACGTCGGTCACCTTGTCCCCCAGAGCTTCCTTCATAAACTGAAGCACATCCTTGTTCTCCTCGGAAAGCTCCTTGGTCTTTTCCTTCTCCTCCTCGGTCTCCAGCTCCAGATCGTCCGCGGAGATGTTCTTGAACTCCTTGTCGTCGTACTTCATCAGCATCCGCAGGGCGAACTCATCCACATTGTCCGTCAGGCACAGCATTTCATAGCCCTTTTCCGCCAGGGCCTCTGCCTGGGGCAGACCCAGCACCCGCTCCACTGTCTCGCCGCAGCCATAGTAAATGTACTTCTGCTCCGGCTTCATCCGGGAGACATACTCCTTCAATGTGACAAGCTTCTTCTCTGCGGAAGAGGTGAACAGCACCAGATCCTTCAATTCGTCCTTCTTCGCGCCGTAGCCGTCGTACATCCCATATTTCAGCTGCAAGCCAAAGCTCTTGAAGAATTCCTCATACTTCTCCCGGTCATTGTTCAGCAGGGAGGAAAGCTCAGACGCAATCTTCTTCTCCAGCCGACCGGCGATCAGCTTGAGCTGGCGGTCATGCTGCAGCATTTCCCGGGAAATGTTCAAGGAGAGATCCTGGGAATCCACCAGGCCTTTTACAAAGCTAAAGCAATCCGGCAGCAAATCGGCACATTTCTCCATAATCAGCACGCCGCTGGCATAGAGCTGCAGCCCCTTTTCATACTCCCTGGTGTAATAATCCATGGGCGCGGACTTGGGGATGAACAGCAGCGCCGTATAGGTGGCCGCGCCCTCGGTGGAGGTGCGGATGACCTTGAGGGGGTCCTGCCAGTCATAGAACTTCTCTTTATAGAAGGCGTTCACTTCTTCATCCGTGACCTCGCTTTTGGACTTCTTCCAAATGGGGGTCATGCTGTTGAGGGTCTCCACCTCTGTGTGGGTCTCATACTCCGGGTCCTTGCCATCCACGCCGGTGCCCTCTTTCACGTGGGTGTGGGACACCTCCATCCGGATGGGGTAGCGGATGTAATCAGAGTATTTTTTCACCAGCTGCTGAATCCGGAACTGATCCAGGAACTCGCTGTAGCGCTCGTCCTCCGTATCCTCCTTCAGGTGCAGGGTGATGGTGGTCCCGCGCTCTGCCTTGGTGCCAGCGGTGATCTCGTACCCGGAAAGCCCCTCGGACTCCCAGTGCCAAGCCTCCTCAGAGCCAAAAGCCCTGGTGTCCACAGTCACCCGGTCGCTGACCATGAACGCGGAATAAAAGCCCACGCCAAACTGGCCGATGATGTCCACCTCGTCCTTTTTCTCCGCCTCCTGCTTAAACTGCAGGGAGCCGCTGCGGGCGATGACGCCCAAGTTGTTGTCCAGCTCCTCCTGGGTCATGCCGATGCCGTTGTCCGTGATGGTCAGCGTGCGGGCATCCCGATCCATCTCCAAGCGGATGGAAAAATCCTCGCGGGACAGCCCGGTGGAGCCGTCCTCTAAAGTGCGGTAATAAAGCTTGTCAATGGCGTCGCTGGCATTGGAGATCAGCTCTCGGAGAAAAATCTCCTTGTGAGTATAGATGGAATTGATCATCAAGTCCAACAAACGCTTGGATTCTGCCTGAAACTCTTTCATTGCCATGATACTATGTACTTCCTTTCCAAAATATAAACCAACAGCCAAAGGGCTGTAAGCAAGCAAAAAAGCGGGCAAGCCGTCTCAGCGGCCCACCTCGAAGGGGTGTTCATCGTGAAAGCGCTGGTTGTTCAGCACTTCCTTATCCCGGATGGTTTCCTCCATGTCGACGCCATAGAGATTCGCCAAACACAGGGAGTAGTACATCACGTCCCAAAGCTCCTCATCCAGGGTGCCCTTGACAGACTCTCCGGGCTGACGAAGCTTCCCGTCAAAAACAGCCCGGGAGACCTCGCCCACTTCCTCCACCAGCTTGAGAAAACAGCGCTGCCGTGCCTTTTCCAGTGCTTCCTCCCGCTGGGGACCTTCTGGCAGCTCCCGGAGCAGCAGAAAGCTGTAATCCTTCTGTTCCAAATACGTTTGCAGGTATTTCACCGTGGTATTGCCATCCATGAGCACAGTCCCCCTCACTGTTTGATTGCCGCCACCAAAAGCATCATGGGACGGCGCAATTCATCCTTCATACCGGGGAGCTCCCGTAACCGTTCCGGCGGCTGAGGCTCCACCACACGCCGCAGGGAAAATCCCCCGGTCAGCAGCGTGTCCAGGTATGTGGTCAACGTGCGGTGATACTTCACCACATCCTCGCCCAAAAAACGGGCGGTGCGTTCTCCCTCATAAAAATAGTTGTCCACTGGGAAGTGAAGAATGTTTCCAGCATCGTCACAATACCAATCCTGGGTTCCATAAGCGGTGAAGATGGGATGTTCCACAGAAAAGACAAAGTCACCGCCCGGCTTCAGCCAAGTCCGGACCCTTTCCACAAAGGCAGGAAACTCCCTGAGGTAGTGAATCGCCAGAGAGCTGAACACCACATCAAAGCTTTCTGCGGAAAAATCCACCTCCTCTATCGCTGCGTGAAGATACTCCACCTGGGGAAATTCAGTCTTTTCCCTGGCCACCTGCAGCATCCTTTCCGAGAGGTCCACTCCCGTGACATGAGCAGCTCCCTGCTGTGCAGCATAGATGCAATGCCAGCCATAGCCGCAGCCCAAATCCAACACTGCTTTTCCAGAAAACGAAGGAAGAATCCTGCAAAAATCCTCCCATTCCCCAGCACCGGCCAGTCCCTGCTGAGAACGGTCCATCTGACTGTATTTTTCAAAGAAAATCGGATCGTCATACTTGTTTTCTTTCACAAAACCACCTCCGCAGGCAACTGGTTCCTCTGTGAAACACAGTAAAAAATATTGTAATACAAAACCGCCCTTGTTGCAAGGGCGGTCCTGGTTTCTTTACAATTTTGCAATATTCCCAAAGCCTTATTTCAGCTCTGCAATGGTGACGCCGCTCTCGCCCTCGCCATAGGTGCCAAGGCGGAAGCTCTTCACCTGGGAGCAGCGCCGCAAATGCTGCTGCACAGCGGTCCGCAAAGCCCCCGTCCCCTTGCCGTGAATGATGGTCACCTGGGTCACGTGCATCCGGGACGCCCGATCCAGGAAGCTGTCCACCTCCATCAGCGCCTCCTCCACCGTCTGACCCCGCAGATCCAAGCTGGTGGTTCCCTCCGGGGCGGACACGTTCTTGGTCACCGTGCGGCCGGGATTCTTCTTTTTCATCTGACGCTTGCTCAGCAACCGCAGATTCTCCAGGGGCACGCGGGTCTTGACGATCCCCGCCTGCACCAACACCGCGCCGTCCTTGGGCAGCTCTAAGACCGTGGCCTCCTTATCAAGGTCATAGATCACCACGTCATCCCCCACCTGCAAGGGCCGGGGCAGGGTGTAATTGTCGTCCCGGCGGCGATGCACCGGGTCCGCAGCGCCCTCCAGCTCCTTCATGCCAGAACGCAGCCGGGCCTTCTGCTCTGCAGAGAGCTGCTTGTTCTTCTGGCGGCGCAGCTCCTCCAGTTCGTTGAGCAGCGCGTCTGCCCGCTGCCGGGTCTTCTGCACAATCTGGGACGCCTCCTGCCGGGCGCGTTCCACCTCTTTCTTGGCCTGGGCCTCGGCCTCCTCCTTTAGGCGTTCCGCCTCCTGAGCGCTCTGCCGGGCTTTTTCCTCCGACGCCCGCAAAGCCCGGAATTCATCCTCCATCCGGCGGCGGTCCTCTTCCAGACGGCCCACCACCTGCTCGAAGGCGTTGCTCTCCTGGCTCACCAGCTCTCTGGCCCGCTCCACGATGCTCTCGCTCATGCCCAGGCGCTGAGAAATGGCAAAGGCGTTGGATTTGCCCGGCACGCCAATCAACAGCCGGTAGGTGGGACGCAGGGTGGCCACATCAAATTCGCAGCTTCCGTTCTCCACTCCCGCTGTCTGGATGGCATAGGCCTTCAGCTCCGCATAGTGAGTGGTGCAGGCCAGCCGGACCTTGCGGCCGCGTAGCTCCTGGATGATGGCCTGGGCCAGGGCAGCGCCCTCCACCGGATCGGTGCCGGCGCCCAGCTCGTCCAAAAGGATCAGGCTGCTGTTGTCCGCAACCTCAAAAATCTTGATGAGATTCACCATGTGGGAGGAGAAGGTGGACAGGGACTGCTCGATGCTCTGCTCGTCGCCGATATCCGCCAAAATATGCCGGAACACCGACACCCGGCTGCCCTCCCCCACGGGGAGCATCAGCCCGCACATGGCCATCAGCGTCATCAGACCGATGGTCTTGAGCGCCACGGTCTTGCCGCCGGTGTTGGGGCCTGTGATAATCAGCGCGTCAAAATCCACGCCCAAGGTGATATCCGTCGCCACCACCCTTGTCTTGTCGATCAGGGGGTGCCGGGCAGCGTGCAGGACGATTTTCCCGTCCTCGCCCACCTGGGGCACCACGGCCTTCATCTTATAGGCCACCTGGGCCTTGGCAAAGATCAAGTCCAGCTCCACCGCATACTTGTAGCTGTCGATAATGGAATCGGCAAAGCCGCCCGCCTCCTGGGACAGCTCCAGCAGGATGCGGGAGATCTCGTCCTGCTCGTCGGACCGCAGAACGCGGATCTCATTGTTCAGCTCCACCACGCTCATGGGCTCGATGAACACCGTGGCGCCGCTGGAGGAGGTGTCGTGGACCAAGCCGGGGACCTCCCCCCGGAACTCCGCCTTTACCGGCACCACGTACCGCCCGCTCCGCTGGGTGACGATGCTCTCCTGAAGGTGCTTTTGATGGGAGGGGGAGCGGATCAGCTTGTCCAGCTGCTCCCGCACCCGCTGAGAGGCTGCGCGGATCTTCCGGCGGATGTTTGCCAACGCAGGAGAGGCGTTGTCCGCCACCTCCTCCTCGTTGACAATGCAGGTAAAGATCTTTTCCTCCAAATACTTGTTGGGGGCCAGCACCTCAAACCTTCCGGTGAGGGCCGTGCGGACGTTCTCACTTTTCCCCCACCACTGGGTCAGACCGCGGATGGTCCGCAAAGTCCCGCCGATATCCAGCAGCTCCCGCAGGCCAAGGCCGCCCCCAGTCTGTGCCCGGCGAAGGGGGTTGGTCACATTTTTCATTCCATAAAAGGAGGGAGCGCCGAATTTCGCCATGGCCACAAAGGCAGCGTCGGTCTCCTGAAGCAGCCATTGAGCCTCGGCTGCTGTGTAAACAGGGGAAAACTCCCGGGCCAGCTGTGCGCCGTCCCCGCTGGAGCATTCCGCTGCTACCATTTCCAATACTTTGTCAAGCTCTAAAGCTCGGTAATGTTTGTCCATCTATGTTTCCTCACACAAGCAAAACCCTGTTGGATTTTGCAAATCAAATAAAGCTATATAGCTTTACGATGTTTCAAATTCTCCGTAATTTCGCGGTTTTTCAAAAAAGATTCGAGAAAGCCGCTTCCCTTTACAGCAGACTGTTGTAGAATTCCAAGGTTTTCGGCCGCTTTTGCAGAACATGGAGCGTGTACGCCTCCGATGCGGCAGAAAGCTCCCCTTGAGCGCCGGGCGTCAGAGAGAAGGAAAAGAGCTTCTCAAAGTCCGAATAAAGGATATGCCGCATAGCGGTCAGGGCAGCCGCAGACAGCGCAGCGCAGGGGTCCCCGTTGTCATAATAGCAATCCTTGCAATAAAGCTCGCCCCGGTTGATCTTAAAGTACATCCGCGGCGACTCATAGGCGCCGCAGGCAGCGCAGTAAGCCGCATTGGGCATAAAGCCCGCCTCCGAGAGCATACGCAGTTCCACCACTGCTTTTAGCATCGCCTGGGGCCGGGTGCCTTTGCACAAAAAGTGCAGCGCATTCAGGATCAGCCGCAGATACACCTCTGCCTCCACTCCTTCGGGGACCAGCTCCCCTGCCAGTTGGCAAAAGTATTGCGCCAGGGCCAGAGCGCTCACGTCCTGGCGAAGCTCAAAGAAAATCTCGATGGGGAAGGCTTCGTTGATGGTATAGGCAGCCTTCCCCTTGGAGATCTTCAGCTTGGAATAGCACAGCAGGCCAGTGCCCGCGTGCTTAGCGTCCTTTAAGGTCTTCGCCCGGCGCGCAAACGCCCGGATCACGCCCTCATCCTTGGTAAGCACCGTTACCAGACGGTCGCTCTCTCCCACCGTCTGCTCCTTGATGATCAATCCCTGGGTTATTTCCTGCACCCTGCACCTCTCCCACGCTGTTCTCAAACCGGCGCTTTGCCGCAGCATACTGGATATAGTCCTCCACCCTGCCCGATCGGGCGAAACATTCCCATGCCTGTTTCACGTCCACAAAAGCTCCCCCTTTCCAAAGGGCCTGCGCCCTCCTTCTACAAAAGAGTATTTGCGGTTCTTCCTCCGCTATGACAGGAAAAGATTTGTTCCTTCGACAGGTTCCGGCAGAAATCCCGCAGCCTTTGTGCTAGCGCCCTCCAAAAACCTCACAATTCCAGGTCGCGCTGGGAAAATCCCAAATTCTGCAGCGTCTCGGGGCGCTGCCGCCAATCCTCCTTCACCTTGACCCACAACTGTAAATTCACTTTGCAGTCAAAAAAGCGTTCCAGATCCTGGCGGGCCACGGTGCCGATCTTTTTCAGCATCGCGCCGCCCTTACCGATCAAAATGCCCTTATGGCCGGGCTTTTCACAGTAAAGGGTGACGTCCACATCCAGAATCCCCTCCCGGTCCTTCATCCGTTCGGTGACAGCCGCCACACCGTGCGGGACCTCCTTATCCAGCAGCCGCAGCACCTTCTCCCGCACGATCTCCGAAGCGATCACCCGCTCCGGCTGGTCCGTGAGGGTATCCTCCGGAAACAGGTGGTCTCCGGGCATACAGAGCTTTTTCAGCTCCTTCAAAAGCTCCTCCATGCCCCCGCCGTCCTTGGCGGAAACAGGCACCACCGCCTGGAACTCATAGAGCTGGGAATACTGGGCGATCTGCTCCATAATGGGACTTTTATCCTCCAGCAGGTCCGTCTTGTTGATGGCCAGCACCGCGGGGATCTTCCCCGCCTGGAATCGCCGGATCAGCTCCTGGTCCGCTTTGGACACCGGAGCGCCAGCCTCAATCACCAGCAAGCAGGCGTCCACACCGTCCACCGTGCTGGTGACGGACTTCACCATATAGTCCCCCAAGGAGTTCTTGGGTTTTATCAAACCGGGAGTGTCCATAAACACCAGTTGGTCCTCCCCTTCGGTCAGCACGCCCATAATCCGCGTGCGGGTGGTCTGGGGCTTCTTGGATACAATGGCGATCTTCTGTCCAATCAGTCTGTTGAGCACTGAGGACTTGCCCACATTGGGCCTGCCCACAATGGCAAGGAACGCAGAGCGCTCCTGGGGCATTGTTTCCATACGCACATTCCTTTCTATGCAACACAAGGGGGCCCCGCGGTTTTCCACGGCGCCTCCCTCAGCCTTTTACTCTACTTATTTTATTTCCCACGACGAAGCCTGTCAAGGGATTCCCCCACCCAAGCAGGCCCCAAAAACACAAATCCGGCAGCTGCCGCCAGCGCCAGGCAGAACAAGCCCAGCCGAAGCGGATTTGTCACAATGCCCCACAGAAGCTGCCAAAGCTCTGGCCGGAACAGAATCACCAGGCCCACCAGCAGAGCCGCCACAGCCGCCAACAGCACCGCCCCCGCCGCCATATCCTTGATGACGCGGATATAGCGATTCCGGTTTTTCTGATTGAAATCACACAGCTTCTCCACAGCGGTATTGAACAGCTCCGCAGACATCACCATGCCGATTGCCAGCAAAAGACAAGCCAGCTCTCCCCGGCTTAAGGGAAGCCGCGCGGCAAAGTACAGCACAAACACACAGGCCGTCAAATGAATCCTCATGTTGCGCTCCGACCGGATTCCCGCGCCGATCCCGCGAAAAGCGTCGGCAAAGCTGTGCCACAGCCGCCGCTTTTTTTGGGGACCTTGGTTATTCACGGGGAGTGGTGGCATAACTGGCGCTGGCGGGCAAGCCCAGCTCCCGCATGACCTGCTCCTCCTTCTCCCGCATACGCACCCTGGCAAGGCCGCCTTCCTCATGGTCGTAACCCAGCAGGTGCAGCATGGAGTGCGCTGTCAAAAAGCCCATTTCCCGCTCGAAGCTGTGGCCGTAGGTCTTGGCCTGCTCCATGGCCTTGGGCACCGAGATCACGATATCCCCCAAAATCTTCGCGCCGGTCTCATGGTTGACGTCGTACTCTCCATTCTCTCCCATGGGGAAGGAAAGCACATCCGTGGGGGCGTCGATATTCCGGTACTGCCGGTTCATTTCATGAATCTGATCGTTATCCACAAAGGACACGCTGATCTCCGCAGAGCCCTCAAAATCCTCCAGCTGCAGCACCGCATGACAGCAGCGGCGGATGAGCATCCGAATCCCCGTGGGGATCTTTACCGCCTTCTGCTGATTCGAAATAACCACTCTAATTTTTTCCATTCTCCACACTGTTCCTTTCTATAGAATCTTCTAAAAGCGCCCGGGGCTTTCCATGCCCGTTTTCAGACGCCGCATTTTCTCAATTCCTATTTTGCAGTTCTACCAGCGCGCTCATAAGCCCGAATGATATCCTGCACCAGCTTGTGACGGACCACGTCCTTTTCCGTAAAGCGAAAAATAGCGATGTCCTCCACGCCTTTCAGAATCCGCACAGCCTCTTTTAAGCCGGATTTCTTTCCGTCCGGCAAATCAATCTGGGTCACATCCCCGGTGATTACCATTTTCGAGTTGAACCCCAGCCGCGTGAGGAACATTTTCATCTGCTCCCCTGTGGTGTTCTGCGCCTCATCCAAAATGATGAAGCTGTCGTCCAGTGTGCGGCCGCGCATATAGGCCAGCGGGGCCACCTCAATATTCCCGCGTTCCACAAAACGCTGGTAGGTCTCCGCCCCCAGCATATCGAACAGAGCGTCATACAAGGGCCGCAGATAGGGGTCCACCTTCTGCTGCAGATCGCCGGGCAAAAAGCCCAGCTTTTCCCCGGCCTCCACTGCCGGCCGCGTGAGGATGATCCGATTGACCTGCTGCGCCCGGAAGGCATTGACCGCCATGGCCACAGCCAGATAGGTTTTTCCCGTGCCGGCGGGGCCCACGCCAATGGTGATGGTATTCTCCTTGATGTTATCGCAATAGGTGCGCTGACCCACGGTCTTCGGCTTGATGGGCTTGCCCTTGCTGGTGATGCACACCACATCCCCGGCCAGGCGGACCACCTTATCCTCGCTGTCCTCCTCCACCATACGGATGCAGTAGCGCACGTTCTGCTCTGTAAGGGTCTCTCCGTTGCCGATAAGGGTCAGAAGACTCTGCACCGTGCGGGAGGCCTTGTCCACAGCCTCCGGGTCCTCCCCGGTGATTTTCAGCTCCGAGTCCCGCACCACCAGGGCAACGCCAAACTCCTTCTCGATCAGCCGGACGTTCTCATCAAAGCTTCCAAAAAGCGCCTCGGCCTGACCAAGTCTGTCAAAATTGATCTTCTGTTCCAAACACATTCTCCTGTTTCTTCAAGTTCCTATCCTGTTATGAAAAGGAAAGACACTGCCTCCTGCCAAGCCAAAGCTCCGCTTTTCAGAGGGCCGCATCTCATTCTGCAAGCTTTCGTTAGCTATTATACCACAGCCTCCCAACAAACTTCAAGGGAAAGCTCTATGAATACTTACCAAAATTACTCCTCACCCTTATACTATTCAAACGAAATTTTGCGAACCACACCGATCTCCTCCTCGCAGCGGCAGACAGCTTTCAGCACGCATACGTCCTCCTTTACGGAATACGTAAGCTCCTCCTTCGCCACGCGGCTTCCGGCGGGAAGCGCCTCCCGCTGCTCCCTTCTCAGCTCCAGCAGCGCCGCTTCCTGCCAAGCAACCTCCTTCAACAGCACACGTTCCTCCTGCAAGGGCTGCACCACGGTCTTTTCCCAAACCAGCGGCAGCGCCCGTCCCAGGGGCTCCCACGCAGTGACGCTGGTCCATCTGCGGCACTCCTCCTCCTGTGTATCAGAAAAAACCATGGGAATCTCAAAGCCGAACACCTTCAGCACCTGCTGCGTCCTTTTTTCTCCGGGCACCAAAACGGTCTTTTCCCGGGGCGCTTCCACGGTAAATTCCCGATAGGTCAGGGCGCGCACACTGCCCCTGGCTGCCCCCAGCACCTGATAAGGCTCTGAGGGCGGGGGCGACCAGGGGTCCACCTCCTGCTGATACAGCCCGGCAATCAGCAGCTGACCCGGCTCCACCGTCTCTCCGATGTCCACCTCGGACCTGCCCCGCTCCGCATTGATGGAGAGAATGGTCCCCGCCCTGGAAGCCACCATGTTGGACCACTCTGTTTCGTCCACCACCTCCGGCGCAGCAAGCACCTCCTGCAGCGCCACCTCCACAAAGCAGCCGTCCGTATTCACCGACAGCCATGTGGCCTGGGGCAGCTTGTTCTGCAGGGACAGCGCCGCGTCCTTGGGGTCGAAGGAATTCAACCGCGCCCCCACCTGGACGCCGCAGCTCTCTGCTGTTTCCAGCACCTGGCGGCGGGTCAGCGTCTCGGTCCCTGTCACGGTCACTCCCCAGCAGAACCCGCTGAGGAACCAATAAATCCCCGCTCCGCACACCGCGCCCAGGACCAGTCCTTTTCTGCGCCAGGCACGAGCCGTCCAAAAGGGGAGCCCCCGCCTTTTTCGGATGCGGGGATGGGCCCCGCACCGCCGGAACAGGGGACGGAGGCGCCGGTATTCCCTGGGCTTTCCGCGGACGACCAGGCACTCCCCCTGACGGGAGAAGCCCCAAAACTCCACGCCGCTTTTGGCAGCCGCGTTGAGGAACCGCGCCCCGCCGCCGCGGATCTCAAATTCCACCCACCCGGTAAGCTCATGGATCAGACGGTCAATCATGGTCTGCCCCCCTTTTTTCTCCAAGCTCGTACACCACCCGGCGAATCGTGCCCTCCACCACCGCCGAGCTGTCCGTCAGCCGCAGCAAGCGCAGCCCCCTGCCCTCAAAGCACAAGGTCAGCTTTCCCGCCCGAAAAGACGTCAGCTCATCACCGTAATCCAAAATACCGTCGCAGCCCTGCACCACTGCCCTCCGGTTTCCGGAAAGCTCCACCAGCAAGCCATTGGCCTCCCGATCCCCCACGGCGCCGCCCCCTTTCTTCCCCATCTATATGGCTTTGGACGGGAATGTATCACCGGCCCGCTTCATATCCTGTGGAAGTAGATCCCGAAAGGAGGTGCGGCTCTGTGACAGTCGCATCCATGGAACCAACCTCAAACCGCAGGCTTCTTCCAGCGGCGGTATTCTTCGCTGCTTTCGGAGCAGGCTTGCTGCTGTACCCCGCCCAGGTGCGGGACAATCTGCTGCAGAGCATCGGGTACTGCCTGGGCTCTTTGGTGCCCTCCCTGTTTCCTTTTATGGCGCTGGCCAGTTATGGGGTGCGCTCCGGCGCGGGGAGCGTCCTTGGGAAATTCCTGTCCCCGATCACCCGCCGACTGTTTCGCTTGCCGGAAGCCTGCGGCGCTGTGATTCTTCTCAGCTTCCTGGGGGGCTACCCAGCCGGAGCGCGTGGGGTGTCCCTGCTGCTCCAGGAAAACCGGATCACCAAAGCCCAAGCCGGGCGCATGATGGGCTTCTGCGTGGCCCCGGGCGCTGCCTTCGTGGTGACCTTTCTTGGCTGCGGCCTGCTGGGAAACGCAGCCTTGGGCTGGCTGCTTTTCGGGTCAGTGACCCTTTCCGGACTGTTGCTTGGGCTTCTCTCAGGGCTGGGAAAGCCCCTGCCAGAAGAGCAGCACCTGGCCGCCGCTCCGGATTCCACCTCACCGGTGGTATGCTCCGTGCGGGACGCCTGCTCAGCCACTGCCACCATGTGCGGGTGCATCCTGCTGTTTGCGGGGATCACCGCTGTGCTTCAGGGCAGCGGGCTGTTCCAGTGGATAGCCTCCCTGCTGGCCTCCACTGGGCTGGTCACTTTGGGAGAGGCCGCCGTCTGCCTCGCCTTCCTCATGGAGGTCACCGGCGGTACCGGTATGGCCGCCTTGACCGGGGCGGGACCTGCGCTGTACGCGTTTGGCCTGGCCTTTGGCGGGTTGTGCGTACATTTGCAGGTGTTCTCCTTCTTTTCCGAGCTTCCCCTGTCCAAGGCAAGCTTCTTCCTGTGGAGGCTCCTCCACGGGCTGCTGTCCGCTGGGATCTTCCTGCTTTTGGAACGCCTGCTGCCCGTACCGGCCCAACAAGTGTGGGCTGTTTCCGGGGCCGCACTGGAATACGGCGTCACCGCGTCCACCGCTGCGGGGGGATTGTCCCTGCTGCTGATGTGTTTGGCATTCCTGCTGGCAGTGAGCAAAAGCCGGACCTGACGCTCTTGCACCCCGGCGGCCGTCTGTGTTATAATGCTTTTCAACAAGGAAACACGGGAGGCACGGCAACCATGGGATGGTTTCAAAAAAAGAAAAAGCAAGCGCTGTTCGGGGAGCACATCGTTCCCAGCTGCGCCTACTGCCAGAATAACAGCGGAATCGCGGGAGAGGTCATTTGCGCCAGGGGGCAAACCCCGCAGGGAGAACCTGCCTGCTGCAAAAAACACTACCAGTACGACCCTCTGCGGCGGGACCCCAAGCCCGCCCCCTCCCTACAAACCTCCCGATTCCGGCCGGAGGATTTTCAGCTTTGACAAAACCAAAAAGCCGGCTATGGCAGAGGCCTCGGAACGTGCAGGGGACAAAAACAGCGGAGGTTTGAAAGGGGATTCTCAGGCCGATAAGCCCGGATGCATTTTGCAATCAGGGTGTCATCCAATTATATTGGTAATCCAATTTCGCTTCTCCTTTCAGTCAAGGATATCCGGATGATCCACAGGTTTTAATGGAGTTACACTCCAGTATAGTATTGGCTATCAATAAAATAGGGATGCTTTTAAGCAAGATAGCCGCCTATTGGACACCGCAAAACGCAAAAGAGAGAGAACAGGTTTCCCCGTTCTCTCTCTTTTTTTGTTTATTGATCCGGTTTGGATTAGCCGAAGTAGCGCTTCAGCAGGCCAGCGAAAGCCTTGCCATGACGGGCCTCGTCGCGGGCCATCTCATGCACGGTGTCGTGGATGGCGTCCAGGTTCAGAGCCTTCGCCTTCTTGGCCAGCTCGGTCTTGCCCATGGTAGCGCCGTTCTCAGCTTCCACACGCATCTCCAGGTTCTTCTTGGTGGAGTCGGTTACAACCTCGCCCAGCAGCTCGGCAAACTTGGCGGCGTGCTCAGCCTCTTCATAGGCAGCCTTCTCCCAGTACAGGCCGATCTCGGGATAGCCCTCGCGATGAGCCACGCGAGCCATGGCCAGGTACATACCAACCTCAGTGCACTCGCCCTGGAAGTTCTCGCGCAGACCCTGCAGGATCTCCTCGTCAACGCCCTTGGCAACGCCCACAACATGCTCAGCAGCCCAGGTC
The DNA here is from genome assembly GCA_963559705.1 of uncultured Acutalibacter sp. Classification (GTDB taxonomy): domain Bacteria; phylum Bacillota; class Clostridia; order Oscillospirales; family Acutalibacteraceae; genus Acutalibacter. The sequence continues at coordinate 13,917 of CAUWLU010000046.1, forward strand.
AGCTCACCGGCCTGCTCTGCGAACTTCTCAGCGGGAGCGCCGCAAACAGGGCACTTCTCGGGAGCAGCCTCGCCCTCATACACATAACCGCAAACAGTGCAAACAAACTTTTTCATGAGTAATTCCTCCATTTTAAAATTTCATTTTTATGATAGAACAATGAGATAGGACACTGTCGAACCGCTTTTCTTCGATGCCGTTTTCCGGCACATCACTGGGCCAGCTTTTCACAGCCGGGGCAGGCGCCCTCGAACAAAACCTTGACCCCTTCCACCCTCATGTGGCATTTTGCAGAAAGCTCCGCAAGCTCTGCCTCCTGAAAGAACTCCTGAGGGATATCCAGCACAGCCCCGCAGCGCTTACACACAAAGTGGGCGTGAGGTTCTACACGAGCGTCAAAATGTTCCTGTCCGTTAATCACCCCAACGCTGATTGCCTTGCCCGTCTCACAAAACTTTTTCAGGTTCCGATAGACCGTGCCCAGGCTCAAGTTCGGGTAGCGGGGCTTCAGTCTGGCATAAACCCAGTCCGCCGTGGGATGCACCGTAGTCTCCTGCAGCGTATTTAGAATTGCCATCCGCTTTCTGCTGAAATTTTCGCGCTTCTCCAAAGCCCGGATCGTTCCTTCCTTTACCAATTCCAGGAGGAGGCTCTCGCTCTTCCGTTCCTGTGAACATAGTATAGCACAGGTTTCGGGATTTGTAAAGTAGTAATTGTTATTATTTTTCCTCTTTATCCGTGCCGGTCCCCCTTGGTCACTTCCGAAAGGGCGCGCGTCAGGGCTTTTTGGCTTTTTTCCTCGCTGACAGCCACCAGCTCATCCCCCGCCTGAAGGATGGTGGAGCCGTTGGGGATGGTGAGCACGCCCCGGCGGATCAAAGAAATGACCAGGGTGCCGCCCGGCAAATTGATATCCTTCAGCGCAGCGCCGTCCAAAGCCGTATTGGAGGGCAGGGTCATGGAGCAAATACCCGCTTTGCCCTGATTCAGCGTGGCAATCAGATGCATGTGGGCCAAATCCGCTTCCTGCTCGATCATCTTGGTGAGAATATCCGTGCTGCTGACAACATTCTCAATCCCCAGCACCCGGAAGGTTTCCAGATTGCGGGGGTCGTTGACCCGCGAGATCACCTTCTTTGCGTGAAAGTGATCCCGTGCCACCTGGCAAGCCACCAGATTATCTTGATCGCTGCCCGTGACGGTCATGAACACATCCGCGCCTTTTGTACCCGCAGCCTCAAGCACGGCCACATTGGTCCCATCCCCGCGAAAAATAGCCGCATCCAAATCGTCCGCCAGTTTTTCACATCTCTGACGGTCGCGTTCAATCAAGCTGACGGTATGGCGACGTTCCAACATGATGCGGGCCAGGTTCCAGCCCGCCTTGCCGCCGCCGACGATTACCATTCTCATTGCAAATCCCCCTTAGTCGATCTTCCTGCTGCACACCAGGAAATCCCCGCTATCCAGAAGGATCTCTTCATGCTGCACCTTCAGCAGGAACCGCCCGTCGTCCTTGATTACGCCGAACAGCCCGTCCCCGGAGCGAAGCTCTACCCCTGCTGTGGAGCTTCCAAAATAGCGCCGCTCCACCGGAATGACCTCTAAAGAGATGGTGGTGGGTCCAAAGGTGATATGACGGCTTTGCCAAGGCGACGTCAGGGCAGTCACCAGCTTGTCCCCCGCCATATTGGTGGGACAGACGGTCTGCAGACCGAAGCGCTCAAAAATATTCTCGCGGTAGGGATCGGAAATGCGGGCGATCACATTGGGAATTCCAAACACATTCTTGGCGATTTGGCCCACAGTGATATTCAAATTGTCATCCGGCGTGGTGACAGCCACGGCATCGCAGCCTTCAATTCCGGCGACCCGCAAGCTGGTGATATCCATGGGAAATCCCACGGCCGTAACACCGCTGAAATCCGGGCTGAGCAATGCCAAATTCTCCTGATTGGCGTCAATCAGCACCACATCATGGCCCATCTCGTCCAGCATCTCAGCAGTTTTGCGGCCCAATAATCCGCCGCCCACAATCATTATATTCATGACGGTCTTATCCTTTCTCTCTTTCCAAAAAAGAACACTGGATCAACAAAATGAAATAAGAAAACACATCCCCATATAAAACCAGGAAAAGAGAACGGCGTTTATTCGCCGTCCTCAGAATTCACAGAATTGGAAGATGCGGACGACGAGCTTTCGCTGTTGGAAGAGCCGCCATCTGTTTGAGAGGCTGAGCTGGAGCTGTCCTGGGAAGACTCCGACGGCTCCGAGCTGGAGCTTTGGGGGGAAGAGGTTCCCGTGCCGTTCCTCAGCCGGTTATACTCATCCACCGTCACCTCAACGACCTCGGCATAATCCGCAGACACATAGGCTGTTTTGCCATTGTATTGAACTTGGTACCAACCGTCCTGCGGGTCCTCGGTCAGCAGAGCAAGACGATCCCCGTTTTCTGCCAAATCCAGGATCTCGCCGTCGGTGCTGGGCTCCGACCTCACATTTAAACCGGAATCCGCAGTAACCCGCACCGCCTTTGCAGTTTGGGGCGGTGGGGACGGACTTGGCGTTACCGTTGCCGGCTGACCGACCTGACTGCTGGAACCATCTTTTCCATCCTTGCCGCTCTGATCCCCACAGCCGGCAAACCCAACGGCAAGCAGGCACAAGGTCAGCAGCACACACACGAGCTTTTTCATCACACAACACTCCTTTTCCCCACAGATATTTCTTATAACAACATTGTAACATACTACACGGAAAAGTCCACAGCTTTTTTTCAATTTTACACATCTTGGCAGACCTTCCTCCAAAATTGTGGGCGGTAAAAATTTTTTGAAAAAACTCATTTTTTGTGCTTGACTTTCCGGGACCTTTCGGCTATAATAAACGAGCGCTGAGAGATCCGCTGGTGTAGCTCAGTTGGTAGAGCAGCTGATTTGTAATCAGCAGGTCAGGGGTTCGAGTCCGTTCACCAGCTCCACTAGCTGACAAACAAGCATGTTTCACATATCCCTTCCTTTTGGGTTGGGGCTTATATGGGAGAGTTCCCGAGTGGCCAAAGGGGGCAGACTGTAAATCTGTTGTCGATGACTTCAGTGGTTCGAATCCACTCTCTCCCACCATCTGGGGTAGACACTTTAGATGTCTACCCCATTTTTGTCAGTATTCATGCGGGTTTGC